>NZ_LJSB01000217.1:0-332 GCF_002742565.1 Pseudomonas sp. 2995-3 | reverse complement strand
ATACTTCCCAATACAGCTATTTTTTGCTTTCTTTTACCTAGGTTAACAAGTACATCGGTTGCAGCTTTTACTGATTGCGGATTAGCGTTAAAAGTATCATCTATTAATTGAGAATTCCCTGGTAAATTAACAACTCTTAATCTACGACTTGGAGGCTTAAAGTTTTTTAAACCTCTTCTTATTTCTTGTGGAGAGAAATTTAATTTTCTAGCTATTGCAACTGCAAATAATGCATTTATTACATTGTGTTCACCGAATGTAGGAATAAAAAATCTTTCTACCCTTTTATTCAAATAAACTTCAAAACTCATACCACCATGTAAATACTTTAC
>NZ_LJSB01000216.1:0-335 GCF_002742565.1 Pseudomonas sp. 2995-3 | reverse complement strand
CCCTTATATAAAATCAAGTCTGCGCGATAACGAGTTGGCAAAATGTTTTCATATAAATTCACCTTATTAATTCTATCCCAAATTCCCTTTGCTATATCGAAAGCTTCTTGGTCATCAACGCCTGCATATTTTTTAAAATAAGAGTCTTGATGGCGGAAAGCCGTGTCCTTTAAAATCTTAAATCTCTCTACGTACCAATGGAATATATTTTTTTCCGCAGCATCCACGTATAAAGAGAAGTCAAAGAAATAAGATACTGCTAATTGATCCACTTGTTTTCCCTCTGAAACTTTTGGAGGTTGAAGCACATTGATACCTTCAACAATTAATATATC
>NZ_LJSB01000215.1:0-557 GCF_002742565.1 Pseudomonas sp. 2995-3 | reverse complement strand
CCCACAGGTTGTGCGGTGCCTGGACTGGAACACAGGGCAAAAAATGTGGGAGCTGGCTTGCCTGCGATAGCGGTGGGTCAGCTGAGAATGGGCCATCTGATACACCGCCATCGCGGGCAAGCCTGGCTCCCACAGGTTGTGCGGTGCCTGGACTGGAACACAGGGCAAAAAATGTGGGAGCTGGCTTGCCTGCGATAGCGGTGGGTCAGCTGAGAATGGGCCATCTGATACACCGCCATCGCGGGCAAGCCTGGCTCCCACAGGTTGTGCGGTGCCTGGACTGGAACACAGGGCAAAAAATGTGGGAGCTGGCTTGCCTGCGATAGCGGTGGGTCAGCTGAGAATGGGCCATCTGATACACCGCCATCGCGGGCAAGCCTGGCTCCCACAGGTTGTGCGGTGCCTGGACTGGAACACAGGGCAAAAAATGTGGGAGCTGGCTTGCCTGCGATAGCGGTGGGTCAGCTGAGAATGGGCCATCTGATACACCGCCATCGCGGGCAAGCCTGGCTCCCACAGGTTGTGCGGTGCCTGGACTGGAACACAGGGCAAAAAAT
>NZ_LJSB01000214.1:0-12115 GCF_002742565.1 Pseudomonas sp. 2995-3 | reverse complement strand
GTAGTGAAACGATGCATCGCCGATGGTAGTGTGGGGTTTCCCCATGTGAGAGTAGGTCATCGTCAAGATTAAATTCCAAAACCCCTGATTGCTAACGCAATCAGGGGTTTTGTTTTGGGCGGTCGAAAAGTATGGGCACGCAATGTATCAAGCGTTTCCCTGTTGCAGCCTGCCACCGCCTTCAATGCTAAAGTCCATGCCTCGATTTTGCTTTTCCCAAGGAAGCCGTTATGCCGGATGCGACGTCCCTCAGCGCTGGATTCATGGTGGTTCACGGCAACCGCCTGGACGAACTGCGCAGTCTGGTAGTCAGCTGGATGCGCCGTTATCCCCTGGCTCCTCTGGAAAACGAAATTGCCTTGGTCCAGAGCAACGGCATTGCCCAATGGCTCAAGTTGGCCTTGGCAGAGGATCCGGAAGAAGATGATATGGGCGGCTGTGGCATCGCTGCTGCTATCGACGTGCAACTCCCCGGCAGCTTCATGTGGCAGCTCTATCGCATGGTCTTGGGGAAGGATGAAATCCCGCCCAAATCCCTGCTCGATAAGGCCCCGCTGACCTGGCGCTTGATGCGCTTGCTCCCGGAGCTCATCGATCAACCGCACTTCGAGCCCCTGCAGCGCTTTCTCACCGACGACACCGACCTGCGCAAACGCTATCAACTGGCCGAACGCCTGGCCGACTTGTTCGACCAATACCAGGTCTACCGCGCCGACTGGCTGGAAGATTGGGCCGCCGGTCGCCATCAACTGCGCAATGGCCGAGGCGAAGCAAAGCCCCTGAACCCGGCAAATTGTTGGCAGGCCGAACTATGGCGTGCACTGCTATTGGACGTTGGCGAAGAGGGCATGGCCGAAAGCCGTGCCGGTGTTCACCAGCGTTTTATCGAGCGGATCAACACCCTCGAAAAAGCCCCTCAGGGGCTGCCGTCCCGAGTCATCGTTTTCGGCATTTCATCCTTGCCCGCCCAAGCGCTGGAAGCACTCGCCGGCCTGGCACGCTTCAGCCAAGTCCTGCTGTGCGTACACAACCCTTGCCGCCACCACTGGTCCGACATCGTCGCCGACAAAGACCTGCTGCGTAACGAGTACAAACGCCAGGCGCGCAAAGCCGGCATGCCAGTCACCATCGACCCGCAAACCCTGCACCAACATGCGCACCCGTTGCTGGCCGCTTGGGGCAAACAGGGCCGCGACTACATTAGCCTGCTGGACAGCTACGACGACCCCAACAGCTACCGCGCCGCCTTCCGTGATGGCCGCATCGACCTGTTCAGCGACAACGAACCCACCACGTTGCTCAACCAATTGCAGGACGACATCCTCGAACTGCGCCCACTCAATGAAACCCGCGAACTGTGGCCGGGTGTCGATCTAAATCACGACAGCTCCATCCGCTTCCACGTCGCCCACAGCGCCCAACGCGAAGTGGAAATCCTCCATGACCAATTGCTCCAACGCTTCAGCGCCGACCCCACACTGCGCCCGCGTGACATCATCGTCATGGTCCCCGACGTCGACAGCTACGCGCCGCACATCCGCGCCGTCTTCGGCCAGCTTGAGCGAAACGACCCACGCTTCATCCCGTTCACCCTCACCGACCAAGGCCAACGCGGCCGCGATCCGCTGCTGATCGCCGTCGAACACCTGCTAAAACTTCCAGATAGCCGCTTCCCCGTCAGCGAAATCCTCGACCTGCTCGACGTCCCCGCCTTGCGCGAACGTTTTGCCATCAAGGAGCGCGATCTGCCCACGCTGCACCGCTGGATCGAAGGCGCCGGCATTCGCTGGGGCCTCAACGCCGAACAGCGCGCCGGCCTCGGCCTCCCCCAGGAGCTTGAGCAAAACAGCTGGCGATTCGGCCTGCGCCGTATGTTGCTGGGCTATGCCGTGGGCACTGGAATCGCCTGTGACGGTATTGAGCCCTACGATGAAATCGGCGGGCTGGACGCCGCGTTGATCGGCCCACTGGTCGCCTTGCTCGATGCGCTAAACCACGCCCATCAAGCCTTGTCACAACCGGCAAGCCCCCCAGAATGGGGCGAGCGCCTGCAACGCCTGATGCAGCTGTTCTTCCTGCCCAGCAGCGAGCACGACGACTATCTACTCGGCCAACTCGAACAGCTGCGAGAAGACTGGCTGGAAACCTGCGAGTCCGTCGGCCTGCAGGACGAGTTACCCCTTACCGTCGTCCGCGAAGCCTGGCTCGCCGGCCTGGACCAAGGCCGCCTGTCCCAGCGCTTCCTTGCTGGGGCTGTCAATTTTTGCACCCTGATGCCCATGCGCGCCATCCCGTTCAAACTGGTCTGCCTGCTCGGCATGAACGACGGCGACTACCCGCGAGCCCAGCCACCGTTGGACTTCGACCTGATGGGCAGCGACTACCGCCCCGGCGACCGTTCACGCCGCGAAGACGATCGTTACCTGCTGCTCGAAGCGCTGCTGTCCGCCCGCGATCAGCTCTATATCAGCTGGGTAGGCCGCAGCATCCGCGACAACAGCGACCGCCCTGCCTCGGTATTGATCGGCCAATTGCGTGACCACCTCGCCAGCGGCTGGCATAACGCAGACACACAAGAACCGTTGCTGGAAGCCATGACCCAGGAGCACCCACTCCAACCCTTCAGCGCCCGCTATTTCCACGAAGGTGATGCGCTGTTCAGCTACGCCCGCGAATGGCAATTGCTCCATCAAGCACCCGTGGCCACGGCTACAGAAGAACACTTGGCAGAGCACCACCAGGAAGAACCTCTGAGCCTCGGTCAGTTGCAAGACTTTGTGCGCAACCCCGTCAAACACTTCTTCAGCCAGCGTCTGAAAGTGTTCTTCGAAGCCGCTGAAGTCCCGCTGGCCGATGAAGAACCTTTCGTTCTCGATGCCTTGCAACGCTACAGCCTCAGCGACAGCCTGCTCAATGCAGCCTTGGCCCAGCCCGATCACATAGACCAGGCCCTGAATGCCCAAGCCCTGCGCCTGCAAGGCAGTGGCCTGCTGCCCATGGTCGGTTTCGGCGAATGCCTGCGTAATGAATTGGTCGAGCCATTGCCTGATCTATTGCAGCGTTATCAACACCTACTGGCGCTCTGGCCCACGCCACAAACCGCCGCCGAACCGATCAGTTTTGAGCATCAAGGCATCGAACTCGAAGGCTGGATCAGTGGTCTGCATCGGCGCAGTGATGGCGGATTGTTAAGCGTCACCACCATCCCCAACAGCATTGGCTCGATCAAGACCCGCAAGTGGCATCGACTGATCCGCCCGTGGGTCAATCATGTGGTGGCCTGCGCCTGCGGCTTGCCACTCAGTACCGGGCTGGTCGCCAGTGACGACACCCTGCTGCTGGCCCCGCTGGAAAAAACCGTCGCCCAGGAAATACTCGGCAACCTTTTACTGGCCTGGCACACCGGCATGCGCAAACCACTGCCCGTCGCCGTGAAAACCGCCTTCGCCTGGCTCGGCCAAACCGACCCCGACAAGGCCCAGGCGGCAGCCAGCAAAGCCTACGAAGGTGACGGCCTGACCACCGACGGCGAACGCCGCGAAACCCCGGCGCTCACCCGCCAATTCCCGGATTACACCACGCTCATCGCCAGCGAAGAATTCGAAGGTTGGGCCGAGACCCTGTATCGGCCCTTGATCAACGCCCCATGGCGGTCACTCAGCAGCGAGGAGGCCAGCGCATGATCAGTAAACCTTTGGCCCTGGCCTTCCCACTCAAAGGCAGCCAGCTGATTGAAGCCAGCGCCGGCACTGGCAAGACCTTCACCATTTCCGCCCTGTACCTGCGCCTGGTGCTTGGCCACGGTGGTGAAGAATCCGGCTTTGGTCGTGAACTGCTGCCACCGCAAATCCTGGTGGTGACCTTCACCGACGCCGCCACCAAAGAGCTGCGCGAACGCATCCGCATCCGCCTCGCCGAAGCCGCGCGGTTCTTCCGCGACGAAATTGAGCAACCGGACGCCCTGATCGCCGACCTGCGTGACCAATACCTGCCCGAGCAATGGCCTGCCTGTGCCAACCGCCTGGACATCGCCGCCCAATGGATGGACGAAGCTGCCGTCTCGACCATCCACAGTTGGTGCCAGCGCATGCTGCGCGAACACGCGTTCGACAGCGGCAGCCTGTTCACCCAAACCCTGGAAACCGACCACAGCGACCTGCTCGGCGAAGTGCTGCGCGATTACTGGCGGCTGTTCTGCTACCCAATGCACGATGATGCGCTCAACTGGGTGCGCAAAAACTGGAGCGGCCCCGCCGCGCTGATGCCACGCGTGCGCGCGCTGTTCGGCAGCGAACGGCCCACCGATGAAACCCGTGAGCCGGCCGAATTGATCAACGCTTGCTTGCAAGAACGCCGCCAAGCGCTGGTCGCGCTCAAGGCGCCCTGGCAACAATGGGCCATCGAGCTGCGCGATATCTGCCTGCAAGCCGTCGCCGCCAAAGCCGTCGACGGCCGCAAGATGCAGGCGCGTTACTTCGAACCCTGGTTCGAAAAGATCAGCGCCTGGGCCGCTGACGAAACCCTCGAACAACTCGACATCGGCACCGGCTTCACCCGCCTCACGCCCGATGGCATGGCCGAAGCCTGGAAGGGCGAGCCGCCGCGTCACCCTGGCATCGACGCCATGACCAGCCTCAAGGCCAGCCTCGACGCGCTGCCAACCCCCGATGCCGCCGTGTTGCAACACGCCGCCGGTTGGGTCGGTAAACGCTTCGAAGAAGAAAAACGCCGCCGCGCCGAAATGGGCTTCGACGACATGCTCATCCGCCTCAACGCCGCCCTGCAAGCCGACGGCGGCGAGCGCCTGGCCAATGTGATCCGTGAGCAATTCCCGGTCGCCCTGATCGACGAATTCCAGGACACCGACCCGGTGCAATACAGCATCTTCGACAGCATCTACCGCATCGAAGAAAACCACCTAGACAGTGGCCTGTTCCTGATCGGCGACCCCAAACAGGCCATTTACGCCTTCCGTGGCGCCGACATCTACACCTACCTGCGCGCCCGCCAGGCCACCACCGGCCGCCATCACACCCTGGGCACCAACTTCCGTTCCAGCCACGCGATGGTCGAGGCGGTCAACCATGTGTTCCAGCGTGCCGAGACCGGCCGTGGCGCGTTCCTGTTCCGTGAGCGAAATGGCGACAACCCGGTGCCGTTCCACTCGGTGTTGTCCCAAGGCCGCAAAGAGCAGTTGCAGGTCGATGGCCAAACCTTGCCGGCGATGAACCTCTGGCACCTGCCCACCGATCAGCCGATTTCCAACGCGGTCTATCGCCAACAACTGGCGGCGGCCTGTGCTACGCAAATTGTTGAGTTGCTCAATGGCGGGCAGCAGGGCCGCGCGGGTTTCCTACAACCGGATGGCAGCTTAAAAGGCGTACTCCCGTCAGACATCGCCATCCTGGTGCGCGACGGCAAGGAAGCCCAAGCCGTGCGCGCCGAACTGGCCGCCCGTGGTGTACGCAGCGTTTATCTGTCTGACAAGGATTCGGTGTTCGCCGCCCAGGAAGCCCACGACCTGCTGGCCTGGCTCAAGGCCTGCGCCGAGCCGGACGTCGAGCGCCCACTGCGCGCCGCCCTGGCCTGCGTCACCCTGAACCTGTCACTGGCGGAACTGGAGCGTCTGAACCAGGACGAACTGGCGTGGGAAACCCGCGTGATGCAGTTCCGTGGTTATCGCGCGATCTGGCGTACCCAAGGCGTGCTGCCGATGCTGCGACGCCTGCTGCATGATTTCAAACTGCCGCAAACCCTGATCGCCCGCAGTGACGGCGAACGCGTATTGACCAACCTGTTGCACCTGAGCGAACTGCTGCAACAGGCCGCGTCAGAGCTGGATGGCGAGCAAGCATTGATTCGCCACCTGGCCGAACACCTGGCACTGTCGGGCCAGGCCGGTGAAGAACAGATTCTGCGCCTGGAAAGCGACGAACAACTGGTCAAGGTGGTGACCATCCACAAATCCAAGGGCCTGGAATACGACCTGGTCTTCCTGCCGTTTATCTGCTCGGTCAAGCCGGTGGATGGCAGCCGTTTGCCGCTGCATTACCACGACGAACAGGGCAAATCCCAAGTCAGCCTGCGGCCGACCGCCGAGTTGATTACCCAAGCCGACGACGAGCGCCTGGCCGAAGACCTGCGGTTGTTCTACGTCGCCCTCACGCGTGCCAAACACGCGTGCTGGTTGGGCATTGCCGACCTCAAACGTGGCAATAACAGCAGCTCGGTCTTGCACCTGTCCGCGCTGGGTTATCTGCTCGGTGGCGGTGCCTCGTTGGGCGAATCCGCTGGTCTGGCGCGCTGGCTGCTGGACTTGCAGGAGGGCTGCGCTGCCATCCACTACACCCACGTGCCCGACGCGCAATACAGCCTGTTCCACCCGCCGCGTAACGAGGCTACCTTGCTGGCACCGTTACTGCCCGCGCGCAAAGCCGCTGAAAACTGGTGGATCGCTTCTTACAGTGCGCTAAGAATTGGCGACAGCATGAGCGCCGCTAATCTAGAAGCACCAGAAAGCCCACAAGCCCAGAAGCTGTTCGACGACGAACGCCTCGACCCCGACGCACCGCGTGAAGTGGCAGCGTCTGGCGGCGACATTCACCGTTTCCCACGTGGCCCTAACCCCGGCACCTTTCTCCATGGTCTGTTGGAATGGGCGGGCGAGGAAGGCTTCAACGTGACGCCCGAGGCCATCGAAAAAGCCGTGGGCGCCCGCTGTAATCGGCGCAACTGGGAAGGCTGGATCGTCACCCTCAGCGGCTGGCTCGGCCATTTGCTGCAAACGCCGCTGCCGGTAGATAACGATCTAGTCGCCCTCAGCAGCCTGCAGCACTACCAGATCGAAATGGAGTTCTGGTTCGCCAGCCACAAAGTCGACGTGCTGGCCCTCGACAAGCTAGTGTGCCAGCACACCCACAACGGCGTGTCCCGAGTGGCCGCCGAACCGGTGCTGCTCAACGGTATGTTCAAGGGTTTTATCGACCTGACGTTCGAACACGACGGCCGTTATTACGTGGCCGACTACAAATCCAACTGGCTCGGCCCTGACAATTCGGCCTACACGCAGGACGCCATGGAACAGTCGATCCTCGAGCATCGGTACGACCTGCAATACGTACTTTACCTGCTGGCCCTGCACCGCCAGCTGAAGGCGCGCCTGCCGGATTACGACTACGACCGCCATGTTGGCGGTGCGCTGTACCTGTTCCTGCGGGGCACCCAGGCCACCAGCCAGGGCGCGTATTTCACCCGGCCGCCACGGGAGCTGATCGAAGGCTTGGACCTGTTGTTCCAGGGCAAACCCATACCGCCCAAGGTTGAGCCCGCCTGGGAACAAGGAGTGCTGCTATGAGCCTGTCGCCCTTACCGCTTGAGGACCTGATGCCACTCAGTCGCGCCGCCGACCTGTTGCAGTTGTTGGAACGCTGGGTTGAGCGTGGCTGGCTGCGCGCATTGGACAAAGCCTTCGTCGGTTTCCTCCACGAACTCGACCCGCAGGCCGACCCACTGGTATTGCTGGCCGCCGCATTGACCAGCCACCAATTGGGCCATGGCCACGTCTGCCTGGACTTGTTCGAAACCCTTAAAGCGCCAGACTTTGCCCTGTCATTGCCCCCCGAAGGCGACCTGCAAACCGGCGCCATGTTGCTGCCCTCGCAATTGCTCGACGGCCTTGATGGCGCCCACTGGTGCCAGGCGCTGGCCGCCAGCCACTTGGTCGCGCTGGCTGTTGATGGCACTGAATCGGCCCAAAGCCGCCCGCTGGTGCTGTCCGGCAAACGCCTGTATTTGCGCCGCTACTGGACCTACGAACGGCGCATCGACATGGCATTACGCCTGCGCCTGGCCACCCTGGAAACCGTCGCCACTGATTTGCCGCAACGCCTGAACACCTTGTTCGATCAAGCGCCGCCGGACGGCGTGATCGACTGGCAAAAACTTGCCTGCGCCCTGGCCACACGCGGTGCCTTCAGCATCGTTACCGGCGGCCCCGGCACGGGTAAAACCACCACTGTAGTGCGCTTGCTCGCGCTGCTGCAGGCCCCGGCGGTAGAGGCCAACAGCCCATTGCGCATCCGCCTCGCCGCGCCCACGGGCAAAGCCGCCGCACGCCTCACCGAATCCATCAGCCAGCAAGTGTTGTCGCTGAATGTGCCGGACAGCGTGCGGGAAAAAATCCCCACCCAGGTCACCACGGTTCACCGCCTGCTTGGCAGCCGCCCCGGCACGCGACATTTTCGGCATCACCTCGGCAACCCGTTGCCATTGGATGTGCTGGTGGTGGACGAAGCCTCGATGATCGACCTGGAAATGATGGCCAACCTGCTGGACGCGTTGCCGCCCCACGCACGCCTGGTATTGCTCGGGGACAAAGACCAACTCGCTTCGGTCGAAGCCGGCGCCGTGCTCGGCGACTTATGCCGTGATGCCGAAGCCGGCTGGTACAGCCCCGACACGCGCCAATGGCTGCAAGCGGTCAGCGGCGAAGACCTCAGTGCCAGCGGCCTGCAGGAAGATCTCGATGGCAGTCATCCGCTCGCCCAGCAAGTGGTCATGCTGCGCTATTCGCGACGCTTCGGCGAAGGCAGTGGCATCGGCCAACTGGCGCGTTGGGTTAACCAGCAAAATGCCGAAGAGGCGCGCAGACTGCTTGCCGCGCGCAGCCATAACGACCTGTTCTGCCTCAGCCTCAAGGGCGAACACGATCACGCGCTTGAGCGCCTGGTGCTGGACGGGCAGGGCGACGACGCCCAGGGTTATCGCTATTACCTCAACCTGCTGCACAGCGCGCGCCCGGCCCTCGACACAGCGCGCGAAGACGCCGCCTGGACCCACTGGGCGCAACAACTATTGCAAGCCTTCGACGCCTTCCAACTGCTCTGCGCCGTGCGCAAAGGCCCATGGGGCGTGGAAGGTTTAAACCAGCGCATCACCGCCGCCTTGCGCAAAGTGCGGCTGATCGAAGGCGATGACCAATGGTACGAAGGCCGCCCGGTATTGATGACGCGCAACGACTACGGCCTGGGCTTGATGAACGGCGACATCGGCATCGCCCTCAAACTGCCCGAAAGCGACGGCGGCCCACAGGTGCTGCGTGTGGCTTTCCCACGCAACGATGGCCAGGGTGGGGTGCGTTTTGTACTGCCCAGCCGTCTGAATGATGTGGAAACCGTGTACGCCATGACCGTGCACAAATCCCAGGGCTCCGAATTCACTCACACGGCGCTGATCCTGCCAGATGCGCTGAACCCGGTGCTGACCAAAGAGCTGATCTACACCGGCATCACCCGCGCCAAACGCTGGTTCAGTTTGATCGAACCGCGAGGCGGGGTGTTTGAAGAAGCGGTGCGGCGCAAGGTCAAACGCCTGAGCGGGTTGATGCTGGAGTTGGATGCCGCCCTCGATAAAACTGACTGATTGGTCATTAAATATTTCTGGTTTAGTTGTCTGATTTTTCTGAAAATATAGCGGGCTTTGATAAACCCCCAGTTCGTGGGGTTTTCCGCCGCTGTGCTATCGTTGCGGCATCACCCTGTAAAATATTTGAGAGAATTGCTGCATGAACGTGGCTGTCTCGCCCACAGAGCGCAGTTTGAGCTGGAGACGCATGTTACTGGTGGCGGTGCTATGCCTGCTCGCCCCGCGTGTATTTGCGCAGACGCCCAGCCTGGCGGATCACCGCGCCCAGGCGGTCACCCAAGTGGTACTCGGCATCCTCAGTTATGCCCGTTGGCCGGTGGAGCCTGCACAACTGCGCTTGTGCATCGTCGGCCCCACCCAATACACCGACGACCTTGTCAAAGGCACCACCCAGGCCACTGGCCGCCCGGTGGTGGTGCAGCGCCTGCTGGCCGATAATCCCGATATCGTCAGTGCCTGCGACGCCATTTACATCGGCAAACTCACCGCCGATGAACGCAGCCGCCTGTTCACCTCATTGATCGGCCACCCGGTGCTCAGCATCAGCGAAGGCGGCGACCAATGCACCGTGGGCAGCCTGTTCTGCCTGCGCGTGGGCGATGAGCAAGTGTCGTTCGAGGTCAACCTGGATTCCGTCGCCCGTAGCGGCGTGCGCATCCACCCCAGTGTGTTGCAACTGTCCCGACGTCGAGCGCCAGCGCCATGAGAACCGCTAAAGCGCGGCCGACCTTGCGTTCGGTCATTGGCCGTGGGCATTTGATCCTGGCACTGGTGGCCGTGACCCTGGCCAGTGTGTCGCTGACCCTGCTCGGTGTGCTGGCGCTGCGGGTGTATGCCGAACACAACCTGCACCTGATCGCGCGCTCCATCAACTACACCGTGGAAGCTGCGGTGGTGTTCGATGACAGTGCCGCCGCCACCGAAGCGCTGAGCCTGATTGCATCGACTGAAGAAGTGGCCCAGGCCGAAGTCTTCGACGCCAACGGCAAGCTGCTGGCGCAATGGGTACGGCCCGAAACCGGCATGCTCTCCAAGGTCGAGCTGGCGGTGGCGCACACCCTGCTCGAACAGCCTATCAGCCAGCCGGTCCTGCACCAGGGCCAGCCCGTCGGCAGCATTCACTTGGTCGGCCATGGCGGCAGCCTGCTGCGCTTTTTGCTCAGTGGCCTGGCCGGGATTCTGATTTGTACCGCGCTCAGCGCCTGGGTTGCGTTGTACCTGGCGCGGCGTCTGTTGCAAGGCATCACCCAACCGCTGCAAAGCCTTGCCGCCGTGGCCCACGCCGCCCGCAGCGAGCGCGATTTCGACCGCCGCGTGCCACCGGCGCAGATCGCCGAACTCGATAGCCTCGGCAGCGACTTCAACGCCTTGCTCGGTGAGATGGAAGCCTGGCAAAGCCACCTGCAAAGTGAAAATGAAACCCTCGCGCACCAAGCCAGCCACGACAGCCTCACCGGCTTGCCCAACCGCGCGTTCTTCGAAGGCCGCCTGATTCGCGCACTGCGCAGCGCCGCCAAGATCAATGAGAAAGTGGCGGTGTTGTTCCTCGACAGCGACCGCTTCAAAGACATCAACGACAACTTTGGCCACGCCGCCGGCGATGCCGTGCTGGTCGCCGTCGCCGAGCGCGTGCGTGCGCAACTGCGTGAGGATGACCTGGTGGCGCGCCTGGGCGGTGATGAATTCGCGATCCTGCTGGCGCCGCTGCACAAGGCCGAGGATGCCCAGCGCATTGCCGACAAGATCATTGCCAGCATGGACAAACCAATCCCGTTGCCCGGCAATACCCAGGTGCTGACCTCCCTCAGTATCGGCATCGCCATCTACCCCGATCATGGCGCCACTCCCGGCACCCTGCTTAATGCCGCCGACGCGGCCATGTACCAAGCCAAGCGGCTGTCTCAAGGCGGCCAGCAAACGGCGGAGGCGGAGCCTACCGCTGCCAACGTTCAACACAGGAGTTGATCCCTTGTTCTCGAAAACGCGTGTTCTGTTTATCACTTTACTGGTGGCCTTCCTGGCCCTCGGCGGCTGCCAGACGCCGCCGCCCAAAGGCCTGACCCCGGCGCAAGTCGCGGTCCTCAAACAACAAGGCTTTGAACTCACCGACGAAGGCTGGGCCTTCGGGTTATCCGGCAAAGTGCTGTTCGGCAGCGACGTCGAAAGCCTCAACAAAGCCAGCACCGACATCGTCGAACGCATCGGCAAAGCCCTGACGGGCGCCGGTATCGACCGCGTGCGCGTAGACGGCCACACCGACGCCTCGGGCAAAGAAACCTACAACCAGCAACTGTCCCTGCGCCGCGCCAAAAGCGTGGGCAAGGTGCTGACCAGCGTGGGCATGAAAGAAGAAAACATCCAACTGCGCGGCCTGGGCAGCAGCGAACCGGTGGCGTCAAACACCACCGTGGCAGGCCGCACCGAGAACCGGCGCGTGTCGATCGTCGTGATTGCCGACTAAGCACCACACTCAGTTCCAAAGTGGCAATGCGGACAACTGTGGGAGCTGGCTTGCCTGCGATAGCGGTGTATCAGCAGTAGATAAGCTGCCTGACCCACCGCCATCGCAGGCAAGCCAGCTCCCACACTTTTTTGTCCGATCGTTCCCACGCTCCGCGTCACTAGTGTCCGGTAAACATGTTTCATAGCTGAAGGCTGCCTTGGGCAGCCTTCAGCTTTTCTCGCTCCTGCC
>NZ_LJSB01000213.1:0-278 GCF_002742565.1 Pseudomonas sp. 2995-3 | reverse complement strand
TCCTTTTTCTGCCTCTACCTCGAATTCTCCACCCATTTCATTCTGTTCCTTTATTGTATAATTATTTGATTCCAAGTAGTTTTGATATAATGATAGTACTTCTTCTCTCCTATCACTTTCTACCCTAAAGGTTAAAGAATAACCTGAGATCGTGTCATCTTCGAATTCTGTTATTAAATTTCCAACTGGATTTATATCATCTGGAATTGGAATATCTGCTGGAAAGTCCTCTGGAAGATCTGTATATACGGTTACTTTGCCATCTTCCCCTTCATAAC
>NZ_LJSB01000212.1:0-244 GCF_002742565.1 Pseudomonas sp. 2995-3 | reverse complement strand
GATTGGAGGGGTATCATGATTCATTGTGAGGTTCAACATATAGGCGCTGATAACCTTATTATTGTAACTGGGGGTACGAAGCCACATATAGGAGCAGTTGTTATTGCAACATGGGAGAATGAGCATGTTCAGTTAGTCAGTCATGGACTTCCACATCACAAAGAAGAACAGTTATTTTTGGAACTAGCCACTGTTTGGTGCAATACTTTCAATAAAAATGTTGTTATTTCAGGTGGTATTCATG
>NZ_LJSB01000003.1:0-218 GCF_002742565.1 Pseudomonas sp. 2995-3 | reverse complement strand
ACCTTAGCCTGATCCGTTACCAGTGAAAGTAACGTTCAGTCTATCTTTCTATCACATACCCAAATTTTTAAAGAACGGTTCTGAAAAAGATCAGAGCTAATTATTCGATTCGAATAGTTAGCTCTGCACTTTTACAAACGCATGAATCAAGCAATTCGTGTGGGAACTTATGGAGCAGCTGATGTCGTCGATTAAGGAGGTGATCCAGCCGCAGGTTC
>NZ_LJSB01000211.1:0-392 GCF_002742565.1 Pseudomonas sp. 2995-3 | reverse complement strand
GTATCCTCCTATTCTTGAGGATACCAATGCAGCTATTCTTTTTATATTCACTGCTATTACAGCTAGTTTCGATTGTATCGATACGCTTAATAGACCATACCCCCTAGCTCGAGATAGGCCATGAAACCTTTTGAGTTCCGCATTTTTCCCTTCTATAGAAGCACGTTTCTTGTATTTTTCCAAGAACTCTTCCGATTTTTGATATTGAGATATTTCGTAAAATTCGTTAGTGTTTTTTCCTATCGTAAGGATTCTTCTTGCACTTTTCTTAGCACATTCATCATGGAGAGGACATGTCTTGCATTGTTTTAATTCAAAATAATATTTATAGCCTTCTCTCTTTCCATCTTTTGCATTGGATACAAAATACCTTTTATTAACAGTAGTATTAC
>NZ_LJSB01000210.1:0-107610 GCF_002742565.1 Pseudomonas sp. 2995-3 | reverse complement strand
TGCTGATAATCTTGTTGACTATCAGTCTGACTCCACAAGCACCCACACGAATTGCTTGATTCAGTTGTTAAAGAGCGATTGGTTAAGATCTTTCGTCTCAACCGAGGCGCGCATTCTACAGCAGCCTCATTTGCTGTCAAGCGATTTCTTTATCAAAATCAACTACTTGAACCAGAACCGGCTTCAAGCTGCTCGTCAGCGGGAGGCGAATAGTACAGCATTCAAATATGTGGTCAACCCCCTTCCTGAAATTCTTTTCGATTAATCCACAGTGCCACGGTTGCAGCTATTTAGAGTGTTCGATCGCCTGACAGCGCGGCTCATGGCAAACGCGCGACCTCGCCCAGGCGTTACGGTTTGCAATCGGCGGCGAGGAAAAGCCGGCGAATCAGCAGACCTGGCATTTGCGTAGGCGCGCAATGCCCCTTCAGCCCCTGACTATCAAACCCACTCTCACCCGCTTTTACACAGGTCCGAAAGAAAGCCATTGAAATTCAAGGGCTTTTTTTTCGCCCGCAGAAACGTGAGTATGTGCGGGCGAACGCAGACATGAGGAATCGGAACCATGGAATTGACGCTGGAAGCTGTTGCGCTTTTTGCTCTCAAGCTGGTGCATGAGACGGACGGCGCGAGCCCGTTGCTGCGCGATGACCTGGTGATGGATGGGTATGAGCGCGAAGTGTTTGGGTTGTTGGTGCGCCAGGGGGATTTGGCGACGATTCAACACAAGCTTAATGAGTGCATTGCCCAGGCCTTGAATGCACTAGGCGGCGCCGACACGGTGCTGGGCCGTGAACTGCTCAAACTGTTTACAGATGTGCAACAGGCCAGCAGCCTTGATGAGCTAAGTACCCCGCTGATTACCCTCAAAGACTATCTGAAAGATATCCAGTGAGTCGGTGATCAACATACCGGCCAGGTACACCATCAATACGGCTACGCCAGCGTCCAGGCATCGCCAGACCACGGGCGTGCGAAACAGCTAGGTCAATCGCTGGCATCCCAGCGCCAACCAGATTAACGGCGCCGGCAGGACTCGCTGAGCAACAGCTTTTCAAGACCAGAAGTTTCAACGCCCCTTCTGATCCCCTCGGCTAATAATCCAACCGACCGAAAAGCTCTTCGAAAGGGATCATGACGTGCTCGCGATAAGCTTCACGCTCCCGGAGTCTTTGATACCACGCCTCAACGTGAGGAATGAGTGGGCGGGAAATAGCTAAAGAGAAGTAACGGTACAGATGTGTGCCAACAGTAATGTCTGCCAACGACAAACGTTCCCCACCCAGAAAGGGCTGCTCGCTCAAGACCTGGTCAAGTAACTCAAAATATTGATCGCAGAGGCTGATGCTTTTTTCGATAGCTTGCGGATCCCGCAACGCCTCAGGGGTTCGGTAAAAGCCCCAAAACACACCATTTAAAAACGTCGGCTGCAAGCTGGTTTGAGACCAATCCATCCAACGGTCAACTTGAGAGCGCTGAGCTGGGTCCTCACTCCAGAAACCAGATGCCCCATGACGCGCGGCAAGGTATCTGAGAATACTGTGCGACTCCCACACCACTGTCCCGTCGTCATCTTTTATGACAGGCACGCGCCCATGGGGGTTCATGCGCAGAAACGCTGGCGAATCCTTGAGGCCGTATTGGCCGCCCGCGGGAATATGGCGGTGGGCCAGACCTAACTCACCTATAAGCCACATGACCTTCTGAACATTGAATGACGAACGTCGCCCCCACACTTCAAGCATGCAACCTCCTGTTAACCACCCCTAACTACAACGTTGCAACCACCCTCTTACCGCCGCCCTTCAACCGCCATCCGCACAGCCAAGCCCATCAGCACCGAACCCATCACCCAACGCTGAACCGCCTGCCAGCCTGGACGGGTGACGAAGAACACGGCGATGGAACCCGCCATCATTGCAATCACCGCATTGACGCTCACGCTGATGGCAATCTGCGTAAAACCCAGGATCAGTGATTGCATCAGCACACTGCCATGCCCATTCGGGTCAATAAACTGCGGCAACAACGACAAATACATCACCGCCACTTTGGGGTTCAGCAGGTTGGTCAACAAGCCCATCATGAACAACTTGCGTGGGCTGTCCTGGGGCAAGTCCCGCACTTGAAACGGCGACCGGCCACCCGGCTTCACCGCCTGCCAGGCCAGGTACACCAGGTACATCGCGCCACCGAGCCGCAACGCGTCGTAGGCAAACGGCACCGCCATCACCAATGCGGTAATCCCCAGCGCCGCGCAGAACATATAAACGAGGAAACCCAAGGCAACGCCACCGAGGGAAATCAACCCGGCCGTGCGCCCCTGGCAGATCGAGCGGGAAATGAGGTAAATCATATTCGGCCCGGGCGTCAGCACCATACCGAGGGAGATCAGGCCATAAGCAAGCCAGCTGGACAGTTCGGGCATGGTGTCGCTCCTGCAGTATTGTGCTGGGTGCCATGGTAGGGCGTTGAAAAGCAGGGCGTTAGATACAGATCCGCGAGCAAAACGTCATACACCGCTCACGGTAAGGTACATGATCGACTTCGCCTCGCTGCCGTACACAAACATCGCGCACGTTTGATCTGGATTCTGCAGGCAAAAAAAGACCCTGGCGTCCCAAGGTCTTTTTTACTGCTAACGCTGCTTCAACAGATGTACACCGACCGATGTGTGAGCTGGCTTGCCTGCGATGACCATAGGTATCTACACAACCGGTTAAAACGAAGTCTGTGGTAGGTGGGCTGTTGTGGCGAGCAGGCTTGTCCTGCGTTGGGCTGCGAAGCGGCCCCAGTAAAGGCACTGCAATTTTCCTGAAAGTACTCAGTGTCAGGGTTTGGGGCCGCTTCGCGGCCCAACGCAGGACAAGCCTGCTCGCCACAGGAGAAAGTGGCGGCCTTCAAAAGTTGTGTAGATACCTATGCTGCGATGACGCCAGCCGCCACACCCTCAAACCACCCACTTACACCGAAACAGCGTCCCCCTCCTCCATCACCCCATTGGGCAACATCCCATTCGCCAAATCATCCACCACAGCCTTCGCCATCTCCCCCAAATAATGCGCCGCCCAGGCATAACGGTCCGCGCCTTTGTCCATGGCCGCATCCAATGCGAGCATTTTGGAACAGTGCAGCAACTCGGAAGCATGCTCCAGGGCGTCACGAATGGGCACGCCAGCATTGACGCGGAATAGACGGTGCAGGTTGGGCTGTTTGCCGCAGGTGGAGAAGGTGATGATGCCGAGGGTTTTGTTGAGAGGTGGATTGATCATTGGGCACCTCCGGGCTGGGCGGTGGTGTGGGTTGCAGTATTACAAGGATAAAACCTTTCAGAAATGATCATTGGTATAGCTCCCATTCTTTATAGAGAGCTGCCCCATTCGTTTCCAGGCGAATGGGTGGCAGCTGTGCGCAGGCTGGAAACCGGGGGAATAGGCAAACCCGGCAGACTCGAAAGTCTCCCACGCACAGCCGCCATAACACGCATATGCTGGCACAAAAATGGCACCAGCGGTCGTGATAAATGGTGGCGCCTATGCGCCTATACCCACGGGTTTCCAGGCCCGGTCGCTGATTCGCAGCGACGAGCGAGAACTTAGCTTTAAAAAACAGATGATCAAAGCCGAGCCTTGTGACGAAAAATGTCATGAGGCTGGTACGGGGGTAAATGCCTGTTCTTTCGAGGAGGCCAAAGATAAGCAAGCCAACCAGAGTGATGCCCAGCAAATAGGCCCGCTCATTCGAACCTACAACATCACCCCATATGGCCCAAGCACCTTACTCGTCTGCACCAACCCCTGGCGCATCAACATCTCAAGATAACTCCCAGCCTCCATCGGCGGCCGCTTCAACGTTCGCCTTTGCTTCTGCGCCGCCCCCAACACCGCCGCCTGATCCAAATCCCACAGATCCGAAATAAAGTCATCCGGATGCATAGGCTCAATGTCATAGGCAGCCAGGATATGCGCCGGGAAATCTTTCAAATTGAAGGTCACGATAACTTCAGCCTTGCTTCGAATCGCCGCCGCCAGCACATGACGGTCATCAGGATCAGGCAAATCCAAACTTGAACACAGATCCTCGTACCCCGTCACCAATGCATCGGGTATCGCCTTATCCATCAGCGCCGACGTGCAATTGACTTGCTCAGCCGTAAGATCCGGTCGGTTTTTGAGAACGTTGCGCTTCCACTCCTCATGGATCTGGCTCGTCCATCGAGCTCGATACAGTCCCGACAAACCAAGCCACATCAGCAAATCCCGGAGTGCCGCCGGGTAGAGAACACACGCATCGTATACCGCAGTAAACGGCGAACACCTCATCCGTCATACCCCATTCCCAACGCCTGAGCTTGTTGCGCCAGCGCTTCCATTGCCTCTTGGCTTTCTTCATCACGGCGCTGCTTGAACGCCATCAGATCCGAAAACCGGATTCGCCGATGCCGGCCCGTTTTTGTAAAAGGAATGGCGCCCTCCTCCAGCATCTTGACCAGGTGCGGGCGCGAAACGTTGAGCAGGTCGGCGGCCTCCTGAGAGGTCAATTCGGCATGCACCGGCACGACCTTGACGGCGTTACCGATAGCCAATTCGCCCAGGATATCGACCAACAGGCGCAGGGCTGAGGTCGGGAGTACAAGTGTGTGGGGTTTATCTTCTTTGTCGAAGATGTCGATGCGCTGGGTTTCAAATTTGGTCGAAAGCAAAGATGCCAGTTCTCGCTGGCCTTGCACGGCGGCTTCGACTTCCTTTTCCAGCGGCAGGATCGTTTTGGGGAGTTGATTGGTGATCATGATGCAGCTCCGGTGTTACGCAATTCGGTTGAATCAAAGCTAAACGAAACAAACGAAAATCGCAATAATCGAAACAGTCCTGGCTAACCATACGCCAGTCTCCTTTTCCCACACCAACCATCGAACGAAGCCGACATAAGCCTCCGCTCCCACCTCATAGGCTCACTCCCACACAAGGAAGTGAGCCAGTCATGTCAGAACGCTCGTACCCCATTACCGAAGAAGAACAACTCAAACGGCGGATCCTGACGCCGCAGCCGAAGCGCGCGCCTTATTCACCGCCGATTGATTTATTTGAGCCGCCTCCCACCCCAGCGCCAACACCCGCCAAACCGCCAGGCTGCGTCTTCACAAAACCCTGCCAACTGCCCAACGGCATCATTCGCTACAACGACCCCACCGGTTACGTACCGCTGGAGTTGATCAAGGACTACGGCCATTTCAGCCTGTTGGGTGGCCACGAGGTAGACAGCCGTGGCGCGGTTGCCTTGCGCAAGATCAGCGGCAGTGCCCTGCCTGTCGGCTTGGGGCAATTGGCGTTGCGATCGGCGGCAGTGGAGTCGGCAGCGACTGCTGTTGGCACTGTCGCCGGTGGGCTGTTGAGTGGGTTGGTCGCGTTGTTATGGCCATCGGCGCTGGGCGATAGCGCGCTCTACAGCGAGGAGCAATTACGCTCGCTGCAACGGGCACGGTCGCAGATGCGTTTTGTCGAGCAGCGTGAGGACGGCACACTCAAGGGATATGGGTTTTACACGGGCAACAACCCCGATTGGCAGATGATCGATGTGGTGCAGTTCCAAAGCCGTGGCGATCAGTTTGTGGCGGATTTGGGTGAGGGCGTGGAGCTGATCTGGACGCCAGCGGTTGATCCGCGCGACACGCTGGGGATTCCCGCCTTGGAGGCTGCGCCGCAAGCGCCGGTGATCTGGATTTATCCGCCGACGGAGAAGGCGGCACAGATTCTGGTGAACCCGATTTACCCACCGCAGTATCGGGATTTTATTCTGGTGTTCCCGGTGGAGTCGGGGGTTCGGCCGCTGTATGTAGTGGTGAGTGTTCGGGCTGGGGATCACAAATACCACAAGCCGCCTAAAGAGGAGCAAATAAGCGGCTTTCTAAACCTGATAAAAACAAAGCCTAAAACTCCAAAACAGGGAGGTGGCGGGTTAAGAGAGCGCTGGATTGATGAAAAAGGACGAACGATTTATGAATGGGACTCACAACACGGCGAGCTGGAAGCCTATCTGGCAAGTGACGGAAGCCACCTCGGGGCTTTCAGTCATATAACCGGCGAACAGCTAAAGCCGGCAAAGAAAAAGCGAAACATCAAAAAATACTTGTGAGGCCGCATGGGACTTAAAGTGAGATTGGAATGGTTCGACAAAACCACGGAATACGCGTGTGGCACGGAAGACTCAAAGGACTTGGGCGAGGACTACTCCATCGTTACAAAGCTTGGGCTCTCGAAGGGAGAGGCCGTGAATAACGGTATGTTTGAACTACGCCGGGATTGGCTAACGCATGTGCAACCATTCTTCGTTCATGAAATCGTTCTTTCGAAAAGCGACTATTTCATTGCTCTCGATTACGAAGCTGCACAAATGTGAGCTCACTCGGAAAAACTAGATCCCATGCGCAGTGGTTCGCTGATAAACAAGAAACTCCGCCCGTCTCTGAATACCTGAGGGTACTCACGGTCGAGATGGACGTGCAGCAGTTCTATCTTTGGGGCTGCTTCGCAGCCCAACGCAGGGCAAGCCTGCTCGCCACAACGAGGCCGTTGGCTCGTAACAGGTGGGGATCATTAATCGGTTATGTTACGCGGCACTTTCTGGTCAAAAACCAACTGCGCGCACAAGCCGCCCTGCTCCAAATTTCGCAGGCTCAACGTACTGCCAATCTTCCCCACAATCATCTCCACAATCGCCAACCCCAACCCGGCGCCATTGGCGTTATCCCGGCTGTAAAACCGCTCAAACAAGCGCCCCACCTGCGCCTCATCAATCCCCGGCCCTTGGTCCTCCACGCGCAAACCATTAACGCCGATCACCACCCGTACCTCGCCACCCACCGGCGAAAAGTTAAGCGCATTGGTCACCAAGTTTTGCAGCGCAATCGCCAAGGCCACCGGCTCGGTTTGCACCCAACATTCTTCATCGCCTTCCAGCACCAGTTCCACGCCTTTCTCCATGGCCAGGGGCGTCAGCTCGGCGAGTTCTTCACGCACCAGTTCCGTCAGTTGCACGGGCTTGCGCACGGGGTTGCTCAGTTGTGGCTCGATGCGGGCCATGGTCAGCAGTTGGCTGCCAATGCGTGTTGCGCGGTCGACGCCGTTTACCAGAAAGTCCAGGGCTTCGCGCCGTTGTTCTTCGGTGGCAGCGCTTTGGGCGTTTTGCGCGTGGATGCGCAGGATCGCCAACGGTGTGCGCAACTCGTGGGCGGCGTCGGCGATGAAGCGGCGTTCGCGTTCCAGCAGGTCGTCCATCTGCACCAGCAGCCGGTTGAGTGCGGTTTGCATCGGCTCCAGCTCGCTCGGCAGTGGGTTCACGTGCAGCGGTTGCAAGGCGTTGGTGTTACGCCCGCGCAGCTTGCGGGCCATGGTGCGCAAGGGCGTCAGCCCCCAGCCAATGGCCAACCAGATCAGTACGGTCAGCAGCGGCACGCCTATCACGGTAGGCCAGAGGGTGTGGCGCACGATACGCTCGATCACACTCTGGCGAACGTCGTCACGTTCGCCCACCCATATCAGCAGGCCTTGTTGCGGGTCGGCGAGGAGGAAGGCGCACCAGTCGTTGCCGCTGTCCATCAGGTCATGGGCGCCGAGCGTAGTGGGCGGTGCAGTGAGGACAGGGGCTTCGGCAGAACGCATGAGCAGTTGCCCGTCGCTGCGCCAGACCTGGAAGGTCAGCCGGGTCTCATAAGGATGGGCCACGCCCTCCTCGCCCACGCGGCTCATGGCCTGGTCGAACGCCTCGTACAAGCGGCCCCAGTCTGCGTCGCCAGGTTCGCGCTGGCGCAGTACGCCTTGCAGCAGGCGGGCACTTTGGGCGAGTTGGGCGTCGTAGACTTCTTCGATTTCGTGGTGGCTGTCGCGCAGCACCAGCCAGCTGATCAGGGCGTCGCCGAGCAGGATCAGGACCAGCACCGGAATAATGATGCGTGCGCGTACCGAACTCATGGTTTGAGCGCCAGCACATAGCCCACGCCGCGCACAGTGCGGATCAGCTCTGTGGATAACTTCTTGCGCAGGTTATGGATCAACACCTCCAACGTATTGCTTTCCACCCGGTCCTGCCAGCCATACAGGGCGCGAGACAGCCGCTCGCGGGTCACAACTTTACCGGGGCGCACCATCAGTTGGTGCAGCAGTTGGTATTCCATCGGGGTGACGATGATCTCATCGCCCTGGTAGCGCACTTGCTGGGTGGCCGGGTCGAGGCTGACGCCGGCGTGTTCGAGCATGGGTTGGGCGCGGCCCTGGCTGCGGCGCAACAGCGCGCGCACGCGGGCTTTGAGTTCCTCGACGTCGAAGGGTTTGATCAGGTAGTCGTCGGCGCCGGCATCCAGGCCAGCGATGCGTTCGGCGGTGCCATCGCGGGCGGTGAGGATCAGCACCGGCAGGTCATGCTGCCCGGCGCGCAGTTGCTGCAACAGGTCGAGACCATCGAGGCGCGGCAGGCCGAGGTCGAGCAGCAGCAGATCAAAACTTTCGGTGCGCAGGGCGTGCAAGGCGCTGAGGCCGTCTTGCAGCCAATCCAGGGTGTAGCCTTCGGCGCCCAATGCCACGCGAATGCCTTGGCCGAGGGCGCGATCATCTTCGACAAGGAGTAGGCGCATAGCGAAATCTCTGTAGGAAACGGCGAAATCATGCCGGTTCTACGCAGGGCTATTCGGGCAAAGATGTTACGGCTCGTTGCCAACTAAGGTTGCGCTAAGGTTGGTTTTGCACTGTGCCGGCAGGTACGGGACCACCTGTCGTTATGCACGCTCACCGGCCGCAGGAAGCGCCTGCCGGGTGAACGTGCGCCGTCATCCTTTCTTCTCACAGGTTCCCTATGCGCTGCGCCCTACTGATCTTCAGCCTGCTAGGCGTCTTTATCGCCGCCTGGCTGAGCCATCCGCCCCACGTGCTGGCACCGTTTGCCCAGGCGAACCCGAGCCCGGCGAAGGTGGCGGCAGCCCCGCAATACACCAGCCGTTTTGTGTCCTCACAGCTCACCGACTTTGTGCACTCCTCCTCCGTGACCGCCCTGCCCGGCGGTGACTTGATGGCCGTGTGGTTTGCCGGCTCCCGCGAAGGCGCTGCCGATGTGCAGGTGCGCACGGCGCGGTTTGATGCACGCAGTGGCGAATGGGGCGGCGAGCAGGTGTTGGCCACGCGGGAAAGCACACGCGACGGCACCCAGCGTTACATTCGCAAACTGGGCAACCCGGTCATTGCCCTGGGGCCGGATAAACGCCTGTGGATGTTTTATGTGTCGGTGTCGGTCGGCGGCTGGGCCACCAGTGCGATCAACGTGATGGTCTCCGATGACCTCGGCGCGAACTGGTCGGCGCCTCGGCAATTGGTGACCTCGCCGTTTTTCAATATCAGCACCTTGGTACGCGCCGCGCCGGTGTTCCATGCCGACGGCTCGATTGGCCTGCCGGTGTATCACGAGTTCATGGGCAAGTTTGCCGAGTACCTGTACTTGAGTGCCGACGGCGCGGTGATCGACAAATTCCGTATCAGCCGCGGCAAACATTCGCTGCAGCCAACCATCGTGGCGCAAGACGGCCAGCGGGCCGTGGCGATGCTGCGCTACGCCGGTGAAACCCATCACCGCGTGCTCGCCAGCCGCACCGAGGATGCCGGGCAAACCTGGAGCGAGCCGTTCCCGCTGGAACCGGCCAACCCCAATTCTTCGCTGGCGGCCGTAGGGACTGAAGACGATGGTCTACTCGTCGCCCTCAACGACCTGCAAGACGGCCGCTTCAAGCTCAGCCTCTACGGCACCGACGCGCAAATGACGCAATGGCGCACGTTGGTGCAATTGGACCAGTCGCCGGACCCGCTCGGCCAACCGTTCTCTCCAGAGGCTTATAAAGAAATCATCGGCGAAGGCTTCCGCGCCTCCAGCGGCGCCAAGCGCCTGCCACTGGAACAGCGCTTTCTGAGCAACCTGGATTACCGCGTGTGCAAACCCCGTGGCTGTGATTTCGAATACGAATACCCGTACTTCAGCCGCAGCCCGGACGGCATGTACCACTTGGTCTACTCGTGGAATAACACCTTTATCAAACATGTCAGCTTCAACGAAGCCTGGCTGGCGGAGCGCTTGTGATGATGGCGTTGTGGCAAGCCCATTTGAGTTTTGTATTGCTGGGGTTTGTGCTGCTCAGCACGTTCCGATTTACCGCGCCGTGGCGGCCATGGTTGTTGCCGGTGTTGGTGGCGTTGAGCTTTATCCCGGTGAATGAGCTGCCGTTGGCCGCGTATGTACGCAGTTTTACCGATGACCTGGCGATTAGCACCTTGGTGTTGTTGGCGTGGGTGGCGGTGTGCCGGTTGGGGCTGGTGCAGCCGCTTGGCCGGCCACATCAGGTGCAACTGCTGGTGCTGTTTGGCGGGCTGTGCCTGGTGCTGTACCCGGCGGCGATGGGGCTGACGTATTTCGATCCCTACCGTTGGGGGTTTAACCCTCGGCCGATGATTGTGTTGATAGGCGCATTGACGCTGTTGATGCTGGCGCTGCGCAACAGGCTGGCGGTGTGGATGCTCGCCGTGGGCACGCTGGCATTTGCGCTGCGGCTCAAGGCGTCAGAGAACTATTGGGATTACCTGGTCGACCCGCTGTTGATGGGTTACTGCCTTGTAGCTGGATTAATGCAACTCAAACTGTGGGAGCTGGCTTGCCTGCGAATGCGCCGCCTCAGGCAGCACATCGGGCACTGACACACCGCTATCGCAGGCAAGCCAGCTCCCACAGTGGGTCTGCGTCGTTTTTTGAAATGGGGAAGGTTAACGATGACTGCGTTGCAATCACGCCGCCTGCGCTACGGCGTGGGCGCGATCGGGTTGGTGTTTGTGCTGCTGGCGGCGTTGCGGCTGGTGTTTTTAATCAGCTTTTCCGGCCTGGATTTAAATACCGAGGGCTTGCTGGAAACCCTCGGCATCGGTCTGCGTTTCGACCTGCGCCTGGCGGTGTTGCTCCTGCTACCCGTGGCCGTGCTCGCCTGGCTACCGCGCTGGAACCTTATCACCCTGCCCGCCCTGCGCTGGCTGGCACGCGGCTATCTGCTGATTGCACTGGCCGTGGTAGGCCTCATCTACATCATCGACTTCGGCCACTACGCCTACCTCGGCGTGCGCATCAACGCAACGGTGCTGCGCTATCTGCAAGACGCGCAGATTTCTCAACAGATGGTGTGGGAAACCTACCCAGTGCTGTGGATAACTGCCTGCTGGTTGGCGGCGGTGGCCGTGTGGGTGTGGGCGCTGGTGTGCCTGGAGCGATTGACGCTGGATCGTGCGCCCAAAACCATCGGCAAACTCACAGTGGCGTCGGTGTCCGTGATCGGTGTGGTCATTGTGCTGCTGGCCCTGCTGGGCCGGGTGGCCAATCTCAACCTGGAAAACCCGGTGCCGCTGCGCTGGAGTGATGCGTTCTTCTCCGGCAACAGCCAGGTCGCCGCCGTGGGCCTGAACCCGGTGCTGTTTTTGTACGACACGCTCAAGGTTGGCCAGTCGCAATTCGATGAAGCCCAGGTGCGCACGCATTACCCACAAGTGGCCGAGTACCTGGGCGTTGACCAGCCTGACGCGCAGCAGCTGAATTTCATCCGCGAACAAGGCGTGCAGCCTTACAAACTGGCAGGCGAGCGCCCGCCCAACGTAGTTTTCGTCATGCTCGAATCCCTGGGCACCAGCGCCGTGGGCGCCTATGGCAACCCGCTGAACCCCACGCCGAACCTGGACAAGCTGGCGACGCAAAGCTGGTTCTTCAAACACTTCTATGTGCCCGTCACCGGTACCGCCAAAACCGTGTGGGCGAGCATCACCGGCGTGCCCGACGTGACCCGCCAGGAGACCGCCACGCGCAACCCGCTGATCACGCGGCAACACACGTTGATCAACGCCTTCGAGGGTTACCAGAAGTTCTACATGATCGGCGGCAACGCTGGCTGGGCGAATATCAACGCGCTGATCCGCCAGAGCATCGACGGCGTGCAGCTGTTTGACGAAAGCCACTGGCGTTCGCCCCGCGTGGACGTGTGGGGCATCTCTGACCTGGACCTGTTCAAGGAAGGCGACCAACTGCTGCGCGCCGTGCCCAACGGCCAGCCGTTCTTTGCCTACCTGCAAACTTCCGGTAACCATCGGCCATTCACCATTCCCAAGCAAAATGATGGTTTCCAACTTAACAACGTAACTCTGGAACAAGTCCAGGCTGCCGGTTCGCGCAGTGTCGAGCAATACAACGCAGTGCGCCTGCTGGATTACAACATCGGCCGCCTGATGGACATCGCCAAGGCCGGTGGCTGGTACGACAACAGCATTTTTGTGTTCTTCGGCGACCACAACACACGCATCAGCCAGATCCCGCACATGGCGCCAGCTTTTGAGCAACTGGGCCTGGAAAGCAACAACGTGCCACTGCTGATCCACGCGCCGGGGCTTGAGCCACGCGTTATTGACGAGGCCGTGGGGTTGGCGGACTTACTGCCAACCGTGGCCGGCATGGCGGGCGTGCCGTTTCGCAACGGCGCGATGGGCCGCGATATCCAGCAGCCGGCGCCGGAAGGCGAACGAGTGGTGCCACTGGTGCTGCACGAGGGCACCTTCCCGATTATCGGCGGTGTAACCCAGCACTTCCTGTTGCAGATGCAGCACGACGGCGGCTCACCAACCCTGCACGACCTGGCTTCGCAAACTCCGCGCGAAGATGTAGCCGAGCAGCATCCCGAAGAGTTTCAGCGCCTGCAGGGGCTGACCCGTGGGCTGCATGAAAGTGCGCGGTTGATGCTGTTCAGGAACGTACGCGAATGATTACTTGGGTTGGAAGGTTTCCAGGTAGGCCAAGATGTTTTCGATCTTTTCCGGGTCGCTGATACCCCAGAAGATCATGCGCGTACCGCTCACCACCTTCTTCGGCGCTTCGATATAGGCCGCGAGTTTGTCGCGGGTCCAGACCACGCCGGAGTTTTTCATTGCGTCGGAGTACTGATAGTCCGTGGTGGTGCCGGCAGGTCGACCGATGATGCCGTTAAGCTCAGGCCCGAAGCCACCGCGTGCGCCTTCACCGATGCTGTGGCAGCCGCCGCAGGTTTTACTGAACAGTTTGCCGCCCGCCTCGGCATCGCCGGCCGCCAAGGCCGGGGCGGTGTTGAGGATCAGGGCGAGGGTCAGTAAGGTGTACTTCATGCAAGTCTCCACAGCAGGCAACGGTGCGCCAATTATGCCTGTATCCACCTTGCCGTGCCGCTGCGGACAACCCCACGCGACCGCTCTAAAACGACCACCCATCGTTTAAAAAACATCCAATCGAACCTATTCAGCCAGCGCCTACTCCACCCTACTGAACCCTGATGGTGGAGTAAGGATCATGGCTCAGCCATCGATTTTGGTATTGGAAGACGACGAAATCATTCGTGCGTTAATGGTGGATGTATTGGAGGACTTCGGGGCTCATGTGACGTCGTTTCCTTCGGCGGATGAAGGCATGATTTACCTGGAACGCGGCGATGATCCGGTAGACCTGATCGTCAGCGATATCCAGATGCCGGGGTTACTCAATGGCTATGACTTGAGCAAAGTGGTCGCGCATCGCTGGCCGTCGGTGCCGGTGGTGCTGACCTCGGGCAATACCAAGCTGGCGGCGCAACTCGGCGGCTCTGTACGTTTTTTACCCAAGCCCTGGAGTGCAGAGCACTTGGTTGAGTGCGTGCAAACCGCACTGACCCAGCAAGGCGCCTCCATGCACTAATAGCGTCGCGACATCACTTAAACCGAACTTGCTGCAGTGCCCTGTGGTCATTTATTACGCAAGGAGCGACTTTTCTGATCCGCCGGTCAGGCTTTTCGCCTTGTGCGTACAGTTGACGGCAATGACTTGTGTAGAATCGTCGCCCATTTCACGCGTCATTCATGGCCTTAAGGCCCACAGTTCGAGCTTATTGAATGCATTCACAGGCCCATGACGTTAGTGCGCCCTCATTGCTGGAAGCGTTGCGCACAGGCACGGGTTTGCTGCATGTGGCGTTGGAAAAGCGCTTGCCGTTTTTCTCCGATCAGTTGGATGCTGGCGGGTATCGGCGCTTGCTCCAGGCGTACTACGGGTTTTATGGGCCGATGGAAGCAGCGCTGTACGCCAGTGGCTTGATCCCCGACGGGTATGACGCTGTACTGCGTGTGAAAACCCCCACACTGCTGGGCGACTTACGCGCCCTTGGCTTGAATGATTACGCCATCAACGCCTTGCCCCGCTGCACCGAACACCCGACCTTCGACACCCCCGCGGCCTGCCTCGGTGCCCTGTATGTACTGGAAGGCGCCACCCTGGGCGGCCAAGTGCTGCGCCGGGAAATGGCCCGGCGCCTGGACATACACGCCGATAACGGCGGAGCGTTCCTTGATGTATACGGCGCCGAAACCGGTCGACGCTGGAAAGACTTTCTCGATTACCTGGGCCGCCTGCCGCTGGATGCTGACGCAAAACAGCGCGCGGTCGATGCGGCCCGCTCCACATTCAGTGGCTTCGAGCATTGGCTCGCCCGCCAGGAGGTACTGCTATGAAACCCGACGATTTTGAAGAGCTGCTTGCCAACTGTGCCGACGAACCGATTCGCTTCCCGGGCGCGATCCAGCCCCACGGTGTGCTGTTGACGTTGTCGGAGCCTGAGCTGCGCATCACTCAGGTCAGCGCCAACGTGGCCAGCCTGTTCGGCCACGCACCCGAAGCGCTGTTGGGCCAACCGCTGCACCAGTTAATTGGCGTTGAACCTGCCCAAGCCGTGCAATCGATCGCCGAAAACAACGCGTTTCTCGACGCGCCGGCGCTGCATGTCACGCTCAATGGTGCGCCATTTGAAGGCTTGCTGCATCGCCATCAAAACGTGCTGGTGCTGGAATTTGAGCCGCGCCTTGAAGATTTCAAACCTCGCGCCCTGAATGGTCGCACCAGTGACCTGGGCAAGATGCTGCAACGCTTGCAGTCGGCGAAAACCCTGCAAGCGCTGTACGAGATCAGCGTGACTGAAATCCAGGCCATGACCGGTTACGACCGGGTGCTGATCTATCGCTTCGAAGAAGAAGGCCACGGCCAGGTAATTGCCGAAGCGTCGGCGCCGTCCATGGAGCTGTTCAACGGGCTGTTCTTCCCCGCGTCCGACATTCCCGAGCAGGCCCGCGAGCTGTACCGCACCAACTGGCTGCGCATCATCCCGAACGCTGCCTACGAGCCGGTGCCGCTGCTGCCCAAGCTGCGTCCGGGCACTGACCAGCCGCTGGACTTGAGCTTTGCCACCTTGCGCAGCGTGTCGCCGATTCACTGCCAATACATGCAGAACATGGGCGTGCTGTCGTCCATGAGCATCTCGTTGATGGCCGGCGACAAGCTATGGGGCTTGATCAGTTGCGGCAACCGCGAGCCCTTGCTGGTGCCCAACGACCTGCGTGTTGCTTGCCAGACCATCGGCCAGGTGCTGTCGCTGCAGATCAGCGCCATGGAAGCCCTGGACTTGAGCCGCCAGCGCGAAGAAAAAGTCGAAGCCCTGGCATTGCTGGACCGCGCGATGAAAGCCTCGGAGCAAAACGTCTTCGATGGCCTGGCCCAGCAGCCGCAGGTGCTGATGGACCTGACCCTGTCGGGCGGCGTGGCGATCATCGAAGACAAACAACTGCACCGTTACGGCAATTGCCCCGAGCCTGCGCAGATCCGTGCGCTGCACAAATGGCTGCAAGAAAGCGACGAGCCGGTGTTTTCCAGTCACAACCTGGTCTCGGTATACCCGCCTGCCGCCGAGTTCCAGCAAGTGGCCAGTGGCGTTCTGGCCATGAGCCTGCCCAAGCCTGTGGATAACGGCGTGTTGTGGTTCCGCCCGGAAGTCAAAGAGAACATCAACTGGAGCGGCGACCCGAACAAGCCGTTGAACCTGGAAACCTCCGACGCCGGTTTGCGCCTGCGCCCACGCACCTCGTTTGAAATCTGGAAAGTCGAGATGGCCGGTATCTCCACCAAGTGGAGCCACGGCGACCGGTTTGCCGCCAACGACCTGCGCCGTTCCGCCCTGGAAAATGACCTGGCCCGCCAAGTGTTGCGCGAGCAGCAAGCCGTGCGCGCCCGTGATGAACTGGTGGCGGTGGTGTCCCACGACCTGCGCAACCCGATGACGGTCATCTCGATGCTCTGCGGCATGATGCAGAAAGCCTTCAGCTCCGACGGCCCACATACCTCACGGCGAATTTCCTCGGCCATCGACACCATGCAACAGGCCGCCGGGCGTATGAATGTGCTGCTGGAAGACCTGCTCGACACCTCGAAAATCGAGGCCGGGCGTTATGTGGTCAAGCCGGTGTCGTTGGACGTCAGCCAGATGTTCGAAGAGGCCTATTCGCTGCTCGCACCGTTGGCGATGGAGAAAGGCATCGACTTGTCGTTCAACGCCGAGCCCGGCCTGCTGATCCATGCCGACCCGGAGCGCCTGTTCCAGGTGCTGTCGAACCTGATCGGCAATGCCATCAAGTTCACCCCGCGCCAGGGCAATATCGGCATCAGCGCCATGAGCAATGGTGAAGATATCGTGTTTTCGGTGCGCGACTCCGGCGAAGGCATTGCGCCTGAGCAGTTGCCCCATGTGTTTGATCGCTACTGGACCCAGACCGAAAACAACCCCACCGGCAGCGGCTTGGGGCTGTATATCACCCAAGGTATCGTGCAGGCCCACGGCGGGCGGATTGAGGCTGAGAGTGAGTTGGGGCGTGGCAGTGAGTTCAGGTTTACGGTACCCAAGTCTGTCTGAAACGCATTCAGTCCTACGGATATTAAACATGCAGAAACCCATGGCCGGGAACGTTAACCCGGCCAGCGCCACTGAGTGGGTGCGCAGTCAAAGGGAGTATTGATGCGAGAACATCCCTCCAATTGAGCAAGAGGTTTTTCCCATGAGTATCGTCCACATGCTGCCCGGCTTTCAGTTCAACATAGCTTTCCAACTGGCCAACCAAATGGCTGAAATCGCCACCCGGTCCGCTGAAAAGCCCTCACGTCCTGACAGTAACCCCATGATGCAAAACGCACCGCCCAAGCCCAAGCCTTATCGAACGTCCCTGGAATCCCTGGGACAAGGCCATCTGCTCTAACACAACAAGGGTAATCGGCTGCAAGGTATCTGCGGCACGCCTTTAACAAAACGCTGACATCCTCTGCGTTACCCTTTTAAGTCCTACCTTGTATGAGCTGCTTGCTTCATGCCGCCATCCGACACACTGCCCGCCGTCATTGCCGGCCCACTGCTCAGGCGCCTGGAACCCCAGCGTCTGGTGATCTGGCTGGTGGGCAGCCGTGTCCTGCCATTGTGCTTAAAGCTGCAAGTGCCTCAAGGCCAAACGCTGACGATCGATCTGGACACCCAGCAGTGCCAAGTCGTGCCCGTTGGGCGCCACGCCTTTATCCACCTGATCGACGTTTCCCTGAGCGAAGCCCTGCCGCTGGACGTGAGCATCGACTACGACCTGCTGGTCGACGGCTGTGGCATTGCGCATTGGGCGCCGCACCTGCTGTATGCCGATGCTCCATCGGCGAATTTCGTAGTGCATAGCCGCATCCACCAGTTGGTGCATGGCTCGTGCCGCAAACCCCATCACCACGCCAATGACGGTTTGCTGTGCGTCGACCGCCTGCTGGCTGACGCGCGCACACCGGCCGAGCGCCCGGCGCTGCTGATGATGAGCGGTGACCAGGTCTACGCCGATGATGTGGCCGGCCCCATGCTGCGCGCGATTCATGCGCTGATCGCACGCCTGGCGTTGTTCGACGAATACCTGGAAGGCGCCGTGGTGGATGACAGCGCCAGCCTCTACGGGCATCGCGCCAGCTATTACCACCGCGCAGATCTGCTGCCCGCACTGGACAGCAACGAGACCCTGCGCGAACGGTTTTTCGGCGGTGTGAAAAAACCGATCTTTACCAGCAGCACCGCCGACAACCACCTGGTGACCTTTGCCGAAGTACTGGCGATGTACCTGTTGGTATGGTCGCCCACGCCCTGGACGTTGATCACGCCACAGCCGCCATCATTAAGCACGCCGGAACACCTGCGCTACGACCACGAACAAGTGCAGGTCGATCGGTTCCGTGACGGCCTGCCCGGCGTTGCGCGGGTCTTCGCGCACCTGTCGACGCTGATGATTTTTGACGATCACGACATCACCGACGACTGGAACCTCAGCGCGCAATGGGAGGCCACCGCCTACGGCCATCCATTCTCCAAACGCATCATCGGCAATGCCCTGCTCGCTTATATGCTGTGCCAGGGCTGGGGCAACCAGCCAGATGTGTTTGGCAAACTGTTGGAACACACCCAGGCGCTGACCGCCAACGTTCAAGACAACCACTTGCACGCCAGTGCCCACGATGAATTAGTGCAAACCCTGCTGAAATTCCAGCACTGGCATTACGTGCTGCCCACCACGCCCGCACTGGTGGTGCTCGACACTCGCACCCGGCGCTGGCGCAGTGAGTTTGCGCTCAAGCAACCTTCCGGCCTGCTGGACTGGGAAGCGTTGAGCGAACTGCAGCAGGCCCTGCTGGACCACCCGTCGGCCATCATCGTGTCGCCCGCGCCGATCTTCGGCGTCAAGCTGATCGAGACGGTGCAGAAGGTCTTCAGCTGGTGTGGCTACCCACTGCTGGTAGACGCCGAAAACTGGATGGCCCATCGCGGCGCCGCCCAGGTGATCCTGAATATCTTTCGCCACTCGCGCACGCCAGGTAACTACGTGATCCTGTCGGGCGATGTGCACTACTCGTTCGTCTATGAAGTGCTGATTCGCCACCGCAGCGCCGGCCCAAAAATCTGGCAGATCACCAGCAGCGGCATCAAGAACCAGTTCCCGGCGCGTTTGCTGGAATGGTTCGACCGCCTCAACCGCTGGCTCTACTCACCGCGCTCGCCCCTCAACGGTTTCACGCGCCGGCGCACCATGCAGGTAGTGCCGCATATCCCGGAACACGCCGAGGCGGGTGAACGGCTGTGGAATTCGGCGGGCATCGGCCAAGTGTTTTTCAATGCGCAGGGCCAGCCGGAGGGGATTTACCAGCACAACGCGGATGGCAAGCCGCGAACGCGCATGGTGGCGCCGAAGTGAGTTTTCTTACGCCTGGCAAACCAATCTCGCACATACCATTCAGAAAACTCACAACTCTTTATTTTTACTGATTTTTTTTGAAACGCTTCAACCTCAGCCACTCACAAAATAAGTGCCAGGCTCTGACCAATCTTCGCGAAAAGACCCTTCAATCGCTGATTGCCTTATGAACCTATTTTGGTGCACTCTCTGTGAACGACTACCTCTCGTGTTGAACGTCGCATTTTACCGAACCGAGGCTGGCAACGAGCCCGTGCGTGAATGGCTGATGGAACTGCCCAGGGAATCAAAAAAGCTTATAGGCACTGACATAAAATCGGTCCAACTCGGATGGCCGCAAGGGATGCCATTGGTTAGGAAGCTGGAGCATCGCCTTTGGGAGGTCCGAACCGATCTTGGTGAAAATGCTGCACGAGTCATTTTTACCTTGGTTGCCAGCCAAATGGTTTTGCTGCATGGCTTTATCAAAAAAAGTCGAAAAACACCTTTAGTCGACCTGAACACCGCCAGACATCGCAAAAACAAGCTTCGAGGAACATCCCATGAATAAGCATATCGGCTCCAACTTTGATGATTTTCTCAGCGATGATGGGCTCATAGAGGAAGTCTCTGCAGGGGCGTTGAAGCGTGTTATTGCCTGGCAGCTGGCAGAGGCGATGAAGGTGCAGAAGGTCAGCAAGAAAGCGCTGGCAGAACGTATGCATACCAGCCGCACCGCCGTAGATCGAGCGCTGGACCAAAACGACGCGGGCATGACGCTGTCCACCCTGGCCAGTGCGGCAAGGGCTCTGGGTCAACATGTCGAAATACGCCTCGTATCGAACACGCAAGCAAGGCCCGCCAGGGCGTGAAAGCTCGTGCCAGGCGAGCACAACGTATGTCGCCCCACCTGCTGATTAATGGCCTATCGCCACACCACTAAAGCAGCACACTCATCCTATTCAAAGCGCGCAAGCCGCGATGTAGAGTAACCTCAGCCACGGTGTACCGGCGTCAATGAAGACTGGCCTTGGAAGCCAGCACAGGCAGGGAAGTGCACAGATGAACGAGACATCCGGCAATAAACCGCTGCGCAATAACTTTTCCGAACTCAACGCCGACATGTTGCATGCGGTGATGGAACTGGTCAGCGACGGCATCTGGGACTGGAATGCCAACACGGGTTTCGTGTACCGCAGCCCCGGCTGGTACATGATGCTTGGCTACCCCCGCCACTCCCTGGAGAACAGCGTGTTCACCTGGGAGAACGTGATCCACTCCGAAGATTATCCACGCGTCATGGCCGTATTTGATGACTACATCAGCCAACGCGCGCCCCATTACCAGGCCGAGTATCGTTGCCGCAAGGCTGACGGCACTTACTTGTGGATCGAAGACCGTGGCTACGTCATTGCACGTAACCCCGACAATTCAGTGGCACGCATGGTCGGCGCACACCGCGATATCCATACACGCAAAATCTCCATCGAACAGCTGCAAAAGCGCAACCAGTCGCTGGAAGCGCTGGTGGCCGAACGCACCCTTGAGTTGTCACGGGTCAATCAGCAACTGCAAATGCAGTTGGACGAGAACCGCTCCCTGGCCGAACAGGATGCCCTGACACGCATCGCCAACCGTTATCGCCTGGAAAAGGTGCTGCTGGAGGAGTGCGACCGTGCCGAGCGCTTCCGCGTACCGCTGGCCTTGGTGGCCATGGATATCGACGACTTCAAGCCGATCAACGACAAACATGGTCATGGCGTCGGCGACCAGACCCTGGTGAGCGTGGTAGACAGCCTGGAAACCTGTATGCGCCAAGGCGACTTGCTCGCACGATGGGGTGGCGATGAGTTTATGGTGATCCTGCCCAAAAGCAGCTTGGACACCGCCAGGCAATTGGCCGAACGTATCCGTCAGGCCATCGCCGAGATGCCCGCCGTGGGCGACTTCAAAGTCACCCTGAGCCTGGGCGTGGTGGAGCGGCGAATGGGCGAAACGCCCGCCGCCTTGATGGCACGTGCCGATCAAGCACTGTACCGGTCCAAAGCCGCCGGCAAGGATGTGGCCTCGGAGTGATGTGGGAGCTGGCTTGCCTGCGCTAGCCGTGTGTCAGTAACCGATGCACTCACAGGTAGGCCGTCATCGCAGCATAGATATCTACACATACCACGTCTGTGACAAGTGGGCTGTTGTGGCGAGCAGGCTTGTCCTGCGTTGGGCTGCGCAGCAGCCCCAAAAAACAGACGCAGAGTTCTTTCAGGAGTATCACGGTACCCGCACTGGGGCTGCTGCGCAGCCCAACGCGGGCAAGCCCGCTCGCCACAGAGGAGTGTGGCGGCCTTAGAAAGTTGTGGAGATACCTGTGGCCATCGCAGGCAAGCCAGCTCCCACCTGAGGCAGTGTTCAGTCAACGCACCGGCGGTGCGTACTGGATGCCGCCATTGCTCCACAACGCATTGAGCCCGCGCTTGATCTTCAGCACGCTGCCCTGGCCGATATTGCGTTCGAACACTTCGTCGTAGTTGCCCACTTGCTTGACGATCTGCACCACCCAATCCTTGCGCAGCTTCAGGTCTTTGCCGTAATCGCCGTCGGCCCCGAGCAGCCGCGCAACGTCGGGGTTCTGAGTGGACTTGGCCTGCGCCTCGACATTCTGCGAGGTGATGCCCATTTCTTCGGCATTGAGCATGGCAAACAGGGTCCACTTGACGATGCTGAACCACTCATCGTCGCCCTTGCGCACCAGCGGCCCCAACGGCTCTTTGGAGATCACCTCGGGCAGCACCACGAACTCATCCGGGTGGGCCATCTTGATGCGCTGGGCATACAGGCCCGACTGGTCGGTGGTGAGCACGTCGCAACGCCCGGCTTCCAGGCCCTTGGCGCTCTCGTCGGCGGTGTCGAAGGTGATCGGCGTGTACTTCATGCCGTGGGTACGAAAATAATCGGAAACGTTGAGTTCGGTGGTGGTGCCGGCCTGGATGCAGACGGTCGCGCCATCGAGTTGCTTGGCGGCGGTCACGCCCAACTTGTTGTTGACCAGAAAGCCGATGCCGTCGTAATAGGTCACGCCGGTAAACACCAGGCCCATGCCGGAATCGCGGGAACTGGTCCAAGTGGTGTTGCGCGAAATCAGATCGATTTCGCCCGATTGCAGCGCGGTGAATCGCTCCTTGGCGGTCAACTGGGTGAACTTCACTTTTGACGCATCGCCGAACACAGCCGCGGCCACGGCGTGGCACACATCAACATCGATGCCGGTCATCTTGCCCTGGCTGTCGGGCACGCCGAAGCCCGGCAGGCCGTCACTGACGCCGCACTGGATAAAGCCTTTTTTCTGGATCGCGTCCAGGGTCACGCCCGCGTGGGCACTGCCGGCAAGCGCCACGGCCGTGGCAGCGATAAGGGTTTTGAGGTGGTTCATGCGAGGCACTCCCTGTGAGTCTTTTATTATTCGGCGCCGCACTGCCCGCGCCGGTTTCTGAGGTTGCCCGGCAGTATTGTCAGGTTTGCAGCGTGGCCACAAACGACCTTTAGGCAACAGCTCCTTCCGATTTGGAATGACCCGGCGACTTTATTTCGTTTGCGGCAAAGCCGGGCGCGCGGCTTAGATAAATACACGCCCGCCACTGCCGAGTCCCCGATTCATGAGCCGCGAAAGCATCAGCCAGTCGATTTCCATCGTTCACCCCATCAGCCTCAGTCACGGTAAAAATGCCGAAGTCTGGGACACCACGGGCAAGCGCTATATCGATTTTGTCGGTGGCATTGGCGTGCTCAACCTCGGGCACTGTCACCCAGGCGTAGTGGAAGCGATTCGCGAACAAGCCACCCGGCTCACCCACTATGCCTTCAACGCCGCGCCGCATGCGCCCTACATCGAGCTGATGGATCGCCTTTGTGCGTTTATCCCGGTGGATTACGCGGTAAGCGGCATGCTCACCAACAGCGGCGCGGAAGCGGCGGAAAACGCCTTGAAAATCGTGCGCGGCGCCACCGGCCGCACGGCGGTGATCGCCTTTGACGGCGCCTTCCACGGCCGCACCCTGGCCACCCTCAACCTCAATGGCAAGGTGGCGCCCTACAAGCAAAAGGTCGGCGTGCTACCCGGCCCGGTGTATCACCTGCCCTACCCCAGCGCCGATAACGGTGTGACCTGCGCCGAAGCCCTGAAGGCCATGGACCGTCTGTTCAGCGTGGAAATCGACGTCAACGATGTGGCCTGTTTCATCATCGAGCCGGTGCAGGGCGAAGGCGGCTTTCTGGCCCTGGACATCGAGTTCGCCCAGGCCCTGCGCCGCTTCTGTGATGATAAAAACATCCTGCTGATTGCCGATGAAATCCAGTCCGGCTTCGGGCGTACCGGCCAGCGTTTTGCCTTCTCGCGCCTGGGCATCGAGCCGGATCTGATCCTGCTCGGCAAAAGCATCGCCGGTGGCGTGCCATTGGGCGCGGTGGTCGGGCGCAAGGCGCTGCTCGACAACTTGCCCAAAGGCGGCCTCGGTGGCACCTATTCCGGAAACCCAATTGCCTGCGCGGCTGCTTTGGCAACATTGGATGCGATGACCGACGCGCAATTGAAAACCTGGGGGTCACAGCAGGAAGCCGCCATCGTTCGCCGTTATGCCGCCTGGCGCGAGCAGCAACTGTCGCCCTATCTGGGCCGCCTGACCGGCGTGGGTGCCATGCGCGGCATCGAGCTGGCCCATGCCGACGGCACGCCCGCTCCCCAGCAACTGACCCAACTGCTCAGCCTGGCACGCGATGCCGGCTTGCTGCTGATGCCCAGCGGCAAATCGCGGCATATCATCCGCCTGCTGGCACCGCTGACCACTGAGCCTGCGGTGCTGGAGCAAGGCCTGGATATTCTCGAGACCTGCCTTAAGCAGTTGAACTAGTAGCGCGCATCCACGGGCTTGCCGCCGTTGGGCCAGTCTCTGACCTTGTCCGGGAAATCCGGGCGCGGTTGGCCGGAGAAGTACGCCGCCACGTCCACAGCTTCCTGGTCCGACAAACCGCCCTGCCCCAACGGGAATTTTTCGTGGAAGCCGATCGGCATGTTGCGTTTCACAAACGCCGCCGCGGTGTAAGGCCGTGCCATACCGGCGCCGATGTTGAACGACTGCTCGCCCCACAATGGCGGGTACACCAGCTCGCCGTCGGAACGCACCAGGCCTTGGCCGTTATCGCCATGGCACACCGCGCATTGCTTGGTATACACCTGCTTGCCGTTGACCAGATCCGGCTTGATCGCCGGGTCGATCTTGCCCACGCCGCGCCCGGCGACTTTATCTTCAGGGCGGGTGTTGTTTTTCATCCAGTCAAAGTAGGCGACCATCGCCTGCATATCCGCCGACTGCGGCGCCAGCGGCTTGCCGTTCATGGAACGGCGGAAACAGCCATTGATGCGCTCCTCCAGCGTCACCACCTTGCCCGCACGCGGCGCGTAACTGGGGAAGAACGCCGACACACCCACAAACGGCGAACCATCCGCCACGGTGCCGGCGTTGAGATGGCAACTAGCGCAGTTGAGCGAATTGCCGACGTTATCCGGCAGCAGCGCCTTGGTTTGCAGGTGCAGGCGCATGCCGCGAATAACCTGGTCGGCGTTGGGTGCGGCGAGCAAATTCGCCAGCCTTGGGGTTTCGAAGGCTGACGAATCGGTGGTGTCAGGGTTGAGTTGGTCACGCAGTTTCTTCACTTGGCCCGCATTGATTGGCGTGCCTTCGTTGCCCCAACGGGTGCGCACGAAAGTGAGAATTTCGGCGATTTCCTGATCGGCCAGTCGGCTGAAACCGGGCATGGTGTAGACCCTTGGGTGGGCGGCGGTTTGCGCGGTTTCCCAGCCGGTCAGGGTGATATGCAACAGCGAAGTCGGGTTGTTCGAGGCAATGCTCGGGTTACCGGCCAAAGGTGGAAACAGGCCTTTTACGCCAGCGCCGTCACTGCGGTGGCAATCACTGCAAAACTGCATATAGCCCAGGCCGCCACGGCTGGTGAACAGGTCGGCTGGCGGTGCGGCCGGTGCTTGGGCGACCGCTGGCATTGGCAGATCATCTTTACCGGGCGGCAGGGATTTGAGGTAACTGGCGATGGCCGTGAGGTCGTCGTCACTGAAATGCTGGGTGCTGTGGTGGATCACATCGGCCATGTTGCCAGCGACCGTGGCAAAGCGGTTCTGCCCGGTCTTGAGCAGTTGCACGGTGTCTGGCACCGTCCACAGGTTGCGCAGGCTCAGGGCGCGCCAGTGCTCGACGGTTTCACCGGCCAGGTAATGCCGGCCGCTGCGGCCCGCATCGCTCATGGCTTTTTCCTGGAAGGCGATGCCCCGTGGCGTGTGGCACGAGCCGCAATGCCCCAGGCCCTGGACCAGGTAGGCACCACGGTTGAGCACCCCGCTACGCTGCGGGTCAGGTTGGAACGGTTGCTTGTCGAGAAAGGCAACATTCCACAGCGCCAGGCCCCAGCGCTGATTGAACGGGAAGCCCATGTCCGCCTCAAGGTTGGCCTGTTGCACCGGCTCCACGCCTTGCATCAGGTAGGCGTACAGGGCGCGCATGTCCTCTGCGCTCATCTTCGCGTAGGACGGATACGGCATCGCCGGGTAAAGGTTGATGCCCGCCGGCGTCACGCCTTCGCGCATCACCTTGTCGAACTGCTCGAAACTGTAGTTGCCGATACCGGTGTCGCGGTCCGGTGTGATGTTGCTCGAATAAATCGTGCCCATCGGCGTGCTCAGCTCCAGCCCGCCGGCCATCACCTGACCTTGCCTGGCGGTATGGCAGGCGATGCAGTCGCCCAGTTGGGCCACGTATTGACCCTGCTCGATTTGGGTTGGGGCGGCGTGCAGAGGTAGCGCAAGACACAGCGTCGCCCCCAGCAAGGCCAGGCGGGACAATGAAAAGGCCATTGCATTAATCCTTTAATAACCTGGCGTGGAGTAGTCCCCTCGGCGCAGGCCAGCGGTTGTTTTTATGGGTTCATCAGGCCGCTGTGTTGTAACGGGTTTTGCGCTGGAGGGTGTTGATGTGGGTCAGCGCCAAATCGATGGACAAAACGATGATGGCTCAACGACTATCAGCGCCACCAAACCCCGCAAGGAAGCACCCATGCTCGATATCCTCCAAGGCACGCCCCTGTGGGTGTACGCCATCTACCTGTGGATTTGTTATTACGGCATCAAGGCCTGCATGGGCGGGCGTGAGAATCGCCGCTCGCTGCTGATTTTGCCGGTGGTGCTGGTGGTGTGGTCGCTGATGTCGCTGGCGCCCTCGATCCTGTCGAGCGGCGCCTGGGTCGCGGGTGCGCTCGCGGGCAGCCTGCTGGGGATGTTGCTGTTCAACGCCGACGGCGCCCGGCTCGATGCCAATGGCGAAACGCTGGTGCTGGCGGGCACCTGGAAAACCCTGCTGATCTCGCAGCTGTTCTTTGCGGTGAAGTACTACTTCGGCTATCAGCAGGCCGTGCATCCACTGCTGTTAAGCACACCTGAAATGTTGATGGCCGTGGGCGGTGTGTCGGGGTTTACCGTTGGTCTGTTCTGCGGGCGGGCCGTGCGCTTGCAGCGGGCGCTGAGCGCATTACGCGGCGATAAGGGCAGTGTGCTGCCTTGACCTGATCTCCCATGCCGCCGAAAATGCGCGACGCTTTTTTGTCTCCGTTTACTGAAGTAGTGAAATTTCAATGTCTGATTCTTACACCGAACACGCCGCCGAAGAATCCGTAGTCGCCCTGCACTCGAAGGCCGAATACGAAAACGCCATCAATCTTTCACAGCATGTGCCTGCGGCCAAGATCATCAGCGAGATGGTGCTGGACGCGTTCCACACCTCCAAGGAAAGCGACCAGATCCGTGAACTGCGCGTGGCCATTCGCCAGGCCCATGACGCTTTCGACGACGACAAGGCCTACGACCTGATGGGCCAGCTCAAGCAACTCAAGGATGCCGAAGCGGCCGACAACATCGCCCTGGAAGACTTGAGCAGTAAGTTCTCGATCAGCCGCATCCTCTCCAGTTTCAAGGACGACCCCGAGTTCCAGGAGCTGGTCTACGGCCTGGCCCTCAAGGTGCTGAACCAGTCTCACCAGGCCATCAGCAACCCAAGCGCCGGTAAGGGCAAGGCTGCACGGGCCAAGAAAGAAGCCGAAGTGTTTGTGATCAGCAAGGATGGCATCAGCGTCACCCTGCCGCTGCGCACGCCGCGCTCCAAGCTCAACGTTGACCGTGAGGCATTCGAGTTTTTAGGCTTCAGCTTTGTGGGTGAAGGTGATGAGGCTGAGCTTGAAACCGAGAGCTTTGTGGATAACGCCGGCGCCGAGCAGCCGTTGAGCCGCAAGAGTGTGATTACTGCGCTGCAGCAGCAGACGGCGTTTGATGGGTACAGCATCGCGCAGCAGCAGTAACGCATTGCTCAAAAGGTGGGAGCTGGCTTGCCTGCGATAGCATCACCTCGGTTTGCCTGATAGACCGAGGTGCTGCTATCGCAGGCAAGCCAGCTCCCACATGGGTTTTGTGTTGCTTTAAAGACTCGCGAACACCTCGCGAAACCGCGCCATCTCCTGTTTGTTGCCCACCGTCACCCGCACCCACTGCGGCCAATCCTCCCACACCCGCCCGACCAATACGCCCTGTGCAGCCAGCTTCTCGATCACCTGTTCTGCAGGTTGTTTCACGTTAATCATGAAGCAATTGCTTTGCGACGCGGTGCAGGTAAAATCCCGCGCCTTGAGCCAGGCCACGGTTTCGTCACGCAGTTGGGCATTGAGCGCCTTGCGTTGCGGCACCAGCTTGAGGTCGTCCAGGCTTGCCCGTGCTCCGAGTAACGTGGACGCCGCCGGCACATTGTCGCCACCAAACACTGCCAGGCGTTCCAGCAACGCTGGGTGGCCTACCGCCAAGCCCAGGCGCGCGCCGGCCATGCCGTAGATTTTCGAGAAAGTGCGCAGCACCAGCAAATCGTCGTGGTCCTTGACCCAACTCACGCAGCTTGGGGCATCGCAGAAGTCGATGTAGGCCTCGTCCACCACCAGCACGCAGCCTTTGGGTTTGTTCGCAAGCGCCTGACGGATCGCTGCGGTGGGCGTCAGGGTGCCGGTCGGGTTGTTGGGGTTGCACAGGTACAGCATGCCCGCGTGAGGGTCGGCGGCGAGCATGGCCGGCACGTCATGGGCGTGGTTGGCATTAAGGCTCACTTCGTGCACCGGCGCCTGCCAGGCTTCGGCGGCCTGACGCGGTACTTCATAGGACGGCGTGGCCATCACCAGACCACGAGTCTGGCTGGTAAACGCCAGCACCGCGTAGCGCAAGGCGGCCATGGAGCCGGCAAATACAGCGACCTGTTCTTCGACAAGCCCGTGCGCCTTGGCGAACTGCTCGGCCAAGCCGTACATGTAACCATAGGGGTACAGCCCGGAGAGGCCGATGCCACGCTGCATCGCCTCGCGGGCGGAGTCCGAGGGACCGTAGGGGCTTTCGTTGTAATTAAGCCGCACCGTGTCCGCCGGAGCCGCTGGCTGGCTGGCGACCGCCCAATCCAGGCGGCCCAGCACCGGCAGGGCCGCGCCAAAGGCGAGAAGAGACCGACGACTTACGCTGAACATGGCGCGACTCCTTGTAGACGGGTGATGGTTTCTCACGGTTCGTACAAAGAAGTATGACGAGAAGGCGCTCGGCTGATTTAGCCACCTGCGCCGTGATCAACCCTCCAGGTAGTCGGCGATCGGGTAGTTCATGCACAGGGCCTCTACCGCTGTGCGCACCTGCTCGCGCACCTCAGGCTCAAGCCGATAGTCCTGTTCGCCCAGCGGGGTGACGTTTTCCAACACCCGGCACACCAGCGCAATCACCTGGCGGCAACCCTCGGCGTCGAGTTCGCGTTGCGCCATGCAGCCGGTGCCAATACACAAACCGCTGGTGACCAACTTCGAGCGTGTCTCGCCTGGTACGCGGTGCTTGCTCACCACAATGGCGCAAGACTCAAGGGCCGCCTCGGCGATGGCGCCGGTCATGGCGCCCGGCAACCGGATCAGTACCGTATGGTTGTCACTGCGCCCGCCCACCACGTCGTAACCCTGGGCCGCAAACGCACTGGCCACCTCATCGGCAAGCGCACGGCCACGCCCCATACAGGCATCAAACTCTGCTGACTTCGCGTACCCGAAGGCAGCCGCTTTTGCCGCGATCATATTCACCGCCGGCGCCCCTTGCATACGCGGGAACACGGCTTGGTCCAGCACACGGCTGAACGTCGACCGCAGGCCAGGCACCTTGGCCTCGGCGTCGCGGCCGCACAGGATCAACCCGCCCCGTGGGCCGCCCAATTGCTTGTGCGTGCAGGTGATGGTGACGTGGGCGGCGTTGATCGGGCTCGGGTGGCGCCCCGTCACCACCAACCCGGCGATAGCGGAAATATCCGCCAAGAGGATGGCGCCCGCCTCGTCGGCAATTGCGCGAAACCGCTCAAAATCCACCACCCTTGAGTACGCACCCGCACCGCAAATAATGATGCGTGGGCGATGGGCCAGGGCCAGGCTGCGCACTTGCTCATAATCGATAAGGCCATCGACGGTGGTGCCGTAGCGGATAGCCTTGTAATAGGCCCCGGTAAACACCGCCGGGCTGCCATGGGTGAGTTCGCCGCCATGGTCGTGGGCCATGCCCAGTAGCGTATCGCCCGGCTCAAGCAGCGCCGAAAGCACTTGGGATATGGCATTGGACGCCGAATGAGGCTGCACGCCGGCGTAATGTGCATCGAACAACTCCCGCGCCCTGCGGATGGCCAGGGATTCCACTAAATCGACATTTTCGCAGCCGGTGCGATAGCGTTTGCCGGGCGTGCCTTCGGCGCTCACGTTGACCAGTGCAGAGGCGCAGGCCACCAGAGTGCGGGGCTTGACCGCGCAGGAAGAAGCCACCATTGAGAGGGTGCGATGCTGGCGAGTGACTTCAGCATCCAGCAGGCTGGCGAGTTCGAAGTCTTCTGCGCGCAGATCCGCCAGGCCACGACGCAGCAGGTCGGCCTGGTCTTTCAGAGGTACGGTATTGAATGCCATCAGTGCGGGTCCCTTCCTGGGCGTTGCGTGCCGGTCCGTCCTGAACCGAGAGGATCAATTAAACAGGAAATTAAACATTTTCCAAATCAAATGTTCATTTTCCAGACTCCAGCCCCATCAAAAGCACGCCCGCAGCGCATCCGGACTTTATTGTTAGGGCCGACGCATGCAACACTCCCGCCGCCGCAAAACCACAAGCGCCCCCGGAACGGGCGCTCCCTGCTGTGGTTGCGCAAACAACGGACGTTAACGACTAAAAGGAAGTGGTGAGCACGTGATACACAGACGCGAAAAAACCGAGCACTTGAAGAGCAACATCAAGTACTTGATCAAAAGCCGCGGCGAGACGCAGCTGTCGCTATCGAATGCCGCCGGCCTGACCAGGACCACCATCTACAACATCCTGGAAGGCAAGGTCGTCAACGTGCAGCAGTCCACTGTCCGCAAGATCTCGGACTTCTTCGGTGTTTCCTACGATGAAATCGAGACCCTTGATTTTGAAGCCAAGGAAATCATCGAGAGCAGTGTTTCCCCACAGGGCAACATGAACCCGGCCGCCGTGCCGGTGCTCAAGGAAAGCCTGGTGATCCAGAACCTGGACAAGCGCATTGGCGAGTTGGCCACCCTGTATCCGCTGACCTACTACTTCGGCTCTTCCTACAACCTGATCGGTGTGCGCCTGGAACGTGGCATTCCCGGTATCAACGAGCCGGGCGATTTGCTCATCGTGCAAAAAGGCACGTCAACGCTGGGCAAAGAAAAGCTGGTGTACGACCGGGCCATCCAAAAGATGTTTATCACCCTTGAAGCCTGCGCTGGCTCAGAGCGCCTGTGTGTAATCGGCGACATCATTGAGGAGCGCTTCAATGACAACGTATGAAGCGGGCATCGAAAACAGCAAATACAAGCTGCTGGGCTTTGAGAATGACAAGCGCCTGGCGGTGATCATGGTTATCGCCACCGGCAAGGTCATCAAGATGAAGCTGAGTGAAGTCATCAACAGCGAAATCATGGACAACCTCAATAAAATGGAAGTTAAGAACATGTACAAGAAGTTTTATTCACAGGGAGGGACGCTGACGGCCTACGATATCAACGACCGCAACGAAAATTCCTGGATGATCTACATCATCCTGAACCTGTTGCTGTTCACGTTTTATATCTTCACCAGCATTGCCGCGACCAAGCCTATTTACCTGGAGTCGATGGGCATCATCGTCACGCCAGGCACGTTTCTGTACCCGCTGACGTTTTTGATCGTGGATTTGCTCAACGAGCAATTCGGCCTGCGGCTGGCCAGACGTGCCATTTTGTTTGCGTTCGCCAGTAACGCGATGATCATCATCCTGCTCTACGGCTCGACGTTTCTGCCAGGGCTGCCCGGCTGGAAACTCGATGGCCCTTACAACGATGTGATCATTCAGGTGTCCTCGGTACTGGTCGCGTCCTCGGTCTCGTTCCTGGTGTCGGAGAACATAAACTCCTACTTGCTGTGCAAGATCAAGGAACTGACCAACTCCAAATACCTGTACCTGCGGATTTTCCTCAGTACGTTCTTTGCGGTGATTATCGACAGTTTCCTGTTCTGCTTTATTGCGTTCTATGGCGCGATGCAGACCAGCGACATCTTGAGCATGATCTACGTGCAGATCGCGATCAAAGTCGGCTTTGCGTTTTTTAATATCCTGCCGGCCTATGGCGCGCGTGCGTTGTTCAAACGCTGGATTACCGGTAGCGCAGCCTGATGTAATGCGCTCTAAATGTGGGAGCTGGCTTGCCTGCGATGCAGACAACTCGGTATGTCAGTGACATTCAGTTGATGCTATCGCAGGCAAGCCAGCTCCCACAGTAGACCGAGTACGGTCCCTAACCCCTAGCTCAGTTGCAACTTCTGCTTCAGGCTGCTCATAACACCCGCCTTGTCCTGCAAATACTCATTCAAGCCCCGAGCCCGCAGGTTGCATGCATCGCAATTACCGCAGCCGGTGCCGATGATGCCGTTGTAGCAAGTCAGGGTCTGGTGCTGAACCAGGTCCAGTTGCTGGTGGTAATCTGCCAAAGCCCAGGTCTCAGCCTTGTTCAGCCACATCAACGGCGTGTCCAGGCGCAGCTTGTAGTCCATGCCCAGTTCAAGCGCCGTGTTCAGCGCTTTGACAAAGTCATCGCGGCAATCGGGGTAACCCGAGAAGTCGGTCTCGCAGACACCGGTAATCACGCTTTCAGCTTTGACCTGATAGGCGTAGATCGCCGCCAGGGTCAGAAACAGAATATTGCGCCCCGGCACAAACGTGCTCGGCAGGCTTTCGCCCGAGCTGTTCACGGTCGGCACCGGAATGTTGTCGCGGGTCAGGCTGCTGATCGCCAGCTCGTTGAGCAGCGACACGTCCATCACTTTGTGAACGGTGGCGCCCAACTGCTTGGCCAACTTCTGCGCGACTTCAACTTCGGCCACATGGCGCTGGCCATAATCGAAGGTAATGCAGTGCACTTCGTCATACTGCCCCAGCGCCTGGATCAGGCAGGTGGTCGAGTCCTGCCCGCCACTGAATACCATCACGGCTTTTTTAGTCATCACGTTGCTTCCTGCATTTGTAGAATGTGGGAATAGTTTAAAGGCCACTCAATAAAAAGCCCCGCGCTTCTTGCGAAGGCGGGGCTTTTTATTGCTCGGTGACTCAGTGTGCGTAGGTCAGCAACAGCTCTTTCGGCACTTGGAAATCCAGGGACATCATCACGCTGAGCGCGGTGATGGTGAAGATCGAGAACACGAACAGCTTGCGCGCCCAGACGGTGTCATCCACCGCCTTGTAGCCGGTCCAGGCCATGTACAACCAGTACATGCCCATGGCGGCGGCGACGGCGAGGTAGCTCATGCCGGCATAGCCACTGAAGGTCAACATCAAGGTCGCCACGAGGAAGGCCAGGATGTAGAGCAGGATGTGTTTCTTGGCCACCTGAATGCCACGCTTAACCGGCAGAACCGGAATCGACGCAGCCAGGTAGTCATTGAAGCGGAAGATCGCGATGGCATAGGAGTGCGGCATCTGCCACAGGCTGAACATCACCAGCAGCACCAGCGCAGCCATGTCGAAGCTATTGGTTACAGCCACATAACCAATCACCGGCGGCATCGCCCCCGACAGACTGCCCACCAGCGTGCCGTGAACCGACTTGCGCTTGAGGTACAGACTGTAAAGGCCGACGTAGATAACAAAACCGATCACGGCAAACAGCGCCGCCAACGGGTTGGCCACCTTGTACAACAGGGCTACACCGGCAACACCCAGGACGGTCGCGTAGATCAGTGCCAGTTTCAGGGAGATAAGGCCCTGCACCAGCACACGATTCTTGGTGCGTTCCATCTTCAAGTCGATGTCACGGTCGATGCAGTTGTTGAACACACAACCGGAAGCTACCACCAGGGACGTGCCGATCATCGCAGCCAAGAAAATGGCCAGATCGACATGCCCCTTGGAGGCCAGGAAGAAACCGCCTGCCACAGAAAGCACGTTACCGAAAATGATCCCCGGTTTGGTGATTTGGATAAAGTGCTTAAGCGACATCGGGTCTTACCTCACTTCGCCATCATGAACGTATGGATGCTGAACATGATCCATATCGACAGGCCAACCAGCAGCAGGATCACAAGACCTGCGAACACGAACGCAATCACGTTATCGCGCTGCTCTTTCGAGCGATCCAGGTGCAGGAAGTACACCAGGTGAACCAGAACCTGAATCACCGCGAACGCCAGGACGATCATCAAGGTGATCGACTTCGGCAAGGTTGGGTACATCACCAGGCCGAACGGGATCAGGGTCAGGATGACCGACAGGATGAAGCCGATAGCGTAAGACTTTACGCTGCCGTGGCTCGCATCATGGCTGTCATGGTCATGGGAGTGTGCATTAGCCATTACAGAGTCCCCATCAAGTAAACGACGGTGAATACGCAGATCCAGACCACGTCCAGGAAGTGCCAGAACAGGCTCAGGCAGCTCAGGCGAGTCTTGTTGGTGTTGGTCAGGCCGTGCTTATTGACCTGATACATCATCACCGCCATCCACAGCAGGCCGGCAGTTACGTGCAGACCGTGGGTGCCTACCAGCGTGAAGAACGCGGACAGGAAGCCGGAACGGTGCGGGCCGTAGCCTTCGGAGATCAGCAGGTGGAACTCGTTGATCTCCATGCCGATGAAGCCCAGGCCGAACAGGAAGGTCAGTGCCAACCAGCTCAGTACGCCTTTCTTGTTGCCCTTGTAGAAGGCCAACATGGCGAAACCGTAGGTGATCGAACTGAACAACAGCAAGGCGGTTTCGCCGAGCACGTAAGGCAGTTCGAAGATGTCGTGGCCCGACGGGCCACCCGCTACGTTGTTTACCAGTACCGCGTACACCGCGAAGATCGACGCAAACAAGATGCAGTCGGTCATCAGGTAGAGCCAGAAACCGAATACGGTCATTGGCCCCGAGTCGTGGTGATGGTCATCGTGCCCATGGTCATCGACATGGGCGTGTCCAGCATTGGTCACTAAGTTCGACATGGTTTAAGCCTGTTCCAACGAGGTTTCTACACGGTTGGCCGGGATTTTCTTCTCGGCTACCAGGCGAGCGTGCTGCTCGGCTTCGATGCGTTCGATCGTCTCGACCGGCACCATGTAGCCTTGATCATCACGGGCAGCGTGAATGATGAAGTAACCGATAGTGCCTACCAGGCCCACGATTGCCAGCCACCAGATGTGCCAGATCATCGCGAAACCGAACACGGTCAACAGCGCGCCCATCACCACGCCAGTGGCGGTGTTGTTCGGCATGTGGATCGGCTCGTAGTGCTTAGGACGCTGGTACGCAGTACCGTCTTCCTTGGCTTCGGTGAACGCATCAATGGTGTTCGCAGTAGGGATCACAGCGAAGTTGTAGAACGGCGGTGGCGACGAAGTCGACCATTCCAGGGTGTGGCCATTCCATGGGTCACCGGAGTCGCAAGCGTTCTGCTTACGGTCACGGATGCTCACGTACAGCTGGATCAGCTGGCAGGCAATACCGGCAGCAATCATCAACGCACCGAACATGGCGACGTACAGGTACGGCACCCACTCAGGGTTGGTAGTGGCGTTCAGACGACGGGTCATGCCCATGAAGCCCAGCGCGTAGAGCGGCATGAACGCGACGAAGAAGCCCGAGATCCAGAACCAGAATGCAGCCTTGCCCCAACCTTCGTGCAGCTTGAAGCCGAACGCTTTCGGGAAGTAGAAGCTGAAACCTGCGATGTAGCCGAATACAGCACCACCGATGATCACGTTGTGGAAGTGCGCGATCACGAACAGGCTGTTGTGCAGTACGAAGTCAGCACCCGGAATGGCCAGCAGTACGCCGGTCATGCCGCCGATGGCGAAGGTCACCATGAAGCCCAGGGTCCACAGAACCTGGCTGGTGATACGCAGACGGCCGTGGTAGATGGTGAATAGCCAGTTGAATAGCTTCACCCCCGTCGGGATCGAAATCAACATCGTCGCCAGGCCGAAGAAGGCGTTGACGCTGGCCCCCGAACCCATGGTGAAGAAGTGGTGCAGCCACACCATGAAGCCCAGTACAGAGATTGCGCCCGATGCATAAACCATCGAGTGGTGACCGAACAGGCGCTTGCCGGTAAAGGTCGAGATCACTTCAGAGAAGATACCGAACGCTGGCAGGATCAGGATGTACACCTCAGGGTGACCCCATGCCCAGAACAGGTTCACGTACATCATTGGATTGCCACCAAGTTCATTGGTGAAAATGTGGAAATCCAGGTAACGGTCAAGCGACAGCAGCGCCATGGTAGCGGCCAGGATCGGGAACGAAGCCACGATCAGGACGTTGGCCCAGGTGCAGGTCCAGGTGAAGATCGGCATGTCCATCAGTTTCATGCCAGGGGCGCGCATTTTCAGGACGGTGGCCAGGAAGTTGACCCCCGTCAGTGTCGTCCCGAGTCCTGATAACTGTAGCGCCCAGATGTAGTAGTCCACACCCACGCCCGGACTGTACTGAATACCCGACAACGGCGGATACGCAACCCAACCGGTCTTGGCGAATTCGCCGACGCCCAGGGACAGGTTGATCAGCACCACGCCGGAAACCAGCAGCCAGAAGCTCAGGGAGTTCAGGAACGGGTAGGCAACGTCACGCGCACCGATCTGCAGCGGCAAGGCCAGGTTCATCAAGCCGGTGAAGAATGGCATCGCCATGAAGATGATCATGATCACACCGTGAGCGGTGAAGATCTGGTCATAGTGTTCAGGCGGCAGGTAGCCAGGCGAACCCTCGGTGGCCATGGCCAACTGGGTACGCATCATGATGGCGTCGGCAAAACCACGCAGCAGCATGACCATGGCAACGATGACGTACATGACACCGATTTTCTTGTGGTCGACAGACGTCAGCCACTCGGTCCACAGGTAGGTCCACTTCTTGAAATACGTGATTGCAGCAAACAGTGCCAGACCACCCAGCGCGATCATGGCGATGGTCACCATCACGATCGGCTCGTGGAACGGGACCGCATCCCAACTTAATTTACCAAACATCGTTTACTCCTCTGCCCCAGCAGTTGAATGCGAGCCCGTGTCAGAACCTTCAACCACGGCCACTTCTTTCTTCTCGTGCTTGACCGGCTTGCCTGGCTTCATACCTTCGTACTTGTCGACGATTTTCTGAAACAGGTCCGGCTCAAACGCGGAGTACAGAGCGACTGGGTTGTTCTGGCTTGGTTTGGTCAGGGCGTCGTATTCAGCTTGATCAAGCTGTTTAGGTGCGGCCTTGACTGCGGCTACCCAGGCGTTGAAGTCTTCCTGGCTCGTCGAGATCGCTTTGAATTTCATGCCGGTGAAGCCAGCGCCGCTGTAGTTCGCGGAGATGCCTTCCATTTCAGCTTTTTCGTTGGCGATCAGGTGCAGGCGAGTCTGCATGCCCGCCATCGCGTAGATCTGGCCGCCCAGTGCAGGGATGAAAAACGAGTTCATCACGGCATCGGAGGTGATCCGGAAATTAAGCGGAGTGTTCTCCGGGAACTGGATCTCGTTGACCGTGGCGATACCCAGGTCCGGGTAGATGAACAGCCACTTCCAGTCCAGCGCGACCACTTCGATATTGATCGGCTTGACGTTGGATTCCAGCGGACGGTAAGGGTCCAGCTCGTGGGTCGACTTATAGGTGATGTAACCCAGGGCGATGATGATGAGGACCGGCACCAGCCACACGGCGATTTCGATCTTGGTGGAGTGCGACCACTTAGGCGCGTAGGTAGCGCTGGTGTTCGACGCGCGGTATTTCCAGGCGAAGGCGAAGGTCATGATGATCACAGGGACCACGACCAGCAGCATCAGCAGGGTAGCGGTGATGATCAGGTTTCGTTGATCCAGACCGATCTGTCCTTTTGGGTCCATCAAGGTCCACTTGCAGCCTCCCAGCATTAACAGCATGCCAATCAGCGGCAAAAAGCCTAGTAATCGGGGGTACCTGTTTTTACTCATCTCACGACCTCTAAAGCAGCTTGCGCAATGCAGTTGGGTTTTGATCGCCAACACTTCACCCTGCCAAGGGTTGGCATTTCTCTTCGATTGAATAAGAGCCTGCCCGTCACGCCATAACTGTACGTTTCACGGACCTGCGGTGAGTTCTTATTCGATTTCGTGGTTAAAGGCCTTGTTACAGACCAATTCCATTTGGTGCGGATAGTTGAAAGGCTGCCGGAACCTTGGGGTCGCACAGAGCCGTCCATCTGCCCCTCGACCGCTCCAGTGCTCAAATATTGAACAGCACCGGACATTCAGTGCGGGCGATTGTAGTTAGCTAGCGATGTATAAACCATGTCTTATAAAGAAATAATTTTTATCGATTACAGCAACAATCCTTCACTAATCCTGCAAAGGTTCGCGATCTTATCGTGTTCGATTCCCAACAAAAACCACAAAAATTGCCGTGTTATTGGGCACAACGCCACTTCCCTTACACCTTGTAAGGGCTTGCAAAACGGATCCAAGCCCCCATAAAACAAGGCATTCGGACATCACCCAATGGCTCGCACGGCGTGACATTCGCGGCATCGCCCAAACGATGAACTGACAGCACAATTTAGCCATCGGGTGCAAATTCAGGCGGCGGTTTGATGGGTCAGAAACGTCCTGCGGCAACGTCCGTGTGACAACATGTCGCACGCTGCGCACACCTATTGTTGCCCCTCGTCACGGCCCTTTCACAAATCCCTACAACCAAAAACGCCCCGGACTTCCTTCAAGGAAGACCGGGGCGTTTTGGCGAGCAGACTCAGGCCTGGCGTTGGCGATTGCGATAGATGCCCAGCGGCACCAGAATCACCGTTAGCACGAACGCCACCAGCGCCCATTGCGCCAGGGACAAGCCAAGGATGGGCGGGTACGGCGTGCTGCAGAAGCCGTCGACCTGGAAGCCCAGTGGGAACACCTTGGCCAGTGGCAGTTCATCGACAATCGGCTGCAGCACATCGACGCCGCAACTGACCTCCGGGAAGAACTGGGTGTAGACGTGGTGGCCTGCAACTGCGACGCCGCCCACGGCACTGAGGACTACCAGCCCTTCAAACACAGTCACCGCACCTTTGCGGCGCATGGCGGCGCCGATGAAGGCAAATATCGCAATCAACAGCAAAGCGTAACGCTGCAGGATACATAGCGGGCACGGCGCCTCGCCCAACACCACTTGCATATACAGCGCACCGCCAATCAGCGCCAGGCAGATGATGCCCAGCAACACCAGAAAGCGCCGCTCCCTGCCTAAACGCAATTCGTCACTCATCCCCGTTTTCCCTTTGTCGTTGTGCCAATGCCGGCAAGTTTACACACAGAGCATGGTTAAAACAGAGAGGGGTTAACTGCGGATTAATCGGGATAAATGTTGTGGCTGAGCGGACGCCATCGCGGGCAAGCCCGGCTCCCACAGGGAATCGCATTCCAATGTGGGAGCCGGGCTTGTTGTGGAGAGGGTAGATGTACTTATTCCAGCGCCGCCGCCGGGCCGAAGAACTCGTAGCGCGCCTGCTGCTCCGGCACACCCAACGCCTTCAGATGGCGTTTGATCGCCGCCATAAAGCCTTTAGGCCCCAGGAAGTACGCATCCAGGTCACGTTCCTCGGGTAACCACGCCGCCAATTGCTCCTGGCTCAACAGCCCCACCTTGTCCGCCGCAGGGCTCACGCCGTCGTCCTCGGCATAGCAGTAAAAGCGTTTGAGCTGCGGGTGCCTGGCCGCCAGGGCATCGACCCAATCACGGAACGCATGCACACCGCCGTTGCGGGCGCAGTGGATAAAGTGCACCGGGCGCTCGGTTGCCAGGGCCGCTTCAAGCATGGGCAATGTGGGGGTGATGCCTACCCCGCCGCTGATCAGCACCAGCGGTTTATCGCTGGCCGCCAGCGTGAACTCACCCGATGGCGGGAACAGGTCGATGGTTGCACCGACATGCATCTGGTCATGCAGGTAGTTGGACACCCGCCCACCGGCCTCGCGTTTGACGCTGATGCGGTACAGGCCCGCATCGCTCAGGGCCGACAGGGAATAGTTGCGGCGCACTTCTTCGCCGTCCAGCACCAGCTTCATGCCGATGTACTGGCCCGGCGCGGCTTGCAGGATCGGGCCGTTGTCCACAGGCGCAAAGTAGAACGAGATGATCTCGTCGCTCTCCTCCACACGCTTGACCAACAGGAACGGCCGCGCACCGCGCCAGCCGCCCGGCGCCTGGGCTTTTTCATCGTAGATGGCCGCTTCGGCGCCAATCAGGATGTCGGCCAACTGGCCGTAGGCCGCGCCCCAGGCATTCATCACCTCAGGCGTGGCGATCTCGCTGCCGAGCACTTCAGAGATGGCGCGCAGCAGGCAGGCGCCCACAATCGGGTAGTGTTCCGGCAGGATCTGCAAGGCCACATGTTTGTTGATGATCTTGGCCACCAGGTCACCCAGTTGGTCCAACTGATCGATGTGCCGCGCATACATCAGCACGCCATTGGCCAGCGCGCGGGGCTGGTCACCGCTGGCCTGGTGGGCCTGGTTGAACAGCGGGCGAACTTCTGGGTATTCGCTGAGCATCATGCGGTAAAAATGCGTGATCAGCGCTTCGCCGCCGCTCTCCAGCAGGGGCACAGTGGATTTGACGATGGCACGGTCTTGGGCACTAAGCATGGCAGACTCCTGGGTCTCTTTACTGATTACCTTTACCTATTCAGCATTCGTGCCAACTAATTAATCGTTATAATTCAATAAGTTAAATATAATGTAGTCAGTATGACTCCCTACACCTTATAGTCACAAGGACTACAAGGAGTCATTATGACTGCACAATCGCTGCTCACCACCCTGCTGCCCCTGGTCGCCGACCTGTCCCGCGAACTGCCCGAGGGCGAGCGCTATCGACGCCTGTTGCAAGCCATGCGCGCACTGTTGCCGTGCGATGCCGCCGCGTTGTTACGCCTGGACGGTGAGTGGCTGGTGCCGCTGGCAGTGGATGGGTTGAGCGCCGATACCCTTGGCCGTCGCTTCAAGATCAGCGAACACCCGCGCTTTGAAGTGTTGCTGAGCAGCCCTGGCCCTACCCGTTTTGACAGCGACAGCGAACTGCCCGACCCCTACGATGGCTTGGTCGACGGCCTGCACGGGCACCTGGAAGTGCACGACTGCATGGGTTGCCCGCTGTTTATCGACGACCAGCCCTGGGGCCTGCTGACCCTCGACGCGCTGGACACCGAGCGTTTCGAACGCGTTGAGCTGGATGCTTTGCAAGCCTTTGCCAGCCTGGCGGCGGCCACGGTCAATGTCGCCGAACGCATCGAGCGCCTGGCATTACGCGCCGAAGACGAACATCAGCGCGCCGAGATCTACCGCCAGGCCAGCGGCCAACAGCACAAGGAAATGATCGGCCAGAGCAAGGCGCACAAGCGTCTGGTCGAGGAGATCAAGCTGGTGGGCGGCAGCGACCTGACCGTGCTGATTACCGGCGAAACCGGGGTCGGCAAGGAGCTGGTCGCCCAAGCCATCCACGCCGCGTCCCCGCGTGCGGACAAGCCGATGATCAGCCTCAACTGCGCCGCGCTCCCGGAAACCCTGGTGGAAAGCGAGCTGTTCGGCCACGTGCGCGGCGCCTTTACCGGCGCGTTGAATGAACGCCGTGGCAAGTTCGAGCTGGCCAATGGCGGCACCCTATTCCTGGATGAAGTGGGCGAGTTGTCGCTGACCGTGCAGGCCAAATTACTGCGTGTGCTGCAAAGCGGCCAGTTGCAGCGCTTGGGTTCGGACAAGGAACACCAGGTGGATGTACGCCTGATTGCCGCCACCAACCGCGACCTCGCCGAAGAAGTGCGCAATGGCCGCTACCGCGCCGACTTCTACCACCGCCTGAGCGTGTACCCGCTGCAAGTGCCGGCGCTACGTGAGCGCGGGCGGGACGTGTTGCTGCTGGCGGGGTACTTCCTGGAGCAGAACCGTTCGCGCATGGGCCTGGGCAGCCTGCGCCTGACCAGCGACGCCCAGGCCGCGCTGCTGGCCTATAACTGGCCAGGCAATGTGCGGGAGCTGGAACATTTGATCGGGCGCAGCGCGCTCAAAGCCCTGGGTAACTGCCGCGAGCGGCCGAAGATTCTGAGCCTGAGCGCCCAGGACCTGGACCTGCCGGACGTCAGCGCGCCGGCTATCGAAGCACCGCTGCAAGCGCCGCTGGCCGCGACCGGCGACCTGCGCCAGGCCACCGAGCACTACCAGCGCCAAATCATCAGCGCTTGCCTGGAACGCCATCAGCACAACTGGGCCAGCACCGCCCGCGAACTCGGCCTGGACCGCGCCAACCTCGGCCGCATGGCCAAGCGCCTGGGCCTCAAATAGGGCAACTGTGGGAGCTGGCTTGCCTGCGATTGCGGTGGGTCAGCTAGCTCAACTTTGACTGACCCACCGCCATCGCAGGCAAGCCAGCTCCCACATTAGATAGCCTTCGCCTGCAAGACCGGTTGAACCAGCTTAGGCTTACGAAACACCAGCACATTCCCCAACATCACCAACACCAGCCCCATCAGCGCCGGGGCGGTCCACTGGTATCCCTCGGCAAACGCCGACACGTTCAGCGCCACCACCGGAAACAGCACCGTGCAATACGCCGCCCGCTCCGGCCCCATGCGCCCAACCAGGGTGAGGTACGCAGTAAAGCCGATCACCGAACCCGGAATCACCAAATACCAGAGAGCGCCGATATACCGCGCACTCCAGTCCATGTCGAAAGGAATGCCGCGCACCGCACAGTAAGTCGCCAGCATCGTCGCGCCATAGGCCATGCCCCATGCATTGGTGGTCAGCGGCTTGAGCCCGGCCTTCTGTTGCAGACTCGAGAGCATATTGCCCGCCGAGAAACACATCGTCCCCAACAATGCCAACCCTAGGCCGAGCAAGGTCTGCGGGCTGGCGGTATGCCCTGCCAGTTCCGGCCAGAATAGAAAGCCCAGCCCCAGCAACCCCAGCGCGCCGCCCATCAACACGTTACGTGCTACGCGCTGGCCAAAAAACACCCGGGCATTGAGGGCGTTCCACAACGTGGCGGTAGAAAACACCACTGCCACCAGACCGCTCGGGATCCATTGGCTGGCGGTCAGGAAGCACATGAAGTTGACGCAGAACAGGCACAGCCCCTGCGCCAGGCAGATCAAATGCCCGCGCCGGTTCATCACCTGCAACTTGCGGCTGAGCAGCAACAGCGCAAACAGCACCAGCGCCGCCAGGCCGAAGCGGTAGACGATCGACACAGGAATCGCCACGACGCCCAATTGCCATTTGAGGGCGATCCAGGTGGTGCCCCAGATCAGCACGGTGAGTAAATACAGGAAAAGGTTCATAGCGGGCTCCGTCGATTGAGCCACAGTGTCCCTTGGCAGCCGGCCGGCGCTCTTGCACATTCTTGCGCTTTTGTCGGGCGCAGGGATCACAGCCATCGCCGGCGGGAGTAGGATGCAAGACGTCGGAGAGCACAACCATGCCTGATCTGGAATCCCTGCAAGTCTTTCAAGCCCTTAACCGCTCGCCCAACGCACGCCTGGAAGCCTGCGCCGAGCTCGGTGACGGCTTGTCTGCGGCCTTGTGGAGCAACCATCACGACTCGCAGGACTACCAGGCGCCGACCCATCACACCTTGTCCTGCTACATCGGCGGTGGCACCGGCACCTTTCGGCGCGATCAGCCTGGCACCAAGGGCGGCCCGGATAAACTCTGCATACTGCCCGCCGAGCACCAGTCGGCTTGGGTGATCAACGGTGAGATCCGCCTGGCCCACGTGTATTTCAGTCCCGAGCAATTTGCCCTCGGCTGCGTCACGTTGCTCGATCGCGAACCGCGGGAACTGCAACTGCGCGAAAGCACCTTCCTCGAAGACGCCAGCCAGGCCCAACGCTTTCACCAACTGATCGCCCTCAACTGGCAGGAGCCCGCCGAGCGCCTGCTGACCAGCAGTCTGGCCCATGAAATGCTCAGCCACACCTTGCTCAGCCAAGTCGGCGCACGCGATGGCCTGCGTTTGAAGGGCGGGTTGGCGGCGCATCAGCGGCGGCTGTTGGTGGAGTTTATCGACCACCACCTGGAAGACCCGATCAGCCTCGGGCAACTGGCCGGCCTGTGCGCGCTGTCGGAATACCATTTTGCGCGAATGTTCCGCCAAAGCTTCGGCCTGCCGCCCCACCAGTACCTGTTGGCACGTCGCCTGGCGCGTGCGCAAGCCCTGTTGCGTGGCGGCGCCCTGCCCCTTGGCGAGATTGCGTGGCGGTGTGGCTTCTCCAGCGCCAGCCACTTTACCCACCGTTTTCGCCAGGCCATGGGCGCCACGCCCGGGGAATACCGCCAGGCGTTCTGCGCCTAGACCATCAAGCCCAATGTCTTGGCCTTGGCCACCGCTTGGGTGCGTCGCTCCACGCCGAGCTTGCTGTGGATACGCCGCGCGTGAGTCTTGACGGTGTGCAGCGAGATAAACAGCCGGTCGGCGATTTCCAGGTTGGAGTTGCCTTGGGCGATCAGCTGCAGCACTTCCAGTTCGCGTTGGCTCAGCGGGTTTTCCACCACGCCACTGGGCGCCGCCGGGGTTTCCAGACCCAGCTCAATCAATAGCCCCGGCGCACGCAAACGCAGCTCGCGAATCGCCTGCTGCACCTGGCAGCGTTGCGCCAGCTCCAGCCCGGTTTGCAGGCCGCGCCGGGCCACGGCTGAGTCGCCCAACTGCCAGGCCACTTCTCCCAGCACCAGGTGCAGCTCGGTTTCCAGGCAGAGCATGCCGCGTTGTTGGGTGGTGTCGAGCAAGGCATACAGGCGCTCCATGGGCTGAACGGCCACACCCAGCTTCACCTCGGCCAGCACCAGCAAGTACTCCAGCCGTGGAATCAGTTCCAGCGTAGCCGGCGGTGCTTGCCGGGCCTGTGGCCCACGGAAGTGGCGCAGCACCCGGCGCACTGCTTCCACGGTCAGTTCGGCACGGCCCTGTTGCAACCAGAAGTGCCCACTGACCAACAGCAGCACCGCGCGGTATACCGAGTCCGGCACATGGCGTTGCTGCATCAAGCGCTCCGCTTCGCGCAGCTGGGCAAACGCCTGGGCGTAATCGCCATGGTTGGCCGCCAGCAACGCCAGGCCGAGAAACCCATAGAGCACGCGCTTGTCCTGGCTGTGCAGGCACAGGCTCAAACCGCTCTCGAAACATTCACCGGCGAGCGTGTCCTGGCCTTGGCGCAACGCCAGATGCCCGCGCCGCAGGGCGATGCGCCCTACCAGTGGCCCCGCCTTGAGGCGCTGGCGCGCCAGCATCGCCTGCACATTTTCCAGCAGGCTTTGCGCCCGATACGGTGCACCGCGTTGCTCCAGCAATTGCGCATGATCCAGTTCCAGCAGCGCTTCCAGCACCAATGAACCATGGGCACGCGCCAGGCACAGCGCTTCGCGGTTCAAGGCTTGGCCCACGTCCAGCTCGCCGCGCAGCAAGGCTTGCTGGGTCAGGCCCGAAAGGCACATCAGCCGGGAAGTCCAGGCGCTGTCGGGCAACGCTTGCAAAGCCTCCAGAAAATGCTCGCGGGAGCGCTCGGCATCCCCATTGAGGTGCAACAACCAGCCCCATTGCGCCTGCCAGCGCGCCAGTAAATGCCGCTGTTTCGCCGCCGTCGGCTGTGGTGCAAACCGGGCAAGCTGGTCGATGCACACACCGGCTTGCTCAAAGCGCCCGGCGAACAACAATGCGGCCGTCACGAGCCCCACCAGTTGTGCGGAGCCAAGCATCAATTCATCGCCATGTTGCTCATGCAGACGCAGCAACAGCTGCGCATTCTGCTGACGGAACAAGTCTTCAAAACTGAAGTGTTGCAACAGGCTCACCGCCATCTCAAACGCTTCGGCCAGCAAGGCCTGTTCAAACGCGGCTTGCCAATCGCACTCGGCGGTAAACCATTGGCAGGCACGCCGATGCCAGGCGCGCTTGGCCGGCCAGGGCTCATCGCGCAACAAGCGTGCGAGCGGCGCAAAGACCTGCAGCCAATCGGTGGTGTCTTCCCAGGGCTGGATAAAGGCGCCCAATGCCTGCAACTGCCGCAGGTAGTGGGCGCCGTCGCCAGCGCCGAACAGGTGCTCACACAGACCCGGGTTGAAGCGCGGCAGGTGCGCCAATACCCGCCAGGCCTCAGCCAACTCGACCGGCAAGGTGCGCAGCAGTTCGTGTTGCAGGTAGTCGAGCAAGGTTTTTTCCGGGTGACCATCACCGAGCAAGGCAATGCGTACACCGGCGCACCAACCGCCGCTGAACTGCATCACGCTGTCGAAGCTTTGCCCGCCGCCGAGCAGTTGCTGGACTTGCGCCGGGCTGAAGTTCAGCTCGCTGCACACCAACAGTTCATCGTCGAGCAACAACCGCGGCCAGTTGCATGCCGGTCGCCGCCGCGCGCCCAGCCACCAGGTCAGCGCCGGGCTGGCGACACTGAGCAGGCGGTCGAGCAAAGCATCCAGCTCGGGCGCGGGCAGGCGGCAGTAATCATCCAGGAACAACCACGCCATGGGCTGCCAGCGGCTGAGGTCAAGCAACAAGGTAGCTTCATCGACAAACGCCAGCCCCAGGTTGTGCGCCAAGCGTTGGCACAACTCATCGGGGCTCAAAGCCGCACCATTGAGTGGCAGCCAATAGACCTGGCAACCCTTGGGCGCCTGCAAGGCACACTCGGCCAGTAACGCGCTTTTGCCACTGCCACCCGGCGCGCACAGCAACTTGACCCTCACGGTTGCTGCGAGCAACGGCTCGGTCAATTGCGGGCGTAACAGGTGATGGGCGGACAGCCGTGGCATGAATCCAGGACGGTCCAGGCAGCGGGTCATGGCGGTCATTGCTGCATCCTGCGTTTTTTTTGTTATGCAACCTGACGCCACCCTAGTCCTGTGGTTGGCGGTTGTTGAAGAAGTATTCAGCGGGGTGATTGAAGGGCATTAATTAAAGGCAGAATGCAGACAACTGTGGGAGCTGGCTTGTGTGGGAGCTGGCTTGCCTGCGATAGCATCACCTCGGTCTAACAGGCATACCGAGGTGATGCTATCGCAGGCAAGCCAGCTCCCACACAAGCTCGCTCCCATATTTTATATCTGAGTCAGCGAACGCCCTCGGACCGCAGCGCTGCTGGCGTGTAATCCGCCGCCTTGGCCGCGAAGCCGAACACGAAACTGCGCTTTTCCTCATTCTTCATGCCGAGCGCGATGTAGCGCCCGGCAATGATGTCGTACAGGGTTTCCACGGTGTAGGCCGGCACTTGGTGGTCGTAATAGAACTGCGCGTGGCCTTCAGCAACGCGCCACAGTTGGCCTCGCCCGTCGTAGTGGTCCACCAGCGCGACCTGCCAGCTGTCTTCGTCGATGTACATGTGGCGCTTGGCGTAGATGTGCCGCTCGCTTGGCTTGACGGTGCCGACCACTTCCCACACGCGGTGCAGCTCGTAGCGGGTGAGGTCCTGGTTGATGTGCCCGGCCTTGATGATGTCGTCGTACTTGAGGGTCGGCGAATCGAGCTTGTAGCTGTTGTAGGGGATGTACATCTCTTTTTTGCCGACCAGTTTCCAGTCGTAGCGGTCGGGCGCGCCGGAGAACATGTCGAAGTTGTCGGTGGTGCGCAGGCCATCGGAGGCGGTGCCCGGGCCGTCATACGAGACTTGCGGTGCACGGCGCACGCGGCGTTGGCCGGCATTGTAGATCCAGGCCAGACGCGGCTCCTTCACCTGGTCGAGGGTTTCATGCACCAGCAGCACGTTGCCCGCCAGGCGTGCGGGCGCCGTGACCGATTGCTTGAAGAAGCTCAGCACGTTGGCCGCCTTGGCCTGGTCGATGTCCGGGATGGCTTGCGGCACCGCCACTTCTTCTTCGAAGCGAATCGGCGTGTAGCTGCCATTCGTTTGCGGGGTGGCCTGGGTGATGATGCGCTTGAGGTTACCGCCGTGATAACGGGTGATGTGGTTCCACAACACTTCCACGCCATTTTTCGGGATCGGGAACGCGTAGTAACGGTTGCCGGTGAAGTTTTCCAGGCCATTACCGTCGTTAATCGCGTGCACGTTCAGCGCGCTGCGCTTGATCGACTCGTAGATATCCGGCGGCAGGTTGACCGTGCGATGGGTCGGGTACACCGGGATCTTGTAGGTCTCGGGGTAACGCTTGAACATCGCCACCTGGCCGTCGGAGAGCTTGTCTTTGTACTTGTCGACCGTGGCGGCAGTGATCACGAACAACGGTTTTTCATTGGCGAACGGGTCGGCCAGAAAGCCTTTGCTGTCCACCGCGCCAGCGTTTTTCGGGATGCCGCCGGTCCAGGCCGGGATCGAACCGTCGGCGTTGCCGGCTTTTTCGGCGCCGACCGGCGTCAGGGTGGTGCCGAGCTTGGCGGCCTCTTCGGGCGAGACGGCGGCCATGACGTGGGCGGCCAGTAAACTCAGGGCCATCACTGCAAATAGCTTACGCATAGGTTGTTGTCCTTCCTTAAACCAAGTCAGAAGTTCACGCCGAAGCTGAGGGCGATAAAGTCGCGGTCGGTGAGGGTGTTGTAGTCACCGCCGAAAAAGTCGGTGTAGCTCAGGCTCGCGGTGTAGGTGTTGCGGTAGTCCGCATCCACGCCGACGCTGATCGCCTTGGCGCCTTCGTTGAAAATGCCGTTGGGGCCGTAGCCGCTGACGTCATGGGACCAGGACAGGTTGGGCTTGAGGTTCACCCCGGCGAACACGTTGTTGTAGTCGAGGATCGCGCGGGCGCGGTAACCCCAGGAGTTCGCGGTGACGAAGCCGTCGGTGTCGCCGCCGAAACCATAGGCGCCATACACCGAATCGCGGCCATAACGCAGTTTGGTCTTGGCTTCCAGCCCGCCGACGTGCACATAGGCCGCCTCGCCCACCAGCGTCAGGCGTTCGGCGCCCAGCACCTGGTCGAAGAATTGGGTCATGGTGCTCTGGATCTGGGTGATTTCCTTGCGGCGGTAACCTGAGTTGTCCGAGCCGAACGAACTGCGGATCGGCGAGGCGGTTTGGCCGGCAATCGGGTTGACCAGCGCCAGGGTCAGGTCGGTGGTGTTGAGTTGCACCGGCGCATTCGGCCGATAGCTGATTTCGCCGGTCCAGGCCGTGCCGGTGGGCAAGGTGGTGGAGAAACTCGCGCCGTACAGGCGGATGTCTTCCGGGTAATCGAGGTAATACTGGCCACGCCCGAGCATGGTGCTCTGGGCCAGGCCCGAACCACTGCCGGGCGCGATGGCGTTGGCAGTGCTGACGATGCGGCCGATGGTGGCCAGGTTGGTGTTGGCGGTAATCGTGCCCACCGTTGGCGTGCGGCTGTGGTAGTTCATGAAGTAGAGGCCGTACTCGGTGTCATCGCCCAGCCAGCGCAAGGCCGCACCGAACTGGCCGCCATCGCGCGCTTCGCGGTCGTTGGCGCGCTGCACCACCACGCCTTCGCGCGTCACCTGAAAGCCCTGGCCAAATGCTGCGGCCACCGGTTGCAACGGCGCAATCGCCGGGCTGCCGACCGTGTAGTTGCCATTGCAGCCGTGAGCCACTACATCGTTACCGAAGAAGGTGCCGCAGTTATCCACCACGGTGTTTTCCCAGTTGAGCTGGTAGAAGCCTTCCACCGACAGCTGGTTAGTCAGGCTTTGGGACGCGAACAGCATGTTGACCGGGATCAGGCCTTCCTTGATCTCGGCGCCTGGGCGGCGGAACGCCGAGACGTCGATGGGGTTGATGCTGTTGATCGAGTTACCGATAAACGTACTTTCACCCCAGCTCACCACCTGTTTGCCGACCCGCACGGCGCCCGGCAAATCGCCGATGGAATAGTTGTGATACACAAAAGCATCCAGCAGCTCGTAGCCGGACGAGCGCGCACCTTCGTCGCGGTGGTTGTTGCTGATTTGCTTGAACTCGCGGTTTTCGTCCTGCAGTTCGAAGTCATACCAGTACTTGCCGCGCACAAAGATGCCGCTGTCGCCGTACTTAAGCTCCAGGTCGTGAATGCCCTTGAAGATCTTGGAGAAGGTCTCACCCTTCTTGAAGTTCAGCCGCCCGTCATCACCGGTGGACGCCTGCCCCGTGCCGCCGTTGGGAATGCCCACCAGCTTCTTGTCAGCATCGCGCATGCCCCAACTGGCGCCGACCGACAGCGAGGAATCGAATTGCCCTTCGATCTCGCCGATGTTGAATGAAACAGCCTGCGCCTGGGCGCAGAAACCCAGCGCAACCGCCGTGGCCAGCGCCTGTGGCGTGAAGATGGCGCGCATTGTTGTTTTTGTCATGCGTCTTCCCCGGTGAGTGACAGAAGGCCCCACCCTACTGCCGCCCCTCGGGAGCGATAAGCGCACCAAAGGGGTATTCGTGGTGTCGCTCGAAAGGATGAACAGGCGCTCTGGCCGCGGTTTGGGCGCCACCATGGATTAGGCAGATGGCGGATTATCAGGAGGATGGATAGCGCACCGGCGATCATTACTGAAATTGCAACAGTCCTTGTCCTGAACTGCTATTACTCATTTTGTTACAACCGACTATTCTTAACGCACTTTCAGGGCAAATGGCCCGCTTGGGTAAATCCAGGAAAAGTCTGATTCCAATAGATTGGCCTAATGTTTCAATCTATTACCGCTGTTCACTGACGTTGATTTGTCGCTCCTTGATCCAACGTCTTACTTCGGCCGCTGCGTTTGCAGCGGCCTTTTTTATACCCAAAATAAAACGGGGCGCCTTTAGCGCCCCGTATTATTCAACTGTGTTCAAGCAACGATCAGAGGCTGAACTTCTGCAAATTGGCCATCATCTCTTTCAACGCTTCGATGTTGTCCTTGGGGTGCGCAGCGCCTTCGAAGTCGCAGATCTGCGCCCAGTGCGCCGCCACATCGTCGGGTGAGAACCCGGCCTCAGGGTCAAACCCCACGCCCAGGCTGCGCTCCCAGCGGGTTTTGCCGATCCAGCCGCCGCCGACTTCAAACAAGCCCGAGGTGTCCTGGCACGCCTCGCTGCCCAGGTACACCACCAACGGGCTGACCAGTTCCGGCTTGAGGCGTTCGAACACCTGCGGCGGGATCAGGCCTTCGGTCATGCGCGTGCCGCCGGTGGGGGCGATGGCATTGACCAGGATGTTGTTCTTGCGCCCTTCCAGCGCCAGGGTGCGGGTCAAACCGTAGAGGCCCAGCTTGGCCATGCCGTAGTTGGACTGGCCGAAGTTGCCATAGATGCCCGAGGTGGACGCGGTAAAGATCACGCGGCCATAACCCTGCTCGCGCATGTGCGGCCAGGCGGCGCGGGTAACTTTGTAGGCACCTTCGACATGCACGCGGTACACCAGGTCCCAGTCACTGTCGTCCATTTTGTGGAAGGTCTTGTCGCGCAGGATGCCGGCGTTGTTGACCACCACGTCGACACGGCCGAACACGTCGAGAGCGTGCTGGACGATCTTGTCCCCCTCGGTTACGGAGTCATGGTTGGCCTCGGCAGTACCGCCCGCCTCGCGAATCTCCGCCACTACACGGTCGGCGGCCGAGGCATTCGCGCCTTCGCCCTGGGTCGAGCCGCCGAGGTCGTTGACCAGCACTTTGGCCCCGTGCCTGGCAAACAGCAGCGCATGGGCACGGCCCAGCCCGCCGCCGGCACCGGTGACGATCACGACCTTATCCTGGAACTGCACTGACTCACTCATACCGAACTCCGTTGGCGACATTGGCAATGGGTTGAGTGTCACGCACGCAGCCTTTGGTCACAATAAACACGGCCGAGGCTGAATGGTGCTCAATAAGACAGCGCGATGATCAACCGGCTGTTGTGGCGAGGGAGCTTGCTCCCGCTGGGCTGCGCAGCAGCCCGGGATTGGCCTCAGGAGTAGGCCACTCGCGGCGCCGGCTGAGCGATGCGTTCACGAAACGCCAAATAATGCTTGAGCACCAGCACCGGCGCTTCGATCTGCGGGTAGTGGCCGATATTGGTCAGTAATACCGAGTCGGCATTGGGCACCAACTGGCGATAACGCTCCACCATATGCGCACCGGAAATGGGATCGACTTCTCCATCGATTACCCGCAGCGGCACTTCATTGCGTTGCATCGCCACCACCCAGCGTTCACGCAGACGGCGGCGCTGGGGAATGTAGGCAATCAACTTATGCAGGATACGCGGGCCGTCATTGCAGTTGATCAAGCTCCAGAAGTCATCCAGTGCACTTTCACTGGGCCGCGTGTTCGGGCCGAAAATCTGGCTGAAACTGTTCGACAAAGCGTTGCGCCCAAAGGCACGGCCGATCATCCAGCCGAGTGGGCTGAGCAAGAGTTTCTGCACCAATGCCGGGCGATGGGTCTCGGGAAACAGCCCACCATTGAGGAACACGCAGCTGGCCATCAGGAAGCGGCCGTCGTAATGGCGCGCCAGTAATTCCTGGGCCACGCTGTCGCCATAGTCATGGGCCAACACATGCACCGGCCGCTCCACACGCAGGTGTTCGAGCAGCGCCTGTTGCAGGTCGGCCTGCTCCAGCAGGCAGTAATCGTGGTTCAGCGGCTTGGCCGAATCGCCAAACCCGAGCATGTCGCAGGCGATCACCAAGTTACGCTGGGCCAGGGGCTGCCACAGGTAGTGCCAGTCCCAACTGGCGGTGGGAAAGCCATGAATCAATAGCAACGGCTCGCCCTGCCCCGCTACCCAGTAACGGATCATGTGGCCACGAAAGAGAAATTCCTGGCCACGTTTGCGCCAGGCTCTGAGCGGTATCTCGGCGAGTGGCATCAGCTTTTATACCCGGGATCTTGCAGGTCCAATTTACGCAACAGCGCCGGCCACGCCAGTGCACCACCCATACCTTGCGCGCTCTTTGTGACAACCGCCACCATCGCCTTGGCACCCGCCAGAATCTGCGGCTCAATGGCAATTAATTCGGCGCCGCCGTTTTGCGCCAGCACCTGGATGTCGCAAGCGCGCTGGAAGGTGAACATCATTAAAAACGTGTCGGCGATCGAACCAGCGCAGGTCAACAGACCGTGGTTGTGCAGCATGAGGAAATTGTTGTCGCCCAGGTCCGCCTGTAAGCGGGCTTTTTCTTCAGGGTTGAGCGCCACGCCTTCATAGGCGTGATAGGCCAGGCTGGACAACACAAAGGTGGATTGCTGGCTGATCGGCAGCACGCCCTGCTTCTGCGCCGACACCGCAACGCCCGCGGCGGTGTGGGTGTGCAGCACGCAGACCACGTCGTGGCGCACTTCATGGATGGCACTGTGGATGGTGTAGCCGGCGGGGTTGATCTCGTAAGGGCTGTCCATCAGCTTGTTGCCGGCCTGATCAACCTTGACCAGGCTCGACGCCGTAATTTCATGAAACATCAAGCCATAGGGGTTGATCAGGAAATCATCGGTACCCGGCACCTTGGCGGAAATATGCGTGAAGATCAGGTCGTCCCAGCCATGCAGCGCCACCAGTCGATAGCAGGCCGCGAGGTCGACGCGGGTCTGCCATTCGGCAGCGCTGACCTGGTCTTTGACATTCTGTGGCGATAGAACAGGGGCTAGGCTCACGGCAACAACCTCCTTGGTTCGCGTTCTTATTATTTTTCTGGATGAGGAGCCAGTCTAGTCAGGCGCGATGACGCAAGGAGTTGCCTTGGCAGCCAGCTTGATGACTGAGCGAGTCAGTCATGAGAATAGTACAAACGGTGTCAGAGAAGTGCCGCCAATAAAGGCACGGCGAACAGGTTGAGCAAGCCCGTCAGTACGAGCCAGAACACCGGCATCAGCTTGCGCTGGGGCATTGCCTTTATCTGGCGTGGCGGGCCTTGCTGCGTGAATTCCCGGTCAAGCGCGCAGTGCAGTGACCAATTCGGCCAGCCAAGGCTCGGCGTCGGCTTCCGGGGTCACGCTTTCGCTGGCGTCCAGGCGCAGCATCGGCAGCACTTCGCGTACGCCCAGTTCGGCGAACAGTTCGCGCATTTGCTCGCCGCCACCGCAGAACGTGTCGCCATAGCTGGCGTCACCCAGGCCGATCACCGCACCGGGCAGGTCGCGCCAGGCGGCTGGCAGTTGGTCACGAATGGTCGAATACAGCGGTTGCAGGTTGTCGGGAAGTTCACCCATGCCGGTGGTCGATGTGACCGCCAGGAATGCCTCGGGGGCAAAGGCTTGCACGTCGGCCAAGGTGGCGCGTGGGTTGTGCCAGGCTTCAAAACCGGCGGCGTTGAGGATACCGGCGGCGTGGCGGGCGACTTCTTCAGCTGTGCCGTAGACCGAGCCGGAAAGGATGGCGACTTTCATCAATCTGATCCTGTAGTTGAGCGAAAGCGTGGGATATTAGCAGCTGACACAAATATTTCAGTGCACACCGTGCAACATTCAAAAGTTGCCATAGAATTCAGGCTTTAAAAACATGCGATGGATTGCTCAATGATCAACGCCAACCTGATGCAACTGGTGATCAACGCTTCTAACGACGGTATCGTCGTCGCCGAACGTGAAGGCCAGGACAAGCCGCTGATCTACGTGAACCCGGCGTTCGAGCGTTTGACCGGTTACACCCTGGACGACATCCTGTATCAGGATTGCCGCTTCCTGCAGGCGGGTGACCGTGACCAACCGGCGCTGATGGCCATTCGTGAAGCCCTCGACAGCGGTGGCGCCTGCCGGGAGATACTGCGCAATTACCGCAAGGACGGCACGCACTTCTGGAATGAGCTGTCGCTTTCCACGGTTTACAACAAGGCCGACAAGCAAACGTATTTTGTCGGTGTGCAAAAAGACGTTACGGTTCAGGTGAAAGCGCAGCAACGCATCGCTCAGTTGGAAGCCCAAGTGGCCGAGCTTAAAGATGAGCTGGCGGCACTCAAGGCGACGAGCGGAATTAACAAAGTGTAAAAAATGCGGTCTTTAGAGCGATAATGGCTTTTTAATGCCTCACCCTTGAGCTACATCAATGCAACGCGACGCGCTATTGACGCAGGACGAGCTGGATTTTATCCAGGACATGCAGCACAACCCGCAACTCAACCTGCGGGATGCCTGGTCGAGCCTGACCGTTAATGGCGGTGCGCAGATTCGCGATTTGCTCACGCGCCTGGCCGCTCACGACCACGTCACCATCCAGGCACAGTTCGACAACCAGCAACTGACCTTCCCGCTGCATTTGGTGGAAGACGAGTTTCATGCGGTGCATCTGCGCTTGGGCGTGCCGAGCATTTTTGAAGATGGGCCGATGATCCGTCCATGGCGCCTGGCGCTTGAAGCCCCCGTGGCGATGGAAAACGTCAGGGGCAACCCTGCCGCGCTATGGGTGCATGAGGTGTCATTCAAGGGCGTACTGGTGGAAATTCGCGGACGGGTCAAACCGCCGAAAACCTTTTCCCTGTGGTTCAGCCCGTCCGGTTACGAGCGTATTGCCTTGCGCGGCACGCTGGAACGGGAAACCGCGCGGGGTCTGTTCGCTTATAGCCTGAGCCAGAGTGACGCGAATGAGATCGAACGGTTACGCCAGTTCATCCTGCATCAGCACCGGTTGGTCCATCCGCACGTACACGCCTGAAATCAACTATCCAACTGGCCTGCAAGAAACTGCTGCAAGCGGCTCTGCATCTGGCGCCCTTCGCTGCCCAGGCAGCCGATAGACGAACCGGCCAGATCACCCTCGGCCAGGTCCGCAGCGGCACCGGCCAGGAACAGTGGGCAATCCAGGGTCAACGCCAGACGGTTCAGGCGCGCTGCCAGATCATGGTTATGCCAATGGTTGGAGAAAATCACCAGCGCCTTGGGCCGGATCTTTTCACACACCAATGTCAGTTCATCAAAGGGCTGGCCCATGCCCAGCACTTTCACCGGCGTGTCTTCGTGACTGAGCATCAGCGCCGCTACCAGCAGTTCCAATTTACGGCATTCGCCAGGCATGGCCGCCAGCAACACCCGCGGCGCGAGTGGGGCACTGGCAAGCTGCAAGCGCTCAAAGGTACGCATGCGCAGGAAGGTGTCGTAAAAAAGCCATTCACTGGCCTGGCCAAAATGCCCCTGGTGGCGCATCAGATCGCTCCAGAGGGGCATCAGGATGTCCTGGAACGCAACGTTCAGCGGGTAAGTCGCGAAAATCTGACCGTACAGGCTTTCCAATTGGCGATCGTCAAAGGCTTTGACCGCCTGCAGCAACCGCAGTCGCCACTGTGACCACTCACTCTCGTCGACCTTATCGCCCTCGGCACGAATGGTCTCAGCCTGCTGATCGTCACGGGCGAGGATCTTACCGACCTTGCTCACGGCCACGCCGCGTTCAATCCAGTCGAGAATACGATTGACGGTCACAATATCGGCGCTGGAGTAGAGCCGATGCCCGCTTTCGGTGCGCGTTGGCTGGATCAGGCCATACCGCCGCTCCCAGGCTCGCAGTGTGACCGGGTTCACACCTGTCAGTCTTGACACTTCACGGATCGGAAACAGCTCATCTGAGACGGTTGATTCCAGTTGCGAAATGCTATCAATGGGCACATTAATCACGGGCATTTTGAGCCAAAAAGCCAACGTTATTTGGGGTCCCATTTAACGCCTTTCTACCTGTCCTTTTCAAGGCCGTTACTTTTCGGACCACTGCCGCTGGCGTATTTCTTCAAAACAGGAATAATCCTTGCGTGCTTTTTGGTGATGGTCTTACCCGGCCGCCACCTTAGTGCGCCACCTACCCGCTTGGCGCACCTGATTACTTGGAGATACACAATGTCTACCTCTCCCGTCACCTTGATGGTTGCGCGCCGCGTGGCCAAAGGGCGCTATGAAGAATTGATGGCCTGGCTGCGCGAAGGCGAGCAATTGGCCACTGACTTCCCCGGCTACCTGGGTTCCGGCGTGCTTGCGCCGCCGCCCAATGATGATGAGTTTCAGATCATCTTCCGCTTCGCCGATGAAAAAACCCTGCATGCCTGGGAGTTCTCCGCCTCGCGCAGCGCCTGGCTAAGCCGTGGCAGCGAACTGTTTGCCGACCCGTCCGAGCATCGCGTCAGTGGCATCGATGGCTGGTTCGGTGCCGTGGGTGCACGACCACCGCGCTGGAAACAGGCGGTGGCGATCTGGCTGGCATTTTTCCCGGTGTCGCTGCTGTTCAACTTCGGCCTGGGGCCGCTGCTCAGCGAGTTGGACATGTTCCCGCGTGTGCTGGTCAGTACCCTGGCACTCACGCCGCTGATGGTTTACTTCTTTATTCCTCTATCGACCCATCTGCTCGCGAGCTGGTTGCATCCAACACCAACGCCCAAGGCTACCCAAGCCGCTGCTTGAGTACAGGCGTGGCCGGTCGCTGGTATAGTTTCAACCTGCCAGCGACTCGAGCCTCCCATGACGGTAACCAACGCCCCGATCCTGATCACCGGTGCCGGCCAGCGTGTCGGCCTTTATTGTGCCGAGCGCCTGCTGGACGAAGGCCACGCGGTGATTTTCAGCTACCGCAGCGAACGCCCAGGCGTTGAGGCCTTGCGCGCGCGTGGCGCGCTCGGCGTGTTTGCCGACTTCTCCACTGAGGCCGGGATTCTGGCCTTTATCGCCGAACTGAAAACCCATACCGACAGCCTGCGTGCGATCATTCACAACGCGTCGGCGTGGGTTGCCGAAACACCTGGCGACGAAAGCCGCGCCTTTACCGACATGTTCAGCGTGCACATGCTTGCGCCGTATCTGATCAACCTGCATTGTTCACCTTTGCTGCAACGCTCGACACCCGCCGATATCGTGCACATCAGCGATGACGTGGTGCGCAAGGGCAGCCGCCAGCACATCGCCTACTGCGCCACAAAAGCCGGTCTCGACAGCCTTACACTTTCGTTCGCTGCGCAGTTTGCGCCGCTGATCAAGGTCAACGGCATCGCGCCGGCGATGGTGATGTTCAACGCGGGCGATGATGCGGCGTACCGCGCCAAGGTGCTGGCCAAGTCAGCGCTGGGCATCGAGCCTGGGCCTGCGGTGATCTACCAGAGTGTGCGTTACCTGCTGGACAACCCGTATGTCACCGGAACCACCCTGACCGTCAACGGCGGGCGGCATATCAAGTAAGCCGTTTGTGAGGATGTTGTATGACCTTGTCCCTGCCCCAACACTACCGCGAGATCCTCAAAGGCCTGGGCGAAGACCCGGAGCGCGAAGGCTTGCTCGACACCCCCAAGCGCGCCGCCAAGGCCATGCAGTACCTGTGTCATGGCTATGAGCAGGACCTGGAAACCATCGTCAACGGCGCATTGTTCGCCTCCGATAACGACGAGATGGTGATCCTCAAGGACATCGAGTTGTATTCGCTGTGCGAGCACCACCTGCTGCCCTTTATCGGCAAGGCCCATGTGGCCTATATACCGACCGGCAAGGTGCTGGGCCTGTCGAAGCTGGCGCGCATTGTCGACATGTACGCGCGGCGCCTGCAGATCCAGGAAAACCTCACGCGGCAGATCGCCGACGCTATCCAGCAGGTCACCCAAGCCGCAGGCGTGGCGGTGGTAATTGAAGCCAAGCACATGTGCATGATGATGCGCGGCGTGGAAAAACAGAATTCAACCATGAACACCTCAGTGATGCTCGGCGCGTTCCGCGAGTCGAACACCACGCGTATGGAGTTCCTGCAACTGATCGGACGGAGCAAGTAGCAATGCCACAACTTCAACCAGGCATGGCGCGCATCCGGGTCAAGGACCTGTGCCTGCGCACCTTTATTGGCATCAATGAAGATGAGATCAACAACAAGCAGGACGTGCTGATCAACCTGACTATCCTGTATGCCGCCCAGGAAGCCGTGCGCGACAATGACATCGACCACGCGCTGAATTACCGCACCATTACCAAGGCGATTATTGCCCACGTCGAAGGCAATCGCTTTGCGCTGCTCGAACGCCTGACGCAAGAGTTGCTGGACCTGGTGATGAGCAATGAGTCCGTGCTGTACGCCGAAGTCGAAGTGGACAAGCCCCATGCGCTGCGCTTTGCCGAGTCGGTGTCGATAACCCTCGCAGCCAGCCGCTGATAGTTAAGTGAGCCTTATGAACGATCAACAACGCCTCGAACTCGAAGCCGCCGCCTTCCGCCGGTTGGTGGCCCACCTGGACAGCCGCAAGGATGTGCAGAACATCGACCTGATGAACCTCTCGGGCTTTTGCCGCAACTGCTTATCCAAGTGGTACAAGGCCGAGGCCGACGAGCGCCACATCGAGCTGAGCCTCGATGATGCCCGCGAAGCGGTGTACGGCATGCCGTATGCCGAGTGGAAAGCCCAATACCAGCAAGAAGCCAGCGCCGACCAACAGGCGGCGTTCGCCAAAGGAAAACCCCATGACTGATCTGAACACCCTGCGCGCCAGCCTCAACAGCGGCGAACATGTTTTTGCCGACACCCTGGCTTTTGTAGCTGCCGGTTACGACTACCAGCCGCAGGCTTTTACCAATGGCGGCGTAGAAAATGCTGCTGGTCAGAACGAAGGTTCATGCAAGACCTTGGGCTTGGCGCTGCTGGAAGGCTTGAGCGACCAGGAAGCGCTGCTGGCGTTTGGTGAGCATTACCGTTCGGTGGTGGCAACGCCGGAGGGCAGTGATCACGGCAATATCCGCGCGTTGATTGTGCATGGTTTGGCCGGCGTGAAGTTCACCGCACAGCCCCTGACCCGCCGCTGATTTAATCTGCCACCCCGGTTTAAGGTGGGAGCTGGCTTGCCTGCGATAGCGGTGTGCCAGCCACCACCGCTATCGCAGGCAAGCCAGCTCCCACATTGAATCGGGTTGGCACATCAGCACTGTGGTGCGGCTTGAATCGTGCGCATAAAAAAACCGGCCTCTCAGCCGGTTTTTTCATTTCAACGGGTTTAGAACGCAGCGTCCTTCAAACCGTCGAGGTAACGCTCAGCGTCCAAGGCCGCCATGCAACCGGCGCCGGCCGAGGTGATGGCCTGGCGGTACACGTGGTCAGCCACGTCACCGGCGGCAAAGATGCCTTCGATGTTGGTCGCAGTGGCGTTGCCTTCACGGCCGCCTTGCACAACCAGGTAGCCATCTTTGGCTTCGAGCACGCCTTCGAACAGCGAGGTGTTCGGGGTGTGGCCGATGGCGATGAACACGCCGTCGACTTTCAGCTCGTCGAAGCTGCCGTCGTTGTTTTTCAGGCGAGCACCGGTCACGCCCATGTTGTCGCCCAGGACTTCATCCAGGGTGGCGTTGAGCTTGAGGATGATCTTGCCTTCAGCCACACGGGCGTGCAGTTTGTCGATCAGGATCTTCTCGGCGCGGAAGGTCTCGCGGCGGTGAACCAGGGTCACGGTGCTGGCAATGTTGGCCAGGTACAGCGCTTCTTCCACGGCGGTGTTGCCGCCACCGACCACAGCGACCGGCTTGTTACGGTAGAAGAAACCGTCGCAGGTCGCGCAGGCGGAGACGCCTTTGCCCATGAACGCTTCTTCCGATGGCAGGCCCAGGTAACGGGCGCTGGCACCGGTAGCGATGATCAGCGCGTCACAGGTATAGACACCGCTGTCGCCGGTCAGGCTGTAAGGCTTTTTCGAGAAGTCGACTTGGTTGATGTGGTCGAACACGATCTCGGTTTCAAAGCGCTCAGCGTGCTCTTTCATACGCTCCATCAGCACCGGGCCGGTCAGGCCGTGGACGTCGCCCGGCCAGTTGTCGACTTCCGTGGTGGTGGTCAACTGACCACCTGCCTGCATGCCGGTAATCAGCAGCGGCTTGAGGTTGGCCCGGGCAGCGTAGACGGCAGCGCTGTAACCGGCAGGGCCGGAACCGAGAATAATCACTCGCGAATGACGGGTATCAGACATGACTCACTCCTATCGACCGCCCGGACCACAAGGCAGCTGGAATAAAAAAGGACCGCGAAGCACTTGGGGAAGGCTTGAACTCGCAGGCCCTGAAAATAATGGGTGCAGCGTATAGAGGGGGGCAAGATTAAGGAAATACGGAATAACAATCCAGCTCATAGGTGGTCTCTATGCAGTCGCCGCGATTAATCGACACCCTGGTTGCCTAGATGTTACCGCTGATGTCGCCGCTTTCGCCGAAGAAGCAAAGCCGGTAAGGTCGGCGCGTTCGTCTTCTTGCTCGGAGTTCTCCATGCCTGCCCCTGCTCTTTCTGGCCCGCAATACCTGCGTGAAGGCCTCAAACTGGTGTTGAGCCCTGGCCTGCGCCTGTTTGTGCTGCTGCCGTTGGCGATCAACCTGGTGCTGTTCGTCGGCTTGATCTATTTCGCCGGCCATCAGTTCAGCCTGTGGGTCGACACTTTGATGCCGACGCTGCCTGGCTGGCTGAGTTTCCTCAGCTACATCCTGTGGCCCTTGTTTGTGGTGCTGGTGGTGTTGATGGTGTTTTTCACCTTCACCATGCTCGCCAATATCATTGCTGCGCCGTTTAACGGTTTTCTCTCGGAGAAAGTGGAGGTGGTGGTGCGCGGCACCGATGACTTCCCGGCCTTCAGCTGGGGCGAGTTGATGGCCATGGTCCCGCGCACCCTGGCGCGGGAAATGCGCAAGCTGGGTTACTTCCTGCCACGGGCCATCGGCCTGTTTATCCTGTCATTCATTCCGGTGGTCAACCTGATCGCCGCGCCGCTGTGGCTGCTGTTCGGTGTGTGGATGATGGCGATCCAGTACATCGACTACCCGGCGGATAACCACAAGCTGGGCTGGAACGAAATGCTCGCCTGGCTGCGCCAGAAGCGCTGGCAAAGCATGAGTTTTGGCGGCATTGTTTATCTGGTGCTGCTGGTGCCGGTGGTCAACCTGCTGATGATGCCGGCGGCCGTGGCCGGGGCTACGCTGTTCTGGGTGCGTGAGCAAGGGGCAGAGGCGATGGCGCGGCAGGCGATAGCCAAGTCATAAATCCATCATCCTAGAGTCACAATGACGACATGGCCCACGGTGACACTGTGGGTCATGACGACAGCCTCGCTCCACATCACCCTGATTACCGAAACCTTCCCGCCGGAGATCAATGGGGTGGCCAATACCCTTGGCCGCCTGTGCGAGGGTTTGCGCGCGCGCGGCCATCAGGTCGAGTTGGTGCGCCCCCGCCAGGGCACCGATCAAAGCCGGCCTAGCGACGATGGATTGCTGCTGTGTCGCGGCTGGCCACTGCCGGGGTACCCGGGGCTGCAATGGGGCCAGTCGTCGATGCACAAGTTGCTGCGGCGCTGGACACGCCAGCGCCCGGACGTGCTGTACATCGCCACTGAGGGGCCGCTGGGGCTGTCGGCACTACGTGCGGCGCGGCGCCTGGGGATCAGCGTGGTCAGCGGGTTTCACACCAACTTCCAGCAGTACTCCAATCAATATGGCTTGAGCCTGCTCAGCCGCATGGTGACCCATTACTTGCGCTGGTTTCACAACCGCTCGACCCTGACCCTGGTGCCCAGCGCGAGCCAGCGCCTGGAGTTGGAACGTCGCCACTTCGAGCGCCTGGGCATGTTGTCACGCGGCGTCGACAGCCAGTTGTTCCACCCCGCCAAACGCGATAACGCGTTGCGTGAAAGCTGGGCGCTGAATAACGATCAAATCGCCGTACTGCATGTAGGCCGACTGGCACAGGAAAAAAACCTGGGGCTGCTCAAGCGCTGCTTTGAAACCTTGCAGGACACCTACCCACTGCGCCAGATGAAACTGATCATCGTCGGCGACGGCCCGCAACGGGCGACGCTGGAAAAGGAACTGCCCGAGGCAGTGTTCTGCGGCACCTTGCGCGGCGAAGAACTGGCACGGCATTACGCGTCCGGCGATGTGTTCCTGTTCCCCAGCCTGACCGAAACTTTCGGCAATGTGGTGCTGGAAGCCATGGCCTCCGGCCTGGGTGTGGTGGCTTACGACCAGGCGGCCGCCACCCAGCATATTCGCCATGGCTACAATGGCGTGCTGGCGATGCCAGGGGATGAGGGCGCGTTTTGTGACGCTGCCAATTGGCTGCTGGAAGATGCGGAGAGTTTGCGCCGCATGCGCTTGAATGCTCGTCAGCATGCGAGCCGCCAGGGCTGGCCGGCGATTATCGAACAGTTTGAGCGCCAATTGCGCGGGGTGTGCGGCGAGCGGACAGTGATTGCAGGGCAGTCGCGGTTGATCTGATGCCTGTGTTGGCCGTTAGATCGCTATCGCGGGCAAGCCCGGCTCCCACATTGGAACGCATTTTCCTGTGGGAGCCGGGCTTGCCCGCGATGGCGTCGGAGCAGACGCTACACCAGGCTGGTTAACGCCTCACGACTGAACGGCAGAATGTCGCCCTCACGACCTTCGCGCACCTTCACGGCCCAATCCGGGTCCACCAGCAGGGCACGGCCCACCGCGACCAGATCAAACTCATCGTTGTTCAGACGTTCCAGCAGCTTTTCCAGGCTGGCCGGTTGGGCGACCTTGTCGGTGTTGACCATGAACTGCAGGAACTCGCCGTCCAGACCCACACTACCGACAGTGATGGTCGGCTTGCCGGTGAGCTGGCGGGTCCAGCCGGCCAGGTTGAGGTCGGAGCCTTCGAATTCCGGTTCCCAGAACCGACGCGTGGAGCAGTGGAAAATGTCCACACCGGCGTCGGATAACGGCTTAAGAAACTCACCCAGCGCCTCGGGGGTTTGCACCAGGCGTGCGGTGTAGTCCTGCTGCTTCCATTGAGAGAAGCGCAAGATGATCGGGAAGTCCGGGCCGACGGCGGCGCGGGTGGCCTGGATCAATTCAATGGCAAAACGCGAACGGTTGGCCAGGCTGCCGCCGTATTCGTCAGTGCGCTGGTTGCTGCCCTCCCAGAAGAACTGATCGACCAGATAGCCGTGGGCGCCGTGGATCTCCACACCATCCATGCCGATGCGCTGGGCATCCTTGGCGGCCTGGGCGAAGGCGTTGATCACGTCCTTGATGTCTTGTTGGGTCATGCCATGGACGACGACGTTGCCGTCCTTGAGTTTCTCCATCGGGCCGTAGGCCGGCACGCTGGCGTCAGGCTCGGTGCCGATACGGCGCACGCTGCCCACGTGCCACAGCTGCGGGACGATCTTGCCGCCTTCGGCGTGTACCGCGTCCACCACCTTCTTCCAGCCGGCCAACGCGGCCTCACCATAAAAGTGCGGGACGTTCGGGTAGCCATTGGAGGCCTGATGGCCGACCACCGTGCCTTCGGTGATAATCAGGCCCACGCCCGCAGCGGCGCGGCGGCGGTAGTACTCGATGACTTTGGAATTGGGTACGCCACCCGGCGAGAACGAACGCGTCATCGGCGCCATGACCACACGGGTGGACAGTTGCAGTGCACCGAGCTGGAAGGGTTTGAACAAAGCCTGGACGGGCATGGGAGCACTCCACATAAGAGGGATTTATGATGTGGATAATATGAGCCGTGCCGCGTGCTGGGTAGCACTATTGATCTGGGTGATTAAGGGGTAAAAGTGATGAGGGTTTAGGGCTGCTGCGCAGCCCAGCGGGAGCAAGCTCCCTCGCCACAGTGCAGGAACGATTCAGCTCAAGGCTTTTTCGATGGCCTGTACGATCGTCGGATCATCCGGCGCCGTGCGCGGCGAGAATCGCGCCAGTACTCGCCCATCCTTGCCGAGCAGGAACTTCTCGAAATTCCAGGTGATATCCCCGGGAAACTCAGCGCCCTCGCCCGCCAGCAAGCGATACAGCTGATGGCGATCGTGGCCATTGACGTCGAGTTTGCTGCCCAACGGAAAGGTCACGCCGTAGTTCAGGCTGCAGAACGCCTGAATTTCCTCTTCGGTGCCCGGCTCCTGGCCTGCAAACTGGTTGCACGGCAGGCCGAGTACGGTAAACCCCTGGCCCTTATACTGCTGGTAGAGGTTTTCCAGCGCCGCGTATTGCGGGGTCAAGCCACATTTGGAGGCCACGTTGACCACCAGCACCACTTGCCCCTTGAAAGGCGCCAGCGGCAGCTCTTGTCCGTCCAAAGCTTTGAGTTTCAGGTCGTGGAAAGCACTCATGACGAACTCCAGATATCCCATGTTCTTCGCGTTGCGGCTGTTCGAGATTACAGACCACAAGCCTGCAATCATAGACGCCGATTGAAAAACTCGCCCGCCGGTTACTGCGCGGTCGGCCAGGGCAAAATCGGAATCGCGGTGACCGCATTCTGCGGGCTGCCTTCGATCAGACGGTCGCTGTAGACCAGGTACACCAAGGTATTGCGCTTCTTGTCGAGGAAGCGCACCACCTGCATGGTCTTGAACACCAGCGAGGTGCGCTCCTTGAACACTTCGTCGCCATCCTTGAGCTCGCCCTTGAAGTGAATCGGGCCAACCTGACGGCAGGCAATCGACGCTTCAGCGCGGTCTTCGGCCAGGCCCAGGCCGCCTTTGACGCCGCCGGTCTTGGCACGCGACAGGTAGCAGGTCACGCCGTCGACCTTCGGGTCATCAAACGCCTCGACCACAATACGGTCGTTGGGGCCGACAAACTTGAACACCGTCGACACCTGGCCGATTTCTTCGGCCGAGGCCAGCAACGGCATGGCCAGCAGCAGGCCGAGTAATCCTTTCATGACACGCATCGTGTATTTCCTTTATTCAGACCAGGATCAGGTTATCGCGGTGAACCAGTTCCGGTTCGGCCATGTAACCCAAGAGTCCGACAATCGCGTCGGACGATTGTCCAATAATCTTCTGTGCTTCAAGGGCGCTGTAGTTGGCCAGGCCACGGGCGATCTCGCGACCATCGGGCGCCACACACACCACCATCTCGCCACGGCGGAAGCTGCCCTGCACCAACTTGACGCCGACCGGCAGCAGGCTCTTGTTACCCTGGGACAAGGCTGACACAGCACCGTCGTCCAGAACCAGCGTGCCACGGGTTTGCAGATGACCGGCCAGCCATTGTTTGCGCGCCGCCAGCATGCCGCGTTCCGGCGACAGCAGCGTACCGATGCGCTCACCGGCCTTGAGGCGATCCAGCACACGCTCCAGGCGCCCACCGACGATGATGGTGTGCGCGCCGGAACGTGCGGCCAGCCGCGCCGCACGCAGTTTGGTCTGCATGCCGCCACGGCCCAATGCACCGCCTACACTGCCGGCCACGGCGTCCAGCGCCGGGTCATCGGCGCGGGCTTCGTAGATAAGCTGGGCGTCGGGGTTGTTACGCGGGTCGGCGTCGAACATGCCGTCGCGGTCGGTGAGGATCACCAGCAGGTCGGCTTCCACCAGGTTGGCGACCAGCGCGGCCAGGGTGTCGTTATCACCGAAGCGGATTTCGTCGGTGACCACCGTGTCGTTCTCGTTGATCACCGGGATGACCTTGAGCTCAACCAGTGCGCGCAGGGTGCTGCGAGCGTTGAGGTAACGTTTGCGGTCGGACAGGTCGTCGTGGGTCAGCAGGATCTGCGCTGTATGGCGGCCATGCTCGGCAAAGCTGGATTCCCAGGCTTGCACCAAGCCCATCTGGCCGATGGCGGCGGCGGCTTGCAGTTCGTGCATCGCGCTGGGTCGCGCGGTCCAGCCGAGGCGGCTCATCCCGGCGGCAACGGCCCCGGACGAGACCAACACCAACTCGACACCGGCCTCATGCAAGGCCACCATCTGCTCGACCCAGACGCTCATCGCTGCGCGATCCAGACCTTTGCCATCCGCCGTCAGCAGCGCACTTCCGATCTTTACGACCCAGCGCTGCGCACCTGTCACTTTGCTCCGCATCATCTTCAACCTTAGATTGAGGGCCCCGCGACCCAGCGCGGCCCATAACGTTATACCCGGATACCAAAACGCCGCTCCTGGGAGCGGCGTTTGAGTTTATCGCAACCTATCAGTCGCGCACGTAAATGATTTCCGGACCGTCTTCATCATCCACGTCTTCTTCGTCCCAATCGTCGTCGCCGATGTCATGGACCGACTTCACGCCGCTGCGGCGCAGGGCACGCTGGTCGTCCAGAGCTTGCAACTGGGCGCGGGCTTCGTCTTCGATCTGCTGGTCGAGTTCTGCCAGTTCTGCCTTGAATACCGGGTCGGCCGCCAGGCGGTCGGCACGGTCTTCGAGGTAGCGCATGATGTCGCGGGTCAGGCGCTCGGTGCCTTCTTTGGCGATGGCCGAGATCACGTAGACCGGGCCTTCCCACTCCAGGCGATCAACGATCTCCTTGACGCGTTCTTCGTGCTCTTCTTCGAGGATCTGGTCGCATTTGTTCAGTACCAGCCAGCGGTCACGCTCGGCCAGGGCCGGGCTGAACTTGGTCAGCTCGCTGACGATCACTTCGGCGGCGTCTGGTGCGCTGGTGTCATCCAGCGGCGCCATGTCGACGAGGTGCAGCAGCAAACGGGTGCGCGACAAGTGCTTGAGGAAGCGAATCCCAAGGCCTGCACCGTCGGAAGCACCTTCGATCAAGCCAGGAATGTCGGCGATCACGAAGCTTTTCCAGCGGTCTACGCTGACCACGCCCAGGTTTGGCACCAGGGTGGTGAACGGGTAGTCGGCGACTTTCGGCTTGGCGGCCGAGACCGAGCGGATGAAGGTACTTTTACCGGCGTTCGGCAAGCCCAACAGGCCCACGTCTGCCAGTACTTTCATCTCCAGCTTCAGGTCACGCTGCTCGCCCGGCTTGCCCGGCGTGGTCTGGCGTGGCGCGCGGTTGGTACTGGACTTGAATCGGGTGTTACCCAGACCGTGCCAGCCGCCCTGCACAACCATCAGCTTCTGGCCGGCCTTGGTCAGGTCGCCAATCACTTCCTGGGTCGCGGAATCGATGATCGTGGTGCCGACCGGTACGCGCAGTACCAGGTCTTCGCCTTTTTTACCGGTGCAGTCGGTGCTGCCGCCGTTGGAGCCACGCTCGGCATCGAAGTGCCGGGTGTAACGGTAGTCGACCAGGGTGTTGAGGTTTTCGTCGGCCATCATGTAGATGGAACCGCCGTCACCGCCGTCACCGCCGTTTGGACCACCGTTTTCGATGAACTTTTCGCGACGGAAACTCATGCAACCGTTACCGCCGTCGCCTGCTTTTACTCGGATGGAAACTTCATCAACGAACTTCATAACAAAACGCCTCTCGTCGCACGGACGAGCTTAAGAAACCAAGACATAAGACTCTTGCAAAAATGAGCGCAGCGACCTCAGAAAACGACCGCACATCCAGCGCCTGAGCCCATCACAAACAGCTTTGCAAGAGACTCACTCCACAAACGAAAAAGCCCCGTCGCGAGACAGGGCTTTTCCAGCGATCGCGCAATTAAGCGGCGACAACGCTCACGTAACGGCGGTTGAACGCGCCTTTTACTTCAAACTTGATCACGCCTTCGATTTTAGCGAAGAGGGTGTGATCTTTACCCATGCCAACACCGTAACCGGCGTGGAATTGGGTGCCGCGCTGACGCACGATGATGTTGCCCGGAATGATTTTCTGGCCGCCATACATCTTAACGCCAAGGCGTTTGGCTTCTGAGTCGCGACCGTTACGGGTACTACCACCAGCTTTTTTGTGTGCCATGAGTCAATTCTCCTAGTGAGGAATTAGGCTGAAATTAAGCCTGAATACCGGTGATTTTGATCTCGGTGTACCACTGGCGGTGGCCCATACGCTTCATGTGGTGCTTACGACGACGGAACTTGATGATGCGGACTTTATCGTGACGACCTTGGGAGATCACTTCAGCCACAACGGTAGCGCCAGCAACAACTGGAGCGCCGATGTTCACGTCATCGCCATTAGCGACCAACAGAACGCGATCAAAGGTAACGGATTCGCCAGTAGCGACTTCCAGTTTTTCGATCTTCAGGTATTCACCTGGGGCGACCTTGTATTGCTTGCCACCAGTAACAATTACTGCGTACGACATGGTATTTCTCCGATAATCCTGCTCACCCAGCGCTTTATAAGAAAAGGTATTGGCTGGCATGGCTGCATGGGATGGACGTCCCGAATGCAATTGCGTAAGGCAGGTGCTGCCCAGGAAGTTCAGGGTGCGCGATTGTACGCAAGGTAAATGGGTGATGCAAGGGGCCGTCTATCGCGCCTTGACACTGCCGGGTCAGGGTCCTAGCATGCCGCGCAACCCTTCTGGAGCGACTGTCGCTGATGCAACCCCAAGCTTTCTACCGCGCGGTCGCGGACGATTTTAGCGCCGTCGACGGCATCATCAAGCAGCAGCTCACGTCTAAAGTGCCGCTGGTCTCCAAAATTGGCGACTACATTACGTCGGCGGGCGGTAAACGCCTGCGACCTTTATTAGTGTTGCTGTGTGGCAAGGCTCTGGGCCGCGAAGGCGATGACCTGCGCCTGCTGGCCGCGACCATCGAATTCCTGCACACCGCTACCCTGCTGCATGACGATGTGGTCGACATGTCCGGCATGCGCCGTGGCCGCGAGACGGCCAATGCGATGTGGGGCAATGCCCCCAGCGTATTGGTGGGCGACTTCCTGTATTCGCGCTCGTTTGAAATGATGGTCGAACTGGGCTCGATGCCGGTGATGAAGATTCTTTCACAAGCCACGCGCATCATCGCCGAAGGCGAAGTACTGCAGCTGTCCAAGGTCCGCGACGCCAGCACCACTGAAGAAACCTACATGGAAGTGATTCGCGGCAAAACCGCGATGCTCTTCGAAGCCTCGACCCACAGCGCCGCCGTCCTGTGTGGCGCAACGACCGAACAGGCCGAAGCCCTGCGCACCTTTGGTGATCACCTGGGCGTGGCGTTCCAACTGGTGGACGACCTGCTCGACTACCGTGGCGACGCCGAAACCCTGGGCAAGAACGTCGGTGACGACCTGGCCGAGGGCAAGCCGACCTTGCCGTTGATCTACACCATGCGCGAAGGCACGCCGGAACAGGCAGCTCTGGTGCGCAAGGCGATCCAGAAAGGCGGGATTGAAGACCTCGAAGCTATCCGTGCAGCGGTAGAAGCCTCGGGTTCCCTGGAGTACACCGCGCAGTTGGCGCGTGACTATGCGGCCCGTGCCATCCAGTGCCTGGAAGCCCTGCCACCCAGCGAGTACCGGGATGCCCTGGTTGAGCTGAGTGAGTTTGCGGTAGCCCGCACGCACTGAGCAATATCTGCGAGCGCAGGCTTGTGTGGGAGCTGGCTTGCCTGCGATAGCATCACCTCGGTATAGCTGACACACCACGGTGCCTGCATCGCGGGAAAGCCCGGCTCCCACAAGGTTCCGAGGCGCCCACCCCAACCTGCAATAAACCCTATATAATGTGCGACTTTTAGCCATCCTGACTTTCAAGGAGCTTTAGTGAGCACGTTGCCACCCTGCCCGAAATGCAATTCCGAGTACACCTACGAAGACGGCGCCCAGCTGATCTGCCCGGAATGCGCCCATGAGTGGTCCGCCAATGGCGAGGCCGAAGTGGCGGGCGACGAAACCGTGAAGAAAGACTCTGTGGGCAATGTCCTGCAAGACGGCGACACCATCACCGTGATCAAGGACCTCAAGGTCAAGGGCACGTCCCTGGTGGTCAAGGTCGGCACCAAGGTCAAGAACATCCGCCTGTGCGACGGCGATCACGATATCGATTGCAAGATCGACGGTATCGGCCCGATGAAACTCAAGTCCGAGTTCGTGCGCAAAGTCTGAACCTGCTGCATCCATCCCGCGCCAGCCGCGGGATGGCGTTTTGCCCTCTGCGCTGACCTGCCTCAACATCCACACAGAAAAACTAGGAAACCGCCAATAGGCACTTGCTATTCCGCTAATAAGAATTATTCTCATTGAAACCCATCAAGGAGAACGACCATGACTTATTTGATAGATGCCTGGCTGGACCGCCCACACCCATACCTGCGGATCCTGCATCGGGAAACCGGCGAAGTCTGTGCGGTGCTGGAAGAAGAAGCGCTGAATGAACTGCAGGATCAAGGCGACCTGGACGTCAACGGCCTGAGTTCCAGTGAACCTGGGGTGCTGAAGGAGGTGGTGCGTAATCTGTTTCTGTTCTGCTATGCCCGAGCGTTGCGCCCGGCGACAGAGCTCAATGGCAAGTTCCATCCATGAACCACCGCGCAAAACCTGAATGCACCGGCTCTATGTGGGAGCTGGATCTGTTGTGGCGAGGGAGCTTGCTCCCGCTCGGCTGCGCAGCAGTCGCAGGCCTTTAGGGGCGCTTCGCACCCCAGCGCAAGCAAGCTTGCTCGCCACATCAATCCCGGCTCCCACATAGGACCCGGCGCAACCATCAACAGGTCTTACAGAACGTCGAGCAACTCAACGTCGAACACCAGAACGCTGTGCGGCGGAATGCTGCCAACGCCTTGAGCGCCGTAAGCCAGTTCGCTCGGCACGTACAGACGCCATTTGCTGCCGGCATTCATCAGTTGCAGGGCTTCGGTCCAGCCGGCGATCACGCCGCCAACCGGGAATTCTGCAGGCTGGCCGCGCTCGTAGGAGCTGTCGAACACAGTGCCGTCGATCAGGGTGCCGTGGTAGTGAGTACGCACTTGGTCTTCACGGGTCGGCTTGGCGCCGTCACCTGCAGTCAGCACTTCAAATTGCAGGCCGGAAGCCAGGGTGGTGATGCCATCACGCTTGGCGTTTTCAGCCAGGAACGCCAGACCAGCACCAGCAGCTGCTTCTGCCTTGGCAGCCGCTTCGGCTTGCATGATTTCACGGATCACTTTGAAGCTCGCCGCCATTTGCTCTTGGTCAACGCGGCTTGCTTTGCCGTCGAACGCATCGGTCAGGCCGGCCAGGATGGCGTCGATGCTCACGCCCGGTGGCGGGTTGTCGCGCAGTTGGTCGCCCAACTGACGGCCGATACCGTAGCTGACGCGGGTTTCGTCGGTGGACAGATTAACTTCGGACATGAAGAGGCTCCGCTGTAGGACAGCACGGTTTCCCGCGCCATCCAAAACTAAAAGGGCCCGCAGACTAGCACACAAGACCCGCCTCTGATCAGCCCCCTGGCTGCCACCTTCAGAGGATCCAACCTTGCAACAGCGACCCTTCGTCGCACCCGTAAGAAATGTATTTCAGAATCATCGCCTGCCGCCGATACCCCCGTACAAACTTTGGCTGGCTCAAACAACAACACCGTCCAGCAGACACACATCATTCTTGCGGAGCATTCGATGAATAGCTGGTTCGGCAACATCAGCGTCAACCTCAAACTCGGCCTGGGCTTTGGCCTGGTGCTGGTCCTCACCTCGATCCTGGCCCTGACCGGCTGGACCAGCCTGGGCGGCTTGATTGACCGTAGCAACTGGATGAGCGACATCACCCAGCTCAACGCGTCCCTGACCAAGCTGCGCATCGTGCGCCTGCAATACATGCTCGCCAATGGCGACGAAGCCGTGGCACAGAACGTCCAGACCAGCCTCGACGCCTTCGCCGCCCAGCAACAGAAACTGCTGGACAGCTTCAAGAGCCCGGAAAACCGCAAGCTGCTCACCGAGCAGAAAGCCGTCATCACGGCTTACCAGCAGTCGCTGAACAAAATGCGTGAGGCCTACCGTAACGGCAATGCCGCGCGCCAAGTGATGGGCGACAAGGCCGATATCGCCAACGGGCAGATCGACGCACTGGAGACCGGCGTGCAGCAAGCGCCCGACAGCCCGGAACGCTTCACCCAGTACCAGGCCGTGACGCACGCCAAGGAAGAGTTCCACCTGGCGCGCTATGAAGTGCGCGGCTACACCAACTCCCCCAGCGCAGAAACCGAAGCCCGCGCCGCTGCACAAATCGAAAAAGCCATCGCCGGTTTGAAAAGCCTCAGCGCCGCGTTTGGCACCAGCCAACAAAGCGCACTGACGTCGCTGGAAACCGCACTCGGTGCCTATCGCAGCGCCGTACAGAGCTACAAGGCCGCCAACGCCAACATCGTCACTGCGCGCGCCGAAATGACCACCCAGGGTGCCGATATCGTCACCATCAGCGACAAGCTGTACGACATCCAGCTCGATCGCCGCGACGCCGAAAGCACCCAGGCCCGCAGCCTGCAATTGATCAGCACCTTGCTGGCGTTGCTGGTCGGCATCATCGCGGCGCTGGTCATTACCCGCCAGATCACCCGCCCGATCCAGGACACCCTGGCCGTGGTGGAACGCATCGCTTCCGGTGACCTGAGCCACAACATCCAGGTGACCCGCCGCGATGAACTCGGCGTATTACAGCAAGGTATCCAGCGCATGGGCACTACCCTGCGCGAGCTGATCAGCGGCATTCGTGACGGCGTAACCCAGATCGCCAGCGCAGCCGAAGAACTCTCGGCCGTGACCGAGCAGACCAGTGCCGGCGTGAACAGCCAGAAAATCGAAACCGATCAAGTCGCCACCGCGATGCATGAGATGACCGCCACCGTGCAGGAAGTCGCGCGCAACGCCGAGCAAGCGTCGCTGGCCGCCGCCGATGCCGATGGCCAAGCCCGCGCCGGCGACAAAGTAGTGGCCGAGGCCATCGCCCAGATCGAACGCCTGGCCGCCGAAGTGGCGCGCTCCACCGACGCCATGACGCACCTGCAACAAGAGAGCAACAAGATCGGCAGCGTGATGGACGTGATCAAGGCCGTGGCCGAGCAGACCAACCTGTTGGCGCTCAACGCGGCGATTGAAGCGGCGCGTGCCGGTGAAGCCGGTCGTGGTTTTGCCGTGGTGGCTGACGAAGTGCGCGGCCTGGCCCAGCGCACACAAAAATCCACCGAAGAAATCGAAGGCCTGGTCGCCGGTTTGCAGAACGGCACCCAGCAAGTGGCCACGGTGATGAATAACAGCCGCAGCCTCACCGACAGCAGCGTCGAGCTGACGCGCAAGGCCGGTGTGTCGCTGGAGAACATCACGCGTACCGTGTCGAATATCCAGTCGATGAACCAGCAGATTGCAGCGGCCGCCGAGCAGCAGAGCGCCGTGGCTGAAGAGATCAGCCGCAGCATTGTGAACGTGCGCGATGTGTCGGAGCAAACGGCTACTGCGAGCGATGAGACGGCTAAATCGAGCGTGGAACTGGCGCGTTTGGGCAGCCAGTTGCAGCAGATGGTCAGTCATTTCCGGGTGTAAAAACCCAACGCTGACTACGCACAAACTCTGTGGCGAGGGAGCTTGCTCCCGCTGGGTCGCGCAGCGGCCCCTACTGAAGTTGATCGAGATTTGACATCCGGAGCGCAGTGAATGCCTTGGGGCTGCTGCGCAGCCCAACGGGAGCAAGCTCCCTCGCCACAGGCAAACTTGGACATACTCGGCTTGCCTTGAGTCCCTTGGCCCTCAGCCCTCGCCTTCCTCAACAAACACCAGTCGATTCCCAAACGGGTCCTTGATGCTCATCTCCCGCGAGCCCCAAGGCGTTTCTTCAACCCCAGGCTTGGCATACCGGTAGTCCTTGGCCAGCAACTGCTGCTGGTAGCCGTCCACGCCTTGCGCCTGAATCCGCACCGCCGAGCCCGGCGAAGCATCGCCATGGTGCTCGGACAAATGCAGCACGCACTCGCCCAGCGACACTTGCAGATACAACGGGAAATTCGCCTCGAAACGGTGCTGCCAGTCAACCTTGAACCCCAGGAAGTCGACGTAGAACTCCAACGCCTTGGCCTCGTCGAAGATCCGCAAAATCGGGGTGACTTTTCCTAAGTGCATGGCAACTGCTCCGTGTATGAAGGCACCCACTATAGGGACGAAAACCCGCCACGCAAATCCCCATTGCGCGCGAGGAACAGCCCCGGCCGTTGCCCATTGGCCTGCCCATCGCTATAGCTCAGCACGCCATTGACCCACACGCCATCAATCCCCTCGGCAGCGCGTTGCGGTTCTTTGAAATCCGCCACATCACGCACGCGCAACGGGTCGAACAACACCAGGTCGGCCCAGTGCCCTTCACGAATTTCTCCACGCTCGGCCAGCCCAAAACGCGCCGCCGACAACCCGGTCATCTTGTGCACCGCCGTGTGCAGTGGAAACAACCCCACATCCCGGCTGAAGTGCCCCAGCACCCGTGGAAATGCGCCCCACAAACGTGGATGGGGAAACGGGTCTTCCGGCAAACCATCCGAACCCACCATCGACAACGGATGCGCAAGAATACGCCGTACATCCGCCTCATCCATCCCGTAGTACACGGCCCCTGCCGGTTGCAGGCGACGTGCCGCATCCATCAGCGAAACCTCCCACTGCGCCGCGATGTCCTGCAAGTCGCGCCCGCCGACCTCCGGGTGCGGTGTTGACCAGGTAATAGTGATACGAAACGCGTCGGTGACCTGCTTCAAATCCAGCGTCGACGAGCTGGCGGCATAGGGATAGCAATCACACCCGACCGGATGGGTTTGCGCTGCCAATTCCAACGATGCCAACAGTTGCGGACTGCGCCCCCAATTGCCCGCACCGGCGCACTTGAGGTGGGAAATGATCACCGGTGCCTGCGCATGTCGGCCAATCACAAACGCCTCGTCCATCGCCTCCAGTACCGGTTCGAATTCGCTGCGCAAATGCGTGGTGTACACCGCACCAAACGCCGTGAGTTCTTCACTGAGCTGCAGCACTTCATCGGTCTCGGCATTAAACGCGCTGGCGTAGGCCAGGCCTGTGGATAAACCGAGGGCACCCGCCTGCAGACTCTCCTGCAACTGCACACGCATGGCGGCAATTTCACTGGGCGTGGCGGTGCGGTGCAGGTCGTCCATATGGTTGCTGCGCAAGGCGGTGTGGCCGATCAAAGCGGCAACGTTGACTGCCGGATGAGCACTTTCCACGGCAGCACGATAGTCGGCAAAACGTGGATAAGCGAATGCCTCACGCGCCCCCAGCAGGTTCATCGGGTCCGGTGGGTCGCTACGTAAACTCACCGGCGATGCGCTGATGCCGCAGTTGCCGACAATCACTGTGGTCACGCCCTGGCTGAGCTTGGGCAGCATCTGCGGGTGGCGGATCACCACCGTGTCATCGTGGGTGTGCACGTCGATAAAACCCGGCGCCAACACGCGGCCACTGGCGTCGACTTCATGCTCGCCGGTTGCGCTCGACAAGTCGCCGATCGTCTCGATGCGCCCGGCGCGCAGCCCCACATCGGCGACATAGCCCGGCGTGTTGCTGCCATCAATGATCAGCGCCTGGCGGATCAGCGTGTCGTACTTCATATCAGTCTCCAAGCGGCAGGCTGTCAGGACCGCCGCGATAATCGTCGAGGGCCAGCTTGATCCGGCGCAGGCGTTCCTGGTTGTCGTCCGGCAGGGCCAGCGCCAGTTCGGTGGCGAGCAGGTCGATGGCCAACAGCATGCCGTAGCGCGCCGCGGTGGGCTTGTAGATAAAACTGGTTTCGGCCGGTTGCAGCGGCAGTAATACATCCGCCAATTCGGCCAGGGGTGAGTCGGCCAGGGTGATGGCGATGATGGGGGCATCGTAGCTACGCGCAAGCTTCACGACGTCCAACAGTTCTGGCGTCAGCCCGGTGAGCGAGCACACGATCAGCGCCTGCTCCGGGCCTAAGGTGGCCGCCGTGACCCGCATCATCACCGGGTCATGGCTGGCGGCAATCGGGTAGCCCAGGCGTACCAGGCGCACCTGCAATTCGTCACTGCACAAGCTCGATGGACCGCCCATGCCAAACGCGTGAATCATCCGCGCCTTGCCCAACAGGCTGACCGCATCAACAAAACTGGCCTGGTTAAACCCCGACAGGTGCTGACGCAACGTCGCTTCGATATCCCCCAAAATCTGCCGGTGAAAGGCCGACTGCTCCGGCAACCCGGCCGGGTCCAGAAAACGACTGCCCACGCCACTGGCCTGGGCCAATTGCAGGCGCAAATCACGTAAATCGCGGCAACCGACACTGCGAGCAAAACGCGACAAAGTTGCCGTGCTGACCTCGGCCCGTTGCGACAACGCTTCCAGGCTGGCCGACGCGGCAAAGCCCACGTCATCGAGCATCAGCTTGGCGATACGGCCTTCACCGGCGCTGAACGAATCCTGACGGGCGCGGATCTGGTAGAGGATGTCCATGGCGGCTCCGGCTTACAAAATGAGGCTTACAAAATGAGGCTTATAAAACAAGAGAAAGGCCGTAAGTCAGACCAAACGCGACCAAAGAAATCAAAGTCTCCAACACGGTCCAGGTCTTGAAGGTCTGGATCACCGTCATATTGAAGTATTCCTTGATCAGCCAGAAGCCGCCGTCGTTGACGTGGGAAAAGATCACCGACCCAGCACCAGTGGCCAGCACCAACAATTCAGGGTGTGGATAACCCAGGCCCATGGCGACGGGCGCGACCACACCGGAGGCCGTGGTCATGGCCACGGTGGCCGAGCCGGTAGCGATGCGCATCAATGCGGCAAACAACCAACCCATCACCAGCGGCGACAGGTGGAAGGCATGCGCCAGACCAAGAATCTCATTGGTCACGCCCGCGTCCACCAGGATGCGGTTCAAACCGCCGCCCGCGCCCACCAGCAAGGTGATGCTGGCGGTCGGCGCCAGGCATTCATTGGTGAACTTGAGGATCGATTCGCGGTTGAAGCCCTGGGCCAGGCCCAAGGTCCAGAAGCTCACCAGCGTGGCGACCAGCAGCGCAATCACCGAGTTGCCGATAAACAGCAGGAATTGATTGAAACCAGTGCCCGGAGTGGAAATCACGTTGGCCCAACCGCCGATCATCATCAGCACCACCGGAAGCAAGATGGTGCCCATGGTCAGGGCGAAACTTGGCAAACGTGTACGCGGCTCGCGCTCGATAAACTGGCGTTCCAACGGGTTTTCCGCCGGCAAGTGGATGCGCGGCACGATGAACTTGGCATACACGGGGCCGGCGATGATCGCCGTGGGAATGCCGATCAGAATCGCGTACAGCACGGTCTGCCCCACCGACGCGTTATAGGCCAGCACCGCCATCATCGCCGCCGGGTGTGGCGGCACCAGCGCGTGTACCACCGACAGACCGGCGACCATCGGCAAGCCGACCATCAGGATCGACACGCCCACACGCCGCGCCACGGTAAAGGCGATCGGCACCAGCAACACAAAACCGACCTCGAAAAACAGCGGCAGCCCCACCAGGAACGCGATACACACCATCGCCCAATGCGCGTTGCGCTCGCCGAAACGGTTGATCAGCGTGCGCGCAACCTGCTCGGCACCGCCGGATTCGGCCATCATCTTGCCAAGCATGGTGCCCAACGCCACCACCAGGGCGATATGCCCAAGGGTCTTGCCGACGCCCGCTTCATACGAGCCCATGATCGTGTCGGCCGGCATGCCGGCCATCAAGGCCAGGCCGATAGACACCAACGTGATGACGATAAACGGGTTGAGTCGGTAACGTGCAATCAGCACGATCAATGCAATGATGGCGATGGCAGCGTATGCCAACAGCCCAAAGCCCAGTGGTGCGGCCATGCGGTACTCCTTGGAAAGGGTCACGTCGAATTGGTTGTGAAACTCATAAATCATTACCGGGTGTAATTTTCAATTTTTATGAAAGTAATTTTCGCCCACAGATAAGCGCTGTCGCTTTGGGACATGCCCAACGCCAGCCCATGAAAATTCGGGGGGTGTTCTTACATGAAGTTTTTTGCGTGCGGAAACTCAGCTACCAAGGCCGAGTCTCAGATGGCAGGCTTATCCACAACCAGGAAAACCAAGAATGAAGCGCAAGACCTTGCTTGTTCCTTTCGCCGCCAGCGCACTGCTGCTGGCCTTTTGCGGCAGCGCTTGGGCCGATGACAGCCCGGCGTTGAAAAAATGCCTGGATGGCGCCAACACCACGGCGGACATGGTCAGCTGCAACGCCACCGAAGCCAAGATCCAGGACGCGCGCCTGAACAAGGCCTACAAAGACGTCCTTGCGCTTCAGGAAGGCAAACAGAAGCAGCAACTGCAGGACGTACAGCGCCTGTGGATCAAGTACCGAGACGCCAACTGCGGCTTCATCGGCTCAGCGACTGGTGGCACCATCGATCAGGTCAATGGCATCGGCTGCATGCTGGACATGACCCGCACCCGCGCCCAGGAACTGGAAAATATGCTGCCGCTGTAATCAGTCGTGATGCACGCGGGCGCGCTTGAGCAGCTTCTTGCAGCGCTCCGACAAATGCAGCACGCGCAAATGCTTGCCGGCCTTGGTGTAGCGCTCGCGCAAAGTCATCAGCGCTGCAGTCGCTGAATAGTCGACAAAGCTCAGGTGACGACAATCGAGCGTCACCTGGGCCGGGTCGTTGGCCGGGTCGAACTGGTTCAAAAATGGCGTGGTCGAGGCAAAGAACAGCGTGCCGTGCAGGCGATACAGCTTGCTGCCGTCGGCTTCCAGGTGCTCATCGGCATACAGTTCCCGCGCCTGTTGCCAGGCGAAGTTCAGCGCCGCAATCACGATACCGCAGAGCACGGCGGTGGCCAGGTCGGTGAACACGGTAATCACCGTTACCGCAATAATCACCAACACGTCGTTGACCGGTACCTTGTTGATCACCCGCAGCGACGCCCAGGCAAAGGTCTGCTGGGACACCACGAACATCACGCCGACCAAAGCCGCGAGCGGAATACGCTCAATCAGCGGCGACAAAAACAGAATAAACAACAGGATCATCACCCCGGCGAACACCCCGGAGAAACGCCCGCGCCCGCCAGAGCTCAAGTTGATCACAGTTTGCCCGATCATCGCGCAACCGCCCATGCCGCCAAACAGGCCCGAGACCATATTCGCCGCGCCCAGGGCCACGCTTTCGCGGTCGGGGTAGCCACGGGTTTCGGTGATTTCGTCGGTGAGGTTCAGGGTCAGCAGGGTTTCCAGCAGGCCGACCATCGCCATCAGGAACGCGTAAGGCGCAATGATGCCGAGGGTTTCCAGGGTCCACGGGATTTGCGGCAACGCGAAGGTTGGCAGGCCGCCGGCGATGTGGGCCATGTCGCCCAACGTGCGGGTTGGCAGGCCAAGCAGGTAAACAGCCAGGCCGACACCCAAAATCGCCACCAGCGCGGGCGGCACGGCGCGGGTCAGGCGTGGCAGCAGGTAAACAATCGCCATGGTCGCCGCCACCAGCCCGCTCATCACATACAACGGCGTGCCGCTCAGCCAGGTTTCACCGCTTTTGAAATGCTCCAGCTGTGCCAGCGCAATGATAATCGCCAGGCCGTTGACGAACCCGAGCATCACCGAATGCGGCACCATGCGCACCAGTTTGCCCAGCCGTAACAGGCCGAACGCGACCATGATCAGACCGCCCAGCAGCACCGTCGCGAGCAAATACTCCACGCCGTGTTGCACCACCAGCGCCACGATCACCACCGCCATCGAACCCGCCGCGCCCGAGACCATGCCCGGCCGGCCGCCGAACAAGGCCGTGAGCGTGCAGATGATAAAGGCGCCGTAGAGGCCCATCAGCGGGTTGAGGTGAGCCACCAGGGCAAAGGCGATGCATTCGGGCAGCAGCGCGAAAGACGTGGTGAGGCCGGCCAGGGCATCGGCGCGCAGACGGGTGAGGTTCATGAGGTACCAGGGAGTAGCGAGGGATATGGCGGGGGATGGTACGGAATTGCGGTCGGTGGGGCCAGTAATGTGTAACAACACATGAACCGAGTCGCCTTCATCGCAGGCAAGCCAGCTCCCACATTTTGAATTGCGAATACATTCAAGTGTGGGAGCTGGCTTGCCTGCGATGGCAACGCCACGGTACTAAGCGAACATCACACCATCTCGTTGCGAATCCACTCCACCACCGACGTGCGCGTCGGCGCCCAGCCCAGCAACTCACGCGCATGTTTGCCACGCACCCGGCTGTTGGAACCCAGGCCATAGTTGGCCATTTCATAGCCCCACTCAGCCTCAGCCTCAGCCAATGGCCAATCCTGCGGCTCGCCCAGGTTCAGCGCTTGGGCAATCGCGGTGGTCATGTCGACAAACGCCGCTTCGCTGCTTTCCACAAAGTAGAACGTGCCCGGAACGTTCTTGGTCAAGGCCAGCAGATACAGGGCCACCACGTCTTCAATGTGTACGTTGGACCAAATGTTCTGGCCAGTGCCCACATGGCGCACCACGCCGCTCTTACGCGCCTGTTTGAGCAGTCGTGGCAATTGCACGCTGTCACGCTTCACGCCCAGGCTGTGGCCGTAGATCAGGGTGTTGCAGATCACCGCCGAGTTCACGCCCTCTTTGGCCGCCGCCAGGATCAGGTTGTCGATGGCCACGCGCGCGGCCTTGTCGACGGTCGGCTCCGGCAGGTTGTCTTCAACGTAGATGACATCGCTGGATTTACCGCCCGAAGCATCACCGACAATGCTCGAACCGCTGGTGTGCAGGAACGGCTTGTTTGAACCTTTCAAGGCGGCCAGCAAGGTTTCGACGGCAGCGCGATGGTCGCTGCTGGCGGCATTGATCACCGCATCAGCTTTAGAAGCCTGTGCGCTCAACACGGCGGCGTCATCCAGCGTGCCGATCACGGGCGTGATGCCCAGGGCGGTCATTTCAGCCGCTTGCTCGGCGCTGCGCACCAGGCCGGTGACCGTGTGGCCGGCCTTGACCAGGCCGGTGGCGATGGAGCCGCCGATAAACCCTGCTGCGCCGGTGACGAATACGTTCATGGAGGTTGCTCCTGACTGGGTAAGTGATAGGCCCAGTATCAAGGACTCATTCCTGCCGAATAAGCCCATGCTGCCCAATTCAATCTTGCGCACAGGTCACGAATCAGCAGGCATACCGCGCAAGCTTGGTTTGAATGAAGTCCAGGAAGCACTGGACGCGCAGCGCCAACTGCGAGTTACGGTAGAACACCGCGTGGATCGGCTGGCGATAGCCGCTGTTGAAGGCTTCCAGCACCGGCACCAGGCGCCCGGCATCGATGTCGGCGTTGGTCATGAAGTTCGACAGGCAGCAAATGCCCTGGCCTTCCAGCGCCAGCTGGCGCACGGTTTCGCCGCTGGAGGCGGCAATGCTTGGCTGGATCAGCCAGCGGTCGCCTTCCACGTGGCGCAACGGCCAGTGGTTGAGGGTTTCGGTCTGGGTGAAGCCCAGCAGCGTATGGTCGGCCAACTCGGCCACCGTCTTCGGCGTGCCGAACTGCTTGAGGTAGTCGGGGCTGGCGAGGATATGCAGCGGCGTGCAACCCAACGAGCGCGCATGCAGGGTCGAGTCGGCCAGGGCACCGATGCGGATAGCAATGTCGGTGCTTTGCTCCAGCAGGTCGATGATCACGTCGTCACTGTTCAGCTCCAGCTGGATATCCGGGTAGAGGCTGCGAAACTCGGCAATGTAGGGCACGATCCCATGCAGCATGAACGGCACGGCCGCATTGATGCGCAGGCGCCCGGCGGGGTTCTTCTGGCGCGACGACAGGCGCTCTTCCAGCTCGTCCATCTGCGCCAGGATCAGCTTGGCCTGTTCGAAAAAGTACTTGCCCTCCTCGGTCAGGTCCATGCGCCGCGTGGTGCGGTTGATCAGCGTGGTGTCGAGCTTGGCTTCCAGGCGCGACAAGGTGCGGCTGACCGCCGACGGCGTCTGCCCGACCTGCTCCGCGGCTGCCGAAATCGAGCCGCACTCAATCACGCTGACGAAGATCTGTAGCTCATCGGATCGGGCTTTCACGGGGTGTCCTCTCAATCGGTTCGCGACAGCTTACACCGTGAACAGCCACTCAGCCGCTGATCAGTAGATGGCCCCCCAACAGCGCCATGCCGACGAAAAACACCCGTTTGAACAGCACCGCGCTGATGCGCTGGCGCAACACCCGGCCCAGCCACATCCCCAACAACGCGGGTATCAGCGCCAACAGCGAGGCGCTGACTTCGCCACCGCCCAGGGTGCCACGCCAGGTCAGCGCTGCGGCCAACGCCAACGTGGAAGCGGTGAACGCCAGCCCCAGCGCCTGCACCAATTGATCGCGGTTCAAACCCAGGGCTTGCAGATAGGGCACGGCCGGAATCACGAACACGCCCGTCGCCGAAGTGATAAGGCCGGTGACCAGACCGCACAACGGGCCAAGCCAGCGCTCGGTTTTAGGTTTCACCTTGAAGGTCGGCAAAAACAAGCCACTTAACGCATACACCAGCAAGGCGCCACCCAGCGCGCGAACCACCCAATGCCCGCCGTCCGTGCCCAGCCACAACGTGCCAAGCCCGGTGCCGAGAAAAATCAGCAGCAGCATTGGCCACAGGCGCTTGAGCAAGGCGCTCAAGTGGCCACCGAACGCCAGTTGCCAGAGGTTGGTGACTGTGGATGGAATGATCAGCAAGGCCGCAGCCTGCGCCGGGAGCATAGCCAGGCCGAGCATACCCATGGCGACGGTGGGCAGGCCCAGGCCGATCACGCCCTTGACGGTGCCGGCCAGCAGGAAGGTGCCGACCACCAGCAGGGTCAAGGCAAGGCCGAGGTTTTGGTAAAACGCGAGGAAGGTAGTCATGGGGCGATTTTGCAGGATTTCGTTGAGGTCGAAAATTCGCCATATACTGAGGTAGCCTCTTGTTTTGCGTGAGGCTTAAATAGCTATCGCAGGCAAGCCAGCTCCCACATTGGACTGTGTTCACAAAGCAAAAGGTGGGAGCTGGCTTGCCTGCGATAAGGCCAGTGAAGTCACTCGAGAAACCTCAGCCATGCACTTTGACCTGATCGACCTGCGCCTCTACCTGCACACCCTCGACACCGGCAACATCACTGCCGGCGCGGCGCGCAGCCATTTATCCCTGGCGGCGGCCAGCGCGCGTATCCGTGCGATGGAAGCGTCATTGGGCATCGAGTTTCTTGAACGTGGCCGCCGTGGCGTCACCCCAACACCCGCCGGCAAAGCCCTGGCCCGCCACGCCCGCCTGCTGTTGCAACAGGCCGAGCACCTGCAACAGGACCTGGCCGAATACGCCCAGGGCATCAAAGGCCAGGTGCGCCTGCTGTGCAACACCACCGCCCTGAGCGAATACCTGCCGGAACTGCTGGCGGATTTTTTGCGCCAACATCCCAACCTCGATATCGACTTGCAGGAGTTGCCCAGCCTGCGCATTACCCAAGCCTTGCGCCAGGGCACAGCAGACCTGGGGATTATCTCCGATGCGGTGGACACCCACGGCTTGCAGACCCTGCCGTTTCGCGATGACCCACTGGTGCTGATCATGCCCCTCGATCATCCGTTGGCGACGGCGAATTTCATCGACAGCCTGCAATACGATTATGTAGGCCTGACCGCCAGCAGCGCGCTTTCGGTATACCTGGAAGAACAGGCCTTGCACGCAGGCTTTCGCCTGCAAACACGCATTCGCGCCGAGGGTTTTGATGGGTTGATCCGCATGGTCGCCGGCGGCGCCGGCCTGGGCATCGTGCCCCAGGCCGCATTGGAACGTTGGCCGACAGAAAAGCGCATTAAAGCCCAGCCATTAAGCGAAGACTGGGCCTGTCGCAAACTACTGTTATGCGCCCGCTCCTTCGAGCAATTGCCCGGTTACGCCAAAGCCTTGTTCGACGCCCTGGCCCTGCCCTTGCGGAAAAACCCGTAATACACCGCCGACAGAATCATCAGGAATGGCACGCCAAACACCAGCGTCATCTTGAAGGCCTCGGTGAAGTACGTGGTGATCATCACCGCCCCCATCAGCACCAGGCCCAGCAATGTGCTGTAGGGAAACAGGCGCAGCTGGAACGACAGCTTCGGCCCGCCATGACGCTTGCGATAACGGCGAAAAAACAGGTGCGTGAGGAAGATCATGAACCAGGTGAAGATCGCGCCAAACATCGAAATCGCCATCATCAAGGTGAACGAGCTTTCCGGGTACACCACGTTCAACAAGGTCGCCAGGGCAATGCCGGAGCTGGACAGCAGCAAGGCGTTCAGCGGAATGCCGCTCTTGCTCAAGGCGCCCATGGACTTGGGCGCAAAACCTGCACGCGACAGGCTGAACATCATGCGTGTGGTGATATAGAGCTGGCTGTTCATCGCCGACAACGCGGCGATCAGGATCACGAAATTCATCACCCCGGTGGCACCGGGAATACCAATGGTCTGCATTACCGTAACAAACGGGCTCTGGGTCTGGCCGGCCTGGTTCCACGGCACGATGGCGAGCATCAATGCCAGGGTCAGCATGTAGAACACCACCAACCGCACGATGGTGGCGCGAAAGGCCTTCTTCACCGCCTGCTCCGGGTCGGCGGCTTCACCGGCGGCCACGGCAATCATTTCTACGCTCAGATAGCTGAAGATCGACACGATCACTGCGATCCACATGCCGCTCAGCCCATGGGGGAAAAACCCGTCGTGGGCCGTGTAGTTCTGCACGCCATAATCAGGATTACCGGAGCCGAACACCACGTACACCGCGAGGATGATGAAGCCGACGATTGCGGTGATCTTGATGGTCGAGAACCAGTATTCGAAGTTGCCGAAGGTCTTTACGCTGATGGCATTGAGCAGGATCAGCACACTGGAAAACGACACGATCCACACCCACTCCGGCACGTTGGCAAACCAGTACTTCATGTACATCGCCACCGCCGTGACCTCGGCGCCCACTGCCAGCACAATCGCCGCCCAGTAGGCATAACGCACCAGAAAGCCGGCCAGCGGGCTGATGTAAAACTCCGCATAGGCGCCGAACGAGCCCGAGGTGGAGTGCGCCACGGTCATCTCCGCCAGGCAGCCCATCAACAGCAAGGTGATCAACGCACCGATGGCGTAACTCACCAGCACACTCGGCCCGGCATAACCGATGGCGTAGGCGCTGCCCATGAACAGCCCGGTGCCGATGGCGCCACCGATGGCGATCATGCTCATCTGGCCGGAAGTGAGCTGGCGCCTCAGGCCCAGTTCGCGATGGGTGATCTCTGCAAAGCCGTTGTCTGGCGTGGTCACGTGGTGTGCCCCTTTATTATTGTGATTGTTATGGCTGGCGCTGAACCTTGTGGGAGCTGGCTTGCCTGCGATGGCGGTGGTGCATTCACTATTGCTATCGCAGGCAAGCCAGCTCCCACAGTTGATAGGTGTTGTCCTTAAGTGACGCTGTTGCGCACTTTGAATTGCGGCTGGTCCCAAGTGGAGTTATCGAGGATTTCGCCCAGAATCTCTACAGCATCAAATACCTCGGTAAAGCTTGTGTACAACGGCGTAAACCCAAAGCGCATGATGCGCGGCTCGCGGTAATCGCCGATCACGCCACGGGCGATCAAGGCCTGGATCACCGCATAACCTTCAGGGTGTTCGAAACTCACGTGGCTTCCGCGCCGGGCATGCTCACGCGGCGTAATCAGCTCCAGGCCGTGGGCGGCGCAACGGGCTTCGACCAGCGCGATAAACAGGTCGGTCAAGGCCAGGGATTTGCTGCGCAGGCTGGCCATGTCGGTCTGGGCAAAAATCTCCAGGCCGCATTCGACCATTGCCAACGACGTGATCGGCTGCGTGCCGCACAGGTAGCGCGTGATGCCGGCGCTTGGCGCGTAGTGAGCTTCCATGGCGAACTGGCGCGTGTGGCCAAACCAACCCGATAGCGGCTGGCGCACCATATCCACCAACGCCGGGTTGACCCACACAAACGCCTGCGAGCCCGGCCCGCCATTCAGGTATTTGTAGGTGCAGCCGATCGCATAATCGGCACCGGCCTTGTTCAGGTCGATGGGCACCGCGCCCGCCGAATGCGCCAGGTCCCAGATGCTCAGCGCGCCACATTCGTGGCTCAAGGCGGTGAGCGCCTGCATGTCGTACATGTAGCCGGTCTTGTAATTGACGTGGGTAAGCATCACCACCGCCACGTCCTGGTCGATGGCTTGGGGCAGCTCGTCCGGGCTGTTGACCAACCGCAGGGAATAGCCCTGTTGCAACAACTCGGTCAGGCCTTCGGCGATGTACAAATCGGTGGGAAAGTTACTCGCCTCGCTGACAATCACCTTGCGCGCAGGCTCGCGTTGGCGCTGCACGCTCAAGGCAGCGCTGAGCACCTTGAACAGGTTGATCGAGGTGGTATCGGTAATCACCACTTCACCGTCACGCGCGCCGATCAGCGGCGCCAGGCGGTTGCCCAGGCGTTGGGACAAATCCGCCCAACCGGCGCTGTTCCAGCTGCGAATCAAGCCATCGCCCCACTCCTCGGCAATCACCTGCTGGGCGCGCGCCATCGCCGCCACCGGGCGGGCGCCCAGAGAGTTGCCATCGAGGTAGATCACGCCCGCAGGCAAGGCAAACTGCTGACGCAGTGGCGCCAGCGGGTCCTGGGCATCGAGGGCTTGGCAGTGGCTTCGGGTGGTCATGGGTTGTCCTGATTTTTTATAAGTGAAGATGGACCAAATAATGAACGAAGTTTTAGAGAATTTTCGTGCAAAGTGGTGGGTAACAGGCTAATTAAGCTGTAGGAAATTCGAATTTAACCCCCAAATACGCGGATTTATTCTAACCATGATTCTCGACGCCACCGACCTGCGCCTCCTGCATTTTTTGCAACAGGATGGCCGCATCAGCAACCAGGAACTGGCGGAAAAAGTCGCCCTCTCGCCCTCCGCCTGCCTGCGCCGTTTGCGCCTGCTGGAGAGCGAAGGAATCATCAGCGGCTACCGCGCCGTGTTGAATGCCGAGCAGCTGGGGATTGAGCTTGAGGCCATCGTGCACCTGTCGTTGCGCCAGGATGTGGAGGACTGGCACGAGACGTTTATCAAGAAGGTGCAAGGCTGGCCGGAGGTGGCCAGTGCCTATGTGATTACGGGTGCAAGCAACTATGTGTTGCGTGTGCAGGCGCGCAACCTCAAGCACTTTTCCGACTTTATCGTGAACCACCTGAACCGCACGGCGGGGGTGATGGATATTCGTTCGGAGATTGTGTTGCAGAAGATCAAGGACCGGGATGAGGTGTTGGATCTGGTGGTGCGCAAATAACCGCAACACTACAAAACCTGTGGGAGCTGGCTTGCCTGCGATAGCGGTGGTGCATTCACCATTGCTATCGCAGGCAAGCCAGCTCCCACATTTTTTTGACCGCGTTTAATCAGTCTTCGAGGGCGCGAACGCGCTGCATGCGTTTTTGCTCTACCGGCGCGTCTGCCAGTTGCAACTCAAAGTCAAAATCAATCTGCGCAAACCGCCCTTGCACCCCAAACTCGCGCGCCAATTGCTGATCGTCACTAAAGCGAATCTCGGCGATCAACTCATCGCGCGTCGCGTAGGCAAAATCATCATGCAGGTACGGGTCGTCCGACAGGTTGATCTGCGTGGTCAGGTGCCGGTGCCCCGGCGCCGAGATGAAGAAGTGAATATGCGCCGGTCGCTGCCCGTGGCGACCCAACTGGTCGAGCAGTTGTTGAGTCGGCCCGGTCGGCGGGCAGCCATAACCGGACGGCACGATGCTACGAAAACGATAGTTGCCCTGGGCATCGGTCTCAATGCGCCGACGCAGGTTGAACTCCGATTGCGTTGGGTCAAACCACGAATAGGTGCCACCCGTGTTGGCCTGCCACACATCCACAATCGCACCCGCCAACGGCTTGCCGTCGGTGTCGCGCACTTGCCCGCGCATAAACAGCGGCACTGCGTCGTCCTTGCCATCGTCCAGCCGCGCTTCGTATTGGCTCAGCGGCGCGCCGGCCACGTACAGCGGGCCTTCGATGGTGCGGGGCGTACCGCCGGATTTACCGGCCTCTTCGTCCGCAGCGTCCATCAGCAAGTCCAGGTAATGCTCCAGGCCCAAGCCGGCAGCCAGCAAACCCGCTTCCTGACTTTTACCCAATTCATTGAGGTAATTGACCGCCTTCCAGAACTCTTCCGGGGTCACTTCCAGGTCTTCGATGATGTTTACCGTATCGCGCAGGATCCGGTAGATCAGCGCCTTGGCGCGCGGGTTGCCGCCGTCGTTATGGTTGCCGCTGGCTTCTTCGAGAAACGCCTGGGCATGGGCAGTCTGGGACAGTCGGATGGACATGGTGCAATCCTCATCTTGTAATTATTGGGTGCAAAACAGGCTCAACGGTCGTCCTCATGGATCGACGAAGGGTGGCGGCACAGGGCGTTCACTTCGATGGCCATGTAGGGAAAAAGCGGCAGTTGCATCAGCAGGTCGTGCAGGTCTTGCACGCTCTCGACGTCGAACACGCTGTAGTTGGCGTAGTGCCCGGCGATTCGCCACAAGTGGCGCCATTTGCCCTCCTGTTGCAGGCGCTGCGCCAGGGCTTTCTCCTCGGCCTTGAGGGTGGCGGCGCGCTCGGGGTTCATGTCCAGCGGCAGGTTCACGGTCATTTTTACGTGGAACAACATGGCAGGCGCCTCTTAGTGTTTGTCACGACGCAAGAACGCCAAGCGTTCTTCATCAATGGCCAGGCCCAGGCCCGGTGCGGTGGAGACATGCAGCTCGAAATCGCGGTACACCGGCGGCTCGGTGAGGATGTCTTCGGTGAGCAGCAGTGGGCCGAACAGTTCGGTGCCCCACGCCAGCGTGTTCAGCGTGAGAAAGGCATGCGCCGACGCCAATGTGCCGATGCCGCCTTCGAGCATGGTGCCGCCGTACAAGCCGATGCCCGCCGCCTCGGCAATCGCGGCGGTGCGCAACACCGCCCGTGGGCCGCCGTTTTTGGCTATCTTGAGCGCGAACACCGAAGCCGCGCCTTCGCGGGCCAGGTTGAAGGCGTCTTCGACACATTCAATGGATTCATCGGCCATGATCGGCGCCGGGCTCGACAGGTTGAGCCGGGCCATGCCGCCACGGTTATTGCGCGAAATAGGCTGCTCGATCAGGTCGATGCCGTTATCGCCCAGCACCTTGCAGGCGCGCAGGGCCACGGCCTCGTCCCAGGCCTGGTTGACGTCGACACGCACGCTGGCGCGCTCGCCCAGGGCTTTTTTGATCGCGATCACATGGGCCAGGTCGCGGCTGACCTCACCGGCGCCGATCTTCAACTTGAAGATACGGTGGCGGCGCAGGTCGAGCATCTTTTCGGCCTCGGCAATGTCCTGTTCGGTGTTGCCGCTGGCCAAGGTCCAGGCCACCGGCAACGCATCGCGCACACGCCCGCCGAGCAGCTCACTTACCGGCAGGTTCAGGCGTTTGCCCAGTGCATCGAGCAAGGCGCTTTCGATGCCGGATTTGGCAAAGGTATTGCCGCGAATGCTGCGCTCCAGGCGCAACATGGCCGCGTTGATATTGCTTGCGTCCTGGCCGATCAGCAGCGGCGCGAAGTGACGGTCAATGTTGACCTTGATGCTGTCCGGGCTTTCGTTGCCATAGCTCAAACCGCCGATGGTGGTGGACTCGCCGATGCCTTCAATGCCGTCGGCGCAGCGCAGGCGGATGATCACCAACGTCTGGTTTTGCATGGTGTGCATCGCCAGCTTGTGCGGGCGAATGGTGGGAAGGTCGACGATGATGGTCTCGATCGACTCGATGGCGCAAATCGGCATGGCTATACCCGTTGGGTTCTTTATAGATTTGAGCCGATTCTGTGCCGTATCTTTAAAGGCTTCCAATATAGAATGGGTCTCGCACGATACCCTCAAGGTATAAAAGGAACCGTCATGGAACTGCGTCATCTTCGCTATTTCCAGGTGCTGGGTGAAACCCTCAACTTCACCCGCGCAGCCGAACGCCTGCACATCGCCCAGCCGCCATTGAGCCGGCAGATCCAGCAACTGGAAGATGAACTGGGCGTGATGTTGCTGGAACGCGGCCGCCCGTTGCGGCTGACCGAAGCCGGGCGATTTTTCTATGAGCACGCCAATGTGCTGCTGGAACAACTGGCCAAGGTTTGCGATACCACGCGGCGCATCGGCCAGGGCGAAAAGACCTGGCTGGGCATCGGCTTTGCGCCATCGACCCTGTATGGCGTGCTGCCGGAGTTGATACGGCGGCTGCGCAACCATGAGGCGCTGGAGCTGGAATTGGGCTTGTCGGAGATGACCACCCTGCAGCAAGTCGAGGCGCTCAAGGCCGGGCGCATTGATGTGGGTTTCGGGCGCATTCGCATCGACGACCCGGCCATCGTCCAGCGCGTGCTGGTGGAAGATCGACTCGTGGCCGTATTGCCCGCCGGCCACTCGCTGCTGGGCGCGCCCGCCACCCTCGCGCAATTGGCCGCAGAGCCGTTTGTGCTCTACCCCGGCAACCCGCGCCCCAGCTATGCCGACCATGTGATCGCGCTGTTCGACGCCCATGGCTTGAGCCTCAAGGTGGTGCAGTGGACCAACGAGTTGCAGACGGCCATCGGGCTGGTGGGCGCGGGAATGGGCGTGACGCTGGTGCCGGCCTCGGTGCAGGTGTTGCACCGGGCGGATATCGGCTACACGCCGATTGTGGAAGCCACTGCGACCTCGCCGATTATCCTGAGCAGGCGAGTGAATGATCAGTCGCCAGGGCTGAGTCATTGTTTGCAGTTGGTTGAGGAGTTGATCTGAAACCCTCCAAACACCGCAATTCCCCTGTGGGAGCTGGCTTGCCTGCTCCCACAGTTTGATCTTCATACAGTTCAGAGACTGCGCAGGCGTTTGCGCTGCAGGGTTTGGCTGGGGGATTCATCGAAGAGTTTGCGGTACTCCGCCGAAAACCGTCCCAAGTGGGTAAAGCCCCAGCCCAGCGCGATCTCGGAGATGGTGCGGATTGAACCATGCTCGAGGATTTCCTGGCGCACGACACCCAGTCGGTACTTCTTCAAATACGCCATCGGCGACAGCGCAAAGTATTTACGAAACGCATCGAACAGCTTGAACCGCGACACACCCGCAGCCGCTTCCAGGTCTTCCAAATGGATCGCCTCGCGGGCGTTGTCGTGGATGTATTGCCGCGCCCGAATCAGGTAATGCGGCAGCTTCACGCCGAGCACGTCGCGCAATTCTTCTGAATAGTTGTTCGGCTGGGCCAGGATCAAACCCTTGATCAACGAGCTTTCCAGATCCCGCGTAAACGCCGCCTGCTCATACAACTCGCTGCTGCACTCAAGCTCCGCAATAAAGTAGCGCGCCATGCGCCACCACGATGCCGAAGCACCGTCCACCGCATCCATCACCGACTCAAACCGCAGTGGCGCTTCAATCGGCCGTTGCAGCAACCCTTCCAGCGACTCACTCATCGCCGCCCGCGTAATCACCACCTGCAACTTGCGACAATCACCGGAAATCGCCAGCACCTGATGCTCGTTAGGCGACAAAATCACGCCTTGGTCACGGTTGGAATTCAGGCGCTCGCCGTTCTTGCTCAATTCCTGCTCGCCCACCAACGGCAGGCTCAGGCTGTAGCTGCTGAAGTGCTCGGCGTCTTCGATATCAATGGTCACATCGGTGCCGTACTCGATCACGCCCAAGGTAGTGGCGCGGGACTTGAACACATTGGCGCTGTGGTGAAAACGCAGGCGCTCGGGCGTGCTTGTCGCCAGGCGGTGCGGCCCGCAGATGCCGGACATCCAGCTGCAGGCGCCCTCCAGGTCGAAGCGTTGAATATGGATCTCGCGTGTATGGCTACTCATCAGGGTGCACCCACGGCGGTTAGGCGGTTGCGCGCTCTGGCGGCGCGTCGTTGGCAATCGACAGCAAGTTCTACGCCACGCCCGCCTGAATGCAACCGGGTGGATAGCAAGCGTCGACTATGTGGATAAGCCGCAGGCATTTGCGACCTTCCTTTGGTATGACAGTAGCGCATGGCGTCACCTGGGCGCACTGAACTGGGTATTTGCTGCCCAATTTTGCGGCCTGCCTTCACCCATTAAGCGGATAGCCCGCGCCCTGCCCCACTGCCTCTAATAACCCACCGATTAGCCCCTATCTAAAAAGGTGCCTCCCATGAGTGGTGCAAGAAGCGTCGAGCAGTGGAAAACGTTTATCGAAGGTTGCCTGGACTTTCGGCCGGTGGATGAAGTGTTTCGCATCGCCCGCGACATGTTCACCGAGCCCGAACTGTTCGACCTGGAGATGGAACTGATCTTCGAAAAAAACTGGATCTACGCCTGCCACGAAAGCGAACTGGCCAATAACCACGACTTCGTGACCATGCGCGCCGGGCGCCAGCCGATGATCATCACCCGCGACGGCGAAGGCCAACTCAATGCGCTGATCAACGCCTGCCAGCATCGTGGCACCACACTGACCCGCGTCGGCAAGGGCAACCAATCGACCTTTACCTGCCCGTTCCACGCGTGGTGCTACAAGAGCGACGGCCGGCTGGTGAAGGTCAAGGCGCCGGGCGAGTACCCGGAAGGTTTCGACAACGCCACACGCGGCCTGAAAAAAGCCCGTATCGAAAGCTACAAGGGCTTTGTGTTCATCAGCCTCAACGTGCAAGGCACCGACAGCCTGGAAGACTTCCTCGGTGACGCCAAAGTGTTCTTCGACATGATGGTCGCGCAGTCGGCCACCGGTGAGCTGGAAGTGTTGCCGGGCAAATCCGCCTACACCTACGACGGCAACTGGAAACTGCAAAACGAAAACGGCCTGGACGGTTATCACGTCAGCACCGTGCACTACAACTACGTGGCCACGGTGCAGCATCGCCAGCAGGTGAATACCGAAAACGGCAGCGCGTCCGCCAGCACACTGGACTACAGCAAACTCGGCGCCGGCGACGCGAATACCGATGACGGCTGGTTCGCCTTCAACAACGGCCACAGCGTGCTGTTCAGCGACATGCCCAACCCCAGCGTGCGCTCGGGCTACGCCACCATCATGCCGCGCCTGGTGGAAGAACACGGCCAGCAGAAAGCCGAGTGGATGATGCACCGCCTGCGCAACCTGAACATCTACCCTAGCCTGTTCTTTCTCGACCAGATCAGCTCGCAGCTGCGCATCATCCGCCCGGTGGCGTGGAACAAGACGGAGATCATCAGCCAGTGCCTGGGCGTGAAAAACGAGTCGGATGCCGACCGCGAAAACCGCATTCGCCAGTTTGAGGATTTCTTCAACGTATCGGGCATGGGCACGCCGGATGATCTGGTGGAGTTTCGCGAAGCCCAGCGCGGTTTCCAGGGCCGCCTGGAGCGCTGGAGCGATATCTCACGGGGCAGCCATCGCTGGGAAACCGGCCCTACGCCGAACAGCGAAGCCATCGGCATTCAACCGGCCATGACCGGCACCGAATTCACCCACGAAGGCCTGTATGTGAACCAGCATCGCAACTGGCAGCAATTTCTGCTCAAAGGCCTGGACCAGCAAGCGCTGACACTGCGGGAGGTGAAGTGATGGATGCCCAATTGCAGTACCGGATCGAGCAATTCTTCTACCGCAAATCCGAGCTGTGCGACGCCCAGGACTGGGACGCCTATGTGCAGCTGTTCGACCCGCAGAGCGAGTTTCACTTGCCGCAATGGGACTCGGAGCACGTGTACACCCGCGACCCCAAACGCGAAATGTCGCTGATCTACTACGCCAACCGTTCGGGCCTGGAAGACCGCGTGTTCCGTTTGCGCACCGGCAAGGCGGCGTCGGCCACGCCGATGCCGCGCACCTTGCACTTGATCAATAACGTGCGGATCGCCGAGCAGGCAGACGGCACGCTGGAGGTGAAGCTGAACTGGCACACGCTGTTCTATCGCCTGGCCACCTCAGAGCAGTTTTACGGGCCTGCCACTTACCACCTCAAGCCGGATGGGGACAGCTGGCTGATCACCCGCAAGCACGCACTGTTGCTCAACGACACCATCAACTCGGTGCTGGATTTCTATCACCTCTAATACAACACACCACCCACTGTGGCGAGGGAGCTTGCTCCCGGTTGACCGGGCTGGCGCTCCAGTGCGCAGCGGGAGCAAGCTCCCTCGCCACAGGTTATGCGCGCGGAGAACAACATATGAATCACAAAGTGGCCTTCAGTTTTGCCGACGGCAAGACCCTGTTTTTCCCGGTAGGCGCGAATGAAATCCTGCTGGATGCGGCATTGCGCAACGGCATCAAGATCCCGCTCGATTGCCGCGAAGGCGTGTGCGGCACCTGCCAGGGTCGTTGCGAGTCCGGCGATTACACCCAGGATTATGTCGACGACGAAGCCCTCTCCAGCCTCGACCTCAAGCAACGGAAGATGCTCAGTTGCCAGACGCGGGTGCAGTCCGACGCTACGTTCTACTTCGATTTTGATTCGAGCCTGTGCAACGCGCCGGGGCCGGTACACGTGCGCGGCAAGGTCAGCGAAGTGCAGCAGGTGTCGGCCAGCACCGCGATTTTGCAGGTGACCCTGGACAACCCGCTGGACTTCCTGCCCGGCCAATACGCCCGCCTGGCGGTGCCCGGCACCGACAGTTGGCGTTCGTACTCCTTCGCCAACCGGCCGGGTAATCAACTGCAGTTTCTGGTGCGCCTGCTGCCCGATGGTTTCATGAGCAACTACCTGCGCGAGCGCTGCCAGGTCGGTGATCAAGTGCTGATGGAGGCGCCATTGGGTGCCTTCTACCTCAGGCATGTCACCCGGCCGCTGATACTGGTGGCCGGCGGCACTGGCTTGTCGGCCTTGCTGGGTATGCTCGATGAGCTGGCTGCCAACGGCTGCAACCAGCCGGTCCACTTGTATTACGGCGTGCGCGGGGCCGAGGACTTGTGCGAAGCACAACGCATCGAAGCCTACACCTCGACAATCCCCGACTTTCGCTACACCGAAGTGCTCAGCGCCCCGTCACCCGAGTGGCCTGGCAAACGCGGTTACCTCACCGAACATTTCGACCTGGCCGAATTGCGGGACAGTTCGGCCGATATGTACGTATGCGGCCCCCCTCCAATGGTCGAATCCATCCAACAATGGCTGGCGGATCAGGCACTTGATGGCGTTCAGCTGTATTACGAAAAGTTTACGCAGAGTAATATCTGACCCTCAGCAGTTCTGAGGGGCTGATGCGGCGTGCACTCACCCTCAAGAAAAACAAGTAGAAGGGAATGTTAATGGCGGATGACATGGTTAACCCGGTGGGCCTCAAGCGTGGCCTGAAGAACCGGCACATTCAGCTGATCGCCTTGGGAGGCGCGATTGGCACAGGGTTGTTCCTTGGCTCGGCCGGGGTGCTCAAGTCGGCGGGGCCGTCGATGATCCTGGGCTACGCGATTGCCGGTTTCATCGCGTTCCTGATCATGCGCCAGCTTGGCGAGATGATCGTCGAAGAGCCGGTGGCCGGCTCCTTCAGCCACTTCGCCCACAAATACTGGGGCGGTTACGCAGGTTTCCTCGCGGGCTGGAACTACTGGGTGCTCTACGTGCTGGTGGGCATGGCCGAACTGACAGCCGTGGGCAAATACATCCAGTTCTGGTGGCCGGAGATTCCGACCTGGGTCAGCGCGCTGGTGTTCTTTGTCGCGGTCAACCTGATCAACACCCTCAACGTGAAGTTCTTCGGTGAAGCCGAGTTCTGGTTCGCGATCATCAAGGTGGTGGCGATTGTCGGCATGATCGTGCTCGGTTGTTACCTGCTGTTCAGCGGCACCGGTGGCCCGCAAGCCTCGGTGAGCAACCTGTGGAGCCACGGCGGGTTCTTCCCCAATGGCGGCATGGGGCTGTTGATGTCGATGGCGTTCATCATGTTCTCGTTCGGCGGCCTGGAGCTGGTGGGTATCACCGCAGCCGAGGCCAGCGAGCCGCGCAAAGTGATCCCCAAGGCGATCAACCAGGTGGTCTACCGCATCCTGATTTTCTACGTCGGCGCGCTGACCGTGCTGCTGTCGCTGTACCCGTGGGACCAACTGCTGCAAACACTCGGCGCGTCGGGCGATGCCTACAGCGGCAGCCCGTTTGTACAGATCTTCTCGCTGATCGGTAACGACACCGCCGCGCACATTCTCAACTTCGTGGTGCTGACCGCGGCGCTGTCGGTGTACAACAGCGGCGTGTACTGCAACAGCCGCATGCTGTTCGGCCTGGCCGAGCAAGGCGATGCGCCCAAAGCGCTGATGAAACTCAACAAACAAGGCGTGCCGATTCGCGCCCTGGCCATTTCGGCGCTGGTGACGATGCTGTGCGTGGTGGTCAACTACGTCGCGCCGCACAGTGCGCTGGAACTGCTGTTTGCGCTGGTGGTTGCCTCGCTGATGATCAACTGGGCACTGATCAGCCTCACCCACATCAAGTTCCGCAAGGCCATGGGCGAGCAAGGCGTGACGCCGTCGTTCAAGACCTTCTGGTTCCCGTTCAGCAACTACCTGTGCCTGGCGTTCATGGTGATGATCATCAGCGTGATGCTGGCGATTCCGGGGATTAACAACTCGGTGTATGCGATGCCGGTTTGGGTGGGGATTATCTACATTGCCTACCGGTTGCGGATTAGAAAAAGCAACGCGGTAGTGAACGCACGGTGATCCCTGTGGGAGCCGGGCTTGCCCGCGATGGCGGTGGGTCAGTCAGTGGATGAGCTGGCTGACAGACCGCTATCGCAGGCAAGCCAGCTCCCACATGAAGCGGACGCAGAGCGTCCAAAGCGGCATTCCCACGCAGAGCGTGGGAACGATCAGCCCCGGAATTCCGGGGCTTTTTTTATAGCGTGGAACGCACTCGCCACAGTTCGGGGAACAGCACGGTGTCGAGCATCTTGCGCAGGTAACCCACGCCTTCCGTGCCACCGGTGCCGGGCTGGAAGCCAATGATGCGCTCCACCGTGGTCACATGCCGAAAGCGCCACTGGCGGAATGAGTCTTCCAGGTCGATAAACTTCTCGGCCAACTGATACAAATCCCAATACCGACTCGGGTCGCGATACACCTCGCGCCACGCCGCCTCCACCGACTCATCATGAACCGTGGCCGCCGTCGGGTCGCGTTCGGCGCGTTTGGGGTCAATCGCCAGACCCGCTTTAACCATCAGATTAATCGCCTCGTCGTACAGCGACGGCGTGGCAATCGCCACTTTCAACTCGTTCAACAATTCTGGCCGATGCGCGTGCGGCCGCAACAGCGCTGCGCTTTTATTGCCAAGGATAAATTCGATCTCACGGTACTGGAACGACTGGAACCCCGACGACTGCCCCAGAAACGGGCGAATCGCCTTGTACTCCGACGGCGTCATGGTCGCCAGCACGGCCCAGGCATGCACCAGTTGATCGAAGATCCGTGACACTCGCGCCAGCATCTTGAATGCCGGCGGCAACTCGCCCAGGCGCACGTGCTCGCGGGCGGCCTTGAGTTCGTGGAGCATCAGTTTCATCCACAGCTCTGAAGTCTGGTGCTGGATGATAAAGAGCATTTCGTTGTGATCGGGCGACAGCGGGTGCTGGGCGCTGAGGACTTTGCCCAGGTCCAGGTAGTCGCCGTAGCTCATGGACTCGGAAAAATTCAGTTCGGCGTTATGCCATTCTTCCGGCGGCTGGTAATCAGGTGAAAAGGGACACTGGCTCATCGCGTGGGCTCCTTGAGCGGGCGGAGAATGGCACGGACGGGGCTGGCGTCCAGGTTGGCAAAACGCAACGGCAGCGCGATCAACTCATAGTCGCCCTCCGGTACATCATCGAGCACAATGCCTTCGAGAATCGCCATGCCATGGCGGGCCACGGCGTTGTGCGAATCCATGGTCTTGGACTGTTGCGGGTCCAGGGACGGTGTGTCGATACCGATCAGACGCACGCCCAGGCTGGCGAGCAGCTCAATGGTTTGTGGTGCGATGGCGGTGAAGTTCGAGTCCCACTCGGTCAGCGGTGCTTGTGGATAAGTGCGCAGTAGCACACGCTCAGGCAAGTTATCCACACGCCCTTGCAACTGATGCGGCTGCACCAGCGCGCCGCTGCCCAGGCAATGCAACACCCGGCACGGGCCCATGTACACATCCAGCGACACCTCGCCGATCGGCGCACCGTCGGCGCTGTAATGCAGCGGCGCGTCCACATGGGCGCCAGTGTGCGGCGAAAACGTCACGCGGCCCACATTCACCGGGCACTCCGGGCCAAACTGCCACACGCGCTCTTCCTGGAACGGCGTATCGCCCGGCCAGGTCGGCGTCGCCGTGCTCAAGGGCGGGCTGATATCCCACCACGTTTTTATTGGGTTCATTGCAAGGCTCTCACTCGTTCTTGGGTGAATGATACGAGGGCCAGCCGTGCATTTTCTTGCTAATTCCTGCGCAACACGGGAAATTTTTCGCAGTTACTGCGGGGAAATAGCGCTTTACCGCACAAACCTATCACTCAAGAGCGCCTCCTTTCCCTGTGGGAGCCGGGCTTGCCCGCGATGACGGCGGCACAGCTGCATCTCCAGTACCTGACACTCCGCTATCGCGGGCAAGCCCGCTCCCACATGGACTGCACAGTGTCTGAGAGATCGCATTCGGCTGCGCTTCTGGGCATCCCGATGTCGAGTTCAGACCACTGACACAACGCCCAAGGCCTTAGGGTTCATCTTTCCCTTCCCTGCCTCGGAGCCATCATGTCCAAGCCCATCACCGTACTGCGTGACACCCACCCGCTACCTGTCCTGGATGCCTGCAAATGGGAAAAGCTCGAGGGCGACCCGCACACCGTCAACCTCAACGCCTACACCAGCGAAGACGGCAGCAAGATCATGGGCACCTGGATCTGCACGCCGGGCAAGTGGTACGTGGAATACGTAAAGTGGGAATATTGCCACTTCCAGGAAGGCTACTGCGTGATCACACCAGAAGGCATGGAGCCGATTCACTTGCGGGCTGGGGATATCTTTGTGGTGGAACCCGGTATGAAGGGCACGTGGGAAGTGGTCGAGACCGTGCGTAAGTATTTTGTGTTTGCATAAGCAGCATCAGATAAATCCTTGGCCTGCTTCAGTTTTTCCCTAGCGTGAGTCCGGCCCCTTTAAAGCACCCTGCGATGAGTCTTCCCACTCACGCAGGCTGCCCAATTGAACGTCCTGACCAAAGTATGTGTGTTAAACATCTGTGTTTTTCTCGCACCCTCTGCCCTCGCTGACTTCATCAGTGACAGCACCGGCAAGCTTGAGCTGAAGAACTTTTACTTCAACCGTGACTACCGTGAGCCCAATGCCACGCAGTCCAAGCGCGAAGAATGGGCACAAGGTTTCGCGTTGCAAATTGAGTCCGGGTACACCGAAGGCACCGTGGGTGTTGGCGTCGATGTCCTCGCCATGGCGGGCTTCAAGCTTGATTCAAGTGCAGACCGAACCCGCTCCGGCTTATTGCCGGTGCGTCAATCCGGCAAAGCCGAAGACAGCTATGGCGAAGCCGCTTTTACGGCAAAATTCAGGGCTTCCCAAACGACGCTGAAAATCGGTGCGCTGGCCCCACCAGCGCTACCGATACTGGAAAAAAACGTCGGCCGCTTGCAGCCGCAGCTTTTCAAGGGCGCGCACCTGCGCTCCCAGGAACTCAAAGACCTGACGCTGGACGTGGGCAGAATTACCCACGTCAACCAGGTCGACTCAACCAACTATGAAGCGTTGGCGGTCGCCACCGGCGCACGCAGGAATATCGTGGTTCGTGGGAAGAATCAATCGAATGCATTCGACTTTGCAGGCGGTAGTTACGCCGTCAACAAACAACTCACCGCCAGCTACTACTACAGCACGCTGGACAACCTCTACACCCAGCACGCGGGCAGCCTTCAACATACCTATCCAGTTGCCGAGGACCAAAGCCTGAAAAGTGAATTGCGTTACACGCGCTCTCTCGATAACGGCCAAACCAACATCGACAACACCGCAGTGGGTGCGATGCTGACCTACGCATGGGGGGCGCATAAATTGGGTGGGGCCTACCAAACCATGTCAGGCAACACAGGCCACGCAGCTGTAAGAGGAAGCTATCCCACACTGGTGAATTTTCTGCAGTACAGCGACTTCGCCAATAAGGATGAAAAATCCTGGCAAGTACGCTACGACTACGACTTCACCGCGCTGGGCGTTCCCGGCCTTTCCATGTTCACGCGCTATGCATCGGGCAGCAACGTCGACCGAGGGCCGGGCCGTTCGGACGGGCGTGAGTGGGAACGGGATATCGATGTGAGCTATGCCTTCCAGAATCCGACCCTGAAAAACGTCAAAGTCCGCTTACGCAACGCAATGATGCGCTCCAACTTTGAAAGCGATATAGACGAAACACGCTTGATCGTCAGCTACGAAAAGCCACTGTGGTAACCGGCAAAAACCCGAGAGCCCGCCCGACGCGGGCTCTCGGAAACGCCCCTACTTGGGTTTGCGATAGCTGTTGATGATCGCCGAGAAGTCTTTACCCCCTTCCCCACGCTGACTCATCGATTGATACAACTGCTGGGCCACGGCGCCGAGGATTACCGGTTGCTTGGCCTGGCGTGCGGCTTCGCTGGCCAGCCCCAGGTCCTTGAGCATCAGGTCGGCGCCGAAACCACCGGTATAGCCACGGGACGACGGCGCAGTTTCAATCACGCCCGGCCATGGGTTGTAAGTGTCGGAACTCCAGCAGCGCCCGGTGGAGCTGTTGATAATCCCGGCCAGCACTTGCGTGTCGATGCCCAGCGCATCGCCCAGGGCCATGGCCTCGCTGACGCCGACCATGCTGATGCCGAGCAACAGGTTGTTGCAGATCTTGGCGATCTGGCCGGTGCCGACATCGCCGCAATGCACGATATTGCGGCCCATCTGCGCCAGCACCGGTTGCAGGGTGGCGAACAGTTCCGGGGTGGCGCCGACCATGAAGGTCAGCGTCCCGGCTTGCGCGCCACCCGTGCCGCCGGAGACGGGTGCGTCGGCCACCACCACGCCTTGTTTTGCCGCCGCGGCAGACACATCGCGAATGGTTTGCGGGTCGATGGTGCTGCAATCCACCGCCGGCACGCCTTTGCCGATGCCAGCAAGCACGCCATCTTCATTCAGCCACACGCTGCGCACATGGGCAGCGGCCGGCAGCATGGTAATCACCAGCTCCGCGCCGCTGGCCGCATCACGCGGCGAGTCGCTGATGGTGCCGCCCAGTTCGGCCAACTCTTTGAGCACTGTCTGGTTCAAATCAAACAGGTTCAGCGCATGGCCAGCCTTGATCAGGTTGCGGGCCATGGGCGCGCCCATGTTGCCCAAGCCGATAAATGCAATCTTCATGGTCGTCTCCCCAAATCAGCGCAGGTTGATGGTGGTGTTGACGCCATCGTTGACCGTGTCGTCATCGAACCAGCGGCTGGTGACGGTTTTGGTCTGGGTGTAGAACTGCACCACTTGCTTGCCATACGGGCCGAGGTCGCCGAGCTTGGAACCGCGCGAACCGGTGAAGCTGAAGAACGGCACTGGCACCGGAATCGGGATGTTGATACCGACCTGGCCTACATCGATTTCGCTCTGGAACTTACGCGCTGCCGCACCGCTTTGGGTGAACAAGCCGGTGCCGTTGCCGAACGGGTTGGCGTTGACCAGCGCGATGGCCTCATCCAGCGTGGCGACTTCCAGCACCACCAGCACCGGGCCGAAGATTTCCTGGGTGTAGATCTGCATATCAGTGGTCACGCCCGAGAACAGGGTCGGGCCGACGAAGTTGCCGTGTTCGAAGCCCGGCACCTTGATGTCGCGGCCGTCCAGCTCCAGCTTGGCGCCTTCTTTCACGCCGCTTTCGATCAGTTCCAGAATGCGCGCCTTGGCGCGTTTGGAGATCACCGGGCCGACATCCGTGCCCGCTTCACTGCCAGCGTTAACCTTGAGTTTTTGCGCCAGCGCTTTCAAATCCGGCAGCCACTGCTTGGCCGCGCCCACCAGCACCACCACCGAGGTGGCCATGCAACGCTGGCCTGCCGCGCCGAAACCGGCACCGACCAGCGCATTCAAGGTGTGTTCGCGGTTGGCGTCCGGCAGCACCACGGCGTGGTTCTTGGCGCCCATCATCGACTGCACGCGCTTACCGTGTTTGCCGGCCAGGTCGTACACGTGGGTACCAACGGCGGTCGAACCGACGAAAGAAACTGCCTTGATATCTTTATGGGTGCACAGCGCATCCACCACATCCTTGCCGCCGTGCACCACGTTGAGCACGCCGGCCGGCACACCGGCTTCCAGCGCCAGTTCTACCAGCAGCATCGTCGACAGAGGGTCTTGTTCGGACGGTTTGAGCACGAAAGTGTTACCGCAGGCAATCGCCATCGGGAACATCCACAGTGGAATCATCGCCGGGAAGTTGAACGGAGTGATGCCTGCGCATACGCCGATGGGCTGACGCAGGGTGTAGGTGTCGACGCCACCGGCGACGTTTTCAGCGAATTCGCCCATCTGCAAGGTGCCGATGGAGCACGCGTGTTCAACCACTTCCAGGCCACGGAAAATATCGCCTTCGGCGTCGGCAATGGTCTTACCCTGCTCGGCGCTCAGGACTACGGCGATGCGCTTGGAATGTTCGCGGATCAAGGCTTGCAGCTTGAGCATGATGCGCATGCGTGCGCCGATCGGCGTGAGCTTCCAGGTTTGAAAAGCTTGATGGGCAGCGTCGATGGCGGCGTTGACTTCATCGGCGGTGGCGAAAGGGACTTTGGCCAGCACCTCTTGAGTGGCCGGGTTGACGATGTCTTGCCAGTGGGTGGTCTTGGATTCGACCCATTCACCCTTGATCAGCAACTTGACCTGTTGCACGGAAATATCGGCAGAAGCGTTCATGTGGTCTCCAAATCTTATATTTGTGCAGAGAACCAAGGCCAGGGGTGTGCTCTCAATAGCTGACGGTCGCGCCTGCGTCCCAGCGTAAATCCGGTTCATCCCTAACACTTTCATTTGGGACTTGGCCCTGCGGGTTGGAGCTGTGATCGCGCCAGTCTGCGTTGCGGGACTTGAAGAGGCAGAAGCATCCTCTTCGTCCCGCGCCTTGCCTGACACAATCACAGCTCCAACGCGATCCGCCATCTATTGAGAGCACACCCCTATCGCCTTGAAGAATGAGGCGTTCGGACTGTTTTTGGAGTATAGATGTGCAAATCTCTAATAAGAACGCACATAAAAGCCGGTCCAATATGCAAAAAAACATCACGTCATTGGGCTCCCTGAACTGGGATGACCTGAAGTTTTTCCTCGAAGTGGCCCGCACCCGCAAGGCCAGCGTCGCCGCCAAGCGCCTGGCGGTGGACTACACCACCGTGTCGCGACGCATCAGTTCGTTGGAAGTGTCGCTCGGCACATTGCTGTTCGAAAAATCCCGGACCAACGGCTTCGTGCTCACCACCGAAGGCCAGCGTTTGCTGGGGTATGCGGAGTCCATCGAAAGCACGCTGCACATGGCCTGCGAGCAGGTGTCCGGCTCTGGCGTGGCGCTGTCCGGCCATGTGCGCATGGGCTGCACCGAAGGTTTCGGCAGCTTTTTTGTCACGCCGCAGCTCAGCCACTTTGTCGACACTTACCCGGCAATCTCGGTGGATATTTTGCCCCTGCCCCACTTCATCAGCCTGTCCAAGCGCGAAGCCGACATAGTGATCGCCCTGGAACGCCCGGAACACGGGCCGTATGTGTGCTGCAAACTGTGCGACTACAAGCTGCAGCTGTACGCGACCCAGGACTACCTCGACCAACACCCGCCGATCCGCAAACCGGCGGATTTGGCCGAGCATCCGTTTATCAGCTATGTGGATGACCTGGCGTTCAGCTCGGAGCTGTTGTACCTGGCCAACGTAGTGCCCGGCGCCAGCGCGAGTTTGCGCAGTACCAGCGTGATCGCGCAGTACGTGGCGGCGCAGCAGGGCCGTTCGATGGCGATATTGCCGTGCTTCCTGGCGGCGCAGGACCCACGGTTGTTGCCGGTGCTGGGCGAGCAGATTGCGATAACGCGGCAGTTTTGGATGTATTGCCGGGAGGATTTGCGGAAGCTGAAGCGGATTACGCTGTTGTGGGATTACATCAGGGAAGTGACGGAGCAGAACGCGGGGTTGTTGATGGGGGAAACGCGGGAGATGAGGTTCGCGGATTAAAGGGCCATCAGCGACGATTCGCTTTAATTTGCAGGACGTTTCCTAGAGACTCTCTACCCTATTGCGCCTTACCGTTTGGGTCACTAGCCTCCTGACTTCGCTGCTCATCAGCGATCGGGTTTAGCGATCCGGGTTTCAGGCGTGACACTGCCCCCAACAGTATCAGCTGGCTCTCGTCAGCTTTTAGCGTTTTATGGCGGCTGTGTGCGGGAGACTTTCGAGTCTACCCGGGATGCGCTCTGGCCCGGATCGCTAACCTGCACACAGCTGCCACCCTCTTCATGTTTAGCGATGTGATGTGGCAGCTCTACTTCAGCAGAGAGCAATCATCATGAGCAAAATCGTCCCCGATCCACCCCTTTCATCCATCACCACCCTCGGCGTCGTCACCTTCGGCGACTACGGCGAAAACCAAAAACCGCTGTTCCGCGTCAACTCCGGCATGCCCATCGAGCAAGCCCTGGAACACGCCTCCACCCTGCTGTTCTACTCCAAGAAACTCGCCATGGAAGCCGCCATGGATGTACGCGGCGAACAATACGCCTGGGCCGCACACTACCTGTGTGAGATGGGCAAAGCCGTGGTGGATGACCTGACGCAAGCAATGACGCCTACGAGCTAAAGGCTAGATCGCAGATCGTTCCCACGCTCTGCGTGGGAATGCCGCCCTGGACGCTCTGCGTCTGCTCTTGAAGTCGTGACGCGGAGCGTCACAGGATGCATTCCCACGCGGAGCGTGGGAACGATCGGAATGTGGGAGGAAGCTTGCTCCTTCCACTTCTAAACCGCACCAGCCCCAGCTATTTGCGGATACCGAGCCCGCACTTCCCGCAAAAACTCACCCGCGGTGCTCTTGAGCCAAACAATTAACCGAGCGATATCGGGCTCCGACTGTCGTCCGTTTCGGCAAATTATGTAATAGGCCGCTGGCGACATCATCACTGGGCTATTCAGCGCAACCAATGTGCCGCCTTCCAATTGGTCGTACACCAACGCAGTTCTGCCCAGCGCAATCCCTGTGCCCTTCACCGCCAGACTGATCGCCTGGCTCGAATCCGGAAATCGCGGCCCATGGTGATAAGGCGGCGCCGCCAGCCCCTGAAATGCAAACCAGCTTTCCCACCCCGGACACACCTGATCGTCCACCCGATGGATCAGCGGGTACCGGGCGACATCTTCCTGTGCAATATCACCCTTCAACCGCAGAAACTCCGGCGAACAAACGGGGAACACCGCGTCGCGCATCAGCAGTTCAACATGATGATCCGGGTAGTCGCCGTACCCCATCACCACCGCGACATCGTATTGATGAGCCTCCAGGCTGGCGCCGCTCATGTCAGCGCTGGTCAACACCAGGTCAATGTTGAACGAGGCCTCAGTGTGAGAGCCGTGCATTCTGGGAATCAGCCACGTCGAACAGAGGGAAGAGGTGCATGAGAGGTACAACGGCTGGGATTTACCGGGGTTGAGCGAATGCAGCACCCCGTCCAGCGCCTTGAAAAATCCGTCGGTTACCGGCAATAAGGCCTGCCCCGCTGCCGTCAGCTTCACACCGCGCGAGTGCCGCTCAAACAACAGCACGCCCCACCACTCCTCAAGGCCCGCAATTTGATGACTGATGGCACTGGCGGTGAGGTTGAGCTCAGAGGCAGCACGCGCAAAACTACCCGTTTGCGCTGCGCTGACGAACGCTTGAAGCATGGGTGTGGGAGGCGGACGCTGGGCCATCAGGTGCTCACTTTGATCAAGATGATCCCGCAAACAATGACGAATGCCGACAGCATCCGTCGCCAACCGAACCGTTCATGAAAGAACAGCGCGGCAATAATGGCGCCGATAATAACACTGGTTTCCCGCAGCGCTGAGACCTTGGCGACCGCATCCAGCGATAACGCAAACAACACAAATCCGTAAGACGCCAGGTAAAAAACACCGCCTAACAGGCCTACTCGCCAATGCCCACGTATTGCTTGAGCCAAGGCTGAACGCTCTTTGGAATACGCCAGCACAGGGATCGGAATACTCTGGAACACTGTCAGGTAGATGATGTACTGCATTACCGTCTCACTCGCTCTTACACCTTTGGCATCCACCACCGTGTAAGACGCAATAAACACGCCGGCGCACACCGCCATCAGGATCGGTTTAAACATCTGCGCCGTCATCCTGCGCACAAAGGTCAGGCTGATAATCCCCACACAAATCAGCAACACTCCGGTCAAAGCCTGGAGTGACAACTGCTCATGCAGCAGAAAGTAGGAAAACAGCGCGACCAATACGGGCGGTACCCCACGCATCACGGGGTAAACCTGGCCGAAGTCACCCGTTTCATACGCCTTGATCAGAAATAGCCGATAGACCGTATTGAGCATCACGGAGACGAGGATATAGCCCCCAACCTCCAGGCTCGGCACTCTGACAAATGGCAAGGCCAGCAGGCATATCACTAGCGCGGTACCATCAACCATGGCCAAGGTCATGAAGCGACTGCTACCGGCGCGGACTACAGCGTTCCAGGTGGCGTGCATGAAGGCAGAGATCAAGACCAGCGTGATCGCGATATCGGAGTTGTCCATGGGGCTCGGCTTTTTCTTTTTGAGATAAAAACACTTCAAATGTCTAGCAGGCCATGTCTGATAACTTGCTCATTCTAGGTATCGAGACAACACTCAAGAAAAATCGAAATGCACAGCCATGGGTGCATTTTTCGACAGCGCTAACCGTTCTGACTGATCAATCATCGCTGCATTCCAGAACGTTACGCGGCGCTTCGAATCTCGAGCCGCTATTGCCTGACTGTCGCGCTGCAACGCCGAGAACATAGACGAATCAACTGTTACATCCGCCCCGGAATAAATCAGAGCGAGTACCTCAGCATTACTGATAGACATCGGCTTCTTGTCCGGAAGTTGAGTGGGTGTGCCTTGTAGTTCATCAACCAAGGCTGTTGCATGGCTGCACACCTCTTGGCTGAAATTACTGCCTTTTATGATCATCGAGATTCTTTAAGGTGGTTAGTTAGAGCGCCCATTTAACTAAGCCCACCACTTGCGAAAAAGCGAAACCTCATCAGCTTAGCCATCAAGATTCGTCATGAGTGTGGGTGTAGAGCAATACCCATGGGCCGCGCATTACCTGTGTGAGATGGGCAAAGCCGTGGTGGATGACCTGACACAAGCAATGACGCCAACGGGCTAAACGCTAGATCGCAGATCGAATGCCGCCTTGGACTCTCTGCGTCTGCTCTTGAGTCGTGACGCGGAGCGTCACAGGATGCATTCCCACGCGGAGCGTCACTAGTGTCCGGTAAAAACCAAAGGGGGAGCTTGCTCCCCCTTGTTGTTCGCGACTGTCAGTCATAATCGGA
>NZ_LJSB01000209.1:0-230 GCF_002742565.1 Pseudomonas sp. 2995-3 | reverse complement strand
ATATTAAGCATACTCCTTATTGAACAAAAAATAAATTATTCACAGGTCCTGTGGATAAAGTTTAAATTTTCAGAAATGTACACCATTTCACATAAAAGACTTTTGCACTAAAAACGATGCAAAATAAAACGTTTTCATTGCCTGACATTACCACCTTTTGTATAATGAATGAATATTCACTCATAAATGTGTCTTGAAACGAGAAGGGGGAAAATGATGATACACCAATC
>NZ_LJSB01000208.1:0-241 GCF_002742565.1 Pseudomonas sp. 2995-3 | reverse complement strand
GAATTGTATTTCCTGTCATGCTGTTGCAGGTGAAGGTGGAAATCTTGGTCCTAACTTGACGAACTTTGGGGAGCGTGAAGTTGTTGCAGGTTTCCTTGAGTACAATTATGATAATATCGCAGATTTCATCCGTTATCCGCAAGAGAAAAAGCCCGGCAGTTTAATGCAAGCTTTTCCACAGATTACAGATGAAGAAATGGATGCACTAATAGATTACTTAGATGAATTAAAAGTATTAGAC
>NZ_LJSB01000207.1:0-476 GCF_002742565.1 Pseudomonas sp. 2995-3 | reverse complement strand
TATTTAGTTGAATGGAATGAAGTTCTCCAATTTCATCAATAAATAAAATACCACCATGAGCTTTTGTAACTGCACCATGTTTAGGTTGAGGAATACCTGCTTGTCCCATTGCACCAGCACCTTGATAGATTGGGTCATGTACAGAACCAATTAAAGGGTCAGCTATCCCACGTTCATCAAACCTGGCTGTTGCACCATCTAATTCCACAAATACTGACTTAGGCTTAAACGGAGAGGATGGATTCCTCTTAGCCTCCTCTAAAACGAGCCTCGCTGCTGCTGTTTTCCCAACTCCCGGTGGTCCATAAATGATGACATGTTGTGGATTAGGACCACAAATAGCCGCTTGCAGTGAGCGAATACCATCTTTCTGACCTACAATATCATCAAATGATTTAGGTCTTATTTTTTCTGAGAGGGGTTCACTCAGACGAACTGATCTCATCCTTCTCAATTGTTCCAGTTCTTTTTTGGAC
>NZ_LJSB01000206.1:0-246 GCF_002742565.1 Pseudomonas sp. 2995-3 | reverse complement strand
GATTATAAGCTTCTGCTCTCCATCCAGCTAGGGATTCGAAGGCACCATTTTCCAGAAGGTTCCCAACTTCTACCCCTAATCGTTGTCTTTCTAAAAATACGTTGTCAATGTATACATCGTTGTCGTTACCACCAAGATTAAATTGAAGCACAGAGTTATGATCAGTGTCTGCTCCCATAATAAACTGTACGCTGTGTCTTTCTGTAGTTGGAGTTAGGCTGATTGTTTCTTCATGAACAACTTCAG
>NZ_LJSB01000205.1:0-324 GCF_002742565.1 Pseudomonas sp. 2995-3 | reverse complement strand
AGCAACTAAGCGAGCATCCATATCTGGAGTTTTCACTTCGTTGATATTGATGTGTACTCTTTTGCCAGTTAATTGATTTAATGCTTTACGTAATGCTTCTACTTCGGATCCACCTTTACCAATTACCATACCAGGCTTAGCAGTAAAAATAGTTACGTTAACGCGGTTAGCGGCACGTTCAATTTCTACTGTGGATAAAGATGCTTCTTTAAGACGCTTTTCTAAGTACTCACGAATTTTAATATCTTCGTGTAAAAGATCAGCATAGTCTTTGTCGGAATACCATTTTGACTCCCAGTCTTTAATAATTCCGACACGAAGTCC
>NZ_LJSB01000204.1:0-214462 GCF_002742565.1 Pseudomonas sp. 2995-3 | reverse complement strand
CACCCAGCCACCCAGCCACCCAGCCTGCGACCCCATGCCACTTGCGCAAAAAAATAAAAATTCGCACATCCGCCGACATAAAATTCTTTTTGTCATTTTCAGTGCTGTATCCTGCCAAGGCTTTTTGAGAGCGCGGAATCACCTGCGATTGATAAAACAGATCTTGCGAGGAGCGACGACGATGCACGAGATACCTAATCTCCCCTTCCCAAGCCTGCACCCAACTGAGCAGCCAACACCGCAGCAGGCCAGTGACAAACAGCCTGAAGCCAAAGAAGCAAAACCAGTCGACAGCAAACGCCAGGACTGACGCCGTACCAGACCGTGTGGAAAGCGCACTTCAAGCGCTTTCCACACTGCCTGAATCATCGAGACCCCCGCCATGACCGACACCCTCCCCGACACCCCCGACGCCGCAGTACTGGACGCTGCCTTGCAGATGATCGAAGTCTGGAACCGCCTCAGCGCCGACAAACAAGCCCTGCTGCTCAAGCGTTTTGGCACCCAGGAAAACGCCTTGGCCGCCCTGGTGACCACGCAAATGCTGGCCCCGCCTCAAGCCTGATGTCTTTTTGAGCTGACGTTTTGCTTTTTACCGCCCTGCACAAGCCAAAGCATCGGTATCATTAGCAGCCTATCTTTACCTGCTGCGACGGTGGACCTCCCCCATGCCAGATACCCAGCGCCCCATGGCGGTCACGCTGCAAGTCGTTTCCATCGTGCTGTTTACCTTTATCGGCTACCTCAACATCGGTATTCCCCTGGCCGTATTGCCGGGCTATGTGCACAGCCAACTGGGCTACGGCGCAGTTATCGCGGGCTTGGTAATCAGCGTGCAATACCTGGCCACCCTGCTGAGCCGTCCGTATGCAGGCAAAATCATCGATAACCTGGGCAGCAAGCGCGCGGTGCTGATCGGCTTGGTCGGTTGCGGCCTGAGCGGCGTGTTCATGTTGCTGGCGGCGTGGTTTTCCAGCCTGCCGGGCATCAGCCTGATCAGCCTGCTGATTGGCCGACTGGTGCTGGGCAGCGCGGAAAGCCTGGTGGGCTCTGGCGCCATCGGCTGGGGCATCGGCCGGGTCGGCGCCGCCAACACGGCCAAGGTCATCTCGTGGAATGGCATCGCCAGCTACGGCGCGCTGGCCATCGGTGCGCCGCTGGGTGTGCTGCTGGTCAGCCACTTGGGGCTGTGGAGCATGGGCGTCAGCATCATCCTGCTGGCGGTGCTCGGCGTGCTGTTGGCCTGGAACAAGGAAGCCGCGCCAATTGTGGCCGGCGTGCGCCTGCCCTTCATGAATGTGCTGGGCCGCGTGTTGCCACACGGCTGTGCCCTGGCGTTGGGTTCGATTGGTTTTGGCACCATCGCCACCTTTATCACCCTGTATTACACCACCCAGCATTGGGACAACGCGGTGTGGGCATTGAGCCTGTTCGGCGCCAGTTTTATCGGCGCGCGCCTGTTGTTCGGCAATTTGATCAACCGGATCGGCGGCTTTCGTGTGGCGATTGCCTGCCTGTCGGTAGAAGCCCTTGGCCTGTTGTTGCTATGGCTGGCACCCGACGCGCAATGGGCGCTGGCCGGTGCGGCGTTGAGTGGGTTTGGCTTTTCGCTGGTGTTTCCAGCACTGGGCGTAGAAGCCGTCAACCTGGTGCCGGCCTCCAGCCGTGGCGCGGCGGTGGGGGCTTATTCGCTGTTTATCGACTTGTCATTGGGTATCACCGGCCCACTGGCCGGGGCGGTGGCGGCAGGCTTCGGCTTTGCGTCGATATTCCTGTTTGCCGCCCTCGCGTCGGTCGGTGGTCTGCTGCTGAGTGTTTACCTGTACCGGCAAGCCCCCAAGGCCCGCGAGGCGAGAGGCGCCTAGAAGTCGACCTTGCCGCGCCCGGCCTTGATGCTGCCGCGCTTGGTCTTGGATTCCAGGCGACGCTTTTTCGAACCCAGGGTGGGTTTGGTCGGGCGGCGCTTTTTTTCGACCTTGGTGGCGCTGAGGATCAACTCCACCAGGCGCTCCAGCGCATCGGCACGGTTCTGTTCCTGAGTGCGGTATTGCTGAGCCTTGAGCACCAACACACCTTCACTGGTGATACGACTGTCACGCAGCGCCAGCAAACGCTCCTTATAGAACGCCGGCAACGATGAAGCCGGGATATCAAACCGCAGGTGCACCGCGCTCGACACCTTGTTGACGTTCTGCCCACCGGCGCCCTGGGCGCGAATGGCGGTCAACTCGATCTCGGCATCGGGCAAGTGCACGTTGTTGGAAATTACCAGCATCAATCAAAAACCTTAGGCAACGGGCCACAACAACATAAACAACAAGGACGCAGCAATATGAAAAGGCTATTCATCACTGTGCTCGGCACTTTATCACTCATTCAAACGCCACTGTCCGTCGCGGACACTGCCAACGGCAAAAACCTGTATTCACAGCGATGCGCCATGTGCCACGGCCCGGACCTCAAGGCCTCCGGGCCATTGGCCAGGAAAAGCAGCCCGCCCACGCCGGACCTCACAACGCCTGCTTTCAAAAAACGGCTGGCGGATTATCCGGGCGTTATTGTGTCTTCGGTGATCCTTCGCCCGAATGGCAACCTGATCCCAAAAACCCTGCAAGACAATGGCGTGAAGATTGCGCCGCATGCCTGGAGCGTCAAGGATTTTCGCGACTTGAACGCCTACATGAGTGGCGTTATTGCAAACAGCCGATGAATCGCATCGCAAAAAAATACCCCTCAATAGAGGGGTATTAATCGCCGATGGAGCGTCGCTTACTTCAGCGCTGCATTTGCCGTGGTCAATGCGGCTTCAGCACTGCGCTTGTTCTTGATCCAGTAACACACCGCCATGAACGCTACCCACACCGGGATTGCGTATACCGACACCTGAATCCCCGGAATCATCAGCATGATCACCAGGATAAACACCACGAACGCCAGGCAGATGTAATTGCCATACGGATACCACAGCGCCTTGAACAGCGGCACCTGGCCGGTGCGGTTCATGTGTTGGCGGAACTTGAAGTGCGAAAAGCTGATCATCGCCCAGTTGATTACCAGGGTGGCAACCACCAGCGACATCAACAACTCCAGCGCGTGTTGCGGGATGAAGTAGTTCATCAACACCGCCACCAGAGTGACCGCTGCCGAGGCGAGGATCGAGCGCACCGGCACGCCGCGCTTGTCGATTTTGGCCAATGCCTTGGGCGCATCACCCTGTTCAGCCATGCCCAGCAGCATGCGGCTGTTGCAGTAGGTGCCACTGTTGTACACCGACAATGCCGCCGTCAGCACCACAAAGTTGAGGATGTGCGCGGCGGTGTTGCTGCCCAGCATCGAGAACACCTGCACGAATGGGCTGCCGCTGTAGGCATCGCCGGACGCGTTAAGGGTCGCCAGCAGGCTGTCCCACGGCGTCAGCGACAACAGCACCACCAGGGCGCCGATGTAGAAAATCAGGATGCGGTAGATCACCTGATTGATCGCCTTGGGGATCACCGTACGTGGCTGATCGGCCTCAGCAGCGGTAAAACCGAGCATTTCCAGACCACCGAACGAGAACATGATGATCGCCATGGCCATCACCAAACCGCCGACGCCATGGGGGAAGAACCCACCGTGGTCCCACAGGTTGCTCACCGACGCTTGCGGACCGCCGCTGCCGCTGACCAGCAAATAGCTGCCCAGGGCAATCATGCCGACGATAGCCACGACTTTGATGATGGCGAACCAGAATTCGGCCTCACCGAAGACTTTGACGTTGGCCAGGTTGATCAGGTTGATCAATACGAAGAACGCCGCCGCCGAGACCCAGGTCGGGATCTCTGGCCACCAGTAGTGCACATACTTGCCGACCGCAGTCAGCTCCGACATGCCTACCAGGATGTACAAAATCCAGCAGTTCCAGCCCGACAGGAAGCCGGCGAAACCGCCCCAGTACTTATGGGCAAAGTGGCTGAAGGAACCGGCGACCGGCTCTTCGACGATCATTTCGCCGAGCTGGCGCATGATCATGAAGGCGATGAAGCCGCAGATGGCATAACCCAGGATCATCGAAGGGCCGGCGGATTTGAGCACGCCGGCCGAGCCCAGGAACAGGCCGGTGCCGATGGCGCCACCGAGGGCGATCAACTGGATATGCCGATTTTTCAGGCCGCGTTTCAGCTCGCCTGAAGAAGATTGGGGTCCACTCATGAAAAGGGTCTCACGCAAGGTTTGAGAATGTCGAATGCAGGTTGCTGCCTTGAATTACCGACTCAAGCAGCGCCGCTCAAACCCCAGCGCAGGCACCAGGAGTACAGCGTCTTTCTAACGGTCATGCGTCACCTGTTTGTTTTTATCTGTGACGAAATCGAACCCGTCCGACTCGTGGCCGCACGGAGTGATCAGGGTGGGTAAACCCTGAGGTCTTGGCCTTTTGCGTGGATACGCAAGGGGGTCACAGTAAAACGCGGCGCATTGTACACCGCTCGACAGCTTCAGCACGCCCCAACAGAGTGCACACACCAAACTGTAAGCTAATCCTTACAGCTGGACGGCACTCAGTAACACCCGGACAAACTCGTAAATTAAACGTTACACCCCGGAAAACCAGCGTTACAGGCAGACTTTTTCGTCAGCTAACGGAAAACTGTCAGTGGGAAGTTTTTGAAAAATCGGTTCAGCCAATTTGCTGTTTTTTCTGGATAAAAAAACACACTGAAAAAACAGAAGAAAAAATTCAAATGAGACCGTGTCAATAAATATTTTGCATTTCCAAACACTCTCTCCTAGGTTCTTTCACTTGCCAGCGAAGCCCGTTGGCAAGCCGTTCTCAAACAACGTCCTCTAGGAGAAATACCATGCAAGCACTGGAAAACGACCTGGAAACCGAACTGCAACTCGACGATTGGTTTGAAGCGCCGACCCATGAGGCCGCCGTTGAAATGATGCAAGCCGATGCCGTTGTGCCCTTTGGCACTGCGATGTGGCCTTTCTAACACCCGGCAGGCATCCGGCAGGTGCTGTGCACGGCACCTGCCCCCTTACCCAAGGCACAGAAGGACACCCGTCATGGACAAGGCCCGCGCCGTCGAACACTTCCTCTACTACCTCGCACACCACCCGGCACTCAACGGCCTGAGCCGCCCGACGGTGTTGCTGGGCCATACCGAGCGCTACGACGCCATCGCCGAAGCAATCACCCACAGCAGCGCCGCACGCTTCAACTTCCAATGCCAGCGCCTGGACCTCACGCCCAGCGACACCCTGGCCCACGCCATCGAAGCCTGCGACCTGTACCTGTTTCTGTATGACTCTTCGACCCTGCCCAACCCACGTGCCGAAGGCCCGGATTTTATTCGCGCCCTGCAAGGCGTGATGGCCGAACACTGGAAGAAATCCCTGCTGTTCAAGGATTATGGCGACTATTTCTACGACACCTTCAGCGTCGAGCCGCAGCGCATCGCCGACCTCAACGCTACGCTGATCCGGCGCATGTCCCAGGCCAACGTGCTGAGCTTTACCGACAAACACGGCTCCCGCCTTGAGGCGCCGCTGAGCAGCATCAAGAAGTGGACCAATATCAACGGGGTCGGCAACCACGACCTGGCACCAGGCGAAATCGCCACCCACAGCGAAGCCATCAATGGCCAGGTGCGGTTTGTTGGCACCTTCCTCAGCACCATACCGTTTGCGCGCAAATACGGCGTGCTGCAATCACCGCTGGAGCTGTGGATCGAGAACTCGACGGTTTGCAGCGTGGCCAGCGAGGTGCCAGGGCTGGCGGATGATTTCAACAAATACCTGAATGCCAACCCGTCCAACCGCCGTGTGGAGGAATTGGGGATTGGCACCAACGAGGGCGTAAAAGACTTGTATGCACGCAATGCCGGCTTCGAGGAGCGCCATTGCGGCCTGCACCTGGGCTTGGGTGGCGGGCAGAAAGGCAGCCATCACCTGGACCTGATCTTCGCCAGTGGCGTGTTGGCACTGGATGACAAGCCGGTGTTTGATGGCAGATTTGCGTTCTAAACACACCTCGTTGAAACAAAGCGGATCCCTGTGGGAGCTGGCTTGCCTGCGATAGCATCACTGCGGTTTGCCTGGTAAACCGAGGTGCCCGCATCGCAGGCAAGCCAGCTCCCACACTTGATTGGGTTACCAACTTTCAGAGCAAAAAAAAACGCCAACCCTAAGGTTGGCGTTTTTTTATACAGCGGTTAAATCACTGCGGCTTCTTGCGACCAAAACCCGGACGCTGACCGGAACCGGCCGGCGCGCCACGGCGCTTGCCCGACGGCTCGTCGGCGACCAGTTTCGGACCAGGGCGCTTGTTCGCCGCGGGCTTGGCTGGGCGCTTGGTGCTGGCGTTGTCCGCTGGGCGGTCCGCTTCACCACGGTTGCTACGGCCGCCGCTTGGCGCTTCACCACGGGCAGGGCGCGGAGTGCGTGGCGCACGCTCGCCTTCCTGACGCGATGGCGCGGTTGGGCGACGCTCGCCTTCGATGTGCGGCTCACGGGAGATACGCCCACCGGTCGCCGGTGCATTCAGCGCAGGGCGCAAGGTGCGTGCAACACGCTCGGTACGCGCCACAGGACGCGAGGATTTACGCTGCATACGCTCAAGCTTGTCTTTGCTCTTGGCGTTCATCTGCGGCATGGCCACCGGCGTCAGGCCGACTTCGGCACTGAGGATGTCGACTTCGTACTGGCTCATTTCGCGCCAGCGGCCCATCGGCAGGTCGGAGTTGAGGAACACCGGGCCGAAACGCACGCGCTTCAGGCGGCTGACCACCAGGCCCTGGGATTCCCACAGGCGACGTACTTCACGGTTACGGCCTTCCATCACCACGCAGTGGTACCAGTGGTTGAAACCTTCGCCACCGGGCGCCTGCTTGATGTCGGTGAACTTGGCCGGGCCGTCTTCCAGCACCACGCCAGCCTTCAGGCGTTCGATCATCTCGTCATCGACTTCGCCGCGTACACGTACAGCGTACTCACGGTCCATCTCGTAGGACGGGTGCATCAAGCGGTTGGCCAGCTCACCGTCGGTGGTGAACATCAGCAAGCCAGTGGTGTTGATGTCCAGGCGGCCGATGTTGATCCAGCGGCCTTCTTTGGGCTTGGGCATCTTGTCGAACACGGTCGGACGGCCTTCCGGGTCGTCACGGGTGCAGATCTCGCCGTCGGGCTTGTTGTACATGATCACGCGGCGCACCGATTCGGCGGCCTCTTCACGCTTGATGACTTTGCCATCAATGGTGATTGCATCGTGCAGGTCGACGCGCTGGCCGAGGGTAGCCTCGACGCCATTGACCTTGATGCGCTTCTGGGTGATCCAGGCTTCGACGTCGCGGCGTGAGCCCACGCCGATACGCGCCAGCACCTTTTGCAGTTTTTCGCCTGCTGGGCCGATTTCCTGGCTGTCGTTCTGGTCTTGGTCGTTCATCTTAAGCACCTCCCGGTGGGTCGATTCAGGCGTGGCCTGAAGAGTATTGAAAGCGGGGCTTTGGCCGAATAGATCGGCAAAGGGTCGCGAATCATACGCGCATGGCGCGGGTTTCGCATCACAGACTAGTCGATAAGGCCCAAGTCATCTGCTTTTCCGCCGACCGGTGGCGCCCAGGGCCAGCAGGCGCAGTTCGGCTTCGGCCAGAACGGTGCGTTTGTCGGCTTTGTCGAGCTTCTTCCAGGCGCGGATTTCGCGCTTGCTGCGGCCACAGCCGACGCAGATGTCATCGGCGAATTTGCAGATGCTGATGCAAGGGTCTTTGGTGGAACTCATTTGAATCCTCCCAGTAAGCTGGCTTTTCTGTGGGAGCTGGCTTGCCTGCGATGGCATCACCTCGGTACAACCGACAGACCGGGGCGCCCGCATCGCAGGCAAGCCAGCTCCCACAGGGTTTCCATGTGTCTGGCAGACCGGGTCAGTCCTCAAACTGGCGCCGTTCGGCTTCGATGGCTTCAGCCAGCGCCCGGGCTTCGTCTTCTTCATCGCTCAAAGGCGGCTGTTCAAGGGCGGCAACAGCGGCCAGGAGCTTTTCACGGGCTTCGGCCACGCCGAGGATGTCTTCTTCGGGTTCAGGCTCAGGTTCCGGTTCGACTTGCGGCTCACCCTCAACGTTCACCTGGGTTTCAGGCTCAGCCGCGCCATCACGCAGCAAGTCATCAAAGTCAGTCTTGATGCCCTGCTCCATATCATCCAGTTCAAGCAGCAAGGTATGGAAACTGGTTTCGTCCTTCGGCTCTTCCGGCTCGGCGGTGGCGTCGGCCAGCTCCTGCAAGCTGGCCGGCACCGGCGCGTCGTCGAAGTCGAGCACCGGCTCGGCTTCCATCTCGCGAAGTTCGGCAAGCGGCGGCAGGTCGTCGAGGTTTTTCAGGTTGAAGTGGTCGAGAAACACCTTGGTGGTGGCAAACATCGCCGGTTTGCCGGGCACGTCGCGGTAGCCGACAATGCGGATCCACTCGCGCTCCAGCAGTGTCTTGACGATATGGCTGTTGATCGCCACACCCCGCACATCCTCAATCTCGCCCCGCGTGATGGGCTGGCGGTAGGCAATCAGTGCCATGGTCTCCAGCATCGCGCGGGAATAACGCTGCGGGCGCTCTTCCCACAAGCGGCCGACCCACGGGGAAAATTTCTCACGGATCTGCAAGCGATAACCTGACGCCACTTCGCGCAGTTCAAAGGCGCGGCCGTCGCAGGACTTGCGCAGAATCTCCAGCGCCTTCTTGAACACCGGTGGTTCAGGGCGCTCGGCCTCTTCAAACAACTCGAACAAGCGTTCCAGGGATTGCGGTTTACCCGAGGCCAGGAGAAAGGCTTCCAGCAAGGGCGCCAGTTCGCGGGGTTCAGTCAGATTCATCGATTCAGCTCTTTATTCGGCTCGCGCCCGCACGTGGATAGCCGCAAAAGGCTCATTCTGGACCAGCTCGACCAAGGATTCCTTGACCAGTTCGAGGATGGCCATAAAGGTCACCACCACCCCCAGGCGCCCTTCCTCTTTGGTAAACAGCTCGACAAACGGCACAAAGCCGCCGCCCTTGAGGCGCTCCAGCACATCGCTCATGCGCTCGCGGGTCGACAGCGCTTCGCGGCTGACCTGGTGGCTTTCAAACATGTCACCCCGGCGCAGCACCTCGGCCATGGACATCAGCAATTCTTCCAGGCTCACATCCGGCAACAGCTTGCGCGCCCGGGCTTCCGGGGCATCGAGCTTGGGCACCACCACATCACGGCCCACGCGGCTCAAGCCGTCGATGCCTTCGGCGGCGGCCTTGAAGCGTTCATATTCTTGCAGACGGCGGATCAGCTCGGCCCGCGGGTCGTCTTCTTCGGCCTCAATGGTCTCGGAACGCGGCAACAGCATGCGCGACTTGATCTCGGCGAGCATGGCGGCCATCACCAGGTACTCGGCGGCCAATTCCAGGCGTACCGACTGCATCAACTCGACATACCCCATGTACTGGCGAGTGATTTCTGCCACCGGGATGTCGAGGATATTGATGTTCTGCTTGCGAATCAGGTACAGCAGCAAATCCAGCGGGCCTTCGAAGGCCTCAAGAAAGACCTCCAGCGCATCCGGCGGAATATACAGGTCCAGCGGCATTTCCATGACCGCCTGGCCATACACCATGGCAAATGGCAGTTCCTGCTGGGCGCCCGCCTGGGGATCAGCGGTTTCCACGGCCGACATTCAGGCCTCGACCATAAACGGCGTCGGGTCGCCGCAGCCCACGCGCACCACTTCCGGCTCGCCATCGGCCAGGTTGATCACAGTGGACGCCTTGTTGCCGCCGTAACCGCCGTCAATGATCAGATCGACGTGTTTTTCCAGCAGGCGGCGCATCTCGTAAGGGTCGTACAGCGGCTCTTCTTCACCGGGCAAAATCAGCGACACGCTCATCAACGGCTCACCCAGTTCTGCCAGCAACGCCAGGGCAATCGGGTGCTCGGGCACACGCAGGCCGATGGTGCGCTTTTTGGGGTGCAGCAACAGGCGCGGCACTTCGCGGGTGGCATTCAGAATAAAGGTGTACGGCCCCGGCGTGTGCGCCTTGAGCAGGCGGAAGGTGCCGGTGTCGACTTTGGCGAACAGCCCTAGTTGCGACAAGTCGCTGCAGATCAGCGCAAAGTTGTGGTTTTTGTCCAGGTCACGCAGGCGTCTGACCCGTTCAACTGCGCTCTTGTCGCCGATCTGGCAACCAATGGCGTAGGACGAATCCGTTGGGTAGATCACCACGCCACCGGCGCGAATGATCTCCACGGCCTGTTTAATCAGGCGCGCTTGAGGGTTTTCCGGATGAATCTGGAAGAATTGACTCACGTGTTCTACCTGTTCAGACGGTGGCAATAATGGGGTCATGCTTGAATCGCCCCCACAACAGCGGCAAGTCTTCCGGGACCTGGCGGTACTCGCCAATCTCGGACCAGCCGCCTGGGCCATGAAAATCACTGCCGGCGCTGACCAGCAGACCAAATTCGCGAGCAAGAATCGCCAGGCTGCCCACCTGCTCAGCGGGTTGATGCCCGTTGACCACTTCGATTGCGTGGCCGCCCGCTCCAATATAGTCGGCAATCAGCTTGCGGCGCTTGCTGCGGGTGAAATCGTAATGCCAGGGATGCGCCAGGCTCACCCAGGCTCCGGAGGCACGCAATGTGCCGACTGTATCTTCCAGCGTCGGCCAGTGTTGCTTCACATCACCCAACTTGCCGGCGCCCAGCCATTTGCGAAACGCTTCGGCGCGGTCCTTGACGAAACCTTCACGCACCATCCAGTCGGCAAAGTGCGGGCGGGCCGGTGCGTTGCCGCTGTCGCCCAGCTCTTGCTGGATGGCGCGGGCGCCGTCGAGCGCATTGGGCATGCCTTTAAGGCTGAGCTTGCGGCTTATTTCTTCGGACCTCAGCCAACGGCCATCGTGCAATTGGGCGATGGCCGCCACCAAAGGCGCGGCGTTTTGATCGAAGCCGTAGCCGAGCACATGAATGGTGGCGCCGCCCCAGGTACAGGACAATTCCACGCCGTTGACCAGTTGCATGCCCAAGGCATGCGCCGCCGTGCGGGCCTCGTCGAGGCCTTCGAGGGTGTCGTGGTCGGTCAACGACAAGACTCGCACGCCTTTTTCAAACGCACGCGCAACCAGTACCGCGGGCGCCAGGGCGCCATCGGAGGCCGTGCTGTGGCAGTGCAAATCAACATTCACGGGAGTGTGTAACCTCAAGTCAGCTGGCGCTTTCGCTACCAAGGATGTTTGTTATTATGCCGCCACATCCAGCTTCTGGCTCTTACTGTGAAACAATTCATCGACTTCATCCCGCTGTTGCTGTTTTTCATCGTTACCAAACTCGACCCCAGGGTCATCGATATCGCCGGTCATCCGCTCTCGTTCGGGGGCATCTACAGCGCCACTGCCGTGCTGATCGTCAGTTCTATCGTAGTCTACGGCGCCATTTTCATTTCCCAGCGCAAACTGGAAAAAAGCCAATGGCTCACCCTGGTTGCCTGCCTGGTGTTCGGCGGCCTGACCCTGGCCTTTCACAGCGAAACCTTCCTTAAATGGAAAGCCCCGGTAGTGAACTGGCTGTTCGCGCTGGTGTTTATCGGCAGCCACTTCATTGGTGACCGCTTGTTGATCAAGCGCATCATGGGCCACGCGCTGACCCTGCCGGAGCCGGTATGGACGCGTTTGAACGTGGCCTGGATCGTGTTTTTCCTGTTCTGCGGCGCCGCCAACCTGTTCGTGGCCTTTACCTTCCAGGATTACTGGGTCGACTTCAAAGTCTTCGGTAGCCTGGGCATGACCGTATTGTTCCTGATCGGCCAAGGTATCTACCTGTCGCGCCATCTGCATGACACCGCCCCTACCACGCCGAAAACCGAGGACTGACATGCTCTACGCCATCATTGCCACCGACGTTGCCGATTCGCTGGAAAAACGCCTGAGCGTACGCCCGGCGCACGTTGAGCGCCTGAAAACCCTGCAAGCCGAAGGTCGCCTGGTGATCGCAGGCCCGCACCCGGCCGTCGATAGCAATGACCCAGGCGCCGCCGGCTTCACCGGCAGCCTGATCATTGCCGAGTTCGCCTCCCTTGCCGACGCAAAGGCCTGGGCCAACGCCGACCCGTACATCGCCGCGGGCGTCTACGCTGATGTAGTGATCAAGCCGTTCAAGCAAGTCCTGCCTTAAGCCCGGCTGCGCTGAACCTAATCGGTTCGGCGCGCTCCTAATTGCTCATTATTCTCGGTAACCTGCCGACAACGTTCTGAATATTCGTGTGGAATCAGGAGTTCCGATGCGCTTACGTCCGTTGTGTCTGTTGGCAGTGTTAATGATCGGGGCGAGCGCCCATGCGGAAGAAACCTCAAACACCGGCAGCTCCACGCCCTTGTCCCTGAGTGTCGGCAGCCAGATCACCGAGTTGCAGCAACGCTTGAAAGAAAGCGAACGGCTGCGTGAAGAACTGAGCAAACAACTGCAAAGTGCAGATACTGCTCGCGAAAGCGCCCAACTGAGTCGCTTGCGCCAGGAGAACCAACGCCTGGTACAGCAACTCAAAGAGACACAAGGCGGCGCCTTGACCCGCTGGCTGACCGAGCAACAACAGTGGTTTGTCACGGGCGCGGCCGTCGCACTGATCGCCCTGCTGTGCGGGATCTTCGCCAGTGGTGGGCACCGTCGCCGTCGACAATGGCTAAATTGAGTGAGTCATGAGCGAGCTGTTACTGATAGATGATGACCAGGAGCTCTGTGAGCTGCTGACCAGTTGGCTGAGCCAGGAAGGTTTCCAGGTGCGCGCCTGCCACGACGGCGTGAGCGCGCGCAAAGCCCTGGCCGAAGCCGCACCCGCCGCCGTCGTGCTTGACGTGATGCTGCCGGATGGCAGTGGCCTGGAGTTGCTCAAGCAATTGCGCAATGACCACCCGGAATTGCCGGTGGTGATGCTCTCGGCCCGTGGCGAACCGCTGGACCGTATCCTCGGCCTGGAACTGGGTGCCGACGATTACCTGGCCAAGCCCTGTGACCCGCGCGAGCTGACTGCGCGCCTGCGCGCCGTGCTGCGCCGCAGCCACCCGGCCGCCGTGTCGACGCAGATGGAACTGGGCGATTTGTGCTTCAGCCCGGTGCGCGGTGTGGTCAGCATCGACGAGCAGGAATTCACCCTCACCGTGTCCGAAAGCCGCCTGCTCGAAGCCTTGCTGCGCCAGCCCGGCGAGCCGCTGGACAAGCAGGAACTGGCGCAGATCGCCCTGGGCCGCAAGCTCACTCTGTACGACCGCAGCCTGGACATGCACGTGAGCAACCTGCGCAAAAAGATCGGCCCACACCCGGATGGTCGGCCACGGATCGTGGCGCTGCGCAGCCGCGGCTACTACTACAGCCTTTAATGATCGTTTAAAGATCGTTCCCACGCTCCGCGTGGTAATGCCGCCGGGGACGCTCTGCGTCCCGCTGTGTACGCCGGTGACGCAGAGCGTCACGGTATGCATTCCCACGCAGAGCGTGGGAACGATCAATTGCCCTGTGGGAGCTGGCTTGCCTGCGATAGCGCAGGGTCAGCTTGCATCTATGTAGCTGACCCGCCGCATTCGCAGGCAAGCCAGCTCCCACACTTGATCGCATCAATCCGACAGTTTTGTCAGTTCACATCAAAACCCTCTTTACCCAAGCTTTACCCTCCCCTGACCGCCGCTGACCTTGCGCTGCGTAACCTACTCACATCCGGACTCACCGGAATAGAGACAGGAGAAACACCATGCGCAAGACCCTTATCGCTCTGATGTTCGCCGCTGCCCTGCCGACCGTTGCCATGGCCGCAATGCCAGAAGGCCCAGGCCCGATGGGCGGCCCAGAAGGCCACATGATGGGTGGCCCGGGCCACGGCGGTGAACACGGTCCGCGTGGCAAAGGCGGCCCCTTCAGCCAGCTGGACCTGACCAAGGAACAGCGCCAGCAAATCGGCAAATTGATGGGTGACCAATGGCACGCCCGCAAAGACCTGGTCAAAAAGTACCTGGACAAGCTGCCGGCTGCTGACCAGAAAGCCATGCAGGATGAAATCGCCGCCGGCAAACAGAAAACCCAGGCTGACATCCGTGCCGTGCTAAAACCCGATCAACAGAAGAAATTCGACGAGATCGTCAAGAAGCAAGCCGAGCGCCGCGCCGAGTGGAAGGAATTCCAGGCCTGGAAAGCGCAACAGCCGCAAAAAGCGCAATAATGCTCTAGCGTTACCTCCCCAGCCCAGTGGCTCACGCCGCTGGGCTTTTCCTGCTTGAGGGTTTCCTGTGCGTTCATTGTTCTGGCGCATCCTGGCCAGTTTCTGGCTGGCCATCGCCTTGGTTGCCGGGCTGTCGATCCTGCTTGGGCACATGCTCAACCAGGACGCCTGGATTCTCAGCCGCCATCCCGGCCTCAACAACCTGGCGCAAGAGTGGACGCAACTCTACGAAGCCCAAGGTGAGGACGCCGCCCAGGATTTGCTGCAACAACGCAAACGCCAGTACCACATCGACGTGCAGGTACTCAACGAAAGCGGCGACCCGGTGGTACGCGGCACGTTCCCACGTCGCGCCGCCGCCTTCGAAGCCCGCCAGAATGACAACCAGGACAGCCACTTGCCCTGGCGCCGCCTGACCGCCGAGTACACCAGTGAAAAAACCGGGGACACGTACCTGCTGATCTACCGCATCCCCAACCCGGAACTGGACGCCTGGCACCGCAGCAGCCTGCTGTGGCCGTTTAGCGCGCTGGCGATTGCCCTGGTGGTACTGACGTTGTTCAGCCTGCTGGTGACCTTGTCCATCACCCGCCCACTCAGCCGCCTGCGCGGTGCGGTGCATGACCTGGGCCAGACCACCTATCAGCAAAACAGCCTGGCGCAACTGGCCAACCGCCGCGATGAGTTCGGCGTGCTCGCCACCGACTTCAACCGCATGGGCGCGCGCCTGCAAAGCCTGATCGGCAGCCAGCGCCAGTTGCTGCGCGATGTGTCCCACGAACTGCGCTCACCGCTGGCCCGCCTGCGTATTGCCCTGGCCCTGGCCGAACGCGCCAGCCCGGAAGAACGCGAACGGCTGTGGCCGCGCCTGACCCGCGAGTGCGACCGCCTGGAAGCGCTGATCAGCGAGATTCTGGTGCTGGCCCGCGTGGATGCCGACAACGCCAGCGCCGAAGACGTCGACCTCACCCCACTGCTCAGGACCTTGCAAAAGGATGCCCAACTCAGTGCGCCGGAACAGATGGTGCAACTGAGCGCCGAGCCCGAGCTGCACCTCAAGGGCTGGCCGACCATGATCGAGCGCGCCGTGGACAACCTGCTGCGTAACGCCCAGCGCTTTAACCCCGTGGGCCAGCCGATCGAGCTAAGCGCCCGGCACCAGGGCGAGCGCATCCTGATCAGCGTGCGCGACCACGGCCCCGGCGTTGAAGCCGAACACCTGAGCCAGTTGGGCGAGCCGTTTTATCGCGCGCCTGGCCAGGCCGCACAAGGCCACGGGCTGGGCCTGGCGATTGCCCGTCGCGCCGCCGAACGCCATGGCGGCAGCCTGATCCTGGGCAATCACCCGGACGGCGGTTTTATCGCCAGCATCGACTTGCCGTTGGAGCCGGGAGTGGTCACAGCCGTGTGAGGATCTTCTATAGTGGCCCTTCTCTAACGGAGGGCCTTTGATGACTGACCTGCTGACATCCATCCAAGCCGCACTCGATCTACCGCAAACCCCGCTGACGTTTACCGAGGCCGGCGCCCTGCCCTCGACCTTTGCCGTAACCGAACTGGCCAGCGCCAGCCTCGGCGCTGCCGGCCAGGCGGTTGCTCAACTTATCCAGCAACAGACCGGACGCTTGCCCAGCGTAAGCGTGGACCGGCGCCTCGCTTCCTTCTGGTTCTCCTCCTCGATTCGCCCGGTGGGCTGGCAAGTACCGCCGCTGTGGGACCCGGTAGCCGGCGACTACGCCAGCGCCGACGGCTGGATCCGTTTGCATACCAATGCGCCCCACCACCGTGCCGCTGCCGAGCGCGTGCTGGGCAAGGTCAAGGACCGCGCCGAGATGGCCAGTAAAGTCGCGACCTGGAACGCCGCCGAACTGGAACAGGCGATCGTCGATGCCGGCGGTTGCGCGGCGCAGATGCGTACATGGCAGGCCTGGCAAACCCATCCGCAAGGGTTGGCGGTGAACGCCGAGGCATTGGTGCAGCGCCAGGCCTTCGACACCCCCTGCGACAAACCTTGGCTCGGCTCGGTGGCACGCCCACTGGCCGGCATCAAGGTGCTGGATTTGACCCGCGTGTTGGCCGGCCCCGTGGCCAGCCGTTTTCTCGCAGGTTTGGGCGCAGATGTACTGCGCATCGACTCGCCGACCTGGAACGAGCCCGGCGTAGTACCGGAAATGACCCTGGGCAAACGCTGCGCACGCCTGGACCTTAAAAGTGCTGAAGACCGCCAGGTGTTCGAAAGCTTGCTCAAGGACGCCGACATCCTGTTCCACGGCTACCGCGCCGACGCACTGGAGCAGTTGGGCTACACCGCCACTGAACTGCAAAACCTCGCCCCCGGCCTGATCGACGTGAGCCTCAACGCCTACGGCTGGAGCGGCCCGTGGCGTAACCGTCGCGGCTTCGACAGTTTGGTACAGATGAGCAGCGGGATTGCCGACGCTGGCATGGCGTGGAAACAGGCAGATAAACCGGTGCCGCTGCCGTTGCAGGCACTGGATCATGCGACCGGGTATTTGATGGCGGCCAGTGCGATTCAAGCGTTGAGTGAGCGGTTTGAAACCGGGCGCGGTGGTTCGGCGCAATTGTCATTGGCGCGCACGGCGAAATTGCTGGTGGAGGCCGGGCACGTGCCGGAGCAGCCGGCGTTGCGGGCTGAAGAACCGGGCGATCAGGGCTTGGTGGTGGAGCAAACGGCGTGGGGCCAGGCGCATCGTTTGCTGGCGCCGGTGACCATCAGTGGCACGCCGTTGCAGTGGGATTTGCCCGCCGGCGAATTGGGCTCACATCGGGCTCAGTGGTGACTTGAGATCGCTATCGCAGGCAAGCCAGCTCCCACATTGGATGTGTGAACACAGTCAAATGTGGGACCTGGCTCTCACACATTGAAAGTGTGGTCACAGTCAAATGTGGAAGCTGGCTCTCACACATTGAAAGTGTGGTCACAGTCAAATGTGGAAGCTGGCTCTCACACATTGAACGTGTGGCCACAGTCAAATGTGGGAGCTGGCTTGCCTGCGATGAGGCCCTGACAGCCACCCTCAATCCCCCCGACTCAACGACGTCCACAAATGCTGCGCCGCATACGCCCTTAAAGGCCGCCACGCCTCGGCACGCGCCAACAACTGCCGCGCCGACACCGGCCCGCCTTCCAGCGCCGCCAGCGCATTGATCAAGCCAATATCCCCCGACGCAAACGCATCCGGCTCACGCAACTGACGCATGGCGATGTACTGCGCGGTCCAGTCGCCGATTCCCGGCAAGGCCACCAGCCGCGCCACGCCGTCCTTGAGGTTGGCCTTGGGTGCAAATAACTGCGGATCTTCCAGCAACGCCTGAGCCACACCTGACAAAGTACGGCCCCGCGCCTTGGGCATGCCCAAGGTCGCGAGGTCCGCCGCCGCCAAGACTTCGGCAACAGGAAACACATGGGTAATACCGGCATAGGGCGTTTGCAGCGGCTGGCCATACTGCGCCACCAATTTACCCGCCAGGCGAATGGCCGCGACCACCGTGATCTGCTGGCCCAGCACCGCACGAATCGCCAGTTCCAAACCGTCCCACGTCCCCGGTACACGCAGGCCAGGGCGCGCAGCCACCAGTTGTGCCATCAACGGGTCGGCGGCCAGCTGCGCATTGATCAACCCAGGCCGGGCGTCCAGATCGAACATGGCCCGCAGGCGCCGCTCGATCTCGGGCAGCGCCGCCGCGTCGGGGAACTCAACACCCACTTCCAGCCAATCGCCCGCACCCGGTGCCACGCTGAGGCAGCCGTGCTGCCCGTTCACGCTGATGCTGCGCCGATACACGCCGGCCTCAACGGTCTCCAGCCCGGTGATCGCCCGCGCCGATAAAAAACCCAGCATTGCCGCCCAGTCATAGGGCGGCTCATACGCCAATCTCACAACGACAACACCCCGCTATACAGCCCATAAGCCGCCAGCCCCGCGCCCGCGATCACGCAGCTGAAAATGCCCTTTTCCATGTGCGTAAACAAGGGCTGGCCCTGCTCGCGCTTGGCCAGGGCAAACAGGATCACGCCGGGCGCATACAACAGCGCCGAGAGCAGCAGGTACTTCAAGCCGCCGGCGTACAGCAGCCAGACGGCATAGCCAAGAGCGATCAGGCCGACCAGCAAATCCTTATAGCGCTGGCGCTGGGCACCGGCATAGGTTTCACCGCGCCCGCTCAACAGCACCGCGTAGGCCGCCGACCACAGGTAGGGCACCAGGATCATCGACGAGGCCAGGTAAATCAGGGTGGTGTAAGTGCTGTGGGAAAACAGCGTGATCACCAGGAACACCTGGATCATCAGGTTGGTCAGCCACAGCGCGTTGACCGGCACCCGGTTGGGGTTTTCCTTTTTCAGGAAGGCCGGCATGGTCTTGTCATGGGCAGTGGCGTAGAGGATTTCCGCACACAGCAGCGCCCATGAGAGCAAGGCGCCGAGCAGTGACACGGCCAACCCGATGCTGATCGCCATCGCGCCCCACGGCCCGACGATATGTTCCAGCACACCTGCCAGGGACGGGTTTTGCAATTGCGCCAGCTCCGGCTGGCTCATGATGCCCAGGGACAGCACATTCACCAGCACCAGCAGTGCCAGCACGCCGAGAAAGCCGATCACGGTGGCGCGGCCCACGTCCGAGCGCTTCTCGGCGCGCGCCGAATACACGCTGGCGCCCTCGATGCCGATAAACACGAACACGGTGACCAGCATCATGTTGCGCACCTGATCGACCACGCTGCCAAATTGCGGGTTGCCCAGGCCCCAGATATCACGGGTGAAAATATCCGCCTTGAACGCCACGGCGGCGATCACGATAAACATCAGCAACGGCACGATCTTCGCCACTGTGGTGATCTGGTTGATGAACGCCGCCTCCTTGATGCCGCGCAGCACCAGAAAATGCACGGCCCACAGCAGCAGTGAGGCGCAGCCGATGGCGACTGGTGTATTGCCCTGGCCGAACACCGGGAAAAAGTAGCCGAGGGTGCTGAACAGCAACACGAAGTAACCGACGTTGCCCATCCACGCACTGATCCAGTAGCCCCAGGCCGACGAAAACCCCATGTAGTCACCGAACCCGGCCTTGGCGTAGGCGTACACGCCGGAATCCAGTTCAGGTTTGCGATTGGCCAGGGTCTGGAACACAAACGCCAGGGTGAGCATGCCGACGGCGGTGATGGCCCAGCCGATCAACACCGCGCCCACTTCGGCGCGTGCGGCCATGTTCTGCGGCAAAGAGAAAATCCCGCCGCCGATCATCGACCCCACCACCAGGGCAATCAGCGCGCTGAGACGTAGTTTCTCGGCCGGTTGGGACATGCAAACTCCTGAAATAAAATAGTTTGAGAGAACAAGCGCGCACTCAACTAATTAAATCAGCGAGTGCAGCGTTTATTAAAGACAGCGATAAAACCGTCACGCTCATAACGCAACGGCATGACAGTTTATAAAGTTTAAGCTTATTTAGATTTTAAATAGAGCAGGCACTTGGCCAGTTTTTGCAGACTTAACCCGTTAATTGAGAAAAGTTTGCACATTCGACAAAGCGGGCCAGGGTCAAACGTCCACACCTCGGACTAAATGCTTGATCAAAACGCAGGAGCCGCTCTGGAAAGCGCCTTTGCGGGGCAAACTATTGCCCCGGGATCTTACCCCTAAGTCATTAATTCACAATGGAATGTGCCAATGACGTGATCTAAGTCAGCTGTTTGATCAGCGCACGGAATTATTCTGTGCTCTCTCTTCTCCTGCATTGGAGTCATGCAATGTCTGACACTCCCGGAAAACTTCGACTCGGCGCCCTGGTTGCGCTGGTCGTGGGCTCAATGATTGGCGGCGGGATCTTCTCACTGCCGCAAAACATGGCCGCCAGCGCCGATGTCGGCGCGGTGTTGATCGGCTGGGTCATTACCGCCATCGGCATGCTCACCCTGGCTTTCGTGTTCCAGACCCTGGCCAACCGCAAACCTGACCTCGACGGCGGCGTATACGCCTACGCCAAAGCCGGCTTCGGCGACTACATGGGCTTCTCGTCGGCCTGGGGCTACTGGATCAGCGCCTGGCTGGGCAACGTCGGATACTTCGTGTTGCTGTTCAGCACCCTCGGTTACTTCTTCCCGATCTTTGGCGAAGGCAACACACCCGCTGCGGTGATTGGCGCCTCGGTGCTGCTGTGGGCCGTGCACTTTCTGGTACTGCGCGGCATCAAGGAAGCGGCGTTCATCAACCTGGTGACCACCGTCGCCAAAGTGGTGCCGCTGGTGCTGTTCGTGTTGATCGCTGTGTTCGCGTTCAAGCTGGACATTTTCACCGCTGACATCTGGGGCGTGAAAAACCCCGACCTGGGCAGCGTGATGAACCAGGTGCGCAACATGATGCTGGTCACCGTGTGGGTGTTTATCGGCATCGAAGGCGCGAGCATCTTCTCGTCCCGTGCGGAAAAACGCAGCGACGTCGGCAAGGCCACCGTAATCGGTTTTATCACCGTGCTGCTGTTTTTGATGCTGGTGAACGTGCTGTCCCTGGGCATCATGACCCAACCGGAACTGGCCAAACTGCAGAACCCTTCGATGGCTGCCGTGCTGGAGCATGTGGTGGGCCACTGGGGCGCGGTGTTGATCAGCGTCGGCTTGATCATCTCGCTGTTGGGTGCGCTGCTGTCGTGGGTGCTGCTGTGTGCGGAGATCATGTTCGCCGCCGCCAAGGACCACACCATGCCGGAGTTCCTGCGTAAGGAAAACGCCAACCACGTGCCGGTCAATGCCCTGTGGCTGACCAATGCGATGGTGCAGGTATTCCTGGTCATCACGCTGTTTTCGGCCAGCACTTACCTGTCGCTGATCTACCTCGCCACCTCGATGATCCTGGTGCCTTACCTGTGGTCGGCGGCCTATGCACTGCTGCTGGCGGTGCGCGGCGAGACCTACGAAAACGCCCTGCGCGAGCGCAAGAAAGACCTGTTCATCGGCGCCATCGCGTTGATCTACGCGGTGTGGCTGCTCTACGCCGGTGGCACCAAGTACCTGCTGCTCTCCGCCCTGCTGTATGCCCCCGGCGTGATCCTGTTCGCCAAGGCCAAGCATGAACTGGGCAAACCGATTTTCACCAACGTCGAGAAGCTGATTTTCGCCGCGGTAGTCATTGGCGCCCTGGTGGCTGCTTATGGCCTCTACGCCGGCTTCCTGACTCTGTAACTTTTGTTCACTGGAGGATCTGTAATGACCACGGAAAAAGTGAAGTACGGCGTACATTCCGAAGCCGGCAAACTGCGTAAAGTCATGGTGTGCTCCCCAGGTTTGGCCCACCAGCGGCTGACCCCCAACAACTGCGATGAACTGCTGTTCGATGACGTGTTGTGGGTGGCCCAGGCCAAGCGCGACCACTTCGACTTCGTAACCAAGATGCGCGAGCGGGACATTGATGTGCTGGAAATGCACAACCTGCTGACCGATATCGTCGCCATCCCCGAAGCGCTGGACTGGATTCTGGAGCGCAAGATCACCGCCAATACGGTGGGCCTGGGCCTGGTCGATGAAGTCGGCTCGTGGCTGCGCAGCCTGGAGCCGCGCAAAATCAGCGAGTTCCTGATTGGCGGCGTGTCGGCCGATGACCTGCCGAGCAGCTTCGGCGGCCGGACCATCGAGATGTTCCGCGACTTCCTCGGCCACTCAAGCTTCATCCTGCCGCCGCTGCCCAACACTCAGTTCACCCGCGACACCACCTGCTGGATCTACGGCGGTGTGACGCTCAACCCGATGTACTGGCCGGCGCGACGTCAGGAAACCCTGCTGGCCAGCGCCATCTATAAATTCCACCCCGAGTTCACCAACGCCGACTTCCAGATCTGGTACGGCGACCCCGACCAGGAACACGGGGCCGCCACACTGGAAGGCGGCGACGTGATGCCGATTGGCAATGGCGTGGTGTTGATCGGCATGGGCGAGCGTTCTTCGCACCAGGCGATTGGCCAACTGGCGCGCAACCTGTTCAAAAACAAAGCCGTGGAACGCGTGATCGTTGCCGGCCTGCCGAAGTCCCGCGCGGCGATGCACCTGGATACGGTGTTCAGCTTCTGCGACCGCGACCTGGTGACGATCTTCCCCGAAGTGGTCAACCAGATCGTGCCCTTCACCCTGCGCCCGGATGAAAGCAAACCACACGGCATCGACATCCAGCGCGAGAAAACCAACTTCCTCGAAACCGTGGCTGCAGCCCTCAACCTCAAGACGCTGCGAGTGGTCGAGACCGGCGGCAACAGCTTCGCCGCCGAACGCGAGCAATGGGATGACGGCAACAACGTGGTGGCCGTGGAGCCCGGCGTGGTGATCGGCTACGACCGCAACACCTACACCAACACCTTGCTACGCAAGGCCGGTGTGGAAGTCATCACCATCAGCGCCGGTGAACTCGGCCGAGGCCGTGGCGGTGGCCACTGCATGACCTGCCCGATCATCCGCGACCCCATCGACTATTAATTTTTTGGCCTTGGCCGCTGCTTATCCAGCAGCGACCAGGGGGATAACCGAAACCTAAGGAGATCCATCATGGCTTTTAATATGCGCAACCGCAGCCTGCTCTCGCTGATGCACCACACTACCCGCGAGCTGAACTACCTGCTGGACCTGTCCCGCGACCTCAAACGCGCCAAGTACACCGGCACCGAGCGTCCGCACCTGCAAGGCAAGAACATCGCGCTGATCTTCGAAAAAACCTCGACTCGCACCCGTTGCGCGTTCGAAGTGGCGGCCCATGACCAGGGCGCCCACGTCACCTATATCGACCCAGTGTCGTCGCAGATCGGCCACAAAGAAAGCATGAAAGACACCGCCCGCGTCCTGGGCCGCATGTTCGATGCCATCGAGTACCGTGGCTTTGAACAGGAAATCGTCGAAGAGCTGGCCAAGTTCGCTGGTGTGCCGGTATTCAACGGCCTCACCGCCGAATTCCACCCAACCCAAATGATCGCCGACACCCTGACCATGCGCGAGCACAGCGACAAGCCGCTGCATGACATCAGCTACGCGTACCTGGGCGACGCACGTTACAACATGGGCAACTCGTTGCTGATGATCGGCGCCAAACTGGGCATGGACGTGCGCATCGGCGCGCCGAAAGCGCTGTGGCCACACGAAGACTTCATCAAGCAGTGCCAGGCGTTTGCCGAAGAAAGCGGCGCGCGCATCACCATCACCGAAGACCCGAAAGAAGCGGTCAAAGGCGTCGACTTCATCCACACCGATATCTGGGTGTCGATGGGTGAGCCGGTGGAAGCGTGGGACGAGCGTATCGAGCAACTGCTGCCGTACCAGGTCAACGCCAAGATGATGAAAGCCTCGGGCAACCCACGCGTGAAGTTCATGCACTGCCTGCCGGCGTTCCATAACAGCGAGACCAAGGTGGGCAAGGACATCGCCGCGCGCTATCCGAACCTGGCCAATGGTGTGGAAGTGACTGAGGAAGTGTTCGAGTCGCCAGCCAACATCGCGTTTGAGCAGGCGGAAAACCGCATGCATACCATCAAGGCAATTCTGGTGTCGGCGCTGGCGGATATCTAACCCCACTCTGATCGTTCCCACGCTCTGCGTGGGAATGCAGCCAGTGACGCTCTGCGTCACAAGAGCGGACGCAGAGCGTCCAGTGAGGCATTCCCACGCAGAGCGTGGGAACGATCCTTCTAAAAGGAATGCATTATGCGCATCGTCGTAGCCCTGGGCGGTAACGCCCTGCTCCGCCGTGGTGAACCCATGACGGCGGACAACCAACGCGCCAATATCCGTATCGCCACCGAACAGATCGCCAAAATCCACCCCAGCAACGAATTGGTGATCGCCCACGGCAATGGCCCGCAAGTCGGCCTGCTGTCGTTGCAGGCAGCGGCTTACACCCAGGTTTCGCCGTACCCGCTGGACGTGCTCGGTGCCGAGACCGAAGGCATGATCGGCTACATCATCGAACAGGAACTGGGCAACCTGCTGGACTTCGAGGTGCCGTTCGCCACCTTGCTCACCCAAGTGGAAGTCGACGCCAAAGACCCGGCCTTCCAGAACCCGACCAAGCCCATCGGCCCGGTGTACTCCAAAGCCGAAGCCGAAAAACTCGCCGCCGAAAAAGGCTGGGCCATCGCGCCCGATGGCGATAAATACCGCCGTGTGGTGGCCAGCCCACGCCCGAAACGCATCTTCGAAATCCGCCCGATCAAGTGGCTGCTGGAAAAACGCGCCATTGTGATCTGCGCCGGTGGTGGCGGCATCCCGACCATGTATGGCGACGACGGCACGCTGCGCGGCATTGAAGCGGTGATCGACAAAGACCTGTGCTCATCCTTGCTGGCATCACAACTGGACGCGGATTTGCTGGTGATTGCCACCGACGTCAATGCGGCTTTTATCGACTTCGGCAAGCCGACCCAAAAGGCCATCGGCCAGGCCCATCCCGATGACATGGAGAAACTCGGCTTCGCCGCCGGCTCCATGGGGCCGAAGGTACAAGCGGCCTGCGAGTTCGCCCGCCAGACTGGCAAAACTGCCGTCATCGGTTCACTCTCGGATATCGAAGCCATCGTCCAGGGCAGCGCCGGCACGCGTATCAGCACGGCTAAACCTGGCATCACCTACCTGTGAAGTAGAGGAGAAACGCCTATGGCCACCTTTGAACCCGGTCACCTGCACATCGAACGTCACGCGCTCAACAAGGATGACTACAGCTACAACCTGTGCATCGACTACGAGGTCAGCCAGGATCCAAAGGAAGGCAAGGGAATGCTCTTCAAGCTGCACGGCTCGGTGCAGGGCAAGGACCTCAAGGAGGAATTCTTTTTACCCAAGGATCAGGCCTTCGACTTTGCCCGGCATGCGATGAACATCGCGCAGAAATATGGAATGCCGAAGGCTGCGACGCTTAACGGCCAGATGCACAAGCAGTACGACTTGATGTTTGAGGATGTGCGGCATCAGTTGGATGTGAAATCCGGCGATCCGGTCAAACCGGAACACCTGGAGTAACAACACCGTAAGTCCAATGTGGGAGCTGGCTTGTGTGGGAGCTGGCTTGCCTGCGATGCGGTCACCTCGGTGTATCAGGTAGACCAAGGTGATGCTATCGCAGGCAAGCCAGCTCCCACATTTTGATCTCCCTGCGCTCCAAGGCATACTTGCCGCCTCCAGTTCCCCAGAATTGCCAGCCCCATGCGTATCCACGTCAGCTTCATCGACCGCGTCGGCATTACCCAGGAAGTCCTGGCCCTGCTCGGTGGGCGCAATCTCAACCTGGATGCGGTGGAGATGGTGCCGCCCAACGTGTACATCGACGCGCCGACCCTGAGCGCCGAGGTGCTCGAAGAGCTGCGCGATGCGCTGTTCAGCGTGCACGGCGTACAGGCGGTCACCGTGGTGGATATCCTTCCCGGCCAACGCCGCCACCTGCAACTCGACGCGTTGCTCGCGGCCATGACCGACCCGGTGCTGGCCCTGGACAGCGCGGGCAAGATCCTGCTGGCCAACCCGGCGCTGATCGCGCTGTATGGCCGCGAACCGGCGGGTGAAAGCATCAGCGCGTTGTTCAATGACCCGGCGTTGCTGGAAACCTTGCTCGAACAGGGCTTTCGTTTGCCGTTGCGCGAAATCAGCGTCAACGGCCAGACCTTTTTGCTCGACGCCACGCCGATCACTGACGCCGGCGCCCTGCTCACTCTGTACCAACCCAACCGCATCGGCGAACAGCTGTCGGCGCTGCACCATGACCATGCCGAAGGTTTTGATGCGCTGCTGGGCGAGTCGCCGGTGATTCGCACGCTCAAGGCGCGGGCGCAACGGGTGGCGGCGCTGGATGCACCGCTGTTGATCCAGGGCGAAACCGGCACCGGCAAAGAGCTGGTCGCACGCGCCTGCCATGCGATCAGTGCGCGGCACAGTGCGCCGTTTCTAGCGTTGAACTGCGCGGCGCTACCGGAAAATCTCGCCGAAAGTGAATTGTTCGGTTATGCGCCTGGCGCCTTTACCGGCGCGCAGCGTGGCGGCAAGCCGGGGCTGATGGAGTTGGCCAACCAGGGCACGGTGTTCCTTGATGAGATCGGTGAGATGTCGCCGTATTTGCAGGCCAAGCTGCTGCGGTTTCTCAACGACGGCAGCTTTCGCCGGGTGGGCGGCGACCGCGAAGTGAAGGTCAATGTGCGTATTCTCAGCGCTACTCACCGCGACCTGGAAAAGATGGTCAGCGAGGGCACCTTCCGCGAAGACCTGTTCTACCGCCTTAATGTGCTCAACGTCGAAGTGCCGCCGCTGCGCGAGCGCGGCCAGGACATTCTGCTGCTGGCGCGCTACTTCATGCAGCAGGCCTGTGCGCAGATCCAGCGCCCGGTGTGCCGCCTGGCGCCTGGCACTTATCCGGCGCTGCTGGGCAACCGCTGGCCGGGTAATGTGCGCCAGCTGCAGAACGTGATCTTCCGCGCCGCCGCCATCTGCGAAAGCAGCCTGGTGGACATCGGTGACCTCGACATCGCCGGCACCTCAGTGGCGCGCCAGAGCGACGGTGAAGTCGACAGCCTGGAGCAAGCGGTGGAAGACTTCGAGCGCAACCTGCTGGAAACGCTTTACACCAGTTATCCCTCGACCCGCCAACTGGCCAGCCGCTTGCAAACGTCCCACACGGCGATCGCCCATCGCTTGCGCAAGTACGGCATTCCAAACAAAACCTGAAAATGTAGAGATCAAAATGTGGGGCTTGTGTGGGAGCCAGCTCCCACACAAGCCCCCTCCCCCATGGAGGGCATCCAAGTTTTGGTCTGAGAACGACATCCGCTGTACTGAAAGCGCTACAGCGTAACGATATCGCTACAACCCTGTTTTTTGCGCGCCATGCAAGGCTTTGATCCGCATAGGCTTTTTTTGGTGTGCCCGAGTGTAGCGAAATCGCTACAGCTGAAAATCATATCGTCATAACCAAAATCGTTAAGTAGCTGATTTATAACGACTTAATAACATTGGCCGCAATATTGCTAAGCAACTCCCCATTATTCCAATCCCGTCCACCAGACGAATCTGGCCCTGAGGAGTTTCCATGAGCGAGTTGCGTTTCACTGAAGATCACGAATGGCTGCGCGCCGAAGCCGATGGCAGCGTCACCGTGGGTATCACCGCTTTCGCGCAGAATGCGCTGGGTGATGTGGTTTTCGTGCAACTGCCGGAGTTGCAGGCTTACGACAAGGGCGCCGAAGCCTCCACCGTGGAATCGGTAAAAGCCGCCAGCGGCGTGTACATGCCGCTGACCGGTGAAGTGCTCGAAGTGAACGAAGCACTCAGCGACAGCCCGGAACTGGTCAACGAAGACCCGATGGGCGAAGGTTGGTTCTTCCGCTTTAAACCGGCCGACGCCGAGGCGGTAGCTAAACTGCTGGATCAGGATGCGTACGACCGCCTGATCAAAGCCAACGCTGAAGCCTGAGGAGCGCGCCATGACCGTTAATCTGACCACCGCCAATGAATTCATCGCCCGCCACATCGGCCCTCGCCAGGAAGATGAGCAGCACATGCTCGCAAGCCTGGGCTTTGATTCCCTCGAAGCCCTCAGCGCCAGCGTGATCCCGGAAAGCATCAAGGGCACCAGCGTGCTCGGCCTGGAAGACGGCCTGAGCGAAGCCCAGGCCCTGGCCAAGATCAAGGCCATCGCCGGCAAGAACCAACTGTTCAAGACCTACATCGGCCAGGGCTATTACAACTGCCACACGCCGTCGCCGATCCTGCGCAACCTGCTGGAAAACCCGGCCTGGTACACCGCCTACACCCCGTATCAACCTGAAATTTCCCAAGGCCGCCTGGAAGCGCTGTTGAACTTCCAGACCCTGATCAGCGACCTTACCGGCCTGCCGATCGCCAACGCCTCCTTGCTCGACGAAGCCACCGCCGCCGCCGAAGCCATGACCTTCTGCAAGCGCCTGAGCAAGAACAAGGGCAGCAATGCCTTCTTCGCCTCGGTCCACAGCCACCCGCAAACCCTTGACGTGCTGCGCACCCGTGCCGAGCCGCTGGGCATCGACGTGGTAGTGGGCGATGAGCGTGAACTGACTGACGTCAGCGCGTTCTTCGGCGCTCTGCTGCAGTACCCGGCGAGCAACGGTGACGTGTTCGACTACCGCGAACTGACCGAGCGCTTCCACGCCGCCAACGCACTGGTGGCCGTGGCCGCAGACCTGCTGGCCCTGACCCTGCTGACCCCGCCGGGTGAGTTCGGCGCCGACGTGGCCATCGGCAGCGCGCAACGCTTCGGCGTACCGCTGGGTTTTGGTGGCCCGCACGCGGCGTACTTCTCCACCAAGGATGCGTTCAAGCGCGACATGCCCGGCCGTCTGGTCGGTGTGTCGGTCGACCGTTTCGGCAAGCCGGCCCTGCGCCTGGCCATGCAGACCCGCGAGCAACATATCCGTCGCGAGAAAGCCACCAGCAACATCTGCACCGCGCAAGTGCTACTGGCTAACATCGCCAGCATGTACGCCGTGTACCACGGCCCTAAAGGCCTGACCCAGATCGCCCAGCGCATTCACCAACTGACCGCGATCCTGGCCAAAGGCTTGACCGCCCTGGGCCTTAAGGTTGAGCAGGCAAACTTCTTCGACACGATCACCCTCAACACGGGCGCCAACACCGCCGCCCTGCACGACAAGGCCCGCGCCCAGCGCATCAACCTGCGTGTGGTCGATGCTGAACGCGTTGGCCTGTCGGTCGACGAAACCACCACCCAGGCCGATATCGAAGCCCTGTGGGCGATCTTCGCCGACGGCAAGGCACTGCCCGCCTTTGCTGCGACTGAAAGCACCTTGCCCGCCGCGCTGTTGCGCCAGTCGCCGATCCTCAGCCACCCGGTGTTCAACCGTTACCACTCCGAAACCGAGCTGATGCGCTACCTGCGCAAGCTGGCCGACAAGGACCTGGCGCTGGACCGCACCATGATCCCGCTGGGTTCGTGCACCATGAAACTCAACGCCGCCAGCGAAATGATCCCGGTGACCTGGGCCGAATTCGGTGCCCTGCACCCCTTCGCCCCGGCCGCACAAAGCGCCGGCTACCTGGAGCTGACTTCCGACCTGGAAGCCATGCTCTGCGCGGCCACCGGCTACGACGCGATCTCCCTGCAGCCGAACGCCGGTTCCCAAGGTGAATACGCCGGCCTCTTGGCCATTCGTGCTTACCACCAGAGCCGTGGCGAAGAACGCCGCGACATCTGCCTGATCCCGTCTTCGGCCCACGGCACCAACCCTGCGACCGCCAACATGGCCGGTATGCGCGTGGTGGTGACCGCCTGCGACGCACGCGGCAACGTCGACATCGAAGACCTGCGCGCCAAAGCCATCGAGCACCGCGAGCACCTCGCTGCGCTGATGATCACCTACCCGTCCACCCACGGCGTGTTTGAAGAAGGCATCCGCGAAATCTGCGGGATCATTCATGACAACGGCGGCCAGGTGTACATCGACGGCGCCAACATGAACGCAATGGTCGGCCTGTGCGCACCGGGCAAGTTCGGTGGCGACGTGTCCCACCTGAACCTGCACAAAACCTTCTGCATTCCGCACGGCGGTGGCGGCCCGGGCGTTGGCCCGATTGGGGTTAAATCCCACCTCACGCCATTCCTGCCAGGCCACGCGGCCATGGAGCGCAAGGAAGGCGCGGTGTGCGCGGCGCCATTTGGCAGCGCGAGCATTTTGCCGATCACCTGGATGTACATCAGCATGATGGGCGGCGCGGGCCTCAAGCGCGCCTCGCAGCTGGCGATCCTGAACGCCAACTACATTTCCCGTCGCCTTGAAGAGCATTACCCCGTGCTCTACACCGGCAGCAACGGCCTGGTGGCACACGAGTGCATCCTGGACCTGCGCCCCTTGAAAGACAGCAGCGGCATCAGCGTGGATGACGTGGCCAAGCGTCTGATCGATTTTGGTTTCCATGCGCCGACCATGTCGTTCCCGGTAGCGGGCACCTTGATGATCGAGCCGACCGAAAGCGAATCCAAAGAAGAACTGGACCGCTTCTGTGACGCCATGATTGCCATCCGCGAGGAAATTCGCGCAGTCGAAAACGGCACCTTGGACAAAGACGACAACCCACTGAAAAACGCCCCGCACACGGCGGCTGAAATCGTCGGTGAATGGAGCCACCCGTACAGCCGTGAACAGGCGGTGTACCCGGTGGCGTCGTTGATCGAGGGCAAATACTGGCCGCCGGTTGGCCGGGTCGACAACGTGTTTGGCGACCGTAACCTGGTGTGTGCGTGCCCGTCGATCGAGAGCTACGCGTAACCCTGACTGAACTCGGTCAATGTGGGAGCTGGTTTTTGTGGGAGCTGGCTTGCCTGCGATGCAGGCACCTCGGTCTATCAGGTAGACCAGGGTGATGCTATCGCAGGCAAGCCAGCTCCCACACAAGCCCGGTTTCTACACTGAGCGAGCAAGTCTTCCAAAATAATAAGAAACCGGAGAACAACCATGTCCCTTAGCGTGTTCGACCTGTTCAAGATTGGCATCGGCCCCTCCAGCTCCCATACCGTCGGCCCGATGCGCGCCGCCGCTCGATTCGTCGAAGGCCTCAAGCGTGACAACCTGCTGAGCGCCACCAGCGGCATCAAGGTGGAGCTCTATGGCTCGCTGGGCGCCACCGGCAAAGGTCACGGCAGCGACAAGGCCGTGTTGCTGGGCCTGGAAGGCGAACACCCAGACACCGTGAATACTGAAACCGTCGCCGCACGCCTTGCGCAAATGCGCGGTGACGGTCGCTTGAACCTGCTCGGTGAACACAGCATTGCGTTCAACGAGAAAGAGCACCTGGCGATGATTCGCAAGCCTCTCGCCTACCACCCCAACGGTATGATTTTTCGTGCCTTCGACGCCGCCGGTATCCAGATCCGCAGCCGCGAGTATTACTCGGTCGGCGGTGGGTTTGTGGTGGATGAAGACGCTGCCGGCGCTGACCGGATTGTCGAAGACACCACGCCGCTGACCTTCCCTTTCAAGCACGCCAAGGACTTGCTTGGCCATTGCGCCACCTACGGGCTGTCCATCAGCCAGGTGATGCTCACCAATGAAAGTGCCTGGCGCCCGGAGGCGGAAACCCGCGCCGGCTTGCTGAACATCTGGCAGGTGATGCAGGACTGCGTGGATGCCGGTTGTCGCAACGAAGGCATCTTGCCCGGCGGCTTGAAGGTCAAGCGCCGTGCAGCGGCGCTGCATCGGCAGCTGTGCAAGAACCCCGAATCGGCATTGCGCGACCCGTTGTCGGTGCTGGATTGGGTCAACCTGTATGCGCTGGCGGTCAACGAAGAAAACGCCAACGGCGGGCGCGTGGTCACCGCGCCCACCAACGGTGCGGCCGGGATCGTGCCAGCGGTGCTGCATTACTACATGCGCTTTATCCCCGGCGCGAACGAGGACGGCGTGGTGCGCTTTCTGCTCACCGCCGCCGCCATCGGTATTTTGTACAAGGAAAACGCCTCGATTTCCGGCGCCGAAGTCGGCTGCCAGGGCGAAGTCGGCGTGGCCTGTTCCATGGCCGCAGGCGCTTTGTGCGAAGTGTTGGGCGGCAGCGTGTCCCAAGTGGAAAACGCTGCCGAGATCGGCATGGAACACAACCTCGGCCTGACCTGCGACCCGATTGGCGGGCTGGTGCAGGTACCGTGCATCGAGCGCAACGCCATGGGCTCGGTCAAGGCGATCAATGCCGTGCGCATGGCCTTGCGTGGTGACGGGCAGCACTTTGTCTCACTCGACAAGGTCATCCGCACCATGCGCCAGACTGGCGCCGACATGAAAAGCAAATACAAGGAAACCGCCCGTGGCGGTTTGGCCGTCAACATTATCGAGTGCTGACGCCTACAAGCGCGTCCGCACGTTTTTCAGGAGCTGAACATGTCCACCGAAACCCTGTTGAAAACCCCATTGCACGCGCTGCACATCGAGTTGGGCGCGCGCATGGTGCCCTTCGCCGGCTACGACATGCCGGTGCAATACCCGCTGGGTGTGATGAAGGAACACCTGCACACCCGTGATCAAGCCGGGTTGTTCGACGTGTCCCACATGGGCCAGATCCGCCTGACCGGCGCCAACGCCGCCAAGGCCCTGGAAACCCTGGTGCCGGTCGACATCATCGACCTGCCCGTGGGCATGCAGCGCTACGCCATGTTCACCAATGACCAGGGCGGCATCCTTGACGACCTGATGGTGGCCAACCTGGGCAACGACGAACTGTTCCTGGTGGTCAACGCGGCTTGCAAGGACCAGGACCTGGCCCACCTGCGCAAACACATTGGCGAGCAGTGCAGCATCGAACCGCTGTTCGAAGAGCGCGCCCTGCTGGCCTTGCAAGGCCCGGAGGCAGTGAAAGTGCTGGCGCGCCTGGCGCCGGAAGTGACCAAGATGACTTTCATGCAGTTCGCCACCCTGCGCCTGCTGGGCGTGGAGTGCTACGTGAGCCGCTCGGGTTACACCGGCGAAGACGGTTTTGAGATCTCCGTACCGGCGGCCAATGCCGAGAGCCTGGCGCGCAGCCTGCTCGCCGAAACCGAAGTTCAAGCCATCGGCCTGGGCGCCCGCGATTCCCTGCGCCTGGAAGCCGGCCTGTGCCTGTATGGCCATGACATGAACACCGAAACCACGCCGATCGAAGCCAGCCTGCTCTGGGCGATCTCCAAGGCCCGTCGTGCCGATGGCGCGCGTGCTGGCGGCTTCCCGGGCGCTGACCGCATCTTCACCCAGCAACAAGCCGGCGTAAGCCGCAAGCGCGTGGGCCTGCTGCCACAGGAACGGACCCCGGTGCGTGAAGGCGCAGAAATCGTCGACGAACACGGCACGGTGATCGGCAGCGTGTGCAGCGGCGGTTTTGGCCCGACACTGGGCGGCCCATTGGCCATGGGTTACCTGGACAGCGCATTTGTCGCACTGGACACCGAAGTGTCTGCGTTGGTACGTGGGAAAAAGGTGCCACTACGTGTAAGTAAAATGCCATTTGTACCGCAACGTTACTACCGTGGCTGATTGACTGTTCCTATAAGTAACGCGGTTGCGTTAACGCGCACTAATTTGTAACGCAACCGCCATAAAAGAGTGCATTGACGATAGTCATTTTAATAGGCGCAAACCTATAACAAGTGAGCAACGCTATCGAATATGTGGGATCCACTTTTAGTCAACGAAGTGTCATATGGCCGAGCAAAACCTGGGGATTCTCCGGGGCTTGTTTTTTCCATATTAGTTGACGTAGAGTTTAGCCACTGTGTTTGCATGGGTCGCTTTGAACCTGGACCTGGGCAGTAGCCATAAGTTTGCTACAACCCGTTCGACGTCTCTTACTTTCCTGCAACCCAGCCCAGTACTCTTTCATGTGAAAGGGGCTGTCATTAATTTTTAGCGTCAAAGGAAATAAGAAATGTCGAATCGTCAGAGCGGTACCGTCAAGTGGTTTAACGACGAGAAAGGGTTTGGTTTTATCACTCCAGAAAGCGGTCCGGATCTGTTCGTGCATTTCCGCGCTATTCAGGGCAATGGCTTCAAGAGCCTGAAAGAAGGCCAGAAAGTGTCTTTCATCGCCGTGCAAGGCCAGAAAGGCATGCAGGCTGACGAAGTACAAGCAGAAGGCTGATCCTTACTGCGACAAAAAGCCCCTGATGGTAACATCAGGGGCTTTTTTATGTGCGTTTGCTCGTAAAATGGCTTTTTTCTCAAGAGAGACGGCCATGCCCAAACCTTTGTTGAGCCCCCAAGGCGAATTCCCCGCCGTTGGCCTGGGCCGTCGTCTGGCAGCGATGTTCTATGACTTCCTGTTGTGCACCGCGCTGCTGATCGTCACCGCGTTTATCTACAAGCTGGTGTGGATGGCGTTTATCGGCGAAGCCAGGATGCGCACGCTCACCGAGTCCGGCGCGCTGGACGGCGACCCGCTGCTGTCGACGATCCTGTTTTTTGTGCTGTTTGGTTTCTTCGCCAAGTTCTGGACCCATTCGGGGCAGACATTGGGCATGCAGGTGTGGGGCGTGCGCGTGCAGAACGCCGACGGCTCGCGCATCAGCCTGTGGCAGGCGCTGCTGCGCTTTGTGGTGGCGATTGCATCGTGGTTGTGCGTGGGGCTGGGGTTTGTCTGGTCGGTGTTTGATAAGCGCAAGCGCAGCTGGCATGACATCTACTCGGATACGCAGCTGGTGCACATTCCAAAGCAGAAAAAGTAACCCAAGAACACTAGAGATCAAGTGTGGGAGCTGGCTTGTCTGCGATGGCGATCGTTCAGTCACAGCAGCATTGACTGATAGACCGCTATCGCAGGCAAGCCAGCTCCCACATTTTGTTTATGTGTTCAACTTCAGGTCAGGCGTTGCCAGCCAGCTTGAGGCGCGCAGCCTGGGTAAAGTCCAACATGCGTTTGAGCGGGCGCACGGCGTGCGGGATCACCGACGGCTCGACGAAGATCTCATTACTGCCCTCACGCAAACACTGCAGTGTGCGCTCCAGCGTATTCATCGCCATCCACGGGCAGTGCGCGCAACTGCGGCACGCCGCGCCGTTGCCGGCGGTCGGTGCCTCAACGAAGACTTTATCCGGGCACAACTGCTGCATCTTGTAGAAGATGCCGCGGTCGGTGGCGACGATAAAGGTCTTGTTCGGCAAGCGCTGGGCTGCGGCAATCAGTTGGCTGGTGGAACCCACCGCGTCAGCCAATTCAATCACCGCCGTCGGCGACTCCGGGTGCACCAGGATCGCAGCGTCCGGGTACAGCGCCTTCATGTCTTCAAGCTGCTTGGACTTGAACTCTTCGTGGACGATGCACGCGCCGTCCCAGAGCAACATGTCTGCGCCGGTCTGGCGCTGAATGTAAGTGCCCAGGTGCTTGTCCGGCCCCCAGATAATCGTCTCGCCGTTGTCCATCAGGCTTTCGACGATTTCCAGCGCGCAGCTGGAGGTAACAACCCAGTCGGCACGGGCTTTGACCGCCGCCGAAGTGTTGGCGTAAACCACCACCGTGCGCTCGGGGTGCTGGTCGCAGAACGCTGAAAACTCCTCCACCGGGCAGCCCAGGTCCAGGGAGCAGGTGGCTTCCAGGGTGGGCATGAGGATGCGTTTTTCGGGGGTGAGGATTTTGGCGGTCTCGCCCATGAAACGTACACCGGCCACCAACACAGTCTTGGCCGGGTGGGCAGCGCCAAAGCGGGCCATTTCCAGGGAGTCGGAGACACAGCCTCCGGTTTCTTCGGCCAGGGCCTGAATCACCGGGTCGCAATAGAAGTGGGCAACCAGCACCGCGTCCTGAGCCTTGAGCTCGGCGGCGATGGCGCTGCGCAGGCTCGCCTCTTCATCGGCGCTCAGGGCCTTGGGCTGCTTGGCGTCGAGGTGGGCTTGAACCAGTAGGCGTTCGGAAATTTGCGTCATGTTCGCAAGACCTGCAAGCGCAGTAAGCGCGAAAGTCGAGTGTACCACCGGCTCTGGAGCCCTTCGGGCGCCGCCGGACGAAGTGATTGTGTTCATCAAGCACGGTTGAAGCTGCGCAAGGCTACAGAATATCGAATCGATTCAAAAGCCTAATCTGGCATCCAGGCGCACGCCTGTCGGGCAAAAAAAACGGGAAGGCCCCGTGATGAGCCTTCCCGCTTTCATGGCGCGCAACCTCAGCGCATCAGTACAGCGGGATAGTCCTTTAGCAGCACCGAATCCTGCATGGCCGCCAGGGCGTCCTTCAAGGTTGATTGCTCCAGCGCGTCCTTGGACTTTTTAACCTCCTGGGCTGCGTGCTCCAGCAACGCCAGGTAGTCGCGTTTGGACGAGCCTTCTTTCGGCACCACCGTGTCTGACACCAACTGGGCCATCTCGTACTTCTGGGTCCGGGTGTTCTGCACCGCCGACTGCGACACAGAAGCACTCGCCAGTTGGCCATCCTTATAGGAGAAGCTCGCGGTGCTGCTGGCCTTGTCCTGCACTTGCACATACAGGTAGTTCTGCGATTCGCGGGTGCCATCCAACACCGGTGGCTCGCCACCGCTGAGGCTTTTGTGGAAGTTTGCCGACAGCACCGACTGCTGGTTCTGGGTCACGCTGCGGTCCGCGCTGCTGCGGCCATTGACCTGGGTCTTCTGCGACACGGTGTAGGAGAAGCTGTCGACTTCCGTAGGACGCATTGCGTTGAACGCACCGACGGCCTGCTTGATCGAAGCCTTGAAGTCCGCCAGCCCTGTCAGCAAACCTTTGTCGGTCGGGTTGTTGCTCAATGCATTCGTTGCGCCAGCGCCTTGGGGATAGTTGCTGTTCATGGCGCTGAACGCATCCTTGAATATCGCCATCAAATCAGCATTGGCACTACCGCGCTGTTGCACCCGGTCGAACTGGGCGAGGTAGGTTTTCATCGCATTGGCCTGCTGTTTGGAGTCACCCAGGATTGCGCGGTTTTTCAGGTCCACAGACAGGTCGACGTCGCCGGCCGGGCCACTCATACGTGTGGTGCGGCTTTGGCTGTCGGCGTGGAACGCCAGGCTCATGTCCTCGCCCCCCTGGGTTTTGACTTTGGCGTTGAGGTCCACCGACGCCAACACGCTGGTGTCGAACTGGGTCAGTTTGCTCAGGTCGAGTTTCGGCGGTACGGCGGTCAACCCATCGACCGAAGCCTGGAACGCCTTCCCCAATTGGCCGACGGCTTTGAGTTCATCCGCGGTCAAATCGCCGCCGTCGACGGTGGCCTGCACGCCCAAGCCGTCTTTCTGACTGAACAGGCTGAACGTCACCGTCTTACCGCTGGCGGTCTTGATGCTGAGGCTGATTTGGTTGTCGGCCTTGCTGTGCAACACCGCCTGGTCGGCCTTGATCCCGCCCGTATCACCGGCACGCTCTGCCGTGGTGTTGAGTACCGATTGTGAAATCCCCGCCCCGCCGCCCCCGGTGAACTGATCCACCAACGCAGCACCGAGGCCGCTGTAACGGCTGGTCGTGGAGATTGAACCGAAGCGTTGGCTGATCGCCTGGGTGACTGCGTCCTGATTATCGTTTTCCCAGGCCCACACGGTTTCGCGGCCGGGGAGCTGCCCGTTTTTGGAATAGAGATCGATAACGTCGGCCACGGGATTTCCGAGGCTGACCACGGAAGACGGCCGGGCCGGTGAGACGTCGAGGGTGTTCGCAAGCGCTGCCGGCGGTGAGGTCGTGGCGGCGCGAAGAATGAGGGGATTGGTCGCGATGATCGGCGTTAGCGTAGTCATGACAGTCCGTGTCCTAAAAGCTGATTAGCCTTCAATCTAACCAAGACACGCCGCGATTGACAGCATTGAGGTCAAAACTTACGGCAAAGGACCACGCCAAAAAACCGGCCCTTTGCCGTTATCCACAGGTCAGAAGCGGTAAGTCACCGAACCACCAAAACCATTGGCACTGTTTTCATACTTGGCGTCGTAGGTCAGCGCCAACTGAGGATTGTTGTCGCGCACCTTGATGGGCTCTTCCTTCAGGTAGGAATAGGCCACGTCAAAGGTCAGGTTATCCACAGGCGTCCAGCCGGCACCGAGGCTGAAGACGGTGCGGTCGCCCGTCGGAATACGCACCGAACGGTCGGTGTTGTTGGTTGGCGTCTGGTCCACCGAGAAGCCGGTACGCAGCACCAGCTGCTTGTTGAGCTGGTACGACAGGCCTATCGCGTGGGACCAGGTGTCGTGCCAATGCTGCTCTTCGGTGATGGAGCCCAGGCCGGCCAGCTCAGCGGTAATGTCCGACACGCCGGCGTTGTTGACCGTGATCTTCTTCAACTGGCTCCAGCGCGTGTAGGTGCTACCCACGTAGAGGGTCAAGGCGTCGGTCAGTTGGTGCGTGACCGAGAAGTCCACGGACGACGGCGTGGTGACATTCAGCTTGGCGTCATACTTCTGCGCCCCGCCGTCCAGCACATCGGAGAGCACGCCGGAGGCGTTGGTATGGCCGCTCAGGTGATAGACCACTTGCGAGTGGTAGGTGACGCCGACGCGGGTGCTGTCCAGGGCCTGCACCAGGATACCGGCGTTGAAGCCCATCGCGGTGTCGTCACCCTTGATCTTGGCCGTCTCGGTGCCCAAGCCAAACGCCGGGACTTTGGAGTCCAGCTCGCCGCTGATTTTGTTGAAGGTCGGGCCGAAACCTACCGAGACCTTGTCGTTGAACGCATAGCTGACCGTCGGCTGCACGGTGATGACCTGAATCTTGCTTTTGTTACCAAAGCCATTGCCCTGGAACCCGTGTTCATAGTCGGTCACCAGACCGAACGGCGCGTAGACCCCCAGGCCAAAGGCCCAGTGTTCATCGATCGGCGTCACCAGGTAACCCATCGGCACGGCAATGCCGGGGACCATGTCGCCTTTGTTGGTGCCAGGGTTGTCGACACCGCCTTGAGAGGAACTGGCGTCCTTGATGTTGGATTTGGCATCGAGGTAGGTGGCGCCGATGCTGACTTCATTGTGCTTGATGCGCGACATGCCGGCCGGGTTACCGAACACCGTGCTGGCGTCATCCGCCGAGGAAGAACGCCCGGCGTAGCCTGTACCCATTGAGCTGACACTTTGCTCATTGAGGGCAAAACCACCGGCGAACAGGTGTGTGGAGGCGAGCGAAATGGAGAGCGCCAAGGCGCTTTTAAGAGTTTTGTTATTCATTATTAGGACTCGAATTATTGGGCAGCGCTGGGGAAACTACCAACGTTCGAGCGAGGCGTTTATGAAGAGTTTTTCATGCTTTTGATTGTCGGACAATCTCAGTATTTTCAAAGACTTCGCCTGATTTTCCGTGTCTTTTTATGACTTTTTAACCGGATCGTGACTGCCTGGTTTCATCGTCGTAAAGCTGTCAATTTGAACGCAAATACCCCTGGATAGCCACGTTGACGACATGGGATGCGTGCATCTCTATAAACACGCCGATTAAGTCATCTTGCTGCAACAATCAAAACCCTCCCACATCGCCTGATCCACATACCCACCCCGTAAATTCAGGGACCTGATAGCCCCCATCAGTCAATTTGCACTGATTTTGTGCATTTATTTGCTGAATAACGCGGCATTCCTCACGTTTTATGTAATAAATCCTACAGACGATGTAACAATCCGTTTAATCATGACTCAAGAGCGGCAAGCCCCCCGAGCTCACGGTTTGGCTCCGGGGCATGAATCGTGTGTATTTCTACGTTAAGGATGTCGAGTGCCGAACCTGCCCTCACTCAAACGCTTGTGCCATCTCCACCCATTGGGTATCGCCCTGCTCTGCGTGTGCGCGCTGCCCGCGTCCGCCGCCGACGGCCCGCAGCCAGGCCAGGAAGCCCTGCGTTTGCAGCAACAGCAGCAGCGCGACCTGCAGCAATTACAGCTGGAGCAACGCCAGCGCCAGCTCCAGAAAGGCAGCTTCGGCACACCGACGGCCGCCCCCACTGTGCCAGCAGACAATGTCAAAGATGAACGCTGCTGGCCGCTGAGCGGCACACGCCTGGCCGGTGTCACGCTGTTCAGCAGGGCCGAGCTAAATAAACACATCGAGCCCTATGTCGCCCCGTGCATGGGCGTCACCCAGATCAACCGCCTGCTGGCCGAGATCACTCGCCTGTACGTCGAGGCCGGTTATATCGCCAGCCGCCCGTACCTGATCAGCACCCCGGCTGCCGGGCAACCGCTGGATATCCATGTCGAAGAAGGCTACCTGGAAGCCATCGAACTGGCCGACCAAAGCTTGCCCGTGTCCCTGGCCGGCGCCTTCCCCGGGCTGCTCGGCAAGCCACTGAACCTGCGCGACCTGGAGCAAGGCCTGGACCAGCTCAACCGCCTGCGCTCGGTGGACCTCACCGCGGATATCGCCCCTGGCCGTGAACCTGGTGCCTCGCGCATCATCCTGCGTTCGCGCAGTAGCGCCTCACGTTGGGGGCTGGGCCTGGGAGTGGATAACCTTGGCAGCGCCGGCACCGGCCGTGATCGCAACGCCATCAGCCTGAGCCTGGACAGCCCGCTGCAGCTCAACGATTCACTCAACCTGAGCTTCAGCGACACGCTCAACCACGGCCCGCGTTACAGCCGCAGCAACAGCCTGTTTTATTCGATCCCCTACGGCTACTGGACCTACAGCCTGTTCGCCAGCCATGCCGAATACCGCTCACCGCTCAAGGTCAGCAACACCACGCTGTACAACAGCGGCCGTACCGATCAGATCAGCCTGCGCACCGACCGCGTGTTGTGGCGCGACCAGGGCCATCAACTCAGCGCCAACCTGCAACTGGCCTACAAGGACGTCGACAGCTACCTGCAAAAGGTCCGCTTGGGCATCCAGAGCCCAACGCTGAGCGTGGCCGAGGCCGGTTTGAACCTGTTCTGGCTCAACAGCGCGGTGTGGAACCTGGACGTCAATTACGCCCAGGGCCTGACCTGGTTCGGCGCTGATCGCGACGCTGACCAAGTGCAGAAAAACCTGCCCCAGGCGCAGTTTCACAAATACCGCGCCAACCTCACTCAATGGCGCAACGGCCAATGGCGCACGCAACCCTGGCAGTGGCAGAGCCAGCTGTCTGCGCAATACAGCCCGGACCGTTTGCCTGCCATTGAGCAACTGCTGGGCACCGACGATTCGGCTGTGCGTGGCTACCGCGAAAACAGTGCCTCGGGCGCCATCGGTGCGGTGTGGCGCAACACCTTGCGCCTGCCGCTCAACAGCGACCTTCCGGTAAAAATCACCCCGCGCCTGGGCCTGGACAACGGTTGGGTCAAGCGCGAACACGGCGCCCCGGGCCAACGCCTGAGCGGCGCGAGTGCCGGGCTCAACCTGAGCTGGAAGAACGTGCAGCTCGACGTCGATTACCAACGCAATTTGCACACGCCAACAGGCTTTGGCCAGGAGCCGGAGGTCTGGCTGACGCGCCTTAGCTTGCAGATATGAGTGTGCAGATATGAGCGTGCAGATATGAGCGTGCAGATTTAAACCAACACCCGATTAGCCTGAAACAACCGCCGTACCTGACCACCCCAGTAGCGTTGCAACGAACAACGCACGAGGCGGCTCAGCCAACATAGAGCGAACTTACTTATGCCGACTGACACCCACACGTTTCACCTTTCACCCCAGGGCAAACTGCGCTGGGCCATCGCCAGCCTGTTCCTGCTGCCGCAACTGGTACTGGCCGCCGGCATCACCGTGGTCGAAGGGCCTGGCGGGATACCGCAACTGCAAAACCAGCAGGGCGTGCCCATCGTCAATATCGTCGCGCCGAATGCCGGCGGCCTGTCCCATAACCAGTTCCTGGATTACAACGTCGACCGCCAGGGCGTGGTGCTGAACAACGCCCTGCAGGCCGGCCAGTCGCAACTCGCCGGGCAACTGGCGGCGAACCCGCAGTTCCAGGGCCAGGCGGCGAGCGTGATCCTCAACGAAGTGATCAGCCGCAACGCCTCGACCTTAAACGGCGCCCAAGAGATTTTCGGTAAGGCGGCCGATTATGTGTTGGCCAACCCCAACGGTATTTCGGTGAATGGCGGGAGCTTCATCAACACCCCGAACGCCAACCTGGTGGTGGGCCGCCCCGAACTCAATGACGGCAAGCTGCAAGCCTTGGACACCCGCGACGCAAGCGGCCAACTGACGGTGCACGGCCAAGGCCTGCAAAACCGCGCGGGCTCGATCAACCTGATCGCGCCGCGCATCGACAGCGACGGGCGCTTGAGTGCCCGCGATCAACTGAACCTCACCGCAGGCCGCAACCAGGTCGACTTCGCCAGTGGGCAAGTGCGCCAGGTCGACCCCGCCAGCAAGACCCAGGACCAGCGCATCGACGCCAGCCTGTTTGGGGCGATGCAGGCCGGACGCATCAACATCATCAGCACGGCCGAAGGTGCTGGCGTGCGCGTAGGCGCGGTGCAGGTGGAAGGTCGTGACGGGGTCAACGTCAGCTCGGCCGGCGACCTCGACATCAGCGGCCAGGTCCACGCCAACAGCCTGGACGCCACCCGTGCCGGCGTGCGAAGCCAGCATGGCGATGTGGACTTGCACAGCGCCAAGGATTTGAACCTGGCCGCCACCGACGTCAGTGGGCGCAACGTCAAGCTCGACGCCGGTCGCAACCTGACCCTCAGTAGCCTGGAAAGCCGCAAACTCCAGGAAAAACGTGAACAGTGGGACAACAGCAACTTCCTGTTCACCTACGAAACCTACGACCGCACCACCACTGATAAAGACTCGCGCCAGCACGGTAACAAGGTCGTAGCGCAGCAGGATGCAACGCTGTCTTCCGGCGCCAAGGCCGAGATCAAGGCCAGCCAAGTCGAAGCGGGCAATGCCTTACGTGTCAACAGCGGCGCCGACCTGCTGGTGAACGCCGCGACTGAAACCCATGAAACCCGCGATCAGGGCAACCATCGCAAACATCTGTGGAAAGCCAACTGGGATAAATCTTCCAGCGAGCAACGCAGCGTCACCAGCAGCCTCAAGGCCGGCAAAACGCTGGAGCTGACCAGCCAGCAGAAACTGCAATTGCAAGGCGCCGAACTGAAAACACCCGGCGATATTCAATTGGCCGGCCGCCAAGTGGAGATCAGCAGCGCCAGCCGCACCCAGGTAAGCCGCGACAACGCTTACTCCGGCGACCTGACCGGCGGCAGCTTCTTTGGCAAGAGCGGCGACGGCGACAAGGGCAAAACCTTGAACACCGGCAGCAAGGTCAACGCCGACGGCAAACTGCTCGTCGAGGCCGACGACGTGCGCATCAGCGGCAGCCAGGCGCGTGGCGGCAAGCAGGCCAGCGTGATCAGCGACAAAGGCTCGCTGGTGATCGACGGCGTAAAAGACACCTCCCACGACAATAGCTACAGCAACGACAGCAAGTTCTTCGGCATTTCCAAGGATGAAAGCCGCAAGCAACTCAAGGACAGCACTGTCGTGGCCAGCAACCTGCGCTCGGACAGCAACCTCAAGCTGCAAAGCGCCAAGGACATTCAAGTCAGTGGCTCTCAGGTGTCGGCCGCCGGTAATTTACAGGCGGACGCCAAGGGTGATATCAAGATCGCTTCGGCTGACAACACCACACACGACACCACCACCACTCACACCCGTGGTTTCGATGGCTACGCCAAGGAAAACGCCGAAGGCACCCGCCAGTACCGCGCTGGCGTGAGCTTTGAGGACCAGCAGCAAACCAGCAAGACCGACACCACAAAACAACAAGCTTCCAGCCTCAGCGGCGCCAGCGTGGCGGTCACCGCCGATGGCAATGTGAGCATCAAGGGTTCCGGCGTCCAAGCCACCCGGGGCGATGCAATTTTGAGCGGCAAAAACGTCGAGTTGCTGGCGACCGATAACAGCACGCGCAACACCACCGACAAAACCACCACCGGCGGTGGCGTGTACTACACCGGCGGTCTGGACAAGGCTGGCAACGGCGCACAGTTCAGCCATCAAAGCAGCCACGACAACAGCAGCAACACCACCGCGCAAACCAGCAACGTGGCAGCGGCTGGCAAACTGACCATCAACGCCGGCAACACCCTCACCAGCCAGGGCGCGCAGGTCAAGGCAGGCTCCGAATTGCAGGTCAACGCCGGCACCGTCGATAACCAGGCGGCGCACAACAGCCAGACCAGTACCCACAAGGAAAACGGTTGGACCGCCGATGTCGGCGTCAATGTCGAATACAAAGGCATCACCCGACCAATCGAAAAAGCCGTCGAAGGTGTGGCCCAGGCCAAATTCCATCAACCCGGTTTGCTCGATGCTTTCGAGCAGCCGAATGTCGGGCTGGACGTGGAAGTCGGTCACACCAACAAGACCCGCACCCAGCAGGACAGCACGGCGGTGGTCAGCCAGTTCAGTGGCGCCACGGTGCAGGTCGATGTCGCCGGTAAGTTGCAGGATGAAGGCACTCAGTACCGCGCCACCGATGGCGGGCTGAAGATCGATGCCGGCGAGCATATCGCCAGCGCCGCAGCCAACACCCACAGCAGCAGCGAACAAAGCGTGGACGCCAAGGCAGGCGTGCGGGTCTACACCACCACCGGTGAAGACGTGAACGTGCGCGGCAGCGGCGCAGGCGGCAGCAGCGATGTGCGCGAAGCCAGCAGCACGGCGGTGGTCGGCAGCTACGCGGGCACTCAGGGCGTGAACATCACGGCCAAGTCCGATGCGCGTTACGCGGGCAGCCAGTTCAACGGTGGCCAGGCGGGCGTCAACCTCAAGGCCGGTGGCGAGTTGGCGCTTGATCAGGCCAGCGACACGCAAAGCACATCCAGCAACAGCCTGCGCGGTAATGGTTCATTGACCGTGGGCACCGCACCGGGCACCAACGGTACCAACGTCAACCTCGGTGCTGGTGTGCAACTGGATAACAAGCAGCTGGCCACCCAAGACAGCCAGGCGCGGGTCGCGACGCTTCAAGGCAGCGGGCCGATCCAGCTCAGCAGCGGCGCCGACATGACCCTGCAAGGCACGCAGATCGCCAGCAACGGTGATATCAGCCTGAATGCCGGCGGCAAGCTGGACCTGCAAGCGGCCACCAATACGCATGTCAGCAATGGCAGCAACCTCGGCGGCGGCCTGAGCGTCGGTGCCGGAAAAACCAGTGGCGCCGACAGCAGCGCCAAGACTGGCAGCCTGAGTGCCAACTTCAATATCGGCAAGGTGGCGGAAAACGATCAGGGCGTGGTTGTCGGGCAGTTGCACAGCAAGGGCAACGTGAGCCTCTCCAGCGCCGATGATCTCCATCTGCAAGGTACGCAGATTGCCGCCAAAACGGTCACCCTCGATGCGCAAAACGGCGGCATCCTGCAAGAGTCGGCGCAATCCACCCAGGCTCACAACAGCTGGGGCGTGACCCTCGGCGCGGGTGGCAGCGGCGGTAAAACAACACGGGTCGACGCCGGTGAACACGACACACCCAAGACCCAGCTGGGCATCAATGCCCGCGCCAAGGTCGATGTGGACCACGTGCAAGGCACCACCCAGCACGACAGCCTGATCAAGGCCGATAGCGTAGCCATCAACAGTGCCGGTGATACCCATCTGGCGGGTGCGCGGATAGAGGCGGATCAGGTCAGCGGCAACGTCGGCGGGGATCTTGTGGTCGAGAGCCGCAAAGATCACGTCAGCAGCACTAAGGTCAACGTCGACGCCAAGCTTGATGTCGAAAAAAACCAACCCGGCGTGGTCAACAAGCTCGCCAAGACCACCGGCCCGCTCAAGGACAAGGTGCAAGCCAAGGCCGAGGGCGCGTTCGACAAGCATCGGGAGAAGTTGGAAAACGCCGTCGACAAAGGCACCGAGCACCTCGCTTCGGCCAAGGACAGCGTGATCAACGCCAAGGAGCGCCTGGGCGAAAAGCTCAGCCGCAGTGGCAGCTACGAGGTGAATCCTGAACCCCGTGGCGCCTTTGGCACCCGCGTGGACCAGGCCAAGACCTACCTCGCGGACAAGAAAGATGCACTGGGCACGCGCCTGTCCAGCTTCAAGGACAAAGTCTGGCCAAAAACCAGCGACAGCTACACCGTCAGCGGCAAGGACACCGCCGGCAGCAAGGTGGCCGATACCGCGCAAAACGTACTGTTCGGTGACAAGAGCGGCAACACCAGCTACACGCCGACGCTGAACCTGGACGTCAGCCACGTGGTGAAAGACAGCGTTAATCAGGCCTCGGGCATTCGCGGTGCTCAGGGCGTAAACCTTGAAGTGGCTGGCGACACACGGCTGACTGGCGCGCGGATCAGCGCCGAAAGCGGCAAGGTTGAGTTGGGCGGTTCCAAAGTGACGGCGACGACGTTGGCAGGCAGCGACTATCGCGCCGATGTCGGGCTGAACCTGTCGAAATCGCCGGTCAACCTGGCGCTGGGCGCCAAGGACGAACTGACCCAGAAACAGGACGACGCCACACGCAAGGATCAGGCTTTCAACCTTGGGCCGCTGCGGGTCGGCGGGCACAGTGACCAGCAGGAATTACAGGCGGGGATTGACCAGAAAGGCAGCTAAGTAGCATCGCCTGGGTGACAGCAGCCATGCTCGCTGCCACCCAGGCAAACATTTCTAAATGTTTCTTCATAAAGCCAAACCGTCATTAAACAGCAACATATCAGGAATTAAATCGTCACGTCTTAGACAGGTGGGCCTACCCACTTACCCCTTACCTTGAGGTGTTGTCGTGATGTTGCCGACTAAAAAAAGTCTGTCTGTATTGTTGAGCGCCCTGTGCCTGAGCGGCATGGCCCACGCCACCGACGTTACCGGTGCCGGCTCCAGCTTCGTCTACCCGGTGCTGTCCAAGTGGTCGCAGGACTACAGCAAGAACTCCAGCAACCGCATCAACTATCAGTCGATCGGCTCCGGCGGCGGCATCGCCCAGATCAAGGCAGCCACCGTTGACTTCGGCGCCTCTGACGCACCACTGTCGGCCGACGATCTCAAAGCCGGCGGCCTGGGTCAGTTTCCCAGCGTGATCGGCGGCATCGTGCCGGTGATGAATGTCGAAGGCGTGGCCGCAGGCCAGCTGAAACTCGACGGCGACACCCTGGCAAAGATCTTCCTCGGTGACATCAAGGCCTGGAACGACCCCGCCATCGCCGCGCTCAACCCTGGTGTGAAGTTGCCAAGCGCAAACATCACCGTGGTGCACCGTTCGGACGGCTCCGGCACCTCGTATAACTTCACCAACTACCTGGCCAAAGTCAGCGACAGCTGGAAAACCAAGATTGGTTTCGGCACTACCGTACCGTGGCCGGTCGGTGTGGGCGGCAAGGGCAACGAGGGCGTTTCGGCCTACGTGAAGCAGATCAAGAACTCGATCGGCTTTGTGGAATACGCCTACGCCCTGCAGAACAAAATGACCTTTGCCTCACTGAAGAACGCGTCCGGCAAGTTCGTCGAGCCTAACGCCAAGGCGTTCCAGGCCGCCGCCGACACCGCCGACTGGGCCAGTGCCAAAGACTTCAACCTGATCATGACCAACGCCCCAGGTGAAGGCGCATGGCCGATCACGGCCACCACCTGGATCATCATGTACAAGCAGCCCAAGAATGCCGAGCAAAGCCAGGCGGCGTTCAACTTCTTCAAGTGGTCGCTGGAAAAAGGCCAGGAACAGGCTGCGGCCCTGGACTACGTCGCATTGCCGGGCTCCCTGGTGTCGCGAATCGAAGATTACTGGAAGTCTGACTTCGCCCACTGATTCGCCCTACGACCGCCTTCCTCGATAACTGAGGAAGGCGCTGAGCACCTCTGATATGAACGACACGGTCCACACCCTGGTTATGACTACTCACGCGAGCGACACCGGGGGCGACCGCCGCGCCGCCCGCGATCAACGCCACGACCTGTGGTTCAAACGCTCGATGTTCGGTGCCGCCATGCTGGTACTGGCGCTGCTGGGCGCCATTGCCGCCTCGACCCTGTGGGGCGGCGGGCTGGCGTTCAAGACGTTTGGTTTCGGTTTCATCACCAGCACCGAGTGGGATGCCGTCAATAACCACTTTGGTGCCGTGGTGCCGATTTACGGCACCTTGGTCACCTCCTTTCTCGCCTTGCTGATTGCCGTTCCGGTGAGTTTCGGCATCGCGATTTTTCTGACTGAAGTTGCACCGCCCTGGCTGAAAATGCCGGTGGCCTCGGCGATTGAGCTGCTGGCCGGTATCCCGTCGATCATCTATGGCATGTGGGGTTTGTTTGTGTTCGGGCCTTTCATGGCCGAACACCTGTCGCCGTTGATCAATGACTACCTGGGCGCCCTGCCCTTTGTTGGCTCGCTGTTCCAGGGGCCGCCACTGGGAATCGGCATGCTCACCGCCGGCATTGTGCTGGCGGTGATGATCATGCCGTTTATCACCTCGGTGATGCATGAGGTGTTTCGCAGCGTGCCCACGCAGTTGAAAGAATCCGCCTACGCCTTGGGCAGCACGACGTGGGAAGTGGTGTGGGACATTGTTCTGCCTTACACCCGCTCGGCGGTGGTCGGCGGTATCTTCCTCGGCCTGGGCCGCGCCCTTGGCGAGACCATGGCGGTGACCTTCGTATTGGGTAACGCACAACAGTTTTCCGCCTCGTTGCTGATGCCCAGCAGTTCCATCGCCTCGGTCATCGCCAACGAATTCAGCGAGGCCTACACCGACCTGCATCGCTCTGCGCTGATTGCCTTGGGTTTCCTGCTGTTTATCGTGACCTTCGTCGTGCTCGCGCTCGCGCGACTGCTGCTGATGCGCCTGTCGCGCAAGGAAGGGTTATGAACGCCAACGAACGCCTGTATCGCAAACGCGCATTTAAAAATGGCGTGGCCATGTTCCTCAGTTGCGGCGCCACCGCCTTTGGCTTGCTGTGGCTGACGTGGATTCTGCTGACCACCATTATCAACGGGTTCCAGGCCCTGAACCTGCGCCTGTTTACCCAGATGACCCCACCGCCCGGCACCGAGGGCGGCCTGGCCAATGCGTTTTATGGCAGCGCGTTGATGTCGGGTATCGCGTTGCTGATCGGTACGCCCATCGGGCTGATGGCCGGCATCTGGCTGGCAGAGTTCGCACGCCACTCGCGCCTGGGGACTACGGTGCGTTTCATCAATGACATCCTGCTGTCCGCCCCCTCGATTGTGCTGGGTTTGTTCATCTACACCGGGGTCATCCTGCCGCTGAACCTGCTGACCAATCATCAGGTCGGCTTCTCTGCCATCGCCGGTGCGCTGGCGCTAGCGCTGCTGGTGATTCCGGTGGTGGTGCGCACCACCGATGAAATGCTCCAGCTACAACCCTCCACCATGCGCGAGGCGGCCCTGGCACTCGGTGTACCGCAGTGGAAGCTGACGCTGCAAATCGTGCTGCGGGCGGCCAAGGCCGGCGTAGTCACCGGCATCCTGCTTGCCCTGGCGCGCATCACCGGGGAAACCGCGCCGCTGCTGTTCACCGCCTTTGGCAATCAGTTCTGGAGCAGCAACCTGCTCAAGCCGATCGCCAGCGTGCCCGTGGTTATTTTTCAATACGCCATGAGCCCGTTCGACGACTGGCATGCACTCGCCTGGGCTGGCGCCCTGGTCCTGACATTGTTCGTGCTGGTACTCAGCCTGGCATCCCGCCTGATTCTTTTACGCAATAGGTCTCACTGATGGACGCCACCGGCATTGCTCCCGACAAAACCAAAATCCAGGTGCGTGGGTTGGAGTTCTTCTACAACAACCAACGCTCGCTCAAATCCATCAACATGGATATTCCGGAAAAGCGCATTACCGCCATCATCGGGCCTTCGGGCTGCGGCAAGTCCACCATGCTGCGGGTGTTCAACCGCATCTACTCGATGTACCCCAAGCAGGAAGCGCGCGGCGAAGTGCTGCTCAACGGCGAAAACATCCTCGCCCCCGGCTACTCGATGAACCGCCTGCGCAGCCACGTAGGCATGGTGTTCCAGAAGCCGGTGCCGTTTCCGATGTCGATCTACGACAACATCGCCTACGCAGTGCGTCACCACGAAAAACTCTCGCGCCGCGAAATGAACGACCGCGTCGAACAGGCCCTGCGCGGCGGTGCGCTGTGGGATGAAGTCAAAGACAAACTCAACCAGAGCGCCCAGAGCCTCTCCGGCGGCCAGCAACAACGGCTGTGCATCGCCCGCACCATCGCGCTGCGCCCGCAGGTGCTGCTACTGGACGAACCAACCTCCGCCCTCGACCCGATTTCCACCGGGCGTATCGAACAGTTGATTACGGAATTGAAGGCGCAGTACACGGTGATCATCGTGACCCACAACATGCAACAGGCCGCGCGGGTTTCGGACAGCACCGCGTTTATGTTCATGGGGGAATTGATTGAGCATGGCAAGACCGATCAGATCTTTACCACGCCGAAGATGAAGCAGACGGAGGACTATATTACGGGGCGGTTTGGCTAAGGCCGGGCAACGAGCCGTCTCTTGGAGGCGGTTTTTTACCAGCGCCAAATTGCAGGCAAAAAAAAACCCGGAAATCCTCACTTACGTGGGCCTTCCGGATTTTCTAAACCGCCAAAAATGGTGGGTCGTGTGGGATTCGAACCTACGACCAATTGGTTAAAAGCCAACTGCTCTACCAACTGAGCTAACGACCCGCTGTGTGGTGGCGCGTATAATACTGATTTCTAAGGATTATTCAACACCTTATTTTAAATAAATCAGAAATAACGCGTTGGGTCCGCAATTGCGGCGTTTTTGAAGCCTTCTGCTCGCAGTCTGCAAGCGTCACATTTCCCACAGGCACGACCGGAATCGTCTGCCTGGTAGCAGGAAACTGTCAGCGCGTAATCGACGCCCAGTCCTACGCCAGCCTTCACGATGTCTGCCTTGCTCATGTTCTGCAGCGGCGCCTGAATGCGGAATCCCTGCCCTTCCACTCCGGCCTTGGTCGCCAGGTTGGCCATGCGTTCGAATGCCTCGACGTATTCCGGACGGCAGTCCGGGTAGCCGTTGTAGTCGAGGGCATTAACACCAATGAAGATGTCGCGGGCTTTCAATACTTCGGCCCAGCCAAGCGCGAGGGACAGGAATACGGTGTTGCGCGCCGGCACGTAGGTCAACGGAATGCCTTCGCTGGGCGCTTCAGGCACATTGATGCTGCTGTCCGTCAGGGCCGAGCCGCCGATGCCGTTGAGGTTGAGGCCGATCACCTTGTGCTCGACCACGCCCAGCTCACGGGCAACACGCTCGGCGGCGTGCAGCTCGGCGCGGTGGCGTTGGCCGTAGTCGAAACTCAGGGTGTAGCAGCTGTAGCCTTGGGCGCGGACCATGGCCACCAGCGTGGCGGAATCGAGACCGCCAGAGAGCAGAATGACCGCGCGCTTTTGCTCGGTCATGTCAGCGCCCCGGCTCGTCGTTCCACAGGTATTTGTGCAACTGCAATTGCAGGCGCACCGGCAGGTTGTCCGCCACGACCCAATCGGCCAGGTCGCGGGCGTTGAGGTCATGGTGGCTCGGCGAGAACAACACCTCACCGGCACGGCGGTCGAGGTTGTACTGGATCAGCTTGGAGGCCGCCCAGTCATAGTCATCCCGCGAACAAATCACGAACTTGACCTGATCGTTGGCCGTCAGCAAATCCATGTTGTCGTAGAGGTTGCGGTGCGCTTCCTTGGAACCTGGGGTCTTGAGGTCGACCACCCGACTCACGCGCGCGTCGACCGCGGAGATATCCAGGGCGCCGCTGGTTTCCAGTGAAACCTCATAGCCAGCGTCACACAGCCGCTTGAGCAACGGGATGGCATTCGGCTGGGCCAGGGGCTCACCACCGGTCACACAGACGTAGCGCGGCTTGAAGCCGGCAACCTGCTCGATGATGTCGTCGAGGGTGCGCACGGTGCCGCCACTGAAGGCGTAGGCGCTGTCACAGTATTGGCAACGCAACGGGCAGCCGGTCAACCGTACAAATACGGTAGGCAGGCCAGCGGTACGCGTTTCACCCTGTAACGAGTAAAAAACTTCGGTAATACGTAATGTGTCTTGCATAGTCGCCACGGGCGTAACAGCTAAACAGGCTGTCCGCCTCCGTCAGGCACTTCAAGGAACCCCGCCAACGCGTAGGCCCCAAAAAGCGTGTTTCATAAAAGGGCGTGGATTCTAACGAAAAAACCCGCGCCAGGCGCGGGTTTCTTCTAAACGGGTTGCATCGCTTACAAGCGCTGCAGATCCCGCTGGGCCAACTGGGCTGCGGAGGTACCCGGATATTGGGCAACCACCTGTTGCAAAATGCCTTTGACCTTGTCGGTGTGACCCAGGCGGCGTTCTACATCAGCCAGTTTATACAGCGAGTCAGGCACCTTGGCATGCTTTGGGTACAGCTGGCTGACCTTGGCAAATGCCTGGCCTGCCGCTTGCAAATCACCCTTTGCCAGGTTCACCTCACCCAGCCAGTACTGGGCATTGCCCGCGTATTGGCTGTTAGGGTATTTGCGCAGGAATGCGGTAAAGGCCTGGCTGGCCTTATCGAAATCCTTGGCTTTGATCAGGTCAAAAGCTGCGTCGTAATACAGCTTTTCCTTGGCCGGATCACCCGGTTCGCTGCTGGCAGCAGGCGCTTGGCTAGCCGCTGCGCCTGCTGCTGCACCACCGGCGGCAGCGCTTGGCGCGCCACCGGCAGAAGAATTATCAGGAGTTGCGGCAGGTGTAACACCGGCTCCAATGCGTCGATCAAGATCCTGGTAACGTTCCAGGCCTTCTTGCTTCAGCTGGTTCACTTGGTTCTGCAAGATCTCAATGGTGCCTTGTTGCTGCGACAATTGATCCTGCATACGTTGCAGCTGGTTGAACAGTTCGCCCTGTGCCGAGGGAGCGGCAGTTGCCGGTCCCCCAGCATAGGCGCCGTTCGTGCCATAACCCGCTGGCGGATAACTGCTCCCGCTATTGTTATAGCCAGAGTTGCTATCTTCCACAGGAACCGCAGCCCACACCGCAAGCGGTGCGAGGCTGAGAGCCAATACAGTTAGAGCACGACGGCACGTTCGCATGACGAATTACTTACGCAGTTCGACGCGACGGTTTTGAGCCCACGACTGTTCGTCGTTGCCAGTTGCAACTGGACGCTCTTTACCGTAGGAAACCAGTTCCAGTTGGCCTGGAGCAACACCTTGCAGTACCAGGTAGCGTTGAACGGCTTTCGCACGACGCTCGCCCAGTGCCATGTTGTACTCACGAGTACCACGGGCGTCAGTGTTACCTTCCAGAACAACGCGAGCGCCGTTAGCTTTCAGGTCCTTCGCGTGAACGTCCAGAGCGCGCATGGCTTCTGGCTTCAGGTCAGAACTGTCGTATTCGAAGTAGAAAGTGGTGATAGCGCGCAGAGCAGCTTCTTCGCTCAGGGAGCCGTCAACTGCACCAGTGTTAGCGCCGTAACCAGCGTTTGGATCAACAGCTGCGCCTTCACCGGCATTGTCGCCGCCTTTAGACGAGCAACCAACGGCTACGGACAGAGCCAGAGCCAGAGCAGCAAACTTACCAAACTTCAGCATTTCCATCGTGAAACTCCTAATGAACCCCAGTGTGTTAAGCAATTCTTTTTGTAGCGCCGCGTCAGTTCAGGTAAGGGGACCAGGATGGTTCTCTGACTTCGCCTTGTGCGGTAGGAAGCGGGAGCCTTACGCGTCCATTAATGGACACGAGCATCAAGACTCCCCGGCCCTGCTGGCGGGTGGCGTAGATTACCATGGTGCCGTTGGGCGCAACAGTGGCTGACTCATCAAGGTTGGTATCTGTGAGGATTTTTACCGTTCCACGCTGCAAATCCTGGGCCGCAACCCGGAAATTAGTGAAACCATCCTGACGGTGAATCATCACCAACGTCTTTTCATCGGCCGAAAGCTTAGGGTTGGCATTGTAGTTACCAATAAAGGTCACGCGTTCCGCGCCACCGCCACCTACGCTTGTTTTGTAGATTTGAGGCTTGCCGCCACGGTCGGAGGTGAAGTAGATGGTCGAGCCATCCTTACCCCAGAACGGTTCGGTATTGATGCCCGGGCCACTGGTTACACGGCTGATCTGCCGCGAAGCCATGTTCATCACGTAAATGTCCGGGTTGCCGTCCTTGGACAGTACGAACGCCAGGCGCGAACCATCCGGCGACCACGCAGGGGCACCGTTGAGGCCTTCAAAGTTGGTGATCTGCTCACGACGACCGGTGTCGATGTGCTGCACGAAAATGCGCGGGCGGCGCTGTTCGAACGACACATAGGCAATACGCTTGCCGTCCGGCGCGAAGCGCGGCGACAGGATTGGCTCACGCGACTGCAGCAAGGTCACGGCGCGGGCACCGTCGTAGTCCGAACGCTGCAAGGTGTAACGCGTGTTGTCTACGGAGAAACGCTCAGCCGTTACATAAAGCAGACGTGTCGAGAACGCACCCTTGATACCGGTGAGTTTTTCAAACGACTGGTCCGAGATGTAGTGCGCCATGTCCCGCAGTTGTTCGGCGGTGCCCGATACGCTGCCGGTCAAGACCTGCTGCTCGGTGGCCACGTTGAACAACGTGTACTGGATTTGCAGGCGACCGCCGGCCGGCGTAATGCTGCCGACCATCAGGTACTGGGCGCCTACCGCTTTCCAGTCACGGAAAATGACTTCGCTGGCCTGGGTCGGCTGGCTGATCATGTTGCCTTTTGGAATAGGCGCGTAGTAGCCGGAGTTGCGCAGGTCGTCGCTGACGATCTGGGCCATGTCGTCCGGCAGCACGCTGCCGCCCTGCCAACCGAACGGCACTACCGCGATCGGGGTGGCCCGATCGCTACCGCTGGTGACCAGAATGTTCTTTTCATCCGCCGCCGCTATCCCTGCCATACAGCAAATAACGACAAGCATTCCTCGAAGAAGGTTTCTCACAAGGCTAGATCCTCAGGTGTGAATGTCATCTTGAATGAACGATAGGGAGCGAAGTCGCTTGGTTTCATTCCCTGCATCTCGGTCAACCGGCCAATGTTCTTGACCGCGGCAACCGCCGAACTGTCGAACGAACCGTCACCACTGGACTTGGACACGCTGACCGAAGTCACCGTACCGTCCGGCAACATGCCGATCTGCAGCACTACTGTCATGCCTTTACGTGCCGAAGGTGGACGTGTCCAACCTTCCGCTGCCCGTGCCCGAATCAGGTCGTCGAAACTGCCCGCGACTTCATCGCCACGTTCATCGGCCAAGGCTTGCTGACGCTGCGGCGTGTCGGAGAGCAAATCTGCCAAGGCCTGGGCCTTTTTCTCTTCGGCGGATTTACGCGCTGCTTCCTGGGCCTTTTTCTTGCTGGCGTCGGCGGCAGCTTTCTTCTTCGCGTCGTCGGCGACTTTCTTCTTCGCCTCGTCTGCTTCAGCTTTTTTCTTGGCGTCTTCGGCGGCTTTCTTCTTCGCGTCTTCGACTATCTTCTTCTTGGCGTCTTCAGCGGCCTTTTTCTTGGCCTCTTCTTCGGCAGCTTTTTTGGCTTCTTCTTCAGACTTCTTCTTGGCTATATCAGCCAATTGTTTCTCTTCAGCCTTTTTAGCTTCGGCAGCTTTATCGGCTTTTTTGGCTTCATCAGCCTTTTTGGCCTCGTCAGCTTTCTTGGCTTCGTCAGCCTTTTTCGATTCCTCGGCCTTTTGAGCCGCCTCTTCTTTCTTTTGTTCCGCAGCAGCCTTCACCGCTTCCTGCTCGACCTTCTTCTGTTCCATCTGCTCGACTTCGGTCTGGCGCGCAGCCGACTTCTGGGCCTCACCCGCAATCTTTTGATTGGTCTGGGTGGTGGCCTGACTTTTCGATTTCAGCTGATACAGGGTCGCCTGCACGATCGGCTTGGCTGGCGGCAGGTCCGGGGTCATGGCAAAGCTGACGAACAGCATGCCAAACACCAGGACGTGCAGGGCAATTGCCCAGACGCTAGGCCAGAAGTAGCTTTCCGAGGCGGACGGCTCTCGCTGTTGCTGCATCAGGGCGCCTCGGTAATCAAGCCAACGTTACCCACGCCGGCCTTCTGCAGCCCGCCCATGGCGCCCATGACGGAACCATAGTCGACCACTTTGTCGCCGCGAATGAACACTTGCGTGTGCTTGCCGCCTTCGTTGCCGGACCGGATGATCTTGGTCACGGCGTCCGTCATCTGCGGCAAGGTCATGGCCTTGTCCTGCTGTTTCTGGGTGTCGACTTCGCTGCCAAGGTTCCAGTAATAGGTCTTGTCAGCCTTGATCGAAATGGTCAGGACCTGGGTGTTGTTGTCTTGCGGCAAGGCTTCGCTGGAAACCTTGGGCAGATCAACCTTCACGCCCTGATTGAGCATCGGCGCGGTCACCATGAAGATAACCAGCAGCACCAGCATCACGTCGATGTAAGGCACTACGTTCATCTCGGCGACCGGCTTGCGCTTTTTGCGAGCTCGAGCGATTAAAGCCATTGGAAATTACCTGCTTATTCTTCGCTGGTGTGCACTTTACGGTGCAGGATCGCCTGGAATTCATCGGCGAAGGTGTAGTAACGGCTGATCAAGGTTTCGCCACGAGCGGCAAAACGGTTGTAGGCAATTACTGCGGGAATAGCGGCGAACAGGCCGATCGCGGTGGCGATCAAGGCCTCGGCGATACCCGGGGCCACGGTGGCCAGGGTCGCTTGTTGCGCCTGGGCCAGGCCACGGAAGGAGTTCATGATGCCCCACACGGTACCGAACAGGCCGATGTACGGGCTCACGGAACCGACGGTGGCGAGGAACGGCAAGCTTTGTTCAAGCTTTTCTTCTTCGCGGGAGATGGCAACGCGCATGGCACGGGCCACGCCTTCCATGACCGCTTCCGGGTCAACACCCGGTTGCTGGCGCAGGCGCGAGAATTCCTTGAAACCGGCGCGGAAGATCTGCTCTACGCCCGAATCCGGGTCCGGGTTGCTACCGGCCTGACGGTACAGCTTGGACAGGTCGATACCCGACCAGAAGCGCTCCTCGAAGCTCTCCAGGGCACGTCGACCGGCACGCAGCAGGTTGCTGCGCTGAAAAATCATGACCCAAGAGGTAACCGATGCGGCTACCAGGACCAGCATCACCAGTTGAACCACAACACTGGCATTGCTGACCAGGCTCCACATGGAGGAATGGTCGACGACGGTAGGTTCCACGCTAAATCTCCTGCTTTGATTGTTTACCCGCGCCGCTTACGTCGGCAAAGGCCGCACGTAGAGCTTCGGGAATGGCCCGGGGTTTCAAACTATTGGTGCGCACACAAGCCACCAGGAACTGCCCCTCACAGAGCAGCGTTGCATCCGTTGCCCGCCTGACCTGCTGTTTAAAGCGCAGGCTGACACGGTTCAATTCGATAACTTCAGCGCTGACCAGCAATTCGTCGTCCAGTCGCGCCGGTGCGTGGTAGCGCGCCTCGCTGGAATGCACGACGAATAACAGGTCCTCCCCTGCCAGCTGGGATTGGGCAAAGCCCAGCTCCCGTAGCCGCTCGGTTCGAGCCCGCTCCATGAACTTGAGGTAGTTAACGTAATAAACGATGCCGCCGGCATCGGTGTCCTCGTAATAAACGCGACAGCGATGTGCGAACGACTGATCCCCGTTTTGCGCGCGCATACTCTAGTGCTTACTCCTCAGGTTGCCAATCCGGCTGGGCAACTGTTTTTGCATTCTATTCAGCATTTATAACGACTGAATGACGACACCAGCCACTAGGACAGCACAAACTTCAGATAAATCGTCTGGCGTGGTGTTTTTAATCGTCCACTGCATCGAGGAATTCGTCTACTACAGGCATCTCGCCCAATCGTGACGGAATGTTTAACCCGAAGTGCAAATAGGCGTGGCGCGTGACCACGCGGCCCCTTGGCGTACGCATGATGTAACCCTGTTGGATCAGGTACGGCTCCAGCACATCCTCAATGGTATGGCGCTCCTCACTGATCGCCGCGGCCAGGCTGTCCACACCGACCGGGCCGCCGTCGAACTTCTCGATCATGGTCAAGAGTAGACGTCGATCCTGGTGGTCGAAGCCGTGCTCGTCCACATCCAGCAGGTTCAAGGCCAAATCCGCCACGGCCTTGGTGATATGCCCCTTGGCCCGCACTTCGGCAAAATCGCGCACACGACGCAGCAAGCGATTGGCGATACGCGGCGTACCACGGGCGCGGCGGGCGATTTCGAACGCGCCTTCCGGGTCCAGTGGCAACCCCAGGATGCCCGCCGAACGGCTGACAATCGTCGCAAGATCGGCAGTGCTATAGAACTCTAGACGTTGAACAATGCCGAAACGGTCTCGCAGCGGATTGGTCAGCATCCCGGCGCGTGTGGTGGCGCCGACCAGCGTGAACGGCGGCAGGTCGAGCTTGATCGAGCGGGCCGCCGGGCCTTCACCGATCATGATGTCGAGCTGGAAGTCTTCCATGGCCGGGTACAGCACTTCCTCGACGATCGGCGACAGCCGGTGAATCTCGTCGATAAACAGCACGTCGTGCGGTTCAAGGTTGGTCAACAGCGCGGCCAGGTCACCCGGACGCTCCAGCACCGGGCCGGAGGTGGACTTGATCGACACGCCCATCTCCTGGGCGATGATCATCGCCAGGGTGGTCTTGCCCAGGCCTGGCGGGCCGAAGATCAACGTGTGATCGAGGGACTCGTTGCGCCCACGCGCAGCCTGGATAAACAGCTCCATCTGCTCGCGCACGGTCGGCTGGCCGATATAGTCGGCAAGGCTGACGGGGCGGATGGCGCGGTCCTGGACTTCTTCACGGTCGCGCGGGCCGGTGGCCGCGATCAGACGATCAGCTTCAATCACTTAAATCATTCCCTTCAGGGCTCGGCGGATCATGTCTTCGCTGCTCAGGTTCTTGTCATTGATGGCCGATACGGCTTTGCTCGCCTCCTGGGGCTTGTAGCCCAGGGAGATCAGCGCGCTCACGGCATCGCTTTCGGCACTGGCGACCTGGCCGGCCGGCATGTCCGGCTGATTCGGTACCAGCGCGAACATGTTCGGCACCACTTCCCAGGCCTTGAAACGGTCCTTGAGTTCGACCAGCAGGCGCTCGGCGGTTTTCTTGCCGACACCAGGCACCTTGGTTAACGCTGACGTGTCCTGGGCCGAAACTGCGCGTACCAACTCGTCCACTTCCAGGCTCGACATCAACGCCAGCGCCAGCTTTGGTCCCACGCCATTGAGGCGAATCAGCTCACGGAAGAAGTCGCGGTCGCGCTTGCCAATGAAACCATAGAGCAATTGCGCGTCTTCGCGCACCACCAAATGCGTGTGCAATGTTATCGGCTCACCGATCGACGGCAAGCGATACAAGGTGGTCATGGGCACTTCCAGCTCATACCCCAACCCATTTACATCCAGAATCAGGTGCGGCGGCTGTTTCTCAGCCAGGGTGCCGCGCAAGCGTCCAATCACGGTTCAGATCCTTAAAGCTTGGGGTCAGAGCACGGCCTGACCGGAAATAACGATTGCGCTGATGCTATCAGAGACGCAGCCGCCCGCCACGACTGCGTGCGGTGCCCAGGCCATGCGGCAAGAGGCTGGAACGCGTGTGTGCATGGCAAATGGCAATGGCCAGGGCGTCGGAGGCGTCGATTTGCGGCTTTGAGGTGAGCTTGAGCATGTGCATGACCATCATCTGCACCTGCTCTTTATTCGCCGCGCCGGTGCCGACCACGGCCTGTTTGACCTGGGTCGCGGTGTATTCGGCGATTTCCATGCCCTCCTCCGCACCGGCCACAATAGCAGCGCCACGGGCCTGGCCGAGCTTTAAGGCAGAATCGGCGTTTTTGGCCATGAAGACCTTTTCGATGCCCATGGTGACCGGCCCGTAGGTCTGGATCACTTCACGCACGCCGCGGTACACAATCTGCAGACGCTCGGCCAGTTCGCCCGCGCCGGTACGGATGCAGCCCGAAGCGACATAGACGCAGCCACGCGGGGTGTGTTGCACCACGCCAAAACCGGTGATGCGCGAACCGGGGTCGATACCAAGGATTAAAGTCATAACGCCTGCGGGTTGGGAAAAACATGATTCTTGCGGCCAACAACAATCAAATGTGGGAGCTGGCTTGCCTGCGATGCAGACACTTCGGTATTTCCGTCAAACCGAGGTGATGCTATCGCAGGCAAGCCAGCTCCCACACGCGATTTTCATGGTGCTCAGGTGAGTTGTTCGGCTACGGATTCCGGGATGTCGGCATTCGAGTAGACGTTCTGCACATCATCCAGGTCTTCGAGCATATCCAGCATCTTCAGCACTTTCTGCGCGCCGTCCAGGTCCAGCTCGGCGCTGGTGGTCGGCAACATCACGATTTCTGCGTCGGTGCCTTTGAAACCCGCCGCTTCCAGCGCGTTACGCACGGCGTAGAAGCCGGCAAACGAGGTGAATACGTCGATGGAGCCGTCTTCGTTGGTCACCACATCGTCGGCGTCTGCCTCCATGGCCGCTTCCATCAGGGCGTCTTCATCGGTGCCGGGGGCGAACGTGATCTGCCCCTTGCGCTCGAACAGGTAAGCCACCGAGCCATCAGTACCCAGGTTGCCGCCGCACTTGCTGAAGGCATGGCGCACAGCAGCCGCGGTGCGGTTGCGGTTGTCGGTCATGCACTCAACCATCACCGCCACGCCGCCTGGGCCGTAGCCTTCGTAGCTCAGCTCGACCATGTCGTCGGTATCGGCAGCGCCGGCACCACGGGCCACCGCGCGATCAATGATGTCGCGGCTCATGTTCGCGCCCAAGGCCTTGTCCAGCGCCAGGCGCAGACGCGGGTTGGAACCTGGGTCACCACCGCCTTGACGGGCGGCGACGGTCAGTTCGCGAATCCACTTGGTGAAGATCTTGCCTTTCTTGGCATCCTGACGCTCTTTGCGGTGCTTGATGTTCGCCCACTTGGAATGGCCAGCCATAACACAACTCCGAAATTCTCTAGAAACCTTATCAATCCCGCCCCAGGCAGGAATTCCCTCTTTTAAACGCAAAGGCGCATCCGAAGATGCGCCTTTTTGACTGCGTAAAACCTTATTGCGCTTTCACGCCGCAGCCTTACTCAGCCTTCGGCGTCTCGCGCAGACGGATGTGCAGTTCGCGCAGCGCCTTGGCATCGACCACGCCCGGAGCCTGGGTCATGACGTCCGCAGCACTCTGGGTTTTCGGGAAGGCGATCACTTCGCGGATCGACTGGGCGCCGGTCATCAGCATCACCAGACGGTCCAGGCCAAACGCCAAGCCACCGTGCGGCGGTGCGCCGTACTTCAGGGCGTCGAGCAGGAAGCCGAACTTCTCTTCCTGTTCCGCTTCGTTGATGCCCAACAGGCGGAACACCGCTTGTTGCATCTCTTTGCGGTGGATACGGATCGAACCGCCACCCAGCTCGGTGCCGTTGAGCACCATGTCGTAGGCGCGCGACAGAGCGCCCGCCGGGTTGGCTTCCAGCTCTTCAGGCGAGCACTTCGGCGCGGTGAACGGGTGGTGCAAGGCGCTGAAGCTGCCGTCTTCGTTTTCTTCGAACATCGGGAAGTCGACGACCCACATCGGCGCCCACTTGCAGGTCAGCAGGTCCAGGTCGTGACCGAGCTTGATGCGCAGCGCGCCCAAGGCTTCGCTGACGATCTTGGCCTTGTCGGCACCGAAGAACACGATGTCGCCATCGACTGCACCGACGCGGTCGAGGATCGCGTTCAGGTTGTCCAGCGGGATGTTTTTCACGATCGGCGATTGCAGGCCGTCAACGCCATTGGCGCGCTCGTTAACCTTGATGTACGCCAGGCCTTTGGCACCGTAGATGCCGACGAACTTGGTGTAGTCGTCGATCTGCTTGCGCGGCATGCTCGCGCCGCCAGGCACGCGCAAGGCGGCGATACGGCATTTCGGGTCGTTGGCCGGGCCGCTGAACACCTTGAAGTCGACTTCCTTGAGCTGGTCGGCCACGTCCACCAGTTCCAGCGGGTTACGCAGGTCTGGCTTGTCGGAACCGTAGCGGCGCATGGCTTCTTCGAAGGTCATGTGCGGGAATTCGCCGAATTCCAGGTCCAGCACTTCCTTGAACAGGTTGCGGATCATTTGCTCGGTCAGGCCCATGATCTCTTTTTCATCGAGGAAGCTGGTCTCGATGTCGATCTGGGTGAATTCCGGCTGACGGTCAGCGCGCAGGTCTTCGTCGCGGAAGCACTTGGCGATCTGGTAGTAGCGGTCAAAGCCGGCGACCATCAGCAGTTGCTTGAACAGCTGCGGCGATTGCGGCAATGCGAAGAAGGAACCGGCGTGGGTACGGCTCGGCACCAGGTAGTCACGCGCACCTTCCGGGGTGGCCCGGGTCAGGATCGGCGTTTCGACGTCGAGGAAGCCGTTTTCGTCGAGGAAGCGGCGGATGCTGGTGGTCATGCGCGAACGCAGGCGCAGCTTCTCGGCCATTTCCGGACGACGCAGGTCCAGGAAACGGTAGCGCAGGCGGGTTTCTTCGCCCACGTCGGAGTATTCGTTGAGTGGGAACGGCGGGGGTTCCGACTCGTTCAGCACTTCCAGCTCATAGCCCAGCACTTCGATGGCGCCGGAGGCCATGTTGGCGTTTACAGCACCGGCCGGGCGTAGACGCACCTTGCCGGTGATTTTAACGACGTATTCGCTGCGCACGCGGTCGGCGGCGGCGAAGCTCTCGGCGCGGTCCGGGTCGAACACCACTTGGGCCAGACCATCACGATCACGGATATCGAGGAAGATCCCCCCGCCGTGGTCGCGGCGACGGTGAACCCATCCGCAAAGGGTGATTTCCTGACCATCCAGGGTCTCGTTCAGTTGGCCGCAATAGTGGCTGCGCATCATGGTAGTGGTTTCACTTCTCGTAATTCGAAATTCGGTGGAGGCTCGCCTTGTCACCGTACAGTTAAGCAGGGGACGGATAATGCAGGAGCCTGCGCGTAGAGTTCAACTCAGTCTGCTTTGTCGCCGCCCGCCAGATTCTTCTTGGCGCCGGTCTTGAAGTCGGTCTCATACCAGCCGCCGCCGCTCAGGCGGAAGCCCGGCATGGACAACATCTTCTTCAGCTCAGGTGCCTGGCAGGCAGGGCAATCGACCAGCGGCGCAGCGCTGATCTTCTGAATGGCTTCCAACTGATGACCACAGGAAGCACATTGATAATCGTACATGGGCATGGAGATGTCTCGGCGATCAGATCGTAACTGCGCCACGCCCACCCTGTGGATAAGCCAGGGGCGCGCAGCAAAGCGCGGGATTATATCTGGTAAATCGACACAGCGCAGCCGGCTTTCTGCCCGAAGCCTGGCCCGCCTTGACGGTGGGCCTGCTTCGCAACCGGCGGTTTAATCCTGGCCCGTGGCGCTGGCACGATCTTTTAATACGTGGACCACGCACACCACCCGTACCAACCCGCTGAAGTTCTTCACTCCCCCGTAACGCAAATGCACTTCCCGATCGACATACGACAGCAACGCGCTGACTGAACAGGCATTGATCCTGGCTATCTCCGTGAGGATATTCCAGTAGATCTGCTCAAGACGCAGGCAGGTGGAAAACCCATTGAGCCTGACCGACCGGGACAATGGCTTGGCCAGTCCCATGTCGAACCCTTTGGCAAAGGGGTCGACCTTTATCTTGTGAAAACCGGCGGTTTCCATCACTCCATTACCCACTCCGCGTGACATACACCTGACACTCCATTGCCAAACAGCAGCCCATGGGTTTCTCCCATTGGGCAGTGGGCCTATAAAACAGCAGGGCGAGAGGGGCAGCCAGAAGACGCGGATTGGAAAGTTGTAGGACAACGGCAGGAAATGCGGAGAAACAAGCGAGCGGCGCCGGGAAGGCGCCGCTCAGGGGGTGTCTTTACTGGTTTTCAAGCAACGAACGCAGCATCCACGCGGTTTTCTCGTGAACCTGCATGCGCTGGGTCAACAGGTCGGCGGTCGGCTCATCGCTCACCTTGTCGAGCAGTGGGAAAATACCGCGCGCGGTGCGGGTGACGGCTTCCTGGCCGGCCACCAGTTGCTTGATCATCTCTTCGGCGCTGGGCACGCCCTCTTCTTCCTTGATCGAAGACAGCCGGGCATAGATCGAATAGGCACCCGGCGCCGGGAAGCCCAGGGCGCGGATACGCTCGGCAATGGAGTCCACCGCCAGCGCGAGTTCGTTGTACTGCTCCTCGAACATCAAGTGCAGCGTACGAAACATGGGACCCGTGACGTTCCAGTGGAAGTTGTGGGTTTTCAAATACAGTACATAGGTATCGGACAGCAGCCGTGAAAGCCCATCGACGATGGATTTACGATCTTCTTCACTGATACCAATATCGATTGCCATGTTTTTCCCCTTCAATTGACGAACATTCATTGATCAGGTGCAGGACCACTCTAGCAAGAGTGCCGGCGGTGTGCAGCCCGACACAGGCAGACAGCGTGCGACATATCGCCCCTCTCCACGGCGGTGCCTATGAGCGACGGGCCAACCTTTGTAACGAGTCGGAAAACTTTAAAATTACCGCTCGCAAACCCTGCCACTGTCTAGGACAAGGGTTTGACGCAGAAATGCCTTTGCCCTTGCAACGCCCCGAAATGCTTGATTTGAGTAGGCACAGCCTTTGCTGTTAAATAGGCGGCGTGTGGTTACCGTTCATTTCTGCGGTACGCCACATAGGCTGATACCCGCGCACGTGCTCAACGCCTCCCATTGTTCAGAAGCGAACCGTGCCAGTCAGCTCTTCCTTGTGATCCGTCTTAACGTGAGTTAATCAAAATGTTGAAAATCGTCCACCTCCTGACGGGCGTTGCAGCGTTGCTGCTGTCCTTTATTCCGAGTCTGCAGCCTGAAAGCCTGCCGTACCTGGAACAACACGACGCCCTGTACCTGGCCTTGTTCGGCCTTCTTAACCTGACGCTCGCACCGGTAATCCCTTACTGGAACAAAGGCACGCGTCATCAACTGCAAAACCTGGTCAGCGCGCTGTTGGTACTGACCGTTGTCGTGCAAACCCTCACCCTCCTGGCACCTATGCCTGAAGTGGGCGGCCACCCGGCCATCCTGCTCAGCCTGGTGATTGCTGTGGTCGCCATCGTTCTTCACCTGGCCATCAGCTTCTACCGTTCGTCGCCTGCCGCGGCGTCGCAAAACTACGACATGACCAACCGGGATACCGGGACCGTCAAGTGGTTCAACACCTCCAAAGGCTTCGGCTTTATTTCCCGCGATTCGGGCGACGATATCTTCGTCCACTTCCGGGCCATCCGTGGCGAAGGCCATCGCGTCCTGGTCGAAGGCCAGCGCGTGGAGTTCTCCGTCATGAACCGCGACAAAGGCCTGCAAGCCGAAGACGTGATTGCGGCCTTGCCGCGTCGCTGATTCCTACCCGCAGCGCATAAAAAAACCGCGATCCGGCTGAGCTGGATCGCGGTTTTTTATGCGCGGCTGTTTAACGAAGGGCCGATTAATAATGTGGCGGCGGCGCTTCTTCTTCGGAGGTCTCGAACTGCCCGCCCATTTCCTCCTGGCGCTTGAGCAGCGCCGTCATCTGCATTTGCAGGCGTTCAACCGCACGCTGCTGAGTGACCAGGATGTCATTGAGGGTCTCGATGGTGTCGTCCTGGAAGGCCAGGCGGCTTTCCAGATCGGTAACGCGGTCTTGCAGGTCCATGATTCAGTCCTGGCTAAAGATGAAGTCGGCAGGCAATAGCCCGCGCAATTGGCTGCGAATCGCCGCCACTTGCTCTTCGGTATAAGGCCGGGCCGGGTGCTTGCCCCAGACCGGTGCCGGCCAGGCCGCATCGTCACGTTTGCGCACAATCACATGCACGTGCAACTGACTGACGACATTCCCCAGCGCGCCGATGTTCATTTTGTCGGCGGCAAAGCCCGTGTTGAGCTGTTGCGCCAAGACTGTCGTTTCTTGCCACAGTATCTGTTGATCTGCGACATCCAGTTGAAACACTTCGCTGATACCGTTGATGCGCGGCACCAGGATGAACCAGGGGTAATTGGCGTCGTTGGACAGCAGCAGGCGGCAGAGCGGGAAGTCCCCAATGGCCAGTGTGTCTTGTTGCAGGCGTTGGTCTAAGGCGAACACGCGGCACTCCGTTCGGCAGGTCAATTTCAGGTGCCCAGCATACCTTCGAATGCCCGAGGCTTCACGGCGAATGCGGGAGCGTTCAGGCAACAGGGCAAAAAAGCACGCACCCTTTCGAGGCAGGCAAATATTTGAGCTACGCTAAATCGGGCCTCAGCGGGATGCACCAAAATGACCCACCCGTGCCTCAAAGGGATCCGCCAATTACCCACTCAAGGGGTGAACCGGTAACGCTTTGCCCTGGCACAGGATTTTTGTACCTCCCAACAGGTGTTTCAGCGGGGCGTCAAGCCCAAACCAAACGACGTAAAAAGCCCGTGCTTATGCGGTTTTTACACGGCCGTAACGTTTTTCACGAAAAAATGACATTCGGTTACCGCTTTGTGCACGCTTGTTGCATTCACACCCGTATCGTCGGCAACGGCACCCGTATGGATACAGGTGTTACGCGATAAGAAACAGTAGCGTTCAGGTGCATTTCAAGGATGAGTTCAAACTTCGCAAGGGGTATGAATACTGCATTTTAGTTGTCAGCCTGGTCACACTCGGGCTGTGAATTTGCGACAGGGAAATAGCAATTTACGACAGCCTCGTAAAGAAGCTGAAAGGATAGATGAGTAAGTATCGTCAATAGGGTCTGCGTGATATAACTTTGCGCCGACACAAAAAAGAAAGAGCCGCCCAGATAAAAATACAGGTGGGACGGCAGTACTCTTCCTAAAACCAAAGGAGCAAATCACGATGCGCGTGATGAAGTGGAGCATGATCGCCCTGGCTGTATCAGCAGGCACCTCGCAGTTCGCAATGGCGTCCGCCCAGGACGATTCCAAGGGCTTTGTTGAAGACAGCACTTTCAGCATCAATACCCGTTTGCTGAACTTCCGTCGGGACTTCCGTAATAACGATTCCGGCAAGAGCTACACCAATGAAACCGGCCTGGGCTTCAACGGTCTGTTCCAGTCTGGCTACACCCAAGGCACCATCGGTGTCGGTGTTGACGTGATCGGCCTGCTGGGCGTGAAACTGGACAGCGGCAAGGGTCGCTCGGGCACTGGCCTGTTCCCTACCGGTGCCGACGGTCGCTCGCAAGACGACTACTCCAAAGGCGGCGGCGCCGTTAAGTTCCGCATCTCCGACACCGTGCTTAAAGTCGGCGACCAGTACACCACCGCGCCTGTGTTCGCGTCCGACGACAGCCGCTTGCTGCCAGAGCTGCCGCAAGGTATCTCGATCACCAGCAACGAGATCAAGGGCCTGAAACTCGAAGGCGGTCACTTCACCTCGAGCGTGGCACAAGCACAGACATACCGTGACAGCCTGGGTCTGACTAAAACCGACTTTATCGGTGGTGTCTACGCCCTGACGCCGGAAGTCAGCGCCAGCCTCTACTACGCGAAGACCGAAGACTACTGGAAGAAGACCTACGCCAACCTGAACTGGACTCACGCGCTGAGCAACGATCAGTCCCTGGCCGTTGACTTCAACATCTACAGCACCAAAAGCGATGGCGCCGGCCTGCAGCGCGCAGAAAAAGACAACACCACCAAACTGGATAACCGTGCGTACAGCTTGCAAGGCGCGTACACCATCCAGGCTCACACGTTCACCCTGGCCTACCAGAAAGTCAGCGGTGACGGTGACTACGGCTACGGCGTAGACGGCGGCGGCACGATTTTCCTGGCCAACTCCATCGCCCGTTCCGACTTCAACGCTGAAGACGAAAAATCCTGGCAAGCTCGCTACGACCTGAACATGGCCACTTTCGGCGTGCCAGGCCTGAGCTTCATGACTCGTTATGTCAGCGGTAGCGGCGCCAACACTGGCACCACTTCGAACGGCAAAGAGTGGGAACGCGACATCGAAGCCAAGTACGTGGTTCAGAGCGGCCCGGCAAAAGACCTGAGCCTTCGCGTTCGTCAAGCGACCTATCGTTCGTCTGATGGCGTGTACTACGGTTCGGCGTCGATCGACGAACTGCGTCTGATCGCGCAATACCCGCTGAACATCTTGTAATTAGCTGTTTAATTACAATGATGACTTAAGGCGTAAGCCTTAACTAAAAAGCCGCTCCCCTGCTTTGCAAGGGAGCGGCTTTTTTATTTCAGTTTTATTACACAAGAAAAATAACTAGCAAGCTAAGTAACTACATTGGCCTTACGCATCAAACTTGACCTATCGGCCAAGTTCGACAACCCGCGCTTAGTTATTTGGCAAGCGGTTCTTGCATCACGCGAATAACTCGCTGTGGAAACGGAATATCAATACCCGCCCCTTTCAAACGATCACGCGCCAGTTCATTGAGCATAAACACCACATCCCAATAATCCGGGGTATTGGTCCAGCAACGCAGGGAGACAGTGATCGAACTGTCTCCCAAGGTCGACACCACTGCCACAGGCGCAGGGTCAGCCAGCACGCGTGGGTCTTTGGCCAGCTCCAACAGCACTTCACGGGCTTTCTGCAAATCGGCTTCGTAGTCGACCCCCACATCAAACACCACCTTGCGGGTCGGCTGACGGTTGGTGTTGGTGATGAGGCCGTTGGACAGGCTACCGTTAGGGATGATCACGGTTTTGTTGTCGCCGGTGCGCAACACAGTGTGGAAGATCTGGATGCTGTCGACGGTACCGGAAGTGCCTTGTGCTTCGATCCAGTCACCAATGCGAAACGGACGGAACAACAGGATCAGTACGCCACCGGCGAAGTTCGCCAGGCTGCCTTGCAATGCCAGGCCGATGGCCAGAGTAGCGGCACCAATCGCGGCCACGAACGAGGTCGTGGCCACGCCGATCATCGAGGCCACGTTGACCACCAGCATGACTTTGAGCGCGATGTTGGCAAGGTTAGTGATGAAATGTTGCAGCGCCAGGTCGGCATTACGCAGCGCCAGCAAACGCCCCACGCGGTGGGTCAACACGTTAATCAGCCACCAACCGATGGCCAGGGTGACCACGGCCAGCAAAAACCGGCTGCCGTATTCCATAATCATCGGGAGCCAAGACTCAGAGGTCTTGATCAGGTGATCCATTTCAACGTTTAAATCCATCTATCTTCTCCTGTTGCGCGGATGTGCGGCTTAATTGACTGCCTTAAAACGCAAATGAGCCCCGAAGGGCTCAAGTGTAGGCACTGTTTCTGGGGCGTGGGACGTCAAAAACGCTCACAGGTTCCCCAATGTGCCATCAGTCGCGGAAGTTATTGAACTGCAGCGGCATGTCGAAGGTCTTGGCGCGCAGGGCAGCAATGGCTTCCTGCAGGTCGTCACGCTTCTTGCCGGTGATACGTACCTGCTCGCCCTGGATGGCGGCCTGGACCTTTAGCTTGGCATCTTTGACGTGAGCGACGATCTTCTTCGCCAGCTCCTTGTCGATGCCTTCCTTCAGCACGGCTTCCTGCTTCATCAGCTTGCCGGAGGCGTAGGCGTCCTTGATTTCAAGGCACTGTGCGTCGATCTTGCGCTTGACCAACGACAGCTTGAGGATCTCGATCATCGCTTCCAGCTGGAAATCGGCTTCAGCGGTCAGGTTGACGGTCAATTCCTTTTCCTTGAACTCGAAGCTGCCCTTGCCCTTCAAGTCGTAGCGACGGTCCAGCTCCTTGACGGCGTTTTCGACGGCGTTGGTGACTTCGTGTTTGTCCAGTTCGGATACCACGTCGAACGAAGGCATGTCATTTCTCCAATATAAGGGGCGGGCTCAGTAGAGATGGAGCGCGCCCAAGCTAAAATGCCGAGGCATTATAGCGGTTCTTTCGCACCATTCATCGCAGGCGACCCTACGGAGCACAAACTGATGTCGACCACCTGGCATATTCTCGGCGCCGGCAGCCTGGGTACCCTCTGGGCCACGCGATTGTCGCGCGCGGGCCTGCCCGTGCGGCTGATAGTGCGCGATGCAGCACGCCTGACCAGCTATGAGAAGGCGAGCGGCCTGACCCTGGTGGAACACGGCATAGAAAATACTTACCCGGTGATCGGCGAAACACCCGACAGCCCCGAGCCGATTCATCGCCTGCTGGTGGCGTGCAAAGCCTACGACGCCCAAAGAGCCATCGCACAGCTGCAACACCGATTGGCACCCGACGCTGAGCTGATCCTGCTGCAAAACGGCCTTGGCAGCCAGGATGCGGTGGCCGCGCAACTGCCCCAGGCCCGCTGTATCTTTGCCTCCAGCACCGAAGGCGCGTTTCGCGACGGCGATTGGCGCGTGGTCTTCGCCGGCCACGGCTACACCTGGCTGGGAGACGCGCGGCACCCCACTCCCGCGCTGTGGCTGGACGACCTGCACGCCGCCAGCATTCCCCATGAGTGGAGCACCGACATCCTGACGCGTTTATGGCGCAAGCTGGCGCTCAATTGCGCCATTAACCCATTGACCGTGCTTTACCAGTGCCGCAACGGCGGCCTGCAAGCCCACCAATGCGAAGTCGCGACCTTGTGCGCCGAACTCAGCGAGTTGCTCGAATGCTGCGGCCAACCCGCCGCCGCCCAGGACCTGCACAGCGAAGTGCAACGGGTGATCCAAGCCACCGCGGCCAATTATTCGTCCATGTATCAGGACGTAGCCTCCAGCCGTCGCACCGAAATCAGCTACCTGCTCGGTTATGCGTGCCAGGCGGCAGAGCGCCATCAATTGGTGCTGCCGCATCTGCAACAGTTGCGGGCGCGCCTGGTCGACTACTTGCACACACGCGGATTGGCCAGCGACTGAGGCACGCGCTACCCTGCCTACCTGTCTATCACCTGGAAAAAACCTGATGCCACTGCGCCAGCGTCTAGAAAATCTACCGGTAGGGCAGAAACTGCTGGCCGCCCTGCTGGTGCTGTTGACCACGGTATTACTGGTGGCCAACCTGACGTTTATCAGTGCCGCCTATTGGATCTCCCAGGAAAGCATGGCGCCCCAGGCGTTGCAGGCCATCGGTCGATTGGTGTCCAACCCGTCGCTGGCCGCCGAAGCCCTTGAATCCCCGGCCAAGGCCGACGCCCTGCTCAATGAGCTGACCAGCTATTCGCCATTACGCGCCGCCGCGCTGTACGACGGCGACGGCACCTTGCTCGCGCAGATGCAGCACGGCAACCGCCTGCACCTGCCGGAAAACTACCGGCATATCGAAGCCTGGCGCCTCACTGAGTTTCGCAGCAACCAGGTCATCACCCTGCCCCGCGCCGGCCAGCCGTCCGGGCATTTGCTGTTGGTGGCCAGCAGTGAGCTGCCTATGGCGTTCTATACCGGCACATTGACCGCCAGCCTCGGCATCCTGATTTTCAGCGTATTGCTGTGGCTGATCATCGCCCGCCAGATCAAACGCCTGATCACCCGCCCGATCCATGAGCTGGAAGAGCTCTCACGCCAGGTGACGCGCGAAGAGAACTACGCCCTGCGCGCCGGGCGCGGCAACCATGATGAAATCGGCAGCCTGGCCGAAGCCTTCAACACCATGTTGTCGCGCATCGAAGCCCGCGAGCAGCAGCTCAAACGTGCGCGAGACGACTCTCAGGCCGCCTACGACCAAGCCCAGGGCCTGGCCGAAGAAACACGCCACACCAACCGCAAGCTCGAACTCGAAGTGCAGGTGCGCAGCAAGATCGAGAAAAAGCTCACCGGCTTCCAGAACTACCTCAACAGCATCATCGACTCGATGCCGTCGGCGCTGATCGCCCTGGATGAACAGCTTTACGTCACCCAATGGAACCAGGAAGCCACGGCGCTTTCCGGCACGCGCCTGGATGAAGCGCTGAACCAGCCGATCTTCCTCGCCTTCCAGCCGCTCAAACCGTACCTGCCGCAGATAAAAGCCACGGTGGAGCAGCACACGGTGGAGCGCATTGAGCGTGTCACCTGGATCAAGGATGACGAACCCAAGCATTATGCCCTGACCTTCTACCCGTTGATGGGCGGTGCCGGGCGCGGCGTAGTGATCCGTATCGACGACATCACCCAGCGTTTGTCCCTGGAAGAAATGATGGTGCAGTCGGAAAAAATGCTCTCCGTGGGCGGCCTGGCTGCGGGCATGGCCCATGAAATCAACAACCCGCTGGGGGCGATCCTGCATAACGTGCAGAACATCCGCCGGCGCCTGTCCCCCGACCTGCCGAAGAACCTGGAACACGCCGAACAGGCGGGTATCGAGCTGGAGACGGTCAACCACTACCTGCAAAGCCGCGAAGTCCCGCAATTGCTCGATGGCATCCAGCAAGCCGGCGCGCGGGCGGCGAAAATCGTCACCCATATGCTCAGCTTCAGCCGCCGCAGTAACCGCCAGATGGCGCCGTGCGACTTACCGGCACTGATCGACCAGGCCGTGGAAATTGCCGGTAACGACTTCGACCTGACCATCGGCTTCGACTTCAAGGGCCAGGCGATCATCCGCCAGTTCGACCCGCAACTGGGCCCGGTGCCCGGTACCGCCAACGAGCTGGAACAGGTGCTGCTCAATCTGCTGAAAAACGCTGCGCAAGCCATTCACCTGCGTGAAGACGACAGCGAGCCGGGGCGCATCATCTTGCGCACCCGCCTCAACCCGCCGTGGGCGGAGATCCAGGTGGAAGACAATGGCATCGGCATGAGCGAAAACGTGCGCAAACGCACGTTCGAGCCGTTCTTCACCACCAAGGAAATCGGCCAAGGCACCGGGCTTGGGCTGTCGGTGTCGTACTTCATCATCACCAACAACCATAAAGGCCAGATGGAAGTGCATTCCACCCTCGGCCAAGGCACCTGTTTTACCCTGCGCCTGCCGTTGGCCGGCAGCCAGATGCCACCCTATGAACTGACTCAACTGGAGCAATGACCATGGGCTTTCGCCTGTCGAAGATCTACACCCGCACCGGCGACAAGGGCGAGACGGGCCTGGGTGATGGCCGTCGCGTGCCCAAGGACCACCCTCGCGTGGAAGCCATTGGCGAGGTGGATACGCTGAACAGCCAGTTGGGTTTGCTGCTGGCCAACCTTGAAGAACAGAGCGGCCAGCACCCGCAACTCAAGGAGGTGATCGAGGTGCTTACGCCGTGCCAGCACCGCTTGTTCGACTTGGGCGGTGAGTTGGCGATGCCCGTGTACAAAGCGTTGAATGCCGCAGAAGTCGACCGGCTGGAAGCGGCGATTGACCGTTGGAATGAGGAAGTCGGGCCGCTGGAAAACTTCATCTTGCCCGGCGGTTCAGCGCTGATTGCCCAGGCCCATGTGTGCCGCAGCCTGGCGCGCAGTGCGGAGCGGCGGTGTCAGCAGTTGAATGCGATTGAGCCGTTGGAAGGCGTGGGGCTTGCGTATATCAATCGGTTGTCGGATGTGCTGTTTGTGGCGGCGCGGGTGATTGCCAAGCGTCAGGGTGTAGTGGAAGTGTTGTGGCAGGCGGCGGCCAAGCCTCACTAAGATCGTTCCCACGCTCTGCGTGGGAATGCAGCCCTGGACGCTCCGCGTCCCAAAGCGTGACGCGGAGCGTCACAAGAGGCATTCCCACGCAGAGCGTGGGAACGATCATCATGCCTCAGGCCAGAACGCGCGAATGCCTGCCACACCCTGAGCCCCGGCTTCCCAAGCCTGTTCCCGCTCAGCCGGCCCAAGCCCGCCCAGCAGAAACACCGGTTTACTGAACCCACGGATCAACTCTACCGCCTGCTCCCAACCCAAAGGCTGGGCATCGGGATGAGTCTGGGTCCGCTGCACCGGCGACAGCGTGACAAAATCCACGTCCATCATCTCTGCCAGTGCCAGCTCTTCGGCGTTGTGGCAAGAAGCCGCCAACCAGCGATCCTTCGGCAGCGGGCGGCCTTTGCTCGCGTATTTACGCAACTGCGCCGAGGTCATGTGCCAGCCGGCGGCAGGGAAATCCCCCAGCCATTCGAACGGCCCTTTAAGCATCAGTTGCGCCTTGCCGGCACACAGGCCCACCGCGTCCACCGCCAAGTCACGGTATTTAGGGTCGTAACCGTTGGGCGCGCGCAGTTGAACCAGCTTGATGCCACCGGCAATGGCTTTCTGGACACCTCGCAACAAGGTGGGGGCTTCCAGTTCGCCTGGTGTGATCAAGTATTCAGCGGGCAAACGGGCAGCCGCAACAATCGGTGCATTCGCCGCCGGGAACTCATAGTTGAGCAAGTCCCGCGGCGTCACCCATTCCAACGGCTGCCCTTCGGCACCATGGGGCTCGCCGGTAAAGGCCGAGACTTCCCAGACATCCAGCAACACCTGCTTGTCCGGGTAGTCATGCTGCACCTTGATCAGCGGGCGCGCCGTGGTGACCTGGATGCCCAGTTCTTCCTGCAACTCGCGGGACAAAGCGCTTGCGACCGACTCATCAGCCTCCACCTTGCCGCCGGGAAACTCCCAGAGGCCGCCTTGGTGCTGGGTATCGGCACGGCGTGCCAGCAGGATCCTGCCGTCGACGCCACGGATCACCGCTGCTGCTACATGCACTCGTTTCACCACGCTTTCCTCTTGGCTGTCAGGTGCGGTATTCCGCGTTGATCTTCACGTACTCGTGGGACAGGTCGGTGGTCCAGATGGTTTCGCTGCACTCGCCGCGACCCAACTCGATGCGGATAGTGATTTCTTCTTGCTGCATCACCGCCGAGCCCTGGGCTTCGGTGTAGGTTTCAGCGCGAGCGCCACGGCTGGCAATGCACACGTCACCAAGGAATACGTCGATCTTGCTGACGTCCAGGTCCGGCACACCGGCACGGCCGACGGCAGCGAGGATGCGGCCCCAGTTCGGGTCGGAAGCAAACAGTGCAGTCTTGATCAGGGGCGAGTGGGCCACGGTGTAACCGACATCCAGGCATTCCTGGTGGTTAGCGCCGCCGTTCACTTCAACAGTGACGAACTTGGTTGCGCCCTCACCGTCACGCACGATGGCCTGGGCCACGTCCATGCACACTTCGAACACCGCCTGCTTCAATGCGGCGAACAGCGCGCCCTCGGTGGAGGTGATTTCCGGCAGGTTGGCCTGGCCGGTGGCGATCAGCATGCAGCAGTCGTTGGTCGAGGTGTCGCCATCGATGGTGATGCGGTTGAACGACTTGTTGGCGCCGTCGAGCATCAGGCGCTGCAGCACGTCGCGGGAGACTTTGGCGTCGGTGGCAATGTAGCCGAGCATGGTGGCCATGTTCGGGCGGATCATGCCCGCGCCCTTGCTGATGCCGGTCACGGTAACGGTCACGCCATCGTGTACAAACTGGCGGCTAGCGCCTTTGGGCAGGGTGTCGGTGGTCATGATGCCGGTGGCCGCAGCCGCCCAGTTATCCACAGACAGGTCATCCAGTGCGGCTTGCAGCGCGCCTTCGATTTTTTCCACCGGCAGCGGCTCACCGATCACGCCGGTGGAGTACGGCAGCACTTGGCTGGCATCCACGCCGGTCAACTGGGCCAGCTTGGCGCAGGTGCGCGCAGCGGCAACCAGGCCTGGCTCGCCGGTACCGGCGTTGGCATTGCCGGTGTTGGTCAGCAGGTAACGGATCGAACCTGCCACGCGTTGCTTGGCCAGGATGACCGGTGCGGCGCAAAACGCGTTGAGCGTGAACACGCCCACAACCGTCGAGCCTTCGGCACAGCGCATCACCACTACATCTTTGCGCCCCGGGCGCTTGATGCCGGCCGAAGCGATACCGAGTTCAAAACCGGCGACCGGGTGCAAAGTGGGCAAAGGACCAAGACCAACAGCCATGAATGCGCTCCTTAAAGAATAGGTGATGTCTGTACCGTCGCGATCAACGGTGAAATTAATGGCAAAACGCCGCGACGGCAAAGGCCGGTCGCGGCGCAGGGTGTTGCAGCGTCAGGCAAAAATCTTAGTTGATTTCGCCGTGGCAGTGTTTGAACTTCTTGCCCGAACCGCACCAGCACAGCTCGTTGCGGCCCAGCTTCTGGTCATTGCGGACCGGGGCTTGAGCCAAGGCCACATCGACCTCTTCGCCCAAGGCTTCCGGCGCTTCCAGCCCCGGTGCTTCGTCATGCTGGAACTGCATGCGCGCAGCGAGTGCCTCGGCTTCCTGACGCAGGCGGGCTTCTTCCTCGATCGGGTCTTCGCGACGCACCTGAACGTGGGAGAGCACACGGATCGAATCGCGCTTGATCGAATCCAGCAGCTCGGAGAACAGCGTGAACGACTCGCGCTTGTACTCCTGCTTCGGGTTCTTCTGGGCGTAGCCACGCAGGTGGATACCGTGACGCAGGTGGTCCATGGTCGACAGGTGGTCTTTCCACAGGTCGTCCAGCACGCGCAGTACGATTTGTTTCTCGAAGGTGCGCAGTGCTTCGGCACTCGCCTGCTCTTCTTTCTCGTTGTACGCGGCCAAAAGCTCGGTCATCAGCTTCTCGCGCAGGGTTTCTTCGTACAGGTGGTCGTCTTCGTCCAGCCACTGCTGAACCGGCAAGTCCACACCGAAGTCGCTCTTCAACGCGGCTTCCAGGCCGGCAACATCCCACTGCTCAGGCAGGGACTGTGGCGGGATGTGTGCGCTGACGGTAGCGTTGAGCACGTCCTGACGGAAATCGGCAATCGTCTCGCCAATGTTGTCGGCGGCCAGCAACGTGTTACGCATGTGATAAATCACTTTACGCTGTTCGTTGTTAACGTCATCGAACTCGAGCAGTTGCTTACGAATGTCGAAGTTACGGCCTTCTACCTTGCGTTGGGCCTTCTCGATGGCGTTGGTCACCATGCGGTGCTCGATCGCTTCACCGGACTGCATGCCCAGGGCTTTCATGAAGTTCTTCACCCGATCCGAGGCGAAGATACGCATCAGGCTGTCTTCCAGCGACAGGTAGAAGCGGCTGGAACCGGCGTCACCCTGACGGCCGGCACGACCACGCAGCTGATTGTCGATACGGCGCGATTCATGACGCTCGGAGGCGATTACCTGCAAACCACCGGATTCCAGCACAGCCTGGTGGCGTTTCTGCCAGTCGGCCTTGATCTGGGCGATTTGCTCAGGGCTTGGGTTTTCCAGTGCCGCAACTTCCACTTCCCAGTTGCCGCCCAACAGGATGTCGGTACCACGACCGGCCATGTTGGTAGCGATGGTCAGCGCGCCTGGGCGACCGGCCTGGGCAATGATCTCGGCTTCTTTTTCGTGGAACTTGGCGTTGAGAACCTTGTGCTCGATGCCTTCCTTGTTGAGCAGGTTGGACACGTGCTCGGAAGTCTCGATGGTGGCAGTACCCACCAGGATCGGACGCCCCTGCGCCATGCCGTCCTTGATGTCGTTGATGATTGCCGCGTATTTCTCTTCGGCCGTCAGGAACACCAGGTCGTTGAAGTCTTTACGCGCCAGCGGCTTGTTCGGTGGAATCACCATCACAGCCAGGTTGTAGATCTGATGGAATTCGAACGCTTCGGTGTCAGCTGTACCGGTCATGCCGGACAGTTTGTTGTACAGACGGAAGTAGTTCTGGAAGGTAGTCGACGCCAACGTCTGGCTTTCGGCCTGGATGTTGAGCATTTCCTTGGCTTCGATGGCCTGGTGCAGGCCTTCGGACAGACGGCGACCCGGCATGGTACGGCCGGTGTGTTCGTCAACCAGTACGACCTGGCCGTCCTGGACAATGTATTCGACGTTGCGATGGAACAGCTTGTGGGCGCGCAGGCCGGCGTACACGTGGGTCAACAGGCCCAGGTTGTGCGCCGAGTAGAGGCTTTCGCCCTCGGCCAGCTCGCCGATCTGGGTCAGCATCTCTTCGACAAACTGGTGACCGGCTTCGTTGAGTTCAACCTGGCGGGTCTTCTCGTCGATGGTGAAGTGACCTTCTTTGGTCACCACGCCTTCCACTTCCTCAACGTGCTGCACCAGGCGCGGGATCAACTTGTTGATCTCGGTGTACAGGCGCGAACTGTCTTCGGCCTGGCCGGAGATGATCAGCGGGGTACGCGCTTCGTCGATGAGGATGGAGTCGACTTCGTCGATCACGGCAAAGTTGAGTTCGCGCTGGAATTTTTCTTCCATGCTGAACGCCATGTTGTCGCGCAGGTAATCGAAACCGAATTCGTTGTTGGTGCCGTAGGTAATGTCACACGCATAGGCGGCGCGCTTTTCTTCCGGCGGCTGGAACGGCGTGACTACGCCGACGGTCAGGCCGAGGTATTCATACAGCGGGCGCATCCAGTTGGCGTCCCGGCGGGCCAGGTAGTCGTTCACCGTCACAACGTGCACGCCCTTGCCGGACAGTGCGTTGAGGTAAACGCCCAGGGTTGCCACCAGGGTCTTGCCTTCACCGGTACGCATCTCGGCAATCATGCCTTCATGCAAGGTCATGCCGCCGATCAACTGCACGTCGAAGTGGCGCATGCCCATGACACGCTTACCGGCTTCACGGGCGACCGCAAAGGCTTCAGGCAACAGCTTGTCGAGGGTTTCACCTTTGGCTATGCGGGCCTTGAACTCTTGGGTCTTGGCGCGCAATTGCTCGTCCGACAGGGCAACCATCTGCTCTTCGAAGGCATTGACCAGCTGCACCGTCTTGAGCATGCGTTTGACTTCGCGCTCATTCTTGCTTCCAAAAAGTTTCTTTAACAAAGGCGCAAACATATCGGCAGGTTCTTCCACACATAGGGATGGAGGGCGCACCGTGAGTGGCCCGAGCAGCCCTCACGGCCGCATGCGAACGCGCATTCTACCCGGAATCGTGGGTGAGGAAAGTGGCGTTATTCCCCGATGCTGGCATGGCGCTGTGAGAGGGCCTGTTTAAAATAAGGGCTTTTGCTGGAACTTCAACCCATCAAGCGCAGAAGTTACCTATTGATTTCACTCGCATTGCCCTGCTATCGCTTTGCCTGGGGCCGCACAGGCGCTTTCTGCTAACATGGCGGCTCTGTTACTTAAGGTGTCTAAACATGGCGTTTCGCCCACTTACAGCCCGCGCGCCCAGCGTGTTGCTCCGCGAAGCCAAACCGTTGAAAGCCATCTTCGGCCACGCGCAACGCTTGGGCCATTTGCAACGCCTTGTAGAAAGCCAACTGCAACCTGCCGCCCGCGAACATTGTCATGTGGCGTCGTGGCGCGAAGGCAATTTACTGTTAATTGTCACCGACGGGCATTGGGCCACCCGCCTGCGCTACCAGCAAAAACGCTTGCAGCGGCAATTAATGGCATTTGAAGAGTTTGCCAGCCTGACCCGCATCCAGTTCAAGGTGCAGCCGCCCACCGTGCAGCAAGGTGCAGTGGGCCACACCATGGACCTGTCGCAGAACGCGGCCGAAACCATTCAAGCCACGGCCGACGGCATCAGCGATCCGGGCCTGCGCGCAGCGTTGGAGCGGTTGGCCGCCCACGCCAGGCCCAAGCCCTGAACCGCTACTTGCGTTTACTGCCGCCCAGCAACGAGCCCAACAACCCGCGCACCAACTGCCGTCCCATTTGATTGGCCGCCTGTTGCATGGCGGATTTGAGCGCCTTACCTGCTGTAGTCCCCAGGAACGCTCCGGCCTTGTCGGTAAAGCTCGGCTCTTCGGCGGCCGGTTTGGCCTCCTCGGTCGGGCCAAGCTCCTTGCGCGCCATCAGCACCTCGTAGGCCGACTCACGGTCAATTGGCTTGTCGTAGCGCCCCAATAAAGGCGAACTGGCGATGATCGCAGCACGCTCGGCTTCGCTGAGCGGCCCGATCCGCGATTGCGGCGGCGCCACCAGCACGCGCTGGACCACTTCCGGCGTGCCCTTTTCCTGCAACGCCCCCACCAATGCCTCACCGGTGCCCAACTCAGTCAGTACCGACAAGGTATCGAACGCCGGGTTGGGGCGAAAACCGTCCGCCACCGCACGCAGGGATTTCTGCTCTTTGGTGGTGAACGCCCGCAAGCCATGCTGGATACGCAAGCCCAGTTGCGCCAATACCGTGTCAGGCAAATCCCCTGGGGATTGAGTGACAAAGTACACACCCACGCCCTTGGAACGGATCAAACGCACCACTTGTTCCAGGCGATCCTGCAATGCCTTGGGCGTATCGGCGAACAATAAATGCGCCTCGTCGAAAAACAGCGCCAGCAACGGTTTATCGGCATCGCCACGCTCCGGCAGTTGTTCGAACAACTCGGCCAACAGCCACAGCAGGAAGGTCGCATAGACCTTGGGCGCCTCGTGCACCAAGCGGCTCGCGTCCAGCAGGTGAATGCGCCCACGACCATCGCCGGCAGGCTGCAAGATATCTTCAAGCTGCAGGGCAGGCTCGCCAAACAAGGCTTCGGCGCCCTGCTGCTCCAGCACCGCCAAACGCCGCAACAGCGCCTGGCTGGAACCGGTGGTCATCAGCGCCGCGTCGTCGCCCAGCAGTTCCGGGTGATAACGCAAGTGGTTGAGCAAGGCCTTGAGGTCTTTGAGGTCCAGCAGCAACAGGCCTTCGCGGTCGGCCACCTTGAAAGTCGCATAGAGCGCCGATTGCTGGCTGTCAGTGAGTTCCAGCAGGCTGCCAAGCAGCAACGGCCCCATTTCGCTGATGGTGGTGCGAAGCGGATGACCGGACTGCCCGTGGATATCCCACAGTGTTACCGGATACGCCTTCGCGCTGTAATTGAGGAAGGGCATGCCCGCAATGCGCTCGGCCACCTTGCCTTGAGGGTTGGCCGCAGCGCCAAGGCCGCACAAGTCACCCTTGATATCAGCGGCAAACACGGCCACACCCGCATCGCTGAAGGCTTCCGCCAAGCGCTGCAACGTGACGGTTTTACCTGTGCCGGTCGCGCCGGCAATCAACCCGTGACGGTTGGCCAAGCGCATGGCCTGGGCGATGGGCTGGCCGTCCAGGCCGGCGCCGATAAGGAGTTGCGAGGAATCAGGCATTTCGTCACCTTTGGTTAATCTTTAGTGCCGTCAGGTCGATACAGACAGAGGTAAGACCCACAAAGTCTAAAAATAGGTCAGATAGTTCTCACAGGGACCACCGGAATTATCACAAGCAGTATCACACCTTTTTTGACGCTGTCATTTTGCGCATCCTACAAGGACGCGCTTCGGATATTAAGACCTTAGCGGACCCTACAAGCCATGAATAAAAACCTGCGCTTCAGCCACAAAATCCTGCTTGCAGCCTCCCTTATCGTCATCGCCGCTTTTGCACTGTTTACCCTCTACAACGACTACCTGCAACGCAACGCGATTCGCGACGACCTCAATAATTACCTGCATGAAATGGGCGATGTCACCGCCAGCAACATTCAAACCTGGCTCACCGGGCGTATTGCCCTGGTCGAAAACGCTGCACAGAACATCGCGATCAACCCTGAACCCGCCGTAGTTGCTGGCCTGCTCGAGCAGAAAACCCTGACATCCTCGTTCATGGCCACCTACGTGGGCGACAGCAAAGGCGCCTTCACCATCCGCCCCGACACCAAGATGCCGGACGGTTTCGACCCACGGGTGCGCCCTTGGTACAAAGGCGCCCAAAGCAGTAACGGCTCAACCCTGACCGAACCTTACATCGACGCAGCGACCGGCCAGTTGATCATTTCCGTCGCTACCCCCAGCGCCAAGGCGGGGCAAAGCATCGGCGTGGTCGGCGGCGACCTGAGCCTGCAAACGCTGGTGGATAACATCGGCGCGCTGAACTTCGGCGGCATGGGCTACGCGTTCCTGGTCAGCGCTGACGGCAAAGTGCTGGTGCACCCGGACAAGAACCTGGTGATGAAGACGCTGGCCGACATGTACCCGAAAAACACCCCGAAGATCAGTGGTGATTTCAGCGAAGTCGAAGCCAATGGCAAAGACAACATCGTGACCTTCACCCCCATCAAAGGCCTGCCGTCGGTGAACTGGTACCTGGGTATTTCGGTGGATAAAGATAAATCCTTCGCCATGCTCAGCAAATTTCGCACCTCGGCCGTTATCGCCACGATCATTGCGGTTGTGATCATCATCGCGCTGCTCGGCATGCTGATCCGAGTACTGCTGCAACCCCTGCACGTGATGACCCGCGCCATGCAGGACATCGCCGATGGCGAAGGTGACCTGACCCGCCGCCTGAACATCCAGAATCACGACGAGTTCGGCACGCTGGGTAATGCTTTCAATCGCTTCGTGGAGCGCATTCACACCTCGATTCGCGAAGTGTCCTCGGCCACCGAGCAGGTCAATGAAGTGGCCCTGCGAGTGGTCAGCGCTTCCAACTCGTCGATGGTCAACTCTGACGAGCAGGCCAACCGCACCAACAGCGTGGCCGCCGCCATCAACGAACTGGGCGCTGCTGCGCAAGAAATTGCACGTAACGCCGCGCAGGCTTCCCATCAGGCCAGCGATGCCCGGCACTTGGCCGAGGACGGCCAGCAAGTGGTCGAGCGTAATATCAAGGCAATGAACCAACTGTCCGAGATGATCAGCGCCTCCAGCAGCAATATCGAAGCGCTCAACAGCAAGACCGTGAACATCGGGCAGATTCTGGAAGTGATCACCAGCATCTCCCAGCAAACCAACCTGCTGGCGCTGAACGCCGCCATCGAAGCGGCACGTGCAGGTGAAGCTGGTCGCGGGTTTGCGGTGGTGGCCGATGAGGTGCGCAACCTGGCACATCGCACTCAGGAATCGGCGCAACAAGTGCAAAAGATGATTGAAGAGTTGCAGGTCGGCGCCCGGGATTCGGTCAGCACCATGAGTGAAAGCCAACGCCATAGCCTGGAGAGCGTCGAGATCGCCAACCTGGCCGGCGAGCGTCTCAACAGCGTGACCCAACGCATTGGCGAGATCGACGGGATGAACCAGTCCGTGGCCACCGCCACCGAGGAACAGACTTCGGTGGTGGAGTCGATCAACATGGACATCACCGAGATCAACACCCTCAACCAGGAAGGTGTGGAAAACCTGCAATCAACCCTGCGCGCCTGTACCGACCTGGAACAACAGGCCGCACGCTTGAAACAGCTGGTGGGCAGCTTCCGGATCTGATCCCTGCGCCCGCCGAGCGTTAAGGCGGCGGACCGCTAGGCTTGCTCGGGATCGTTTTTAGTGTGCTCCTGCCGCCACAGCTCGGCGGCACCGGGAAACTCGGTGCCATCCTCCGCGTCCAGGTCATCCGGGTCAAAACGGCTCAAACACCCTTCGCCCAGCGTCGCTGGGGCCTTGGAGGTGGCTTTATCGAGTGGATCGCTCATCGCTTAATCCTTCATGGCGGACAAAAAAAGGGCCTGGGACGATTTAACGCCCAGGCCCTTTTTTCTTCAACTTAAACGCGGCTGTCAGAACACCACAGTCTTGTTGCCGTGTACCAGCACGCGATCTTCCAAGTGGTAACGCAGGCCACGGGCCAGCACCATCTTCTCGACGTCACGGCCGAAACGCACCATGTCTTCAATGCTGTCGCGGTGGCTGACGCGCACTACGTCCTGCTCGATGATCGGGCCGGCGTCGAGTTCCTCGGTGACATAGTGGCACGTTGCGCCAATCAACTTCACACCGCGCAGGGAGGCCTGGTGATACGGCTTGGCACCCACAAACGATGGCAGGAAGCTGTGGTGAATGTTGATCACTCGACCGGCATATTCGCTGCACAGTTCCGGCGGCAGGATTTGCATGTAACGCGCCAGCACGACTACATCGGCTTCGTGCTGCTTGACCAGGCGGGAGACTTCGGCGAATGCCGGTTCCTTGTCCTGTGGGTTGACCGGCACGTGGTAGTACGGGATGCCATGCCATTCGACCATGCTGCGCAGGTCATCATGGTTGGAAATCACACAGGCGATCTCACAGTCCAGCTCATCGCTGTGCCAACGGTGCAGCAAGTCGGCCAGGCAGTGGGATTCACGGCTGGCCATCAGCACGACACGTTTTTTCTGCTCGGTGTCGGTGATATGCCAGGTCATCGAAAACTCTTCAGCGATCGGCGCAAACGCCTCGCGAAACGCTTCGAGGCCGAAGGGCAGCGTGTCGGCACGTATCTCATGACGCATGAAAAACCAACCACTGAGATCGTCCGAGTGATGGCTCGCCTCGGTGATCCAGCCGTTGTGGGAGGCCAGAAAGTTACTGACTTTGGCAACGATACCAACCCGGTCCGGGCAAGCAATCACCAGCCGAAAAGTGCGCATTAGGGGGAAACTCCAGAACTTCGCAAAGGCCGCCATTCTAGCGATTACGCAGAAAAACTGCAGTACTCCTTGCACCTTATTCTGTCGCCCGGTCCTGGCGACACCCCTTAATAGCGTAAGGTTTTACCGCCGCTATATGAACGCCCTTCCGAGGCTCAGACAGTTATGCAAAATAAACAGAATTATTTTTACACCTACCACCTATTAATTAACTCGATTGCATAGCATTGCCACAAACATTCAACGTAATTCACATAAATGCCTTCTTAAATGTTTACTTGGGGAAATTGCCTGACTATTATTAGGCCACTCACTGTCAATCAGCGCTCTACATAAGGTAGTCCACATGTCCCTGATCAACGAATACCGCGCCACCGAAGAAGCTATCAAAGAACTGCAAGCCCGTTTGAAGAACCTGTCACAAGACGACAAGCTGCAAACCGAGCTGGAATTCGAAGGCAAACTGCGCACCCTGATGGGTGAGTACTCCAAATCCCTGCGTGACATCATCGCGCTGCTGGATCCGGAATCCAAAGTTAAAGCACCACGTGGCGCTGTGAAAACTACCGGCACCAAGCGTGCTCGCAAGGTCAAGCAGTACAAAAACCCGCACAACGGCGAAGTGATTGAAACCAAAGGTGGCAACCACAAGACTCTGAAAGAGTGGAAAGCCAAGTGGGGCGGCGACGTGGTAGAAGGTTGGGCTACCCTGCTGGGCTAAGCCTGATCGGGCTTCTGCCTGATATGCAACACAATAAAAACGCCAGCTTGCTGGCGTTTTTTATTGTCCGAATATTTTGCAAGTGCCTGACTACAAGCCCAGGCGAGCGGCTAAAGAGTCGGCATACTCTTGCCATTCATCGAGCACCTGGCGCTGAAACGCTGTAGCACTAACAGCCAACTCCTCACGTGCCTGCTTAAATGCCAACAGGGTATTGGGTGCGCCCCACTCCGGGCTCGACAAACGTTGCTGACAGAAAAGTTTCCAGCGTTGTTGCTCATCGTTGTCCAAGGTGTCAGGAAAGTTACGCGCACGGTAACGGAATAATAATTCCGGCAATCGATGATCATCGAAAGGCCACTGCTGACGTGCCAACTGTGACGGTTCAGCCACACGGACTTGTTCGCATAACCGTCGGTCGCGGTCACCGATAAAACCGTCATAGAGCTGCTGCTCCGGGTCTGTGCTCGGTGCAAAGTCTTCCTCGGCATAAATGGCTGCCAACTTGTCGCGCCAAACTTCCTGTGCGTCAGTTAGTCGCAGCGCCCGCGCCTGGCACACGTCCATATCGAAGTTCAGGCGTTCGCGATCCTGTGCGCGCAGCACATTCAATGGCGCGACCACCGGGCAGCGGTTGATATGCAACAACTTGAGCGGCACTGGCAACTCACCTTGCGCCAACTCATCACGGCGCGTGTAAAGCCGCTGGCGTAAGGTTTCGGCGTCCAGGTCGAGCAAACCCTGCGGGTCGAGACCAAGGTCACAGACAATCAACGCATTGCGATTGCGCGGGTGCCAGGCCAGGGGCAGTACCACACCCAGGTAATGACGCTCGGCGGAGAAACGCCCGGAAATATGCACCATGGGCTGCAACAGGCGGATCTGATCCATCACCCGCTGCTTGCTGCGCAGTTGAAACAGCCAGTCATACAACTTTGGCTGCTTGTCGCGGATCAGCCGCGCCAGGGCTATGGTGGCTCGCACGTCCGACAGGGCATCGTGAGCATGGCCATGGTCGATGCCATTGGCTTGGGTCAAACGCTCCAGCTTGAGGGTGACACGCCCGTCCTGCTGCGGCCACTCAATGCCTTCGGGGCGCAGTGCGTAAGCCGTACGAACCACATCGATCAAGTCCCAACGACTATTGCCCCCCTGCCACTCACGGGCATACGGATCAAAAAAGTTGCGGTACAGGCTGTAGCGCGTCATTTCATCGTCAAAGCGCAACGTGTTGTAACCGGCACCACAGGTTCCAGGCGCAGCCAGCTCGGCGTGCACGCGGGTCATGAAGTCGGCTTCGGCCAGGCCTTTTTCCGCCAGAATGCCAGGGGTGATACCGGTTATGGCGCAGGCAGCCGGGTGCGGCAGGATATCGTCGCTTGGCTGGCAATAAAGGTTGACCGGCGGGCCGACCTCGTTGAGCTCGAGGTCGGTACGAATACCGGCAACCTGCAACGGGCGATCGCTGCGGGGGTTGATGCCGGTAGTTTCATAGTCGTACCAGAAAATGGTAGTCACGGGCTGTTCCTGTGCTGAAGATCGACAAAGTCTAGGCGCTGCAAGGCACTCGGGGCCAGCGATAGATTACTGTACAAACATCCAGCAAAACCTTGAAAGGTTGCTTCCACCGTCGACACTGCTAGCATCCGTGTCTTCAAGCCGCCCGCACTGCCAAGGATCGCGATGCCATCAGTTCCATTGGATACCCACTACCCGATCGAGACCCCCGAGGGCATAGACTTGCCCTTGCGCCCGGCCGGCCTGATGCCACGCGCACTGGCTTTTGCTTTCGACCTGGGACTGCGCGGCCTGATCATGGGTATCCTGCTCGTGCCGCTGGCGTTGCTTGGCAATATCGGTATTGGCTTGGGCTCGCTGCTGCTGTTCCTGATCAGTTGGTGGTACATGGTGCTGTTCGAAGTCCTTAACCAGGGCTGCTCTCCGGGCAAGCAGGTCATGGGCTTGCGCGTCATTCAGGACGACGGCACCCCCATTGGCTGGCCAGCTTCACTCATCCGCAACCTGCTGCGCTTTGTCGACATGCTGCCTTTGGGCTACTTCCTCGGCGCCATCAGTTGCCTGCAACACCCTCACTTCAAACGGCTCGGCGACCTCGCTGCGGGCACCCTGGTGGTCTACCGCGAACAGCCACTGGCGCGCCCCAAGGTGCCTCAAGCCGCCGCCCTGCGCCTGCCCTTCACGCTGGAGCTGAGCGAACAACGCGCCATACTGGGTTTCGCTGAACGCCAAAGTGAGTTGTCCGCCGATCGGGTGCACGAACTGGCGTCCATCCTGGCAACGCCGTTACACGTATCGCCGGCTCGCGCGGTAGAACAACTCAATGGCGTGGCGCGCGGCTTAGTGGGGCCAGCATGAAGCAGAGCCTGTTCGAGAGCCGCCATCAGCCGCAGTGGCAAGCCTTCACCGCACAACTCATACAGTTGGAGCAAGGCAAGGCCAAGGCCAGCGATATGTCTGACTTCCCCCACCATTATCGACGCCTGTGCCAGCACCTCGCCCTGGCCCAGGAGCGTGGCTACAGCAGCTATCTGATAGATCCCCTGCAACAACTGGCGCTGCGGGGCCACCAGCAGTTGTATCGCCACCGCAGCCAATTGGGCGCGAATGTACTGGGTTTCATCCTGGCGGGCTTCCCGCGCCTGGTGCGCGAACAATGGCGTTTCGTGTTAATCGCCGGCGTGCTGTTCTTCGGCAGCCTGGTGGGCGTTGCGTTGCTGGTCTACCTGTTTCCAGACCTTATCTACAGCATCGTGAGCCCCGCGCAGGTCGCCGAAATGCACAGCATGTATGACCCGGATGCTGGCCACCTGGGGCGTGCCGCCGACCGCGCTTCCAGTGAAGACTGGATGATGTTCGGCTACTACGTGATGCACAACATCGGGATTGCCTTCCAGACCTTTGCCGCCGGTTTGCTATTTGGTTTGGGCAGCGTGTTCTTTCTGATTTTCAACGGCCTGATCATCGGCGCCATCTCCGGCCACCTCACCGAGATCGGCTATGGCCAGACCTTCTGGTCGTTTGTCATCGGCCACGGTGCTTTCGAACTCACGGCCATCGCCCTGGCCGGGGCTGCCGGCTTGCAATTGGGCTGGGCGGTGATTGCTCCGGGGCACCTGACACGCGGCGAATCCCTGGGGCTGGCGGCACGCACAAGCGTGCGGATGCTCTGCGGCGTCATGCTATTGCTGCTGATCGCGGCGTTTATTGAAGCCTATTGGTCTTCCTCCACCACGATCGCGCCCTGGATCAAATACTCAACGGGCGCCGGGCTGTGGCTGCTGGTTGCCGCCTACCTCACGCTTGCTGGACGTACTCACCATGCGCCTGAGTGAGGCCAGCGTGGTAATTCGGCCCCGCACCTCCTGGGAAGCCATGGACCTGGGCGTACTGATGGCCCAGGAACATCGACTGCTGTTAATGAGCAGTTGGGCAATGGTGACGTTGCCGATATTCATTTTGCTGACCGTGCTGCTGTGGCGATACCCGTCCATGGCCATGTTTGTGTTCTGGTGGTTAAAACCGGCCTTTGACCGCTTGCCACTGTACATCCTCTCCAAGGCCTTGTTTGGCGAGACACCCAGCCTCAAGCAGGCTGTGCGCCAGTGGCCGCGCCTGCTCAAAGGCCAACTGCTGGCCAGCCTGACCTGGAGGCGACTGAGCCTGAGCCGCAGCTTTGTGATGCCGGTGAGCCAGCTTGAAGGCCTGGATGGCAATGCCCGTCAAATACGCCTGGGGGTGCTGCTGCAACGCAACGCCGGCGCCGCACGCTGGCTGACCACCATTGGCGTGCATATGGAAATCGGCCTGTGGTTCGGTTGCATGGCACTGTTTTACCTGTTCATCCCGCAGCAACTGGAACTCGATTGGGACTGGCAACGGCTGGCACTGGCAAGCGGCTCGGAAGGGTTGTGGCTGGAGCATTTGAGTAACGCCTTCTACGCACTGATTCTGGTGTTCTGGGAGCCCATTTATGTCGCTTGCGGCTTCAGCCTGTACCTCAACCGCCGCACCGTGCTGGAAGCCTGGGACCTTGAACTGGTGTTCCGCCGGTTACGCCAACGCCTGAGCAGCGTCGCAACGTTGCTGCTGGTGGCTGGGCTGATGCTCGTGCCATTCAGCCGCCCCGTCATGGCGGACGAGCCCGGACCGGCCAAACAAGTCACCACCCAGGCCGCCAGCCAATCGATCAAGGCGCTGCTGGACAGCCCCCCGTTCAAGCACCCGGAAACCGTCACTCGCTACCGTTTTGGCGACGAAAAAAACGCCGCGCAACACAAGGTAAAGGGTGACGGTAAACTTCCGGCCTGGCTTCAGGCGCTACTGGACAGATTCAACAGCAATACCTTCAAAAACGCCGCCCTCGGCCTGGAGGTACTGCTCTGGGGCCTGCTGGCGACTGGCCTCGCGCTAGTTGTCTGGCGCTATCGGGAGTGGCTGCACACCTTCGTCAGTCGACGCGGGCCAGCCAAAGCCAAAACCGCCAAAGCGGCCCCTGCACAATTGTTCGGCCTGGCGTTGGGCAGCGAGACCTTGCCTGACGACATTGCCAACACCGCCGAACAGCTGTGGTCCACCCACCCCAGGGAAGCTCTCGGCCTGCTGTATCGCGGCCTGCTCAACCGACTGCTGCACGACTTCAACCTGCCCCTGAAAAGCGCCGATACCGAAGGCCAGGTCCTGGAGCGCATCCACCAACTGCAACAGCCACAACTGCTGGCCTTCAGTGATGCACTGACACACCACTGGCAAAACCTCGCCTATGGCCACCGCCTGCCGCCGGCTTTGGTACAACAGCAACTGTGCCGCGATTGGCGCGCCCTGTTCAGTACGGGAGCCGCCCAATGAACCGCCCCATGCTGTGGGTCGGCCTGCTGCTGGCCTGTGTGCTTGGAGCAGGTGGGCTTTATGTTTGGCACAAGGCGATCCCCTACGACGAAATAGTCGATCGCGGCCCATCGCCACAAGCCATCGCCAACCCCTACCTGGCGGCTGAATACTTCCTGCGCCAGCAGGGCCTGGCCGTGGAACACGCCAACAGCCTTGAGCACCTGGCCGACCAGCCAGCCAAGGGGCATAGCCTGGTATTGCTGGGCGAGCGCAGCAACATGACCCCGCGCCAGGCTGAGCAACTGCTGGACTGGGCAAAATCCGGTGGCCATTTGCTGCTGGTTGCCGAAGCGCTTTGGGATGAGGAAACCGGTAAAAGCGGCGACCTGCTGCTGGATCAGCTGGGCTTCCACCAGACACTCAGCGAGGGCCTTGACGAGCCTGCTTCCCCACGCAAAAAGAAAGTACCGGACCTGACCAAGCTCTACGTCGACAATGAGACCGCCCCGGCCTATTTCAGCTTCGATACCGACTTCAACCTCACCGACCCCAGACACCTGGCGCAGTTCTCCGCCAACAGCGGCAAGTCCAGCCATTTGATGCAACGCAACTTCGGTCAAGGCACCGTAACGGTTGTAACCGACAGCGACTTGTGGAAAACCCCAGGCATCGGCAAACACGATAACGCCTGGCTGTTGTGGTATCTCAACCGGGGGACGGATGTAACACTGCTGTTCAACAGCGACGTAGACGATCTGCTCACCCTGCTAATGCGCAACTTCCCCCAGGCGTTAGTGGCGCTCTGCGCACTGATTGCCCTGGCACTCTGGCACGCCGGCATGCGCCAGGGGCCGACCCAGGCGCCCGCGCCAAAGGCACGTCGCCAGTTACAGGAACATTTGAAGGCCAGTGCCGACTTCCTGCTGCGCCGCAGTGGCCAAGGCACGCTGCTGCACGCCTTGCAGCGTGATATCCAGCGGGCTGCACGACGACGCCACCCAGGCTTTGAACACCTCGACAGCGACGAACAATGGCAGGTCCTCGAACGCCTGACGCGCCAACCCTCCCACGTCATCCGCCAGGCCCTCGACCCACTCCCGGCAAAACGGCTCACCAGCGCCGATTTCAGCCGTCAGGTGGCGAGCCTGCAAACCCTCAGGAATGCCCTATGAGCGAATTTCCATCAGCCACCGCCCCGACTGCCGAAAGCCTTCAAAAGGCCAGCCAGCAGGCACAGGCTCTGCGTGTTGAACTGCGTAAGGCGGTGATTGGCCAGGACCAGGTGATCGACGATGTGCTGACCGCATTGATCGCAGGTGGCCACATACTGCTCGAAGGTGTACCGGGCCTAGGCAAAACCCTGTTGGTTCGCGCGTTGGCACGCTGTTTTGGTGGCGACTTTGCACGTATTCAGTTCACCCCGGACCTGATGCCCAGCGATGTCACCGGCCACGCGGTGTACGACCTGCACAGTGAGCAGTTCAAGCTGCGCAAGGGGCCGCTGTTCACCCACCTGTTGCTGGCCGATGAAATCAATCGCGCCCCCGCCAAGACCCAGGCCGCCCTGCTTGAGGCCATGCAGGAACGCCAAGTCACCCTCGAGGGCGAAGCGCTGCCCATTGGCCAACCGTTCATGGTGCTCGCGACCCAGAACCCCATCGAACAGGAAGGCACGTACCCCCTGCCCGAGGCCGAGCTGGACCGGTTCATGCTCAAAGTACGCATGGACTACCCCGATGCGCAGCAGGAGCTGGAGATGGTCCGCGAAGTCACCCGCTCCTCCAGGGCCGACATGCTGGATGTGCAGCCACTGCGCACGGTGCTGCAGGCAGAGGACGTGTTGCAGTTGCAGCAAATTGCCAGCGAACTGCCGCTGGATGAGCAAGTACTCGACTACGCCGTGCGCCTGGCCCGCGCCACTCGCAGTTGGCCGGGGCTGACCATCGGTGCAGGCCCGCGTGCCTCCATCGCCCTGGTTCGCGGCGCCCGCGCCCGGGCCTTGCTACGCGGCGGCGAGTTTGTTACCCCGGACGATATCAAGGGCTGCGCCTTGGCGGTGCTGCGCCATCGCGTGCGTATTGCCCCCGAATTGGACATTGACGGGCTGGAAGTGGATCAGGTGCTCAAGCAACTGCTGGACCAGATTTCGGCACCTCGGCAATGACCCGACCATGAAGCCAACTCGTCTGCTGCTGATCTGGCTCGGCGTCCTCTCGGGTTTGAACATCCTCTTGGGCGCGGCTACGGCGCTCCAGCTCAAAGTGCCCGACACGCTGCATTCAGAGGCGTGGGGCCTGCTGCTGGCGCTGTTTCTATTGGCACTGCTGGACGCCCTGCGCCTGCGGCGCCTTCCCTGCCCACGGGTGCAACGGCAGATGCCCGGCAGCCTGGCCCTGGGCCGCTGGGGTGAGGTACGCCTGACCCTTGAACATGACTACCCGCAGCCGCTGACCGTGCAAGTATTTGACCACGCACCTGACGGCCTGAGCGTGGAGAATATGCCGCAGTCCGTCGAGCTTCTCCCGGGCCAGCGAAGCGAACTGGGCTATCGAGTGCGGCCCTTGCGGCGCGGCCACTTCAGTTTCTGTCGCAGTGAGATTCACCTGCCCAGCCCTTTCGGGTTGTGGTCTGCGAGGCGTTTTGTTGCAGCCCGGGATACAACGCGGGTCTACCCTGACTTTGCCCGTTTGTACGGCGCACAACTGCTGGGCGTGGACAGTTGGTTGAGCCAATTAGGGGTTCGCCAGCACCCACGACGCGGGTTGGGGCTGGAGTTTCATCAGTTGCGCGAGTTTCGCGAAGGCGACAGCCTGCGACAGATCGACTGGAAGGCCACCGCGCGCCAGCGCACGCCCATCGCCCGGGAATATCAGGACGAACGCGACCAGCAGATAGTGCTCATGCTCGATTGCGGCCGGCGCATGCGCAGCCAGGACGCGGAGCTCGCTCACTTCGACCACGCCCTCAATGCCTGCCTGTTACTCAGTTACGTCGCCTTGCGCCAAGGCGATGCGGTGGGTCTGTGCACCTTTGCCTGTGACCAGCCACGCTACCTGGCACCCGTCAAAGGCAGCGGCCAACTGAACGTATTACTCAATGCCGTTTACGACCTCGACACCACCCGACGCACTGCCGATTATGCAGCCGCCGCCAGCCAATTACTGGCCCGACAGAAACGTCGGGCATTAGTGATCGTGGTGACCAATCTTCGCGATGAAGATGATGAGGAGTTACTCGCAGCCGTTAAGCGCATCAGCCGGCAACATCGGGTGCTGGTCGCCAGCCTGCGCGAAGACATACTCGACCAACTGCGCCAGGCCCCGGTACAAACCTTGCCTGAAGCGCTGGCCTACAGCGGGACTGTCGACTATCTCAACAAGAGAAACGATCTGCATGAGCGCTTGAGTGCCCACGGTTTGTCGGTGCTGGATACGCCACCTTCGGGGCTGGGGGCTGCACTGGTGACGCGCTATCTGGGCTGGAAAAAGGCCGGTGTTTTATGACTCAAGCACACGACCACAAGCTCGGCTAACCACGTCCGAGCCGGGTCGACAGCGCGCAACGCCTAGGCGGAAGCCTGCAGAGGATCAAAGGTGAAGTAATGATACAAGGCACTTATCAAGTGCCCGTATGCCTCAGGCGCTTCGACCACGCGAAACCCTGAGTCATAGTGCTGCGGGTTAACATCTTCGTGGCTCCACAAGCACATCGCTGTGAGGTCAATTGCCTGGAAATCACCGTCTGCCAGAGGGATTTTCAAACGCAGTTCAAACGCCACGTCAACCATCATGGGTAATTGGCTGATCAACATCAGCCCATCTTCGGACACGTTCCCCAAGTAGCCAATAGGCTTATCCGTCAGCCGGTTGAACACTTTCAAGAAACCAGACAGCTGATGCCGCTCAATCCTTCGGTCGGTAAACATGATGAAATCGCCATCCATTGGCCAGATCAGTGGCCGCGCCAGTTATTCGGAACGAACACTGAATGTTCGCTCTCCCTGGAAATTGGTGCGAATCCAGCGTGCGCTTGATCGCCTTACAACTGCCAATCCCAAGCAATCCATCCGATTGAACATAAACTTGTACAAACAGACATTCAAAGAATAGCTTAAGACTGGCGACGGGCCAGCTATGGAATGACAAATATCATCAAAGTGATGCGGGCCGTGGCTGCGCGACACTCGCGCCGGAGTAATGGCCCAGTTGCTGCAGGGTGTCGAGCCGAGCACGGGCACGATAGGCGTACTCGCTGGACGGGTACTGATTGATGATGAACTGGTAGGTTTGCACCGCATCGACGAACAGCTTCTGGCGCTCCAGGCATTGCCCGCGCAGCATCGAAACTTCCGGTTGCACATACCGACGGGTACGGCTCTCGCGGTCTACCTGGGACAACTCCAGGGTGACACGCTCGCAGTCACCCACCCCATAGGCGCGGTAAGCGTTGTTCAAATGATGGTCCATCGACCAGCGGGTACAGCCGACAACACTGACGGCCAGGGCAGCAATGAGCAAAATTCGCATGGGGGTTCTCCTGTCTTGAGCAGTGTATCGACCCCGCGTCGAAAATCTTCAAGGATGTTCATCTATTCAATTGGAGCGAAAACAAGCGAATCTTCGATAAGTAGTGCAAACGAACAATGACTACAACCAAAGAGCATAGTAGCCTTCCCCAGCGCTTGAACTCAGGAGTCTGTGCATGTCCGTCCGTCGTACCAAAATCGTCGCCACCCTTGGCCCGGCCAGTAACTCGCCGGAAGTCCTCGAACAGCTGATTCTGGCTGGTTTGGACGTTGCCCGTCTGAACTTCTCCCACGGCACCCCGGACGAGCACAAGGCTCGCGCCAAGCTGGTGCGTGACCTGGCCGCCAAGCACGGCCGCTTTGTGGCACTGCTGGGTGACCTGCAAGGCCCGAAAATTCGTATCGCCAAATTCGCCAACAAGCGCATTGAGCTGAAGATCGGTGACAAGTTCACCTTCTCCACCAGCCATTCGCTGACCGAAGGCAACCAGGAAGTCGTCGGTATCGACTACCCGGATCTGGTCAAGGACTGTGGCGTCGGCGACGAACTGCTGCTGGACGACGGCCGCGTGGTGATGCGCGTCGACACGGCCACCTCGACGGAGCTGAACTGCACCGTGATCATCGGTGGCCCGTTGTCCGATCACAAAGGCATCAACCGTCGCGGCGGTGGCCTGACGGCGCCGGCCCTGACTGAGAAAGACAAGGCCGACATCAAGCTCGCCGCCGAAATGGAAGTGGACTACCTCGCCGTGTCCTTCCCACGCGACGCTGCCGACATGGAATATGCCCGTAAGCTGCGCGACGAAGCCGGCGGTACTGCCTGGCTGGTGGCGAAGATCGAACGTGCCGAAGCCGTGGCCGATGACGAAACCCTCGATGCCCTGATCAATGCATCCGACGCTGTGATGGTTGCCCGTGGCGACCTGGGCGTGGAAATCGGTGACGCCGAGCTGATCGGTATCCAGAAGAAGATCATCCTGCACGCACGCCGTCACAACAAGGCCGTGATCGTAGCGACCCAGATGATGGAGTCGATGATCCAGAACCCGATGCCAACCCGTGCCGAAGTGTCCGACGTGGCCAACGCCGTGCTCGACTACACCGACGCCGTGATGCTCTCGGCTGAAAGTGCTGCCGGCCCTTACCCGCTGGAAGCCGTACAGGCCATGGCGCGTATCTGCGTCGGTGCCGAAAAGCACCCGACCAGCAAGACCTCCAGCCACCGCATCGGCAAAGTGTTCGAAAGCTGCGACCAGAGCATCGCCCTGGCGGCCATGTACACCGCCAACCACTTCCCGGGCGTCAAGGCGATCATTGCCCTGACCGAAAGTGGCTACACCCCGCTGATCATGTCGCGTATCCGTTCGTCGGTACCGATCTACGCGTTCACCCCACACCGCGAAGCCCAGGCCCGTGCGGCATTGTTCCGTGGCGTGTACACCATTCCGTTCGATCCAGCTTCGTTGGCCCCTAACGAAGTGAGCCAGAAGGCAATCGACGAACTGGTCAAGCGTGGCGTCGTAGAGAAAGGTGACTGGGTCATCCTGACCAAGGGCGACAGCTACCACACCACCGGTGGCACCAATGGCATGAAGATCCTGCACGTGGGCGACCCGCAGTTCTGAGTGACACGCTGAAAAACAAAAGCCCCGCCATGTGAATGGCGGGGTTTTTTGTATTTAAAGGCCTGGAGATCTGTTGAATTAAAGGGCCTCATCGCAGGCAAGCCAGCTCCCACAGTTGACCGCATTCCAATGTGGGAGCTGGCTTGCCTGCGATGGCGTCATCAACGCCGGGCAATAAACCCCGACAACGCCGCAATCGCCTCCGGTGACTTCAAACGCTGCACAAACAACGCCCCCTCGACCTCAATCACCTGCCGCAACTGTTCACGGTCGACACTTTTCATCAACTGTTTGCTGACCTGCACCGCTCCCGGCGCCAGGGTTTCAAAGCGCTGCGCAACTTCCCGCGCCTTGACCAGCGCCGCTTCACCGCTACCCATCGCCTCAGTAGCAATGCCCCACGCCGCCGCCTGCTCGCCAGTAAAGCCTTCGCCCAACAGCAACAGTTCAGCCGCTTTCGCATGCCCCAGCAGCCGAGGCAGGATCAGGCTGGAGCCAAACTCCGGGCACAGCCCCAGGTTGACGAAAGGCATGCGCAAGCGCGCATCGCGACTGATATAGACGAGATCGCAATGCAGCAACAGGGTCGTACCGATGCCGACCGCCGCACCCGCCACCGCCGCGATCACCGGCTTGCGGCAGTTGAGCAGGCTTTTCATGAAGTGAAACGGCGGGCTGTCCAGATCACTGGGCGGCTGTTCGAGGAAGTCGGCGATGTCGTTGCCGGCGGTAAAACACTCATTGCTGCCCTGGATCAGCACCGCACGGATACCTGAGTCCGCATCAGCCTGCTCCAACGCCTCGGCCAGTTGGGTGTACATGGCGCGGGTCAGGGCGTTTTTCTTGTCGGGGCGATTGAGCTGCAGGGTCAGCAGCCCGCCTTCGCGTTGCAGCAGGATGGCGTCGGTCATGGCGAATCTCGCGGCTGGAAAAGTCAGCGCTCAACCACGCGGCAGGAACATATCAGCCAGCAGTTGATTGCGCGGCAACCCCGCCAGGAACAGGCGTTTGGAAAACGCTTCGACATTGGCGGGGTGCCCGCAGAGTAAGGCCAGAGTTTGCCGCGAAACAAGCCGCAGTTGCGCCAATGCCTGGGCCGACTCAGCCGCCGTCCACAGCTCCACAGTCAGGTTCGCGTACAGCGCGGCCAATTGCGCCAAGGGTTCGGCCAGATAATGCCCATCGGCATCATGGGCCAGGTGAATCAGGCGGATGGCGCCTTGGTGATCCTGGCGCAGTGCCTCGCGCAGCACGCCCCATAACGGCCCAAGCCCCGTGCCGGATGCCAGCAGCCACAGCGGCCGCGATTGCCAGTCAGGATCGTATTGCAGTGCCCCGCCACGTAATTCGCCGAGGCGCAGGCTGTCGCCCACCTGTAATTGCCGAGCAATATCGCTGAATTCGCCGGGCAGGCGGCAATCGAGGTGAAACTCCAAAAACGGGTCTTCCTGCGGCAAGCTGGCCAACGAATACGGGCGCGCTACCTGACCTGCCCACAGCACCAGATGTTGCCCGGCCCGATAACGCAAGCCACGTTCGGGTTGCAGGCGCAGGCGCAGTACCTCGGGGCTCAACCAGTCGACGCCCACCACTTGCGCGGGCAAACCATCGTGCAGTGGGTCAAATGCTTCAACCTGTAAATCTGCGACAACTTCACACTGGCAAGCCAAACGCCAACCGTCCTGGCGCTGCGCCGGGCTCAGGGCATCGGGTTGCTTATCATCGACCTCACCCCGGCAACGCACCAGGCACGCATGGCAACTGCCCGCCCGGCAACTGTAGGGCACAGCCACACCCGCCAGATTCAAGGCATCCAGCAGGTTGCTGCCGGTGGCTACCGACCAGTGGCGTTCGCCGACGTGCAGTTCAGGCATATAAAGGCTCAATCAGAAGGGACCGGCACAGGGAATCATGCCTGCGACAGTTTGACCATAGTCGGGTGTATCGGCCACCGCGTCGGGTTATACTGCCGCGCCTTTTTAGCGTCGCGCCTTGCACCACTGTGGCGTGCCTTGGAAAGGTGGTTTCAGCCGACCGATGCAACACTGAAGCCACCTTTATTGAATGTTCCCTTATAGAGGAGCGCGACTCATGACCGTGATCAAGCAAGACGACCTGATTCAGAGCGTTGCCGACGCCCTGCAATTCATTTCCTACTACCACCCCGTTGACTTCATCCAGGCCATGCACGAAGCCTACCTGCGTGAAGAATCGCCGGCAGCCCGTGACTCCATCGCCCAGATCCTGATCAACTCGCGCATGTGCGCCACCGGCCATCGCCCAATCTGCCAGGACACCGGTATTGTTACCGTGTTCGTGCGCGTGGGCATGGACGTGCGTTGGGACGGCGCCACCATGGGCCTGGACGACATGATCAACGAAGGCGTGCGTCGCGCCTACAACCTGCCGGAAAACGTCCTGCGTGCTTCCATCCTGGCCGACCCGGCCGGTGCGCGTAAAAACACCAAGGACAACACTCCGGCCGTAATCCACTACTCCATCGTCCCGGGTAACACCGTGGAAGTGGACGTGGCAGCCAAGGGCGGCGGTTCCGAGAACAAGTCGAAAATGGCCATGCTCAACCCGTCCGACTCGATCGTCGACTGGGTGCTCAAGACCGTTCCGACCATGGGCGCCGGCTGGTGCCCACCGGGCATGCTCGGCATCGGCATCGGCGGCACCGCCGAGAAAGCTGCGGTAATGGCCAAGGAAGTGTTGATGGAGTCCATCGACATTCACGAGCTGAAAAAGCGCGGCCCGCAGAACCGTATCGAAGAGATGCGCCTGGAGCTGTTCGAGAAGGTCAACCAACTGGGCATCGGCGCCCAGGGCCTGGGTGGCCTGACCACCGTGCTCGACGTGAAAATCATGGACTACCCGACCCACGCAGCCTCGCTGCCGGTGTGCATGATCCCCAACTGCGCCGCCACCCGTCATGCACACTTTGTGCTCGATGGTTCAGGCCCGGCGTCGCTGGAGGCACCACCGCTGGACGCCTACCCGGAAATCGTCTGGGAAGCCGGCCCGTCGGCCCGCCGCGTCAACCTCGACACCCTGACCCCGGAAGAAGTACAAAGCTGGAAGCCGGGCGAAACCGTGTTGCTCAACGGCAAGATGCTCACCGGCCGCGACGCAGCTCACAAGCGTATGGTCGAGATGCTCAACAAGGGCGAAACCCTGCCGGTGGACCTCAAGGGTCGCTTCATCTACTACGTCGGCCCGGTTGATCCGGTGCGCGAAGAAGTGGTTGGCCCGGCTGGCCCGACCACGGCCACGCGGATGGACAAGTTCACCCGTCAGATCCTCGAGCAAACCGGCCTGTTGGGTATGATCGGCAAATCCGAGCGCGGCCCGACTGCGATCGAAGCGATCAAGGACCACAAGGCCGTATACCTGATGGCCGTGGGCGGCGCTGCTTACCTGGTGGCGCAAGCCATCAAGAAGTCGCGCGTTGTCGCATTTGCCGAACTGGGCATGGAAGCGATCTACGAGTTCGACGTCAAAGACATGCCGGTCACCGTTGCGGTGGACAGCAAGGGCGAATCCGTACACATCACCGGTCCTGCCATCTGGCAGAAGAAGATCAGTGAAAGCCTGGCGGTCGAAGTGCAGTAAGCACTTCCCCGCAAGGAAAAAGGCGACTGCGGCCCCACGGCCCAGTCGCCTTTTTTATGGCGAACTCGGTCATGTGGGAGCTGGCTTGCCTGCTCCCACAGAAATTCCACGTGCCACAAGTTTGCGGCGGCTCATGCTATGGTGCTTGCCCCTTACCGCGCCTGTTCATCACCGTATGATCGTGATCCCTCGCCCCCTGCGACTGACTTTCTACTCGCTGTTGATCATCGCCGGCGCCGTGCTGGCCGCCGCCTTGGCCACCCGCCATGCCGAACGCCAGGCCTTGGTGGATGACGCCGCTCGCGCCAATCAACAACTGGCGCTCTATGCCAACTCACTGCATACCCTGATTGAACGTTACCGTGCCCTGCCCGCCGTACTGGCGCTGGATTCGGAAATGATCAGCGCCCTTAAAGCCCCGCTGGACACCGCCACCCAGGACTTGCTCAACCGCAAGCTGGAACGCATCAACGGTGCCGCGCAGTCTTCCACTCTGGAATTGATGGACCGTAACGGTCTGGCCGTGGCCGCCAGCAACTGGAACCTGCCCAGCAGTTATGTCGGGCACAACTACGCGTTTCGCCCGTATTTCAGCCAGACCTTGAGCCAGGGAACCGGGCGTTTTTATGCGGTGGGGGTGACCACCGGCATTCCGGGTTATTTCCTCTCCAGCGCCGTGGTCGATGAGCACGAACAGTTCCTCGGCGCCATGGTGGTGAAGCTGGAGTTCCCCGAACTTGAGCGCGAATGGGCCCAAGGTAATGACCTGCTGCTGGTCAGCGATGCGCGTGGCATCGTGTTTATCGCCAATCAGCCGGGCTGGCGTTTCCGCAACTTGCGTCCGTTGTCGGCGAGCGACCTTGCCGAACTCAAGGCAACTCGCCAATACGACAAGAAACAGCTGCAGCCGCTGGACACCCAAACATTGCAGCGTTTTGACGAAAACAGCCATCTGATGCGTGTCAACGGCCCCGACGGCAACGCCAATTACATCTGGGAATCCCTGCCGCTGAAAGCCGAAGGCTGGACCTTGCACTTGCTGCGCAAACCGCAATTCGCCTTTGAAGACCAACGCAACGCTGGCCTTGCCGCCGCCGGTTCATGGCTGGCGCTGGTGTTCCTGCTGCTGTTCCTGAACCAACGCTGGCGCCTGGCCCGTTTGCGCCAACGCAGCCGCGAGGAGCTTGAACAGCTTGTCGAAGAACGCACCCAGGCGTTGCGCACTGCGCAGGATGGCCTGGTGCAGTCGGCCAAGCTGGCGGCCTTGGGGCAAATGTCCGCTGCCCTCGCCCATGAGATCAATCAGCCGCTGACCACCCAGCGCATGCAATTGGCGACCTTGCGCCTGCTGCTCGATCACGGCCGCGTGGACGATGCCTATAAGGCGCTCACCCCGCTGGACGACATGCTCACGCGCATGGCGGCGCTCACCAGCCACCTTAAGACCTTCGCCCGCAAGAGCCCCAGCGGCCTGCGCGAACGGCTGGATTTGGCCACGGTGGTCGACCAATCCTTGCACCTGCTCGACGCCCGCCTGCGCGATGAAAGCATTGGTGTGGTGCTGGACCTGAGCCGCCCCGCCTGGGTGCGCGGTGACGCGATCCGCCTGGAGCAAGTGCTGATCAACCTGCTACGCAATGCGCTGGACGCCATGGCCGACAAACCGCGCAAACGCCTGGAAATCCGCCTGCACGCCGACCAACAGCTGTGGCAACTGAGCGTCAGCGACAGCGGCGGCGGGATTGCCGAAGCCCATTTGAACAGCGTGTTCGATCCATTTTTCACCACCAAACCCGTGGGCGACGGCCTTGGCTTGGGGTTGGCCGTGTCCTATGCCATCGTGCATGAACTGGGTGGGCGCCTGCTCGCCGGTAACCGTGGCGACGGCGCGGTATTTACCCTGACCTTGCCCATCGCGCTGGAGACACCCGACCTATGTTGAACGCAGTGATTGTGGTGGATGACGAGGCGAGTATTCGCACCGCCGTCGAGCAGTGGTTGAGCCTGTCGGGATTCGAAGTGCAGTTGTTCAGTCGCGCCGAAGAATGCCTGGCACAGCTGCCCAAAGACTTTCCTGGCGTCATTTTGAGCGACGTGCGCATGCCCGGCCTCAGCGGCCTGGAGCTGCTGGCCGAAGTGCAGCGGCGTGACGCCGACTTACCGGTGATCTTGCTCACCGGCCATGGCGATGTACCGATGGCCGTGGAAGCCATGCGCGACGGTGCCTACGACTTTCTGGAAAAACCCTTCAGCCCGGACGCACTGCTCAACAGCCTGCGCCGCGCCTTGGATAAACGCGGGTTGATCCTGGAGAACCGTCGCCTGCATCAACAGGCCGACCATCGGGCGCAGCTGGAATCGAGCCTGCTCGGCGTGTCTCGCGGTTTGCAGACCCTGCGCCGGCAAGTGCTGGACCTGGCCAGCTTGCCGGTCAATGTGCTGATCCGTGGCGAAACCGGCAGCGGCAAGGAACTGGTCGCCCGTTGCCTGCATGATTTTGGCCCTCGGGCAAAAAAGCCGTTTGTCGCGCTCAACTGCGCGGCCATCCCCGAGCAGCTGTTTGAAGCCGAGCTGTTCGGCCACGAAAGCGGCGCGTTCACCGGCGCCCAGGGCAAGCGCATCGGCAAGCTGGAATATGCCCACGGCGGCACGCTGTTCCTGGATGAAATCGAAAGCATGCCGCTGGCCCAGCAGGTCAAATTGTTGCGGGTGCTGCAAGAGCAAAAACTGGAGCGGCTGGGCTCCAACCAAAGTATCCATGTGGACTTGCGCATCATTGCCGCCACCAAGCCCGACTTGCTCGAAGAGGCCCGCGCCGGGCGGTTTCGCGAAGACCTGGCGTACCGTTTAAACGTCGCACAACTGCGCCTGCCGCCGTTGCGTGAGCGCCGCGAAGATATCCCGCTGTTGTTCGACCACTTCGCCCAAAGCGCCGCCGAGCGCCTGGGCCGCAACGTCGAGCCGTTGAGCGGCGCGCAACTGGGGCGCCTGCTCAGCCACGACTGGCCGGGCAATGTGCGCGAGCTGGCCAACGTCGCCGAGCGCCAAGTGCTGGGCCTGGGTGAACCTGAGCCGGAAGGCGTCGAGGCCGGGCAATCCCTGGCGGCGCAACAGGAAGCGTTCGAAGCGCATTGCCTCAAGGCTGCGTTGACGCGGCACAAAGGCGATATCAAGGCGGTGTTGGCCGAGCTGCAACTGCCGCGCCGTACCTTGAATGAAAAGATGCAGCGGCATGGGTTGGTGCGGGAGATGTTTCTTTAGCTATTTTCGATGGCGTTTTCGAAGACGCTATCGCAGGCAAGCCAGCTCCCACAGTTGGAATGCGCGTTCCTGTGGGAGCTGGCTTGCCTGCGATGAGGCCAGCAGCCATAAGCGGATTTCCGCTCACCACCCAATAATCATCAGCGACTTTCCGCTCAAAAAAATCTTGTAACCCTTCTATTCCGGGCCTTCATCTGTTTGGCACAGCTCCTGCTATAGCCCAAACCAGGCTGCGTTCGTGCGGCTCCATAAAAACAACTAGATGAAGGATCCTTCAATGGATAACTCCAACGCCCTGCCTCTGGGGTCGGCGGCCGCGCCGGCTAAAGAGCGCACCACTACCAGCCGTATCAAATCGATCTTCAGTGGCTCCGTCGGCAATATGGTCGAATGGTACGACTGGTACGTCTACGCCGCTTTCTCGCTGTACTTCGCCAAGACCTTCTTCCCCGCCGGTGACTCCACCGCTCAGTTGATGAACACCGCTGCCATCTTTGCCGTGGGCTTTATCATGCGCCCGATCGGTGGCTGGCTGATGGGCCTGTATGCCGACTACAAAGGGCGCAAGGCTGCGCTGATGTTCTCGGTATTGCTGATGTGCTTCGGCTCGCTGCTGATCGCGCTGACGCCGGGCTACGACACCATCGGTATCGGCGCGCCGATCCTGCTGGTGTTTGCACGTTTGCTGCAGGGCCTGTCGGTCGGTGGCGAGTACGGCACCTCGGCCACTTACCTGAGTGAGATGGCGACCAAGGAGCGTCGCGGTTTCTTCTCCAGCTTCCAGTACGTGACCCTGATCTCCGGCCAGCTCATCGCCCTTGCCGTATTGATCGTGTTGCAACAAACCCTGACCACCGAGCAGCTGTATGCCTGGGGCTGGCGCATCCCGTTCGCCATCGGCGCGCTGTGCGCAGTCGTCGCGTTGTTCCTGCGTCGTGGCATGGAAGAAACCGAGTCGTTCACCAAAAAGGAAAAAGCCAAGGAAAGCGCAATGCGCACCTTGATGCGTCACCCCAAGGAAGTGATGACCGTGGTCGGCCTGACCATGGGCGGCACCCTGGCCTTCTACACCTACACCACCTACATGCAGAAATACCTGGTGAACACGGTGGGCATGAGCATCTCCGACTCCACCACCATTTCGGCCGCCACACTGTTCCTGTTCATGTGCCTGCAACCGCTGGTTGGCGGGCTGTCGGACAAGGTTGGCCGCCGGCCGATCCTGATCGCCTTCGGCATCCTCGGCACGCTGTTCACCGTGCCGATCCTCACCACCCTGCACACTATCCAAAGCTGGTGGGGTGCGTTCTTCCTGATCATGGCGGCGCTGATCATCGTCAGCGGCTATACCTCGATCAACGCGGTGGTGAAAGCTGAACTGTTCCCAACCGAGATCCGTGCGCTGGGCGTGGGCCTGCCGTATGCGCTGACCGTTTCGATCTTCGGCGGTACGGCTGAAGTGATTGCGCTGTGGTTCAAGAACATCGGCATGGAGACGGGTTACTACTGGTATGTGACCGCGTGTATCGCGGTGTCGCTGGTGGTTTACGTGACCATGAAAGACACCCGTAAACACTCGCGTATCACCACCGACTAAGGGTTTAGCGCGGTAAAAAATGTGGGAGCTGGCAAGCCCGCTCCCACATTTGGTTTCAGGAAACGTCCGCTATTGCGCTACGCCCATACCGACGCTGCGCATATGCCGCCCCGGCAATCATCACCACCAGCACTGCCGCCAGCACCGCCGATGAGCCAACGGTGCCGAAATCCAGCCCGCCCTTTTCAGAGGGTTTGGTCAGAAAATCGCCCAGGGTCGCACCAAACGGGCGGGTCAGCACAAATGCCACCCAGAACAGCAGCACTGACGATATCTGTGTGAAGTATTTGAGTGCGACCACCAGCGCAATCGCCGAGCCGATCAGCAAGGCGCCACCGGCAAAGCCCAACCCCGAATCGTCCGCCAGGAAGTCGCCCAACGCGGTGCCCAAGGTGTTGGAAAACAGAATCGCCATCCAGTAAAACAGCTCGCCGCGAAAGGTCTGGACCTTGTTCACGTTCAGCGAGTCGCCGCTCAAGCGCCACAGTGCAAAGATGATCATCAGGATCACGATCAGGATCATCGACCCTGCCGCATAGCCCAGGCCCAACGTGCGGTCCATAAAGTCCGACATGGTGGTGCCGGCCGTGCTGGTGGACAGGATCACGATCCAGTACAGCACCGGGTTGTAGGTTTTCGACCAGAGCTGTGTCAGCAGCGTGACGAGAAACACGCTGATCAGGATCATCGAGCTGATGGCGTAGCCGACGTTAAGGGTCATCGAGAGCAAATCCCCGGCGGTTTCGCCCAGGGTCGTTGCGCAGATTTTCATGACCCAGAACGCCAGGGTGATCTGAGGAAGTTTGTTCATGTGCGAGAAGGCTCCGAAGCTCAGTCTTTCAATCAGCCGACTTAAAGGGGTGCCGACCTGGCGCGCAGACTGAACGCGGGGCTGTGAAAAATAGGTGGGCAATCAATGAAAATTCCATACGCGCGATGGAAATTCATCGCTCTGGATTGCACTATGACGGCCTCCTCCAACGCGCAGCAGGAACCCTGGCCCATGTCCGACGATATCCATTTCTACGAACCCGCCAACGGCCACGGCCTGCCCCATGATCCGTTCAATGCCATAGTCGGGCCACGGCCGATTGGCTGGATCTCGTCACACGATGGCGAGGGCCGCCTGAACCTGGCGCCCTACAGTTTCTTCAACGCGTTCAACTACATCCCGCCGATCATTGGGTTTTCCAGTGTCGGGCGCAAAGACAGCCTGAACAACATCGAACAGACCGGCGAATTTGTCTGGAACCTGGCCACCCGCCCGCTGGCCGAGCAGATGAACCAGAGTTGCGCGGCCGTATCACCGGACGTGAATGAATTCGAGTTATCCGGCCTGACGCCGGTGGCCTCGAAAATCGTCGCGGTGCCACGGGTGGGCGAAAGCCCGGTGTCGTTTGAATGCAAGGTGACGCAGATCATTCAACTGCAGCGTGCCGACAAGGGGTTGGTGCCTAGCTGGCTGGTGCTCGGTGAGGTGGTTGCCGTGCACATTGCCAAGTGGCTGCTCAAGGATGGGGTTTACGACACGGCGGCCGCTGAGCCGATTTTGCGCGGCGGTGGCCCGGCGGATTATTTCCAGTTGGGACCGGAGGCGTTGTTCAAGATGTATCGCCCGCGCTGATTCACTGCCCAACACACACAACAGAACCCTGTGGGAGCCGGGCTTGCCTGCGATAGCGGTTTGTCAGCCACCTGATGAGTTGGCTGGCAAACCGCTATCGCGGGCAAGCCCGGCTCCCACATTTGATTTCTGTTGAGCGATATAAAGTGTTCGGCTTCAGCTTGCGGCCGTTGCCCAAGTCAACTGACCGTCTTCGTCCACATCAACCAGACATTCAAGTTGCAGCGTCGCTGCATCGTCGGCGTCGGAGGCGGTCTTGAAGGTCTGGCCATCCAGGATCTTGTGAAACTTCGGGGCGCCCATGCCATCGAGTGCCTTGACGGCGACGGCGGCGCTGTAGCCACCCTCTTCTTCACGCACTAATGCAGAAACGGCTTCGTGATGGGCAAATTGTTTACGTGCCATGTTGCAGGTCCTGGCCAATGAAAAGTCGGCCATTCTAACCGCTAACCGGCCAATTGCAGGTACTCACCGTAAGCATGGGCGGCGGATGCGTCGGTGAAGGTCTGGAAGTCCATGCTGCGCACTACCATGTCGTTCAACAGCTCAGTAAAGAGCATCAAGGCAGGGGAACTGAAGTAGGCACTCATCGCCTGCTCGCTGCTCCAGAAGCCCGAGACCAGCCATACATCGGGATCGACCTGGGAATGCTGCAACGAGAATTGCAGGCAACCCTGAGCCTGACGGCCCGGTTCGATCAAACTGCTCAAGCGTGCACCGAGTTCGGTGCTGCACCCGGTACGGGCACGGATAAAGGCCATATGGCTCGCGGGAATGGGGGTGGACATGTTCGACTCTCCCGTTGAGAAGTGATGCTCGGCAAGCACTGTGAGGGCGTGTTGCCACAGGATCAAAGATAGCGGCGCGAAGATGGGCGCAGTTAGTCGATTCCTGCAGGCTTATTGCACAATCCTGCGAGAAGCGTAGATAAGACGTCTGGCCCCAGGGATTTATTCCAACCGCACACTCAGTGTTTCAGGCACATGACAGGCCCTGCACTTGCCTGATTCACGCCTTATCGCAGGATCAGGCAAGGATTGTGCAGAATCGAAGTAACACCTTTTGAAAAGCCGCCGCTAAGCTGGGCCCATCAAAGCAGTCAGTAGAGGACGCTCCATGTCGTCGCCCGAAACCAAGCCAATGCCCCTCGATGCCGAGATGGAAAAACAACGCGCCGAGCTGGCCAGCATTGTTCACCGTCATACCTGGGAAGATGGCTCCTACGGCACGGCAATTACCTCGCTGTATCTGAACCGCCACAACACCCCGCGCGATTTCATGCCGGTGCTGGTCGAACCCGCCCTGTGCATTCTGGCCAGCGGCAGCAAGGAAGTGCGCCTGGCCGACGAGATCTTTGCCTACGACCCGCTCAATTATCTGGTGTTTTCGGTGGCGATGCCCGTCGCCGGGCGGATCATCGACGCCACACCGCAAGACCCCAACCTGTCGGTGCGCATCAATATCGACCCGGCCCAGCTCACCGCATTGATCGCCGAGGCAGGCCCGATGGGCGTGCCCTCCAGGCCGACATCGCGTGGCATGTACGTTGACCGCATCGACAACCAACTGCTCGACGCCGTGTTGCGCCTGGCGCGCCTGCTGGACACACCGAAAGACATCGCCATGCTCGCGCCACTCATCAACCGCGAGATTCTCTATCGGTTGTTACGTGGCCCGCAGGGTTATCGACTGTATGAAATCGCCGTGGCCAACAGTCAGAGCCATCGCGTGAGTCAGGCCATCAAATGGTTGAACGGTAACTTCGAACAACCGCTGCGCATTGATGACCTGGCCAGGGAAGTGAACCTCAGTGTTTCGACCTTGCACCATCGCTTCAAGGCGATTACGGCGATGAGTCCGCTGCAATACCAGAAGCAGTTACGGTTGCAGGAAGCGCGGCGATTGATGATTGCCGAAGGGCTGGAGGCGTCGGCAGCGGGGTATCGGGTAGGGTATGAGAGCCCGTCGCAGTTCAGCCGGGAATACAGCCGGTTGTTCGGGGCACCGCCGCTGCGGGATTTGGCCCGGCTGCGCCAAAGTTTCTGACTCAACCGGGATCAAAATGTGGGAGCGGGCTTGTGTGGGAGCTGGCTTGCCTGCGATAGCATCACCGCGGTCTGACTGAAAGAACAGGGTGCCTGCATCGCAGGCAAGCCAGCTCCCACATTAGTCCAGGGTTCGCGGCAGTTGTAAGGTCACCCGCAACCCGCCTTCGCGCAAATTCTGCAAACTCACTTCCCCACCATGGCTGTGGGCAATGTTGCGCGCGATGCCCAGGCCCAAGCCATACCCCTGCTGCTGGCCAGCCAGGCGAAAGTGCGGTTCGAAGACCTGTTCCAAACGCTGCTCCGGCACGCCCGGGCCTTCGTCATCCACATGCAGGATGAACTCCACGCCATCGTCCTCGATATGCAAATGCGCGTTCTGCCCGTACTTCAAGGCATTGTCGATCAGGTTGCCGATGCAGCGCTTGAGCGCCAGCGGTTTGCCCGGATAAGGGGTCAGCGCCCGTCCGTGCTGGGTGATACGGCCGTTACCGTTCGGCGCCAGGTACGGTTCCACCAGGCAATCAAGCACGTGGTTAAGGTCGACCGGCTCGATGTTCTCGTGGATGTCGGTGTCTTTGACGCACTGCAACGCGCCCTTGACCAGCAGCTCCAGCTCATCCAGGTCGCGGCCGAATTTGGCTTGCAGGTTTTCGTCTTCCAGCAACTCCACGCGCAGGCGCAGGCGCGTGATCGGCGTGCGCAAATCGTGGGAAATCGCGCTGAACAGTTGGCTGCGCTCGGTGAGGTAACGGCTGATGCGCTCGCGCATGGCGTTAAACGCACGGCCCACTTCCACCACTTCGCTGCCACCGCCTTCGGCCACCGGTTCCACATCGGCGCCCAGGGACATGTCCCGCGCTGCACGGGCCAGGCGCTTGAGCGGCCGGCTTTGCCAGTGCACCAGCAGGCCGATAAACAGCAACAGGAAACCGCTGGTCAGCACGATAAACCACACTTGCTGCGACGGCAGGCCTTGTTCTTCCAAACTGGTGTAGGGCTCGGGCAGCAGCGAGGCGATGTACAGCCATTCGCCGGGTGCCAGCTGGATTTGCGTGACCAGCACCGGCGGGTTCACCGGCTCCAGGGTCAGCGCGTAATGCGCCCAGGAACGCGGCAGTTCATCGAGTTTGAGGCCCGCATTGAAAATACGCAGGTCCTCGGCGCTGACGAACTCCACCGAGATATGCACGTCGCTGCCCAGGGTCTGGCGCAGCACCTCGTCCACGGCTTGCAGCACCGCCTGCTTGCGCGGGGTCTGCGGCAGAATCTGCATGTCCAATGGGCGGTCGTTGAGGGTCACCACAAACCGCGTGCCGCCCATGCTGCGCAGTTGGTCGAGCACCAACGGGCGGTAGGCAACCGGCAGCGAGCGGAAGTAACTCACGCTGGCCGTCATCGAATGCGCCAGGCTGCGCGCGCTGGTCACCAGGCCTTCGAGCTGGGTGGCGCGCAGTTGCGAAACCCAGATCACGCTGGACAGCGCCTGGGCAAACAGCACCACAAGCAAGGTCAGCAGCAACATGCGCCCAAGCAGCGAACGCGGCACCGGAAAACGCCGGCGGCGCTCGGTCAGCGGCTCAGTGGGCATTGCCGGCAACCACGCTGGCTGCCAGTTGATAACCGCTGCCACGCACGGTGCGGATCAGCCTTGGAGGTTTTTCGGTATCGCGCAGGCGTTGGCGCAGGCGGCTGACGGCCATGTCGACGATACGGTCCAACGGCATCAGGTCGCGGCCACGGGTGGCGTTGCCAATGGTGTCGCGGTCGAGAATCTGTTGGGGGTGATCAAGAAACAACTTGAGCAAGGCAAAGTCGGCGCCGGAGAGGATTACCTCTTCGCCGTCCACGTGAAACAGGCGATGGCTGATCATGTCCAGGCGCCACTCATCGAACACCAGAACGTCGCCGCCACCCGTGCGCTCCTGGCCAAACTGGGCGCGACGCAACAAGGCTTTGATCCGCGCTTGCAGCTCGCGCGGGCTGAAGGGTTTGCCGATGTAGTCGTCGGCCCCCAGCTCCAGGCCGATCACACGGTCGGCTTCGTCGGAACTGGCGGTCAGCATGATGATCGGCACCTGCGCCTGGCGCGGGTGCTGGCGAATCCAGCGGCAAAGGCTGAAACCGTCTTCGTCCGGCAACATCACATCGAGGATGACCAGGTCGCACGGCGCCTCGTTCATCGCCTGGCGGAACCCCGCGCCATCCGGTACGCCACGTACCTGGAAGCCGGCGCGACTGAGGTAGGTCTGCAGCAATTCGCGGATTTCCTGGTCGTCGTCGACGAGGAGAATCGATTTACTGATTACGCTCACGGGGTCCTCCTTGTTGTTATGGCCAAGCTTAAATCATTTGTTGCGCTTGAGGCCCTATCGCAGGCAAGCCAGCTCCCACAGTTGACTGCATTCCAAGGTTGGAACCCGGTCAACTGTGGGAGCTGGCTTGCCTGCGATGAGGCCATCAGCCCCTACGCAAAAGCCTGTTCAAGCGCAACACCGGCCCCGGTCAACCCGGAATACGGCGCCGTCACCAACCACACCGGAATGCCTTTGAAGTAGTCGCTCATGCAGCCCTTGTCGCTGAAACTCTTGGCAAAACCGCTGTTGATAAAGAAGTCGGCAAACCTCGGAATCACCCCACCCACGATGTACACACCACCACGCCCACCGGTGGTCAGCACGTTGTTACCGGCCACACGGCCCAGCCAGATACTGAACTGGTTCAACACTTCCATGGCCACCGCGTCGCCAGCCAGGCCCGCTGCCGTAATGGCTTCGGGCGTGTCCAGCACCGGCGTGTGCCCGTCGACCGCACAAATGGCGCGGTACACACGGGGCAGGCCGCCACCGCTCAAGGCGGTCTCCGCGCTGACGTGGCCAATCTCGCTGTAGATGTGCTGCCACAACTGGGTTTCACGCGGGCTGCTCAGCGGCAGGTCGACATGGCCACCCTCCCCTGGCAACGCCGCGTAACGGCCTTCGCCCAAATCCAGCAAGGTGCCCACACCCAGGCCAGTGCCCGGGCCGATCACCACGGCTGGGCGCAACGGCTCCGGCGTGCCTTGGCACACCACACGGAATTCATCGGGTTTGAGCCGCGTCATGCCCAGGGCCATGGCCGTGAAGTCATTGACCAGCAGCAGCTCATCGACCTGCAGGGTTTTGCAAAACGCAGTTTTGCTCAGCCGCCAGTGATTGTTGGTGAATTTAAATTCATCGCCACTCACCGGCCCCGCGACTGACAGGCACACCGCGCCGATGTCCCCGATTTCCAGGCCTTCCTCCTTGAGGTAAACCTTGATGGCTTCCTCAGGGCTGTGGTGGTCCGCCGTGGCATGCACGCGGATCGAATGCAGTTCCTGATCCCGCCACAACGCAAAACGGGCGTTGGTACCACCAATGTCACCGACCAGCGCAAGCTTCACTTAAGCGTCTCCAAGGCAGAGGTAAAGGCGCTGGCGCCCTGCTCTGCGGAGCTTGCGGCCAAGCGCATAAATGCAAACAGCTCGCGACCGGCCCCCACGTTGTTGCCCAACAGGCCCGTGGCAGGCGTGCGCGCTGCAAATTCTTCGGCGTTCACCTTAAGCTCCAGGGTGCCCTTTACGCCATCGACGCGAATGATATCGCCATCCTTGACCCGCGCCAGCGGCCCGCCGCTCTGGGCTTCGGGGTTGACGTGAATCGCGGCGGGGATCTTACCCGACGCGCCAGACATACGCCCGTCTGTTACCAACGCAACTTTGAAGCCACGGTCCTGCAACACACCGAGGAACGGTGTCATCTTGTGCAGTTCCGGCATACCGTTGGAGCGCGGCCCCTGGAAGCGCATCACCGCGACAAAGTCTTTTTCCAGCTGGCCGGCCTTGAATGCATCGGCCAGATCCTGCTGATCCTGGAACACCACGGCCGGTGCTTCGACTATCTGATGCTCCGGCGCCACGGCCGAAACCTTCATCACACCACGCCCGAGGTTGCCTTCCATCACGCGCAAGCCGCCTTCCGGCGAGAACGCACGGGCTACGGGGCGCAGGATGGTTTCGTCGAGGCTTTCGATCGGGCCGTCGCGCCAGATCAGCTCGCCGTCGACCAGGAACGGTTCCTGGGTGTAACGGCTCAAGCCCTTGCCCGCCACGGTGTTCACATCCTCATGGAGCAAGCCGGCTTCGAGCAGTTCGCGGATCAGGAACGACATGCCGCCCGCTGCCTGGAAGTGGTTGATGTCGGCCTTGCCGTTTGGATAAACGTGGGACAGGGTCGGCACCACTTCGGAGAGGTCGGCCATGTCCTGCCAGGTGAGGATGATGCCCGCCGACATGGCGATAGCCGGCATGTGCAGGGTGTGGTTGGTAGAACCGCCGGTAGCGTTTAGGGCGACGATGGAGTTGACGATGGACTTCTCGTCGACGATCTCGCCAATCGGCGTGAAGTCGCCACTGGCTTTGGTCAGGCGCGTGACCTGGTGCGCGGCCTCACGGGTCAGCGCGTCACGCAGCGGCGTGTACGGGTTGACGAACGAAGCGCCCGGCAGGTGCAGGCCCATCACTTCCATCAGCAACTGGTTGGTGTTGGCGGTGCCGTAGAAGGTGCAGGTGCCGGGGCTGTGGTAGGACTTCATCTCCGATTCCAGCAGTTCCTCACGGGTAGCCTTGCCTTCGGCATAACGCTGGCGCACGTCGGCTTTCTGCTTGTTGGAGATGCCCGACGGCATAGGGCCGCCCGGCACGAAGATCATCGGCAGGTGGCCGTAGCGCAGCGCACCCATCATCAGCCCCGGCACAATCTTGTCGCAGATGCCCAGCATCAGCGCGGCATCGAACATGTTGTGGGACAGCGCTACCGCCGTCGACATGGCGATGACTTCGCGGCTGAGCAAGCTTAGCTCCATGCCAGGCTCGCCTTGGGTCACGCCGTCGCACATGGCGGGCGTGCCACCGGCGAACTGGCCGACCGAGCCGACTTCGCGCAGGGCTTTCTTGATCTGTTCCGGGAAATGTTCGTACGGCTGGTGCGCCGAGAGCATGTCGTTATATGACGAAACAATTGCCACGTTGGCGGCATTCATCATACGCAGACTATTTTTATCTTCAGTGCCGCAGCCGGCCACGCCGTGGGCAAAGTTGGCGCATTGCAGCTTGCCGCGCATCGGGCCGTCGCTGGCCGCGCCACGAATGAGCGCAAGGTAAGCCTCGCGGGTTGCACGACTGCGGGCGATAAGCCGTTCGGTGACCTCAAGAACGCGGGGATGCATGTATAGAACTCCAGGCTAACGGATGTGGCGACCTGAGAGTCTATGCTGATCAAACGCCCGCAGCTCATGGGATGGCAGGGTGTCGTTTGAATCATCGGACCAGTTGATTCAGGTCACTCGTTGTAGATTGAACAAAATATTGCCACTAAAAAGGCTTGTTTTCTATTTTTATGCGAATAATCTTGTAATTCTTACAACAAATCGACGACAGGCACTTTCCAATGACTCTTCGTATCGCAATCAATGGTTTTGGCCGTATCGGCCGTAATGTCCTGCGCGCACTGTATACCCAAGGCTACCGCCAGGATTTGCAGATCGTCGCCATCAATGATCTGGGCGACAGCTCGATCAATGCCCACCTGCTCAAATACGACACCGTGCACGGCACTTTCGACGCAGAGGTCGCCCACGATCAGGAAAGCCTGACCGTCAATGGTGACCGGATTGCCGTCAGTACCATTCGCAACCCGGCCGACCTGCCATGGGCTGCGCACAAGATCGACGTAGTGTTCGAATGCACCGGTCTGTTCACCGACCGCGACAAGGCTGCCGCTCATATTACCGCCGGTGCGCGCAAGGTGATCATCTCGGCCCCGGCCAAAGGCGCCGACGCCACCGTGGTTTACGGGGTAAACCATGACATTTTGCGTCAATCGCACCAGATCATCTCCAACGCGTCGTGCACCACCAACTGCCTGGCGCCTGTGGCTCAGGTGCTGCACCGCGAGCTGGGCATCGAAAGCGGCCTGATGACCACCATTCACGCTTACACCAATGACCAGAACCTGACCGACGTGTACCACACCGACCCGTACCGCGCGCGTTCGGCCACCCAGAACATGATCCCGAGCAAGACCGGCGCCGCTGAAGCGGTCGGCCTGGTACTGCCGGAACTGGCAGGCAAGCTGACCGGCATGGCCGTGCGTGTGCCGGTGATCAACGTGTCGCTGGTGGACCTCACCGTGACGCTGAAAAAAGAAGCCACCGCCGAGCAAGTCAACGCACTGCTGAAAGAAGCCAGCCAGCATTCGAAGATCCTCGGCTACAACACCCTGCCACTGGTTTCGAGCGACTTTAACCATAACCCGCTGTCGTCGATTTTCGATGCCAATCACACCAAGGTCAGTGGCAAGTTGCTCAAAGTGCTGGCGTGGTATGACAACGAGTGGGGCTTCTCCAACCGTATGCTGGATAACTGCCTGGCGCTCTGCAACGCCGAGTAAACCGACCCGGTTGTTCCATTGTGTGGACTGGCTTGTGTGGGAGCTGGCTTGCCTGCGATAGCATCACCGCGGTCTGTCTGAAAGACCAGGGCGCCTGCATCGCAGGCAAGCCAGCTCCCACACAAGCCAGCTCCCACACAAGCCAGCTCCCACAGGAGTCGACGCAGCATCTCAAAGTGCCACTTGCCATTTTAGTTGATGATAAGCATTATCATTAACTGCAAACCGGTCTGGTATCACTGTGAGCCAATCTCGCTTCAACCAAGTCTTTCTCACCCAACGGGTGATTCTGCTACGCACTCTGCAGCGGATGGTGAATAACCACAGCACCGCCGAAGACCTGTTGCAGGAAACCTACCTGCGCGTCACGCGGGCGCTCAGCGAGCGGCCGATCGATCACCTTGAACCCTTCGTCTATCAAACCGCGCGCAACCTGGCGCTGGACCATCTGCGCTCGCGCCGCATCCAGGCCCGCACACTGCAAGAAGATGTGCCGCTGGACGTACTGCAGAGCGTCGCCGCGCCGATCAGCACGCCCGAGGACGCCACCCAGGCCGAGCAATTGCTCGAACACCTGAGCGTCAGCCTCGGCCAGTTGAGCGCGCGCCAGCAGCAGATTTTCATCCTCAGCCGCCTGCACGGTTGCAGCTACCAGGAGATTGCCGATCAGTTGCAAGTGTCCTTGAGCACGGTGCAAAAGGAACTGAAATTGATCATGGCTATCTGTGTAGGAGTGGCCGAACGGCTGGATCAGCCTTAAGCTTCACCCGACAGAGGTGTCGACCCAGGCTGTAGGAACGATGAGTAGAACGTGGCGAAGACCCGAGGAACACCGTGACTGACCCGAATAAGCTGCGCCCCCATGAGCTGGCTCATGAGGTGCTGCAAGACACGGCCATGGACCAAGCCCTCGATTGGCTGATTGCCTTGCAATGCCCGCAACCCGGGCAGCAAGCCGAGTTTGATGCCTGGCTTGCCAGCGACCCGGCGCACCTGCTCGCCTTCAGCAAGGCCCAGGCCGCCTGGGGCGGCGCGCCGGTTCACAGCGCCGCCGTGGCCCTGGCAGTGCCGCGCAAACCCAGCGCGTGGCGGCGTATCAAGCCGCATTGGAAACCCCTGGCCACCGCCGCTGTGCTGCTGATCGGTCTGTTCAGCTTCAGCAACCTGCCCGTGCGCCTGCAGGCCGACCACCTCACCGTCGTCGGTGAACGCCAGCGCCTGCAATTGGATGACGGCTCCAAAGTGTTGCTCAACACCAACTCGGCGTTTTCCAGCAGCATCAAGGACCACCAGCGCGTCGCCCGACTGTTCCAGGGCGAAGCTTTCTTTGAGGTGGCGCCCAGCCGTGGCCTGCCGCTGGAGATTGACGCCGGCCCCGTGCGCGCCAGCGTGCGCGACACCGACTTCGCCGTGCGCTACCTCAATGGCGAGGCCCAGGTGCAGGTGCAGCGCGGCGATGTGGATTTGAGCAACACCTTTGACGATGCCCGCGTGCGTCTGAGCGCCGGAGAGAGTATCCGCATCGGCCCCAAAGGCTTCGGCCAACCGGCCAAACTGGATGCCAGTAAAGACCTGGCGTGGGTCCAGGGCCGCCTGGTATTCGAAAACTGCCCGATGAGCGAAGTGCTCGCCGAGTTGCGCCGTTATTACCCCGGCTGGATCGTCAACACCAACAACCAGCTCGCAAGCGTGGCCGTTACCGGCAATTACCGCCTCGACCAACCGCTGGATGTGGTGCGCTCCCTGGCGCACATCACCTCGGCCAAGCTCTCGGAGTACCCAGCGCTGGTCATCTTGAACTAAATGAGAATTATTTTTACTCGATAGTAACCGGTGGTTCGTCTCGTTATAGCCAATGCAACTGATTCCTATTTGATCAGCTCGCAACTATAAGATTCGTATCCCCGGAGCGCTCTCGATGTCCTCTCGTTTCAACCGCCGGTCCTCTTCGCCCGTCCTGTCCTTGCTCACCGCCGCCATCCTGCTGGCCGGCGCGCCGGTGATGGCCGCCACTGCCGCCGAACCGGCCGCGCGCAGCCACGGCAATTACAGTTTCAGTATCGAACAGCAGCCCTTGGTGTCGGCGTTGAATGCCTTTACCAGCGTGACCGGCTGGCAAGTCGGCCTGCCGGCAGAGCTTGGCCAGGGTGTGTCGTCCCCCGGCGTGCGCGGCGCACTCTCGCCGGAAAAAGCCCTGGACCGGCTGTTGCTGGGCACCAACCTGAGCTACCGCAAACTGGGCAATAACAACATCGTGCTGGAAAAGCGCCCAGCGGGCAGCACGCTCAATCTGCATCAGGTGACCATCAGCGCCACCCGCAGTGAGCAAGACGTCAACAGCGTGCCAAGCACCGTTACTGTGCATGCGCGTGAGGAGCTGGACCGCCAGAACGTGAACACCATCCGTGAACTGGTGCGTTACGAGCCCAACGTGTCGGTCGGCGGCGCAGGCACCCGCGCCAGCAACGCCGGCTACAACATTCGCGGCATCGACGGCGACCGCATCCTCACTCAAGTGGACGGCGTGGAAGTGCCGGACAACTTCTTCAACGGCCCGTACGCCAAGACCCGTCGTAACTACGTCGACCCGGAAATCGTCAAGCGCGTCGAGATCCTGCGCGGCCCAGCCTCGGCCCTGTACGGCAGCAGCGCCATCGGCGGCGCGGTGAGCTACTTCACCCTCGACCCGGACGACATCATCAAGCCCGGCCAGGACGTCGGCGCCCGCCTCAAAACCGGCTACAGCTCCGCCGACGACAGCTGGCTGACCTCCGGCACCGTCGCCGGCCGCGTGCAGGACTTCGACGGTTTGCTGCACCTGAGCCAGCGCAATGGCCATGAAATGGAGTCCTACGACGGCAACAACGCCACCGGCCTGGCCCGTACCGGCGCTAACCCGGAAGATGCGCGCACCACCAATATCCTGGCGAAAATGGGTTGGAATTATGGCGATGACAATCGGCTGGGATTGACCTATGAGAAGTTCAAGGATGATCGCGATGTCAATCTGAAGAACGCCGTGGGCGGCCCCTTCGTCGGCGGGCGTGGCTTCAATTTCTACCGTGGGCGTTCGGGTAACGACACCATCACCCGTGAACGCTTCGGCATCGAAAACCGCTTTGCCCTCGACTCGCCGATAGCCGATCAGATCAAGACCAGCCTCAACTACCAGATCGCCAAGACTGACCAGAGCACCGCTGAAATCTACCAGCCATCGCGCCGCGTCATGCGCACCCGCGACACCCTGTACGAAGAGAAACAGTGGGTCTTCGACGCACAGCTGGACAAGGCGTTCAGCCTCGGTGAAACCGATCACCAAGTGACTTACGGCACCACCCTCAAGCAGCAGAAAGTCAGCGGCTCGCGCGAAGGCTCGGCCTACTGCCTCGCCGTCGGCTCAGGTTGCACGGCGATCGGCGCGCCCAGCCCGTCTGCCGGCGACAGCGTGAAAAAGTCCAGCGACTTCCCGGACCCGACCATCAACACTTACTCGCTGTTCGCCCAGGACCAGATCAGCTGGGACAAATGGACCTTCCTGCCCGCCGTACGTTACGACTACACCCGGCTCAAGCCCAAGCTGACCCAGGAATTCCTCAACACCGTAAACCCGACCGGCGCCTACCCGGTCAGCGACAAAGAAAAAACCTGGCACCGCGTCACGCCAAAATTCGGCCTGACCTACGCGCTAACCGATCAGTACACCTGGTTCGGCCAGTACGCCGAGGGCTTCCGCACCCCGTCGGCCAAGGCGCTGTATGGCCGCTTTGAAAACCTCAACCTGGGCTACACCGTCGAGCCAAACCCGAACCTCAAGCCGGAAACCAGCAAGGGTATCGAGACCGGAATTCGCGGCCAGTTCGATGAGGGCTCCTTCGACATCGCGGTGTTCTACAACAAGTACCGCGACTTTATCGACGAAGACGCCTCGGTCGCCGGCGGCGACATCCAAACTTTCGAAGCCAACAACATCAAGCACGCCACCATCAAGGGGGTTGAGGCCAAAGGCCGCCTGAACCTCGATGCGTTCGGAGCGCCACAAGGCCTCTACACCCAAGGTTCGGTGGGCTACACCTACGGCCGCAACGACGACAACGGCGAGCCGCTCAACAGCGTCAACCCGCTTAAAGGCGTATTCGGCCTGGGCTACGAGCAAGAGCAATACGGCGCGCTGGTCAGCTGGACGCTGGTGAAAAAACAGAACCGTGTCGACAGCACCACCTTCCACGCGCCGGATGGCAGCACCAGCGCTCCGTTCAAGACCCCAGGCTTTGGCATCGTCGACCTCACCGGTTTCTACAAAGTCACCAACGACGTGACCATCAACGGCGGCCTCTACAACCTCACCGACAAGAAGTACTGGAACTGGGATGACGTGCGCAGCTACGACGGCGTCGGCGAAGCCGGCGTGACCGCACCGGCCAACCTCGACCGCCTGACCCAGCCGGGTCGCAACTTCGCGATCAACCTGATCTGGGACATCTGACAGCCGCCCTCACCTCGCCGCCCTTTATCAGCGGCGAGGTGAGGTTTTTTTACTGTGCCGCGTCTTCTTGTTCGTCTAGTTGATAACAGCTCTCTTTAGAGCACCCAGGCGCGCCCCTTCTCAAGGATTTTTTCGATGACCGCTTCTCCTACCGCAGAACGCCCAAGCCTGCGCTCCCAGCGCCTGAACCAGATCACCCACGCGCCACACACCAAGCTCGACGCGCTGGTCAAAGCCCACGCGCCGTTTGAAACCCCAGCCAACTTCGCCCGTTTTGTAGTGGCGCAGTACCTGTTCCAGTCAGAACTGGTGGCGCTGTACAACGACCCCGAGCTGATCAAGATCGTCCCGGACCTGGCTGAGCGCTGCCGCGCCGACGCCGCCAAACTCGACCTGGCCGACCTGGAAACCGACGTGCCAGCACCGGTTGCCGGCGCCGTGAAAAACCCGAGCAAAGCCGAAGCCCTGGGCTGGTTGTTCGTGTCCGAAGGCTCCAAGCTGGGCGCTGCATTCTTGATCAAGCGCGCCGTGGGCCTGGGCCTGAGCGAAACCTTCGGTGCCCGTCACTTGGGCGAGCCGGCCGGTGGCCGCGCTGAAGGCTGGAAGCGCTTCACCCGCACCCTCGACGGCCTGGCGTTCAGCGCCGAAGAAGAAGCGGCGGTGGAGAAAGGTGCAATCGATGCGTTTGTGCGCTTCACCGTGCTGCTGGAACAGGCGTACGCTAGCGCCCCTGAACTGGCGTAACAGGCCACGATGGGCGCTGGCTTGTGTGGGAGCTGGCTTGCCTGCGATGCGCTCACCTCGGTCTACCTGTCAGACCGAGTCGATGCTATCGCAGGCAAGCCAGCTCCCACACAAGCCAGCTCCCACATTTGAGCGGATTTCAGTTCGAATAATGTGTAACCCCTCAACAGATAAACTTCAGCATGACCGGCAAAACCCAATCCACCTCAAAAATCGCCCAGCTGCTCTTCGGCCTGCTGGCCTACGTCAGCCTGGGCATTGGGTTGGTGGCGATTGTCATACCGGGTTTGCCCACCACCGAATTCATCCTGCTGGCCGCCTGGGCGGCGACTAAAAGCTCGCCGCGCCTGAGCGCCTGGCTGGAAAACCACCGGCTGTTCGGACCGATTCTGTTCAACTGGCGCAATGGCAAGATCATCGCGCGCCGCGCCAAAGTCAGCGCCACCGTGAGCATGCTGCTGTGCGCCGTATTGATGTTGGTGATGCTCGATCACGGCTGGCCGATCTACCTGGCGATTGCCGGCATGAGCCTGGGCAACCTGTGGATCTGGTCACGCCCGGAACGGCTTGCAGCCCCCGTATAACGCGGCGCGTAGTGCTTTTCCTACCGCTCATCGCCTTTCCCTCATGAAACATCCCGTTACGCCGATGTTCCGGACATAGCGCCGAATGGACTTGGCTCGCCCTGCTTGCCTTTCAACGAGTCCAATCGCGAGTGAACCTATGTTCGACACCCTCTCCATCCGCTTGAAAATCGTGCTGTTGTCCGGCCTTTGTCTGCTGGGGGTGATAGCGCTGATCATCAGTATCAACCTGTACGAGACCGGTCAGAATGACCATTTGATCAGCGATTCAAGCTCGCGAATGCTCACCCAAAGCGTTCAACACCTGCTGCAAGCCAAGGCCGCCGAACAAGCAGTGCAGTTACAGAAAACCTTTGGCGAAAACCTCGTGGTGGTCACCGCGCTGGCCGATCACGTCAAAGACCTGCGTGCCCTCGCCAACAAACGAGCGCTGGAGCCCGGCGCATTGCGAGAAGAGCTCAACCAGAGTGTCAAAACCGCCTTTGAGCGCAACAGCAAGGTACTGGGCATCTGGCTGTCATTCGAACCCAATGGCCTGGATGGCAAAGACAGCGACTTCGTCAACGACAAAACCCGCGTCTCCAATGAAAAAGGCCGTTTCTCCAGCTACTGGAGCCGCGCTGGCGGCGAAGGCCTGAACACCGTGATGGTCGAGGATGACCTGACCAAAACGACTCTCAACCTCAGCGGCACGCCCTACAACATCTGGTACACCTGCCCACGGGACACGCGCACGGTGTGCCTGCTCGACCCGTATTCCGATGAAGTGGCCGGCAAGCAGGTGCTGATGACCACTATTTCGCTGCCGCTGATCGTAGACGGCAAAGTCATTGGTGTGGTCGGTATCGACCTGGCGCTCAATACGCTGCAGGCGATGACGGACGCGGCGCAAAAAGAACTGTTCGACGGCGCGGCGCACCTGGAGATTCTGTCCAGCACCGGTTTGATTGCGGCCTACAGCGGCCAGCCGGACAAAGTCGGCAAAAACCTGATCGACACCATCGGCGCGGAAGGCAAGGAAATCGTGCAACTGCTGGCCAACGATACACGCACGATCCGTGAGCAAGATGACACGATCCGCGCCGTGTACCCGGTCAAGCCGATTGCCGACGCCAAGGCCTGGGGCGTTGTGATCAAACTGCCCAAGAACGTGATGCTGGCCGACACCTTGAAACTGCAAGACGTGCTCGACAAAGCCCAAGCCTCGGGCACGCTCAAAGCCTTGCTGGTCGGCGCCGCCGCGGCCCTGCTCGGCCTGCTGCTGATCTGGCTGACCGCCACCGGCGTGACCCGCCCGATCAACACCGTTGCGGCCATGCTCAAGAACATCGCCAGCGGCGAAGGCGACCTCACGCAGCGCCTGACCTACGCCAAGAAGGACGAACTGGGCGAGTTGGCAAACTGGTTCAACCGCTTCCTCGACAAGCTGCAACCGACCATTGCACAGATCAAGCAGAGCATCACTGAAGCGCGTGGCACGGCGGACCAGTCCTCAGCCATTGCCCGCCAGACCAGCGAAGGCATGCAGGTGCAGTTCCGCGAAATCGATCAGGTGGCCACTGCCTCCAATGAAATGAGCGCCACCGCCCATGATGTGGCCAACAGCGCCTCCAACGCTGCCAGCGCCGCCCGTGGCGCAGACCAGTCGGCGCGCGACGGCATGTCGATCATCGAGCAGAGCACCCGCGACATCACTACCCTGGCCGAAGAAGTCAGCAAGGCCGTGACCGAAGTGGAAGCGTTGGCGGTCAACAGCGAGCAGATTGGTTCGGTGCTCGAAGTGATCCGCAGCATTGCCGAGCAAACCAACCTGCTGGCGCTGAACGCCGCCATCGAAGCCGCACGCGCAGGGGAAAGCGGGCGTGGGTTTGCGGTAGTGGCCGACGAGGTGCGCAACCTGGCCAAACGTACCCAGGACTCAGTAGAGGAAATTCGCCTGGTGATCGAGCGCATCCAGAGCGGCACCCGTGGCGTGGTGGCGACCATGCATTCCAGCCAGCACCAGGCCCAGAGCAATGCCGGGCAGATCCATCAAGCGGTGCAGGCGCTGGGCAAGATCAGTGACGCGGTAACAGTGATCAGCGACATGAACCTGCAGATCGCCAGCGCCGCCGAACAACAGAGCGCCGTGGCCGAAGAGGTCAACCGCAACGTTTCGGCGATCCGCACCGTGACCGAAACCCTCACCGGCCAGGCCACCGAGTCAGCGGCCATCAGCAGCCAACTGAATGCGCTGGCAACCCAGCAGATGAAGTTAATGGATCAGTTCAAGGTATAAACCCGATCTTCAAAACAATGAAGATCCGCTGTGGGAGCTGGCTTGCCTGCGATGGCGGTGGGTCAGTCAGTACATCCATGACTGACAGGCCATTATCGCAGGCAAGCCAGCTCCCACAATTAGACGCCAGTCCAGGCCTGAACAAACGCCGCTAAATCTTCTTTAGCCGCTGTACGCGGCGGGTTCTGCGGCGTGCCCAAATAGAGGAAGCCAATCACTTCCTCATCCGCAGTCAGCCCCAAGCCTTTGGCCACATGGGCCGAGTACGACAACTCACCGGTGCGCCACACCGCCCCGATCCCCTGCGCATAAGCCGCCAGCAAAATACCGTGTGCCGCACACGCAGCCGCCAGCAGTTGCTCGGATTTAGGCACCTTAAAGTGCTCTTGCAGACGCGCAATCACCACCACCACCAACGGCGCACGCAGCGGGCCGTTCTCGGCCTTGTCGATAGCGGCTTGCGGTGCGTCGGCGTCCTGCAGGCGTGCGGCTTCGGCCAGCAGCGTGCCCATCTGCTCACGGGCGGCACCTTCTACGGTGAGAAAGCGCCATGGGCGCAGTTGACCATGGTCGGGCGCGCGCATGGCGGCGGCGAACAGCACATCGCGCTGCTCCTGGGTCGGCGCCGGCTCCAGCAAACGCGGCACGGAAACACGGTTGAGCAAAGCGTCGAGAGCCTGCATTGGCCACCTCCAGAAAAAATGTGCGGTCATTCTAGCGGGAATGAATCAAATACCACCAAACGATAATTGCTCTTATTCAATCCGCCCTGCCCTGTTAGACTTTGCGACCCTCTTTTTCGCCTTAGTCGCAGGAAACCCGATGGTCCGTTCGCCTCTTCGTCTGTGCGCAGCATTGATGGCCTTGAGCCTGACCGCCTGCGACGACGCCCCCAGGTTTACCAAGGCAGAGCCGGGTGAATCACGAGCGGGCGGCGCGACGACGGTGAACAAGCGCGACCAGAACGCGTTTTCCCTGCCTTCGGCCAACCTGGCGCCCACCCGTCGCCTGGATTTCAGCGTCGGCAACAGCTTCTTTCGCAGCCCCTGGGTGATTGCGCCGTCCACCACCACCGCGCGTGACGGTCTAGGCCCGTTGTTCAACACCAATGCTTGCCAGAACTGCCATATCAAGGACGGCCGTGGCCATCCGCCGCTGCCCGACGCACCGAATGCGGTGTCGATGCTGGTGCGCCTGTCGATCCCGCCTGCGCCCGCCGATGCCAGGCTCATCGAGCAGATCGGCGTGGTGCCCGAGCCGGTCTACGGTGGGCAACTGCAGGACATGGCCGTGCCAGGCGTGGCGCCTGAAGGCAAAGTGCGGGTCGACTACACGCCCGTCAACGTGACCTTCAAGGACGGCAGCGTGGTCGAGTTGCGCAAGCCAAATCTGCAAATCACCCAGCTGGGCTACGGCCCGATGCACGCCGAAACACTTTTCTCGGCGCGGATTGCGCCACCGATGATCGGACTGGGCCTGCTCGAAGCCATCAGCGATGCCGACATCTTGCGCAACACCGACGCAAAAACCGCCGACAAGGAAGCCCTCATTGGTCGCGCCAATTGGGTCTGGGATGACGCGCAGCACCAAACCGTACTCGGGCGCTTTGGCTGGAAAGCCGGGCAACCCAACCTCAATCAACAAAATGTTCACGCGTTTTCTGGTGATATGGGCCTCACCACGTCCCTGAGACCCTTTGATGACTGCACCGCCGCCCAAGTCGCCTGCAAACAGGCGCCCAATGGCAATGGCCCCGAGGGCGAGCCGGAAGTCAGCGATAACATCCTGCGCCTGGTGCTGTTCTACACCCGCAACCTCGCCGTACCGGCGCGCCGTGGCGTCAACACGCCGCAGGTGCTCGCCGGCAAAAACCTGTTCTACCAGGCCGGTTGCCAGGGTTGCCATAAGCCGACGTTCACCACGGCGGCCACGGCCGTCGAGCCTGAATTGGCCAACCAGGTGATTCGCCCTTACAGCGACCTGTTGTTACACGACATGGGCGAAGGCCTGGCCGACCACCGCAGCGAGTTCAAGGCCGGCGGCCGCGACTGGCGCACGCCGCCGTTGTGGGGCATTGGCCTGACGCAGGCCGTAAGTGGTCATACCCAGTTTTTGCATGACGGCCGCGCCCGTAACCTGCTCGAAGCCGTGCTTTGGCATGGCGGCGAAGCGCAAGCGGCGCAGCAACATGTGTTGTCCTTTAATGCCGAGCAGCGTGCTGCGTTGCTGGCGTTCCTGAACTCTTTATAAGCATTGCCACAATTACAGTAGGGAGCTCGACATGTTCCGTCCCAAGTTGCTATTCACCAGCCTTGCCGCCCTCGCCCTCGGCGCCTGCTCGCCCCAGGACCCGCAGGCGGTGACCTCGGCGGCCATCGCCAAGCAAGTGATCCTGCCCACCTACAGCCGCTGGGTTGAAGCCGACCGCCAACTGGCCGTCAGCGCCCTCGCCTACTGCCAGGGCAAGGAAAGCCTGGAGACCGCCCGCGCCGACTTCCTGCATGCGCAAAAAGCCTGGGCTGAGCTGCAGCCGCTGCTGATCGGCCCGCTGGCCGAGGGCAACCGTTCGTGGCAAGTGCAGTTCTGGCCGGACAAGAAAAACCTTGTGGGCCGACAAGTCGAACAACTGGTCAGCGCCCAGCCGCAGATCGACGGCGCCGCCCTGGCCAAGTCCAGCGTGGTGGTGCAAGGCCTGTCGGCCTACGAATACATCCTCTACGACGCCAAGACCGACGTCGCCGACGAAGCCCAGAAAGCCCGTTACTGCCCACTGCTGGTGGCCATTGGTGAGCGTCAGAAAACCCTGGCCGAAGAGATCCTGGCAAGCTGGAACAGCACCGATGGCATGCTCGCGCAGATGACCAAGTTCCCGAACCAGCGCTACGCCGATTCCCACGAAGCCATCGCTGACCTGCTGCGCGTGCAAGTCACCGCACTGGATACCTTGAAGAAAAAACTCGGCACGCCGATGGGCCGCCAGACCAAGGGCATCCCGCAACCCTTCCAGGCCGATGCCTGGCGCAGCCAGTCGTCCCTGCAAAGCCTGCAAGCCAGCCTGGCGGCGGCGCAGACCGTGTGGGTCGGCGTCGACAACAAGGGCCTGCGCGGCCTGCTGCCGTCCGAGCAGAAGCCATTGGCCGACAAGATCGACGCCGCTTATGCAGCCTCGCTCAAGCTGTTCGCCAGCAACCAGCGCACGCTCAACGAATTGCTGGCCGACGATGCCGGGCGCCAACAGCTCAATGACATCTATGACAGCCTCAACGTGGTCCACCGCCTGCACGAAGGTGATTTGGCCAAGGCGCTGGGCATTCAACTGGGCTTTAACGCCAACGACGGTGACTGATGATGCTCAGGCGACAGGCTTTGGCGGTTGGCAGTGTGCTGCTCAGTGCACTCACTTTGGGTGGCTGGACGCTGTTCAAACAAAAGAAGCAGGCACCGCTGCTGCTGTCGGCACGCGATGATGCGGACGGCAAGCACTATGCCGTGGGTTTTCGCCTGGACGGCACGCAAGTGTTTGCCACCCAGGTCGGCCAGCGCTGCCATGACATCATCAACCACCCGATACTGCCGATTGCGCTGTTCGTCGCCCGTCGCCCGGGCACCGAGAGTTACCTGATCGACCTGCGTACTGGCACGCTGCTGCAAACCATCACCTCCAATGCCAATCGCCATTTCTATGGCCACGCGGTGATCCACAACAGCGGCGACTGGCTGTACGCCACCGAGAACGACACCTCCGACCCCGGCCGTGGCCTGCTCGGTGTGTACAGGTTCGAGGGCGAGCGGCTGGTGCACAGTGGCGAAATCTCCACCCATGGCATCGGCCCGCATCAAGTGTCATGGATGCCCGACGGCGAAACCCTGGTGGTGGCCAACGGCGGCATTCGCACCGAAGCCGAAAGTCGTGTGGAGATGAACCTCAACGCCATGGAACCGAGCCTGGTGCTGATGCACCGCGACGGCAGCCTGATCAGCAAGGAAACCCTGGACCAACAGATGAACAGCGTGCGGCATATGGGGATTGCCAGCGATGGCACAATCCTCACCGGGCAGCAGTTCATGGGGCCGTCCCAGGAGCGCTCCGAGTTGCTCGCGATCAAGCGCCCAGGGCAGCCGTTCGTGGCGTTCCCGGTGGCCGATGAGCAACTGCAAGCCATGGGGCATTACACCGCCAGCGTCGCCGTGCACAGCGAACTGCGTCTGGTCGCACTCACAGCGCCGCGGGGTAACAGGTTTTTTATCTGGGACATGGACAGCGGTGCGCTGCGCCTGGACGGGCCGTTGCCCGACTGTGCCGGTGTAGGTGCGGTGACGGATGGCTTTGTCGTCACCTCAGGCCAGGGCCGTTGTCGCTTCTACGATTGCCGCCAGCCGCAGTTGGTGGCCAAGCCGCTGGAGCTGCCCTCGGGGCTTTGGGACAACCACTTGCACCTGATAATTTGAGAAAAAAAAAGGGCCTCGCATCGCAAGGCCCTTTTGTCGGGGGTGTGGAATCTTTCAACTCTGCGGCCTCATCCCTTGGGACATCCCGAACATGAACAACAGCAAGTCATGATCCGGCTTGGCCGCCACACTCGTCTTGGCAACACGTGGCAGCAGGCATTGCCCGCTACCCTGCGCCGCACTGAGCACCTGTGTGCGAGGTTGTTCCCACACAGCCAGCGCCAGGGCTGCAATGCCCAACGCGCCGACCAGGAACACACCTCGTGCTATTTCTAGCTTCATCTAGTTAAGCCCTTGATAGCGCTGCCAAACGCCGTCTCGTAAAAGTAGCTGAGTTTTTCCCAGTCGGTACTGTTCCACGACGAATGGCGACGCAGTTGCAGCATGTCATGGGAAGCGGCCCGATAAGCAGTCAACCGCTGGCGGCACTTTTCAAAATCCAGCAGCGCCACTTCCACGTTGGCCGAGTCGCCTTCGCCGGTCACTCGTACAAAAATGTGCTTGATGTACAGGCAACCATGTTGCCAGCGGCCCTTGTGCATGCGCGCCAGGGTGCCCGCCAATTCCTTGAGCATGCGCTCATGGAGCAACTCGCCGTACTGCTCACGGCCGCCGGCGGCGTACCAGTTTTCGATCTCGTCGAAACCGTCCAGGGACGCCGTGACCAACAAGGCTTTCCATTGGTGCTCGGGGTCACGGCGTGCGCCGCAAAACACCAGTTCCGGTACGCGGACATCCAGCGAACGCAGGCCTTTGAGGGCGTCACGTTCGCGCAACACGGTCGGGCGTCCGAACGGGTGAAGCCAACTGCGGTAGATATGACCGGTCTGACGCTTGCTGTAGAGCAAGCGGCCATTTGGGCTGACCACCCGCTGCACACCGCTTTCACCACCGCGTCGGCGGTTGGGTTCCTCGACCCACTCGCCCTGCTGACGCCAGAAAAAATCAAATCGTTCTTCGGGAGCTACGTGACTGCCTGATACGCACTCAACTGCCATCCTGTTACCTCTTACGCAATACATAGACTCGCCACATGGCGTAGAGCGGCATGAAGTCCAGGGATTCCTGGACCCGGAAACCGGCCTGCTCAAATTCTGCCTCGACAGTAGCAGCCGGTAACACAAACCGGTTTTGGTAACCTTCCTGCTCACCTTTCTTGCGACGCTTGGCTTCGGCGCGCTTGCGTTTCCACGCCTTGAAATTGCCATCCACCCACAACGAAATAATCACGCTGTCGCGGGTAACCCGCTGAAATTCTTTCAGTATTGCCAGCCTGTGCGCCGGATCACCAATGTGGTGCATCAAGCGCATGCAAAAAATACTGTCGACCGAGTTATCGGGCAAATCGATATCAAAGGCAGACGTTTGCAAAGGCCGTACCCGCTTCACCACCTCCGCCGGCTGGGCGACGGTGGCAACTTTCAACATCGACTCCGAATTGTCAGCGCCGATAATCACACGGTTGGGCTTCTCCGCCAACAATGGCCAGAACCGCCCGGCACCGCAAGGCAGGTCCAGCACCAGGCCCGGCTCACCCGCCAGGGCCAACGCACCGCGCGCCAATTGCTCGTCGCGTTTGTGGGACAGCCGGCGAGCCAGATTGTCCTGATGCTTGAGCAAATAATTCTGCGCGTGCTGATCGTCGTACTTTTCGGAAAAATCGAGCTTGATTGGGGTAGACATCAACGGATCTCCAGTAGCTGATGCTTACAACCTTAAGCAGCAAACTGTGATCAACAGGTCAACCCGTTGTGAAAAACTTGTCCTGTCCAACCCCATACATTTCAAGACTTTACAGATACAAGCAGTGGCATGGGGCCATCTTCGCCGAAAAGCGGGGTATCTGCCGCAGGATAGCGGCAGGGAAAGTACTCAGGGTTTGACCTGGCTCAACTCGACATGGAAACGGCAGCCATTGGGCTCCATAGTACTCAGGCTGACGCTCCAGCCCTGGCTCTCGCAGATGCGTTGCACCAGCGACAAGCCCAGGCCGAGGCCTTCTCCGCGCTTCTCGCTGCCGCGCACAAAGGGCTCGAACATCGCTTCACGCTTGTCCTCGGGAATGCCCACCCCAGAGTCTTCGACGATAAAGCCACTCGGTTCCAGCGTGAGGCGGATAAAGCCCTGCTCGGTGTAGTGCAACGCGTTGCGCAGCAAGTTGCCCATCACGGCGTGCAAGAAGGTGGTGTTGTAGCGGGTATCCAGGGGATTGCCCGGGTTATAGATCAACTCAAGGCCCTTTTGCTCGATAGGCCCTCGCCAGATGCCGAGTAAGTCCTCCGCCACCTGCGTGACGTTGACCTGCGGCGACATGGCGGCATCATCGTGTTTGGCACGCGCCAGCATGAGGAAGGTTTGCACCAGCTCGCGCATTTCTTCGCACGCACGGGCGATTCGCAGCACTTGGTTGCGGCCACGCGGGTCAATAGCCGGGTTTTCCAACAGGAGCTCGCAGGAACTGGCCAGTACCATCAACGGCGTGCGCAGTTCGTGGCTGACGTCGCTGGTGAACAGCTGCTCACGGGACAAGGCCGCGCGCAGGCGGCCCAGGGTGGCGTCGAAAGCCACGGCCAACTCGCCGACTTCATCGGCGGCGTAGTCCGGCGCCAGCGGCGGCGCCAAGCCAAGCAATTGGTCACGATGGCGCACCTGGCGGGCCAGACGCACCACCGGCGCCATCACCTTGCGGGCCAGCACCCAACCAAGGAAAACCGCCAGTGCGAGGCTGAGCACAAAGCCCACCAGCACCACGGCAAACAGCACGCGCTCGCGCTCTTCGAAATCGCTTTGGTCTTGCAGCAACACATACCGTCGGCCATCCACCACTTCAACCATGGCGTGGTACGACAGCGATTCGCGGAATACTTCGTGAAAGCCCGGCTCCAGGTGCCGAAGGTCTTTGGGCAGCTCGAAATCCCCAGGGCCGCCGCTGAAGTAAAACAGCTGGTCGGGCTCGGGCCGGTGGCTCCAGTCCTCGACACTGTCCATCAGCAACAGGCGCTGCAGGTCGCCGCCCAGGCCGGCCGAAATCAGTTTTTCTTCCACCAGGTGCACGGTCGCAATGATGCCCATGGCGAAGGCCCCCGCCACCAACGCACTCATCAAGGCAAAGGCGATGATGATCCGCTGGGCAAGGCTTTGCTTAAACTCCATCACGGCCCTCGGCCAGGCGATAACCCACACCGTGTACCGTTTGCAGCAACGGCTTGGCGAACGGCTTATCGATCACCTGACGCAATTGGTGAACGTGGCTGCGCAGGCTGTCGCTGTCCGGGCAATCATCGCCCCACAGGGCTTCTTCGAGGATTTCGCGGCGCAGTACGTGCGGGCTTTTTTGCATCAACACGGCGAGCAGTTTCAGGCCCACCGGGTTGAGCTTGAGCAGGCGCCCTTCGCGGGTGACTTCCAGGGTATCAAGGTCGTAGCTCAAGTCACCGACTTGCAGGGCACGGCGCCCGCCGCCCTGGGCACGGCGCAAAACGGCTTCGATGCGCGCGGCCAGCTCGGACAAGGCAAAGGGTTTGAGCAGGTAGTCATCGGCGCCGGACTTGAAGCCCTGCAGCCGGTCATCCAATTGGTCGCGGGCGGTGAGCATGATCACCGGCGTATCGCGGCGGGCGTCTTCACGCAGACGTTTGCACAGCGTGTAGCCATCGATACCGGGCAGCATGATGTCGAGCACGATCAGGTCGTAATGCTCGGTGGCGGCCAGGTGCAGGCCCGACAAACCGTCCTGCGCGCAGTCCACGGTGTAGCCTTTTAGCCCCAGGTAATCGGCCAGGTTGGCCAGAATATCGCGGTTGTCTTCAACCAATAGAATTCGCATGGGCAGTGTCTCCGTACGCGGTAACGGCCTTGTTGGCTCGCGCAGCTTAAGGCCAAGTGTGGCTCAGGGATAGACCTTGAGGTCACGTCGATAAAGGTTTTCAACCAATTACATATTCCAACAAGTTTTTCACTATAGCTTCACAAACTGATTACAGTGTCAGGTCGAACATCGCGCCCATCGATATAAGGAATATGGACATGGGGTTTTTCAAAACAGCGCCTATGCGCTTTCTGCTGCTCGTCACCGCCACCTGGCTGGTGATTTTCCTGCTGACCCGCAGCGTGCTGCTGATCACCCATCTGGATGAAGTCGGTGGCAATTTGCTGCCGGTGTTTGGCGTGGGTTTGCTCTATGACCTGAGCTTCCTGGTGTATGCCGCCTTGCCGCTGGGCCTGTATCTGCTGCTGTGCCCGCCCGCGTTGTGGCGCCGCCGCGGCCATCGCTGGTTCCTGCAAGCGGTGCTCACCGTCAGCGTGTTCGCCATGCTGTTCACTGCGGTCGCTGAATGGTTGTTCTGGGATGAGTTCGGTGTGCGCTTCAACTTCATTGCCGTCGACTACCTGGTGTATTCCAAGGAGGTGTTGAACAACCTGCTGGAGTCCTACCCGATCGGCAAGCTGCTCAGTTTGTTGGCGATGCTGGCGATAGTCGTGAGCCTTGCCCTGCGCAAGCCGTTCAATGCGGCGATGAACGCCCCGCTCCCTGCCATGCGCGGCCGCTTGCTGAATGCCCTGTGCCTGTTGGTAGCTGCCGGTCTGAGTGTGCAATTGATCAGCCAGAACAGCCCGCGTGCCCAAGGCGGCAATGCCTACATGAACGAATTGGCGAGCAACGGCCCCTACCAATTTTTTGCCGCCTTTCGCAATAACGAACTCGATTACACGCAGTTCTACAAAAGCCTGCCAACCGAAGTTGTCGCCAAACAGTTGCGCGCAGAACTCAGTGAACCCAATGCGCACTTTATCGGCACAGACCCGCTGGATATCCGCCGCACTATCGACAACCCAGGCACATTGCGTAAACCCAACATCGTGCTGGTGACCATCGAAAGCTTCAGCGCCAAATACATGGGCAGCAATGGCGATGAGAACAACCTGACGCCCAACCTCGATGCGCTGCGTAAACAAAGCCTGTACTTCAATAACTTCTATGCCACCGGCACCCGCACTGACCGTGGGCTGGAAGCGATCACCTTGGCGATTCCACCCACGCCCGGCCGCTCGATCGTCAAGCGCATTGGCCGTGAAAGCGGTTTCGCAAGCCTTGGCCAACAACTCGGTGCCGTCGGTTACGACAGCGTGTTCGTCTACGGCGGGCGCGGTTACTTCGACAATATGAACGCGTTTTTCAGCGGCAACGGTTATCGGGTCGTCGACCAGAGCAGTGTGCCGGAAGCGGAAATTTCGTTTAAGAACGCCTGGGGCATGGCTGATGAAGACCTCTACCGGCAAACCCTGAAACTCGCGGATGCCGACTACGCCAAGCAGCAGCCTTTCCTGCTGCAACTGATGACCACGTCCAACCACCGTCCCTACACCTACCCGGACGGGCGCATTGATATCAAGTCCGGTAAAGGCCGTGACGGCGCCGTCAAATACACCGACCACGCTATTGGCGAGTTCCTCGACGCGGCACGCCAGAAACCCTGGTTCGATAACACGATTTTCGTGTTCGTCGCCGACCACACCGCCGGCAGTGCAGGCAAGGAAGACTTGCCGATCACCAACTACCAGATCCCGCTGTTCATCTATGCCCCCAAGCTGATCGAAGCCCGGGAAAGCGCACAACTGGCCAGCCAGATCGACCTTGCGCCGACCTTGCTGGGCCTGATCAACCTGAGCTACGAGTCGACCTTCTTCGGCCGCAACCTGTTGCAGGACAACCCGTTGCCACCGCGCGTGGTGGTCGGCAACTACCAGTATCTGGGGCTGTTTGACGGCAAGGACCTGGCCATTCTAAGCCCACGCCAGGGCCTGCGTCGCCACGATCAAGCCCTGGGTGAAAGCCAGGAGCTGCGTGTAGGCAGTGATGATCCGTTGATCCAACGCGCAATCACCTACTACCAAGCGGCCAGCTATGGCTACACCCAACAATTGCTGAGCTGGAAGGGGCCGAAGGAAGTGCCCCCCGCAATCAGCGTACGCTGACAGCTGCGCTCTGGCCCTTGCCTACCACAGGGCAAGGGCGTGACACTTGCGCCATCCTCCGGCGATGGCGCCTTTGCATGTCCGACTCCCTGTTGCTGATTGAAGATGACCGCCCATTGGCCGCGCTGACGGCCGAGTTCCTGCGCGCGGAGGGTTTTACCGTCGCCGTGGAGCACCGTGGTGATCGCGCCGCACAGCGCATTCTTGATGAAAAACCGGCACTGTTGATCCTCGATGTCATGTTGCCGGGCGTCGACGGTTTTACCCTGTGCCGCCAGATTCGCGACAGCTACCCCGGGCTGATCCTGATGATGACCGCGCTGGATGAAAACGCCGAGCAATTAACCGGATTTGACGTGGGCGCCGACGACTACGTGGTCAAACCCGTCGACCCGCTGCTATTGCTGGCCCGGGTGCGCTCGTTGCTGCGTCGTCACCGCCAGGCGCCCAATGCGTCTTATCAGTGGGGCGCGTTTCGGTTGGACCTTAATAGCCATTTCGCCTGGCTCGACGGTACGCCATTGCAATTCTCGGTGGCCGAGTTCGAACTGCTGGCGTTTTTCGCCCGCCATAGCGGCGTGTTACTGACCCGCGAGAAACTCCTGCAAAGCTTACGCGGCCTGGAATACGACGGGCTTAACCGCTCCATTGATATGCGTGTGTCGCGCCTGCGCAAAAAGCTGATGACCCTGGCCTGCCCGGTGACCATCCAGACCATCACGGCCCAAGGCTACCTGTTTGTCGAAATCCCCCAGGCGGCCCAGCATGTTTAAACTGCGCCCCTGGATGGTGGCCGTGGCGGGCGCGGGCTGGACGAGCTTGACCCTTTATCTGTTGTGGCTGTGCACCAACGCCTCGGTGTTTGTCGGCGAGGACAGTTTTTTGCGTTTGATGGCCGGCCCAGGCTATTTGGTGGCCGAGCAGCTCAAAGGCTTGCCTGCCGAGAAACGTGAAGCGCGCATGGACATCCTGCGCGCGCACTTCCAGTACCCGGTAGAGCTGATCCCGTATGACGACGTCGAATTGCCGCCCGAAGCCATGGTCATGCTCGAACACCAGCAGCCAGCACTGAACAGCGACGAAGACATCAGCTACTTCCCGCTGGACGACGAAACCGTGATCCGATTCGGCCCTATGTGGGGCAGTGCCGAGGTCAAGGACCTGCTGAAATTTCCGATTTTCTGGATGACCGCCTGCGTCGCCGGCTTGCCGGTTTTGCTGTTGCTCGGCCTCGGTTTGCGTGCGTACCGACGGCATAACAAAGACCTGGCCACACTCAACACGTGCCTGGGCACGCTGGCACGCACGCCAAACGTGATGCTGCCCGCCCTGGGCAAGGAATGGACGCCGTTGCTGCTGACTTTGCAACAGCATGCGCGGGACATCAGCGCCATGAGCGAACGCCATCGCGAAGTCTCTCAAGCCGTCTCCCACGAACTGCGCACACCGCTGGCGCGCATGCGTTTCGCCCTTACGTTGCTGAGCAAGAGCGAAGACCCGCCGACCCGCGCACGCCTTCAGGAGCGCTTGCAAACCGATGTCGAAGAACTCGAAGCCCTGGTTCGCGCCAGCTTGGCCTTTGCGCGAATGGCCGGCGCGCCGACCGATTTGCAGCACGAACCCATCAACCTGCGTGATTGGCTGCACCAGGAGTTCGCCTTACTGGATGGGCACCACCGTCAATTAAGCCTGGAAACCGAGCCTGCACAGCTTGAACTGATCGGCGACCGTGCCCTGCTGCACTTGATCGTGCGCAACCTCTTGAGCAACGCCATCACCTATGCACGTGATCGAGTGTGCGTGAGCGCCACCTATCAGGGTGAGCAGCACTTGGTGCTGCATGTCGACGATGATGGCCCCGGTATATTGGCGGAGAACCGTGAAAAGATTTTCGAGCCTTTTGTGCGGCTTGCCATGGGCGGCGACGAACCCAGTGGCTTCGGCCTCGGCCTGGCGCTGGCCAAGCGCGCAACCCAGTGGCATCACGGTGAGTTGTCGGTAACCCGCAGCCCGCTGGGCGGCGCACGCATGAGCCTGATACTGCCGTTGCGCCCTCTTTAGAGCCATGCCTTTCAAGGTCTTTGGGCTGATGCGTTCAAGTAAGTCGAGTCAGAAATCGCACTGGAGAAAAGTAACCCGTGGCGAGCAGGCTTGCCACAGTGACAGTGTTCGTCCTTATTGAAGGGTATCGCCGGTTGTAGCGCTGTTACAGCCTGTGACAGCGCAGCCATCCCATCGCCCGTAACCTCGCCAACTGAATCCCGGTTGGAGAGCCCTGTCATGCATCCCCGTAAGAAGCATTTGCCCACCTTGATGCTGTCGCTGTGCATCGTTGCCGGCGTGTTCGTGCCCGGTAATGCGTCGGCCTCGCGCCTGGCGGTTACGGACAAGCCATCACCACGGATGGAAGACAAACACGCTGGCGATCACACCGCCAATACGGCACGTCGGCCAACGGCGCAGGATGCGCTCCTCACCCCGCCACCTCGGAGGTGGCCCCGAGCCGCCAGCGTTGAGAAACTCACGCACCTGCCTGTCCCTGGCCCACTCAACCAAGCTGCTGCACCGCAACCCGTGGCACTTATGCCGGCTGCCCAAGTAACCCTGGCAAGGGGCATGACCTTCAGGAAGCTGTTGCGACGTCGTACATTGGGTTGAGATCAACACAGGCAGCCATGTGGGAGCCGGGCTTGCCCGCGATGCAGGCGACTCGGTATGTCTGGTGCACCGAGGTGATGCCATCGCAGGCAAGCCAGCTCCCACATGGGTTCTCCTGCATTTTGAATACCGCACAAAAAAGCCCCGCCTGCATCACTGCAGGCGGGGCTTTTTAATAGCTGGGTAAGGCTGGCTTACATCATGCCGCCCATGCCACCCATGCCGCCCATGTCTGGCATACCGCCGCCAGCTGCGCCTTCAGCCTTTGGCTTGTCAGCGATTGCAGCTTCGGTAGTCAGGATCAGGCTACCGATCGAGGCTGCTGCTTGCAGCGCGGAACGAGTCACCTTGGTAGGGTCCAGGATGCCCATTTCGATCATGTCGCCGTATTCGCCAGTCGCAGCGTTGTAACCGTAGTTACCTTTGCCGTTCTTGACTTCGTTGACCACAACGCTTGGCTCGTCGCCGGAGTTGGCAGCGATCTGACGCAGCGGCGCTTCAACGGCGCGACGCAGAACAGCGATACCGACGTTCTGGTCAGCGTTGTCGCCGGTCAGATCAGCCAGTGCTTCCAGAGCGCGGATCAGCGCAACGCCACCGCCAGGTACCACGCCTTCTTCAACGGCTGCACGGGTTGCGTGCAGGGCGTCTTCAACGCGGGCTTTCTTCTCTTTCATTTCAACTTCGGAACCGGCGCCAACCTTGATCACTGCAACGCCGCCGGACAGCTTGGCCAGACGCTCTTGCAGTTTTTCACGGTCGTAGTCGGACGAAGTCTCGGCAACCTGGGCACGGATCTGAGTGATGCGAGCCTGGATATCCTGCTCAACGCCAGCACCGTCAACGATGATGGTGTTTTCTTTGGAGATGGTCACGCGCTTGGCGCTACCCAGGTTTTCCAGGGTGGCGCTTTCCAGGCTCAGGCCGATCTCTTCGGAGATAACGGTACCGCCGGTCAGAACGGCGATGTCCTGCAGCATGGCCTTGCGACGGTCGCCGAAGCCTGGCGCCTTGACGGCGGCGACTTTAACGATGCCACGCATGTTGTTCACAACCAGAGTCGCCAGGGCTTCGCCTTCAACGTCTTCGGAAACGATCAGCAGTGGGCGGCCGGCTTTGGCAACGGCTTCCAGCACTGGCAGCATTTCGCGGATGTTCGAGATCTTTTTGTCGACCAGCAGGATCAGCGGGCTGTCCAGCTCGGCAACCATGGTCTCAGGCTTGTTGACGAAGTACGGGGACAGGTAGCCACGGTCGAACTGCATGCCTTCTACAACCGACAGTTCGTTTTCCAGGCCAGTGCCTTCTTCAACGGTGATCACGCCTTCTTTACCGACTTTTTCCATGGCTTCGGCAATGATGTCGCCGATGGAGTTGTCGGAGTTGGCGGAGATGGTGCCTACCTGAGCGATAGCCTTGGTGTCGGCGCATGGCTTGGACAGCTTTTTCAGCTCAGCAACGATGGCGATGGTCGCCTTGTCGATGCCGCGCTTGAGGTCCATCGGGTTCATGCCGGCAGCGACGGCCTTGTAGCCTTCGTTGACGATGGCCTGAGCCAGTACGGTAGCGGTGGTGGTGCCGTCGCCAGCGTCATCGTTGGCACGGGAGGCAACGTCTTTGACCAGCTGCGCGCCCATGTTTTCGAAACGGTCTTCCAGTTCGATTTCTTTGGCTACCGAAACGCCGTCCTTGGTGATGGTCGGAGCGCCGAAGCTCTTCTCGATAACCACGTTACGGCCTTTAGGACCCAGGGTCGCTTTTACCGCGTCAGCCAGGATGTTGATACCGGTGAGCATTTTCTTGCGGGCGGAATCGCCGAATTTAACTTCTTTAGCAGCCATGATCGATATTCCTTAAATACTTTGTAGTAACGGGAAAATGAGCGGGGAATCAGTCTTCCAGAACGGCGAGAATCTCGTTCTCAGCCATGACCAGCAGGTCTTCGCCGTCGACTTTCACAGTGTTGCTGCCGGAGTAAGGGCCGAAAACAACCTTGTCACCCACTTTTACGGCCAGCTCACGTACTTGACCGTTTTCCAGCGTCTTGCCCGGGCCTGCAGCGAGAATCACACCGTGGTTGGCTTTTTCAGCAGCCGAACCTGGCAGAACGATACCGCCAGCGGTTTTCTTTTCTTCTTCGCTGCGACGGATTACGACGCGGTCGTGCAGAGGACGAAGCTTGCTCATTGTCGATCTCTCCTAATTGTGTTTTTCATCGGCCGGTATCGATACCGGCAAGTTGTATTCCGGCGGTGCCGGTCGCGCCTCGCCAAGCAAGACGCGGAAGTCTGTCTGGTGTCGCCACCAGAAACCTTGCGGTGACCGTTACATAAGGGCGCATAAGCTTATTACAAGAGGCCGCGACGGAAATTTTTTACGAATGCCGGGCGGCAAAAGCAGCACGGCCCCCAAAGGCACCGTGCAGGTCATGCGGTTATTTGCTGTCGCGGTGTTCGAACTCGCCTTCGATCACATCCCCTTCACGCCCCAACGGCTGGCGTGGCGCCGGGCCGCCACGGGGTTGCAGGTCATCGGCGAAGGCGCGCTGGCGGATCGCCGCTTCTTCAGCTCGCTGGCGCATCTTGCCGGCCAGCAGCTTGCGGGTGAACGGCAGCAGCATGACCAGGCCGACCACGTCGCTGATAAAGCCCGGCAGGATCAACAGGCCGCCGGCCAAGGCCATCATCAGGCCTTCAAGCATGGTCTGAGCAGGCAGTTCGCCGCGGTTCAGGCTTTCACGCGCACGCAACGCCGTGGCCAGGCCGGCGACGCGCAGCACCAGGACGCCGAGCATCGAGCCGAGAATAATCAGCAACAGTGCCGGGAAAAACCCGATGGCACTGCTGACTTGAACAAATACGAACAGCTCCAACACCGGGAACAGCAGAAAGAGCAATAAAAAAGGGCGCATCAAATGGTTCCTCAACGCAAGAATGCCTTGCCAGTCCACCTTAAATGACGTCGCCGTTTCGTGAATTCAAGCGCTGACGGCTTCTTTTTTCGGCCAGACCTCAGCGTGAGCCAATGAAACCAGGGCTTCGCGCACTTGTGTCGGCGTGTTGCAAGGCTCGGCAAACGGCAGCCAATACAAGGACTGGCCGATGCGCAGGTGCATGCCCTCGCCGTCGATACCGGCCAATTGCGCAGGTTCGGTGGTCGGCAGGCCGGTCAGCTCCACATAGTGGGCGATGGCCTTGGTGTGATCGCTGTTCATGTGCTCGATCATGCTGCGCTCGGCTTTGCCCGCAAACGGGTTGGCCAGGGTGAGCTGGTCGACCCAGTGAATCGCGCCAAAGCCGCCGATGTAACGGTGACGCACCGGTTTGAGCACCCAGAAGTCGAAATCGTGGGCCTTGTGGTAGTTGGCCGAATCCGGGAAGTAGCGGTAATAGCGCTCGGCGGCGGCTTCAATCGCAGCCTCATCCTCAAGCTTTTCGGCTTCGGCCAGGTAGGTCAGGCGCCCTACCGCTTGCACGTCATCCGCCTCGCGCTCACCCACCAGCAGCGAGCACTTGGGGTCTTTCTGCAGGTTGTGGGTGTGCTGGGCGATGCGGCTGATCAGGATGATCGGCTGGCCCTGCGCGTCGAGGCAGTACGGCACCACTGAGCCGAAGGGAAAACCCGGCATGGCTTTGGACAATGTGGAGAGCGCTCCACGGTATTCCTTGAGCAACAGCTCTCGGGCGTTCTTGGCAACCTGCGTGCTCACGGTAGGACTCCTCGGGTGTTCAGCCGCCCACAGCCTATGGCGTCTATGGGAATGAATCTCAACACAAGGTAATCAATATCGGCGCAGGTTGCCAGAGTGCCCAATGCAGGTTTTAACGGGCGGCTTTACCAGGCGACGCCGAAGCCTGCGGTGTAACGGGTCTTGTCCAAGCTGCTTTGCGATTCGCCATTAATGATGTCGCGCTCGGCCTTGAGGTTGAGCGAGGCCCATTCAGTGACTTTGTAGCGCAGGCCCATTTCCGCATCCAGGGAGTAATCGGACGGCCCGGCCAGCGGCTTGCCCACTTCGCCGTTAGTGAAGAATTCCACAGTCTTGCCCACCAGGTAGCGGTTGTAGCTCCACTTCATGGCCAGGGAATAGAAGTTGCTCTTGCGATCGTCCGAATACTGGTAATCGGTGCGGTTGACCAGCGAGCCGAGGGAGAACGCGCCCAGCTCATCGTCCCAGAACTGGTAGCCAGGGCCAGTACCGACGGTGCGCTGGCGGGACAGGTCTTCAACCTTGTCACGCTTGTAGGTCAGGCGGCCCTGCCAGTACCAATGCTCGGTGATGAAGCGGTCCAGGTCATATTCGAGCGACCAGTTGTCGGTGGTGGTCACGTCATCCTGGAACTCGCGGTTGTATTCGCCCTGGGCGGTATGCCGCCACTGGCCGTGACGGGCGGTGGTCTTGAAGTCGATGTCGTAGTCGTTGGTGTCCTTGTCGGCGCGTTTGTAGTCCAGCGCCAGGTCGACATTGCCCTTCCACACCAGGTCTTCGATCACAGGCTTTGGCTTGATGATCTGCTGGATGCTGGCCAAGTCCACGGTTTTCGGCGCTTCGCCATTGGTCAGGGTGACCTTGCCATCCTCCGCCGCTTTCAGGGATTTGGCCTTTTCACCGGTGTAAGCGTCCTGCTTGACCAGCAGTTCCTGATCGCTTTCCAGGGTCTTGACCTGCTTCCAATCCACCGGGATGGCCCCTGCGTAGTTGGTCTGAATCAGCAATTTGCCACCGTCGAAGACTTTGATCTTGCCGGTCAGGCGGTCACCGTTCTTCAACCAGATGGTGTCGGCGAGCAGGGGCGTGGAGGCGCTGAGAACAGCAAGGCAGAGCAGGGTTCTGGACAACATAAGCGAATTCGAGGCTCGAAAATGGCGAAAAAGGGGCGTTATCGTGTTAGATAGCTTGGACTGACTCAAGGATTTATATTGAGTTCAATTCTCAACGGCATGATTACAGACGTTTCTTACAAAAACACCTCTTTATAAAGACGCGGCGATGCCCACACCTCACTCACCCGAAGACGCCCCCCAAAGCCCCGCAGACATGCGCCGAACGGCCCTGTACCTGACCCTGGCGCAAGTGCCCGAAGGTTGCGTGGTGAGTTACGGCGAGTTGGCGCACCTGGCCGGCCTGGGCCGTGCTGCCCGCTGGGTCGGGCGCACGCTCAGCCAACTGCCGGAGGACACCCGTCTGCCCTGGCATCGGGTATTGGGTGCCGGTGGTCGGATAAGTCTGCCGGTGGGCAGCGCTTCAGGCGACGAACAACGTGCGCGTTTGCGCAGTGAAGGCGTCAGTATCCTGAACAATCGCGTTGATATTCAGCGTCATGGCTGGCGCCCGGTAGAGCACAGCGGTTAGAGTGCGCGCTTTGTTTCCGCAAATCTGAGGCAGACTCCAGCCCATGCCCCGTAAAACCTGGCGCGCCGCGCTCGCCGCCTATGCCAGCCCTTCGACGTTAGTCCTGTTGTTGCTCGGCTTCGCCGCCGGCTTGCCTTACATGTTGGTGTTTTCGACGCTATCTGTGTGGTTGCGCGAGGCCGGTGTGGCCCGCGAGACCATCGGCTATGCGAGCCTGATCGGCCTGGCCTATGCGTTTAAATGGGTCTGGTCGCCGCTGCTCGACCAATGGCGCCTGCCGCTGCTCGGCAAACTGGGACGACGTCGCTCCTGGCTGGTACTTGCCCAGACGCTGGTGATCCTCGGGTTGATCGGCATGGGTTTCTGCGACCCGCAAAAGCACTTGTCCTGGCTGATCGCCATTGCCGTTATCGTAGCCTTTGCCTCGGCCACCCAAGACATTGCGGTAGACGCCTATCGCCTGGAAATAGCCGATGACAGCCGCCAGGCCGCGCTGGCTGCCAGCTACATGTCCGGCTATCGCATCGCCGCACTGCTGGCCACCGCCGGCGCGCTGTTCTTTGCCGAAGGTTTCGGTTCCACCGGCTTCAACTATAAACACTCGGCCTGGACCGGCACTTACGTGCTGTTCGGCGTGCTGATGATCCCGGCACTGCTGACCACCTTCTTCATGCGTGAACCCGATGTGCCACTGCGCACCCAATTGCAGGCCGGGCGCTACAGCTTTGCGCATCAGCTTGTCTCGGTCTTTGTGCTGATCGTGCTGTTGGTGTCGGTCCCGGCGATGTTCACCCAGTTGTACAACACCGATTTCGCCAGCGTGCTGTTCCACGGCGTGAGCCTGTGGGAGCTGCTGATGGAAGATCGCGCGTTCCTGCGCGCCATCCTGTACATCATCCTCACCACCCTGTGCCTCTCGGCCATGGGCCGCCGGGGTTTGGCGCCGGTGCTGACGCCGGTCAACGACTTTATCCTGCGGTATCGCTGGCAGGCGCTGCTGCTGCTCGGGCTGATTGCGACCTATCGCATGTCCGACACGGTAATGGGCGTGATGGCCAACGTGTTCTACATCGACCAGGGCTTTACCAAGGACCAGATCGCCGGGGTCAGCAAGATCTTCGGCCTGATCATGACCCTGCTCGGCGCCGGTATGGGCGGCCTGTTGATTGTGCGCTTCGGCATCTTGCCGATCCTGTTTATCGGCGGCATTGCCTCGGCGGCCACCAACCTGCTGTTCGTGATGCTTGCCGACATGGGCCCGGACCTGCAGATGCTGATCTTCACCATCTCCCTGGATAACTTCAGTTCGGGGCTGGCCACTTCGGCGTTTGTCGCCTACCTGTCGAGCCTGACCAACCTCAAGTTCTCCGCCACCCAATACGCGCTGCTCAGCTCGATCATGCTGTTGCTGCCGCGCCTGATTGGTGGCTACTCGGGCGTGATGGTAGAGAAGTTCGGTTATCACAACTTCTTCATCATCACTTGCCTGCTGGGTGTGCCGACGCTGTTCCTGATTGCGCTGCACTGGTTTCAGGAAAGCCGACGGGCGCGGTTGAATCCTCCCGCAGAAGACTGACCCACCTCAGCCAATGTGGGAGCTGGCTTGTTGTGGCGAGCGAGCTTGCTTGCGCTGGGGTGCGAAGCGCCCCCAAAAAAGCCGGTGACTGCTGCGCAGTCAAACGGGAGCAAGCTCCCTCGCCACAGCAAGCGCCCTCTCCATAGCAAGCCAGCTCCCACACGCGCTCTACTCAACCAGAAACACCGCCACGACCTCACGCCTGTACTCCAGCGACAACCGCCCGTACAATCCCAAGTCATTTCAAGTCCAAGCAACCGACAACGGCCTACCATGCGTACCAGTCAATATTTGCTCGCCACACAGAAAGAAACGCCTTCCGACGCGGTTGTGATCAGCCATCAGCTGATGCTGCGCGCCGGTATGATCCGCAAACTGGCCTCCGGCCTGTACACCTGGCTGCCCATGGGCTTGAAGGTGATGCGCAAGGTCGAAGCCATCGTTCGCGAAGAAATGAACGCCGCCGGCTCTCTGGAAGTGTTGATGCCGAGCACCCAACCGGCTGAGCTGTGGCAGGAATCCGGGCGCTGGGAAGAGTACGGCCCTGAGTTGCTGCGCTTCAAGGATCGTCATGGCCGCGATTTCTGCGCCGGCCCGACCCATGAAGAAGTGATCACTGACCTGATGCGCAACGAGTTGAGCAGCTACAAGCAGCTGCCGTTGAACCTGTATCAGATCCAGACCAAGTTCCGTGACGAAATTCGCCCACGCTTCGGTTTGATGCGCGGCCGCGAATTCATCATGAAAGACGCCTACTCGTTCCACGCCGACCAGGCGTCCCTGCAGGCCACCTACGACCGCATGCACACCGCCTACTGCAACGTGTTCACGCGCCTGGGCCTGAAGTTCCGTCCGGTTGAAGCGGACAACGGCTCCATCGGCGGCGCCGGCTCCCACGAGTTCCACGTGCTGGCCGAGTCCGGCGAAGACGATATCGTGTTCAGCAACGGTTCCGACTACGCGGCGAACATCGAGAAAGCCGAAGCCGTGCCACGGGAAACGTCCCGCGCCGCACCGGCTGAAGAACTGCGCCTGGTGGACACGCCAGAGACCAAGACCATCGCGGCCCTGGTGGAAAAATTCAATCTGCCGATTGAAAAGACCATCAAGACCCTGATCGTGCGCGCCGAAGAAGAAGACAAGCTGATCGCCCTGGTGATCCGTGGCGACCACGAACTCAACGAAATCAAGGCTGCCCAGCAACCTGGCGTGGCCAGCCCGCTGGTCATGGCCACCGATGCCGAACTGCGCGACGCCATTGGCGCCGGTGCTGGTTCGCTGGGCCCGCTGAACCTGCCGTTGCCGATCATCATCGACCGTTCGGTCGAGCTGATGAGCGACTTCGGTATCGGCGCCAACATTGATGACAAGCACTACTTCGGCGTGAACTGGGAGCGTGACTTGCCGGTTCCGACCGTGGCCGACCTGCGTAACGTGGTGGCCGGTGACCCAAGCCCGGATGGCAAGGGCACCCTGGAAATCAAGCGCGGCATCGAAGTCGGGCACATCTTCCAGCTGGGCAACAAGTACAGCAAGGCGATGAAGTGCGAAGTGCTGGGCGAGAACGGCAAGCCGATCACCCTGGACATGGGCTGCTACGGCATTGGCGTATCACGCGTGGTTGCCGCTGCCATCGAGCAGAACAACGACGAGAAAGGCATCATCTGGAGTGACGCCCTGGCACCGTTCCAGATCGCCCTGGTACCGCTGCGCTACGACAACGAGCAAGTACGCGAAGCCACCGACAAACTGTATGCCGAACTGACGGCTGCCGGTTTTGAAGTGCTGCTCGATGACCGGGACAAGAAAACCAGCCCGGGCATCAAGTTCGCCGACATGGAACTGATTGGCATCCCGCACCGTATCGTGGTCAGTGACCGCGGCCTGGCGGATGGCAATCTGGAATACAAGAGCCGGACCGAAGCCGAAGCCCAACCGTTGCCGGTGGCTGACGTGCTGTCTTTCCTTCAGGCGCGTATTCGTCGCTGAAAACCAGATCAAGAGAAGTCATGTTCAAGCGAAACACCAGAGCCCTGGGGGGCGCCGCCTTGTGCGGCGCCCTGCTGGTCAGCGGCTGCGCCAATCAAATGTCGCAACGCAGCGAGCACGAGGAGCGGGTCGAGCGAAAGTTGCTCGATCACAGCCTGCAAATCGATGTAGGCGAACCCAAAGTGCTGGAACTGCCGCAACGCCGGGTTCGCATTCACGAGCAGAAGACCTTTGAGGTCACCGAGTTCGAAGTCACCCGCCGTTACGATCGCTACACCCCCTACCAGCCCTGGCGCAAACTCTATGAGATGCCTTTGGGTGCTGTTGCACTGGTAGCGGGCGCGGGCGCCAACGTGGTGAATGTCTTCGCCCTCGGCAACCTGCCCACCAGCATGACGCGCGACTGGCTGAGCTACGGCGTGGACGGCATCAACCCGTTCATGAACGTGCAATCCCACGGCCGTGCGCAACAGAACCTGGCGGGTATCGATGAAGTGCAGCGCGACAAGCGCACGGAGTATTCGAGCCTGCCCTGGAGCGAGCGACCGGTGCAAGTTACCGCCGGCAAGCAGACCCATGAGCTGACCACCGACCGCGATGGCGTACTGCGCCTGAACCTGTTGGACAGCCCATTTGCCGAGCAGGACCTGAACCACGTCAGCACCTTGAAGATCAGCGTGGAAGATGGCCAGGACGATGTGCATTCCGACTCGACCCTGGCGATCAGCAACACCCTGCGCGGCAAGTTGCTCGAAGCCCATGGCCTGATCTACGACGACTTGGAAGATGACGAAGTGAACCAATGGGTGCACCGGGTCAAACGCCTGTCGGAGCTGGGCCTGGAGGAAGAAGCCAGCGAGCTGGAACAAAGCCTGATCGAATTGACGCGCAATGATCCGGAGTTGCAGCAGGAGTTTCTGCAGGCGCTGACCAAGGATGCGGGAAGACTCGTCGCAGATCCTGGGGCACGCTGAGACTTCAGGCTGGATAAAAATCCAAATGTGGGAGCTGGCTTGCCTGCGATAGCGGTGTATTAGTCACAACATCAGTGACTGACACTGCGCTATCGCAGGCAAGCCAGCTCCCACATTTTTTTGATCCGGTTTCTACCAGGGAAATTGAAGCTGCTCGTTACCGCTGCTCAGGTCCAGCAACCGCACCCCAATCCCCAACAACCGCACCGGCTTCCCGCCCCGGTTAAACGCCTGGGTCAACAGCTGTTGATAACTCTCCAGATCCCGCCCTGCCCCGGCCTGCTCCAGCGTCGTCTGGGTAAAGTCATGAAACTTCACCTTAACGAACGGCTTGCCCGCGCGGTAGCTACTGTCTATACGCGCCATGCGCCCTGCCAGGGTTTCCATCAGCTCAGGCAGTTTCGCCAGGCAACTTGAGAGATCCGGCAGGTCCACGTCGTAGGTATTTTCCACGCTGATCGATTGTCGGCGGCTGTCGTTCTGCACCACACGGTCATCAATCCCACGAGCCAGGCCCCAGAGCCGCTCGCCAAAACTGCCGAATTCACGCACCAGCGCCAGCTTGTTCCACTCGCGCAGTTGCAGGCAGTCTTCGATGCCCAGGCGCGCCAGCTTGTCGGCGGTGACCTTGCCGACACCGTGCAGCTTTTTCACTGGCAACTGCGACACAAAGTCTTCGACCTGATCCGGGGTGATCACAAACAGGCCGTTGGGTTTTTTCCAGTCGCTGGCGATCTTGGCCAGAAACTTGTTCGGCGCCACGCCGGCCGACACGGTGATGTGCAACTGGTTGGAGACGCGCCGGCGGATGTCCTGGGCGATACGCGTGGCACTGCCGCCAAAATGCGGGCTGTCGGACACATCCAGGTAGGCTTCGTCCAGCGACAACGGCTCGATCAGGTCGGTGTAGTCGCGAAAGATCGTCTGGATTTCCTTCGACGCTTCTTTATAAGCATCCATGCGCGGCTTGACGATGGTCAGGTCCGGGCACAGCTTCAAGGCGTGGCGCGATGACATGGCCGAGCGCACGCCATAGGCCCGCGCCTCATAGTTACAGGTTGCAATCACCCCTCGCCTGTCTGCCGAGCCGCCGACCGCCAGTGGCTTTTGCGCCAGGCTCGGGTCGTCGCGCATCTCGATGGCGGCGTAGAAGCAATCACAGTCGACGTGGATGATTTTGCGCTGCGTCATATAAACAGAGGGTGTAATCCAACGGGCGGCCAGTATCGCACTCACTCCTGTATATAGCACCAGTAGTTTGAATCTGCCGTTAGAGCGGTAGGAAATTTCCCAGATGAATTTATTTTCTCAATCGAAATCTACCCACCAATAGAGCCCAAACCCTTGGCCAGACTGGCCCCGAGGCCGTTTGAAGCCCACCTTGGAGAGCTAACCGCTTGAACCACAAGCGCTTTTCTTCAATTCACAGGTTGACACACCTGCGTTCCTCTGTAGAATGCCGACACACAGACGCGGGATGGAGCAGTCTGGTAGCTCGTCGGGCTCATAACCCGAAGGTCGTCGGTTCAAATCCGGCTCCCGCAACCAAACATCAAAAAAGGCTACTCGAAAGAGTGGCCTTTTTTGTGCGTGCCTGTTTTAGCCCTGTATGAAAATTGTAAGACAGAAAAAACGTTGCCCACCCAGCACTTACCGCACAAGGTGGCTGTGGAGTGACTAATTTCCACTTATTTGACCCATCAGACTATTAACGGTTGACACCTCGCCGTTGGGCTGTAGAATGCCGCCCACAGACGCGGGATGGAGCAGTCTGGTAGCTCGTCGGGCTCATAACCCGAAGGTCGTCGGTTCAAATCCGGCTCCCGCAACCAAACATCAAAAAAGGCTACTCGAAAGAGTGGCCTTTTTTGTATCCGGTGAAAAAGTTCTTCTGAAACAATGGTATGGCATCTTTCATGAAACCGTATTCGGTTTGCAGAGTCCATGTCATTGCAAGCTATGCTCAGTGCTCAAGCTCGACCCTCTACGACCAATGGCCGCTGTCGCCGCCCCCGACGATAAGCGTTAATATTTGTAATTATTTTGTCCATAGGGATTGGTAACTTGGCTGGATACCTCCATCCTGTCGCGCACAATCCACGAGGTGATTGATGCGCGCCAACTCGTCTGAACCACAAGACACCGTCACAGCGGAACAACCGATCACTCCCACCCGTTTGCGATGGCTGGATCTGTTGAGCAAATACCGTCAACCCATTGGGCTGGCCGTCACCCTGTTGCTGTTCGCTATCGCCCTGATCGCCTGCCGACACTTGCTGCTGGAGCTGGACCTTTACGCGCTCCACGACTCGATCCTGGAAGTGCCCAAGCCTGCCTTGCTCGGCGCATTTGCCGCCGCGGTCGCAGGTTTCATCATTCTATTGGGCTACGAATTCTCCGGCGCACGTTATGCCGGCGTGAAGCTCCCGGCCAAGACCCTGGCCATGGGTGGCTTCACCGCCTTTGCCATCGGCAATGCCATTGGGTTGTCGATGCTTTCGGGCGGTTCAGTACGCTACCGTTTATATGCACGCCATGGCATCGGTGCCTCGGAAGTGGCGCACATGACCGTGTTTGCCAGCCTGGCCTTGGGCACCGCCCTGCCGCCGTTGGCCGCACTGGCCACCTTGAGCAACTTGCCCGCGGCCTCGACCTACCTGCATTTGTCCCAAGGTTTGCTCGGTGGCATCGCCGGCGCGGTATTGCTGCTGTCAGTCGCACTGTGCATCGGTATTTATCGCCGGCGCCTGCCGGAACAACCTTACCCGGACAACCTGCTGGTCAAGGCCGGGCGTCGCACGCTGCGCCTGCCGGGCCGCCGCCTGACCTTCCTGCAACTGATCATCACCGCGCTGGATGTGGCCGCTGCCGCCACCGTCCTTTATATGTTGCTGCCGGAAGCGCCGCCGTTCGGCCCGTTCCTGCTGGTGTATTTGCTGGCCCTGGCTGCCGGTGTACTCAGCCATGTGCCGGGTGGCGTGGGCGTGTTCGAGGCAATTCTGCTGGCCGCGTTTGCCGACAAACTCGGCGCCGCGCCATTGGCCGCCGCCCTGCTGTTGTACCGGATGATCTACGTGGTTCTGCCGCTGCTGATCGCCTGTATCTTCCTGTTGGTCAACGAAGCCCAGCGCCTGTTCCAGACCCAGCAAAGCCTGCGGGTTGCTTCGGGCCTGGCGGCGCCGGTGCTGGCCGTACTGGTTTTTTTGTCCGGCGTGGTCCTGCTGTTTTCCGGCGCCACGCCGGAAATCGACTCACGCCTGGAAAACATCGGCTTCCTGATTCCCCACCGCCTGATTGATGCCTCGCACTTCGGTGCCAGCCTGATCGGCGTGTTGTGCCTGCTGCTCGCCCAAGGCCTGCGTCGACGTTTGTCGGCGGCCTGGATGCTGACCATGGTGCTGCTGCTGACCGGCGCCCTGCTCTCGCTGCTCAAAGGCTTCGACTGGGAAGAAGCCAGCCTGATGATCATGACGGCGGTGCTGCTGGCGATCTTCCGTCGCTCGTTTTACCGCGCCAGCCGCCTGACTGAGCTGCCGTTCTCGCCCCTGTACCTGGTGGCCAGTGTCTGTGTGCTGGGCGCCTCGATCTGGCTGCTGCTGTTTGCCTATCAAGACGTGCCGTACAGCCATCAGCTATGGTGGCAGTTCACCCTGGACGCCAACGCTCCACGGGGCCTGCGTTCATTGCTGGGTGCGGCGGTGTTGCTGGTGATCGTGTCGTTGACCTGGCTGTTGCGCACTGCGCGCCCGGTCATTCACTTGCCGACACCGGATGAGCTGGAGCGCGCCACCAAGATCCTGATGGCCTCCTCGCAACCCGACGGCGGCCTGGCGCTGACCGGCGACAAGGCGTTGCTGTTCCACCCCAACGATGAAGCCTTCCTGATGTACGCCCGTCGCGGGCGCAGCCTGGTGGCCCTGTACGACCCGATCGGCCCGACTCAGCCCCGCGCGGAGATGATCTGGCAGTTCCGCGACCTGTGTGATATCCATCACGCGCGCCCAGTGTTCTATCAAGTACGCGCCGAGAACCTGCCGTACTACATGGACATTGGCCTCACCGCGATCAAGCTGGGCGAAGAAGCCCGCGTCGACCTCAAACGCTTTGACCTGGAAGCCAAGGGCAAAGAGATGAAGGACCTGCGCTACACCTGGAACCGTGGCACCCGGGACGGCCTGTCCCTGGAGATCTGCGACCCGGGCCAGGCGCCGATGGATGAGCTCAAAGTCATTTCCGATGCGTGGCTGACCGGCAAGAACGTGCGGGAAAAGGGCTTCTCCCTCGGACGTTTCAGTGACGACTACCTCAAGCACTTTCGCATCGCGATCATTCGCTTCGAAGGGCGCCCGGTAGCCTTCGCCAACCTGCTCGAGACCTACAACCATGACCTGGCCAGTCTCGACCTGATGCGTGCGCACCCGGACGCGCCGAAGCTGACCATGGAATTCATGATGGTTGGCCTGATTCAACATTATAAGAACCATGACTACGCCCGCTTCAGCCTCGGCATGGTGCCGTTGTCGGGCCTGCAACCGCGCCGTGGTGCGCCGCTGACCCAACGCCTGGGCTCGATGGTGTTCCGCCGCGGCGAGCAACTGTATAACTTCCAAGGTTTGCGCCGCTTCAAAGACAAGTTCCAGCCTGACTGGGAACCCCGTTATATGGCCGTGCCCGCAGGACTTGATCCGCTGGTGGCACTGGCCGATACCGCCGCCCTGATTGCGGGCGGCTTGACTGGATTGGTGAAACGCTGATGATTCGACGCTCCTGGCGGTATGTATTGGCCTTAGTAGTGCTGCTCGCGCTGATCGCGGCGGGTGGCTTTTGGTACTGGAACCGCCCTGCCCCGCAACCGATCCTGGAACAACTGCCCCAGGCCGACGGTTCGGTGATGACCCGTGTGACGCCTAACGGCTCGGCCAAGGCCCGCGTGGCCGTGGCTGTAATGGCCGATGAGACCTTGAGCGACAGCCAACTGATTGCCCTGAGCCAGGGCGGCTCGGCGCAAATCGTTCAAGTGATCCTGCCAAAAGATGACTGCAAGTTGCAGGAACAAGCCCTGCAAAGCGCCCTGGCCCAGCTTAAAGGCCCGGCGACGCTGGTCAGCGGCATCGGCCCTGGCGCCGCGCTCGCCTGGCGCTGGCTGGCCACACAGAACGACGACAAGGCCAACGCCATCTCCGTCGGCTTCGCCCTGGTCCAGGAAGGTTGCAAGGACCCACTGCCGAAGACCTCTGCCCATGGCAATTGGCTGGTGGCGTGGAACGATAACCCTGACGATGAAAGCGCCAGTTTCGTACGCGATACACCGCGCGCGACTACCAGCATCAGCGACTACGACATTCACTACCCACAGGTACTGAACAACGAACTGCGCAAGCAATTGGTCGGTTCGGACAACGGCGGCCTGGCGATTCCGGTGGTCGAAGTACCGGCTGGCCAAGCCAAGGACACCGTTACCTTGTTCCTCTCCGGTGATGGCGGCTGGCGTGACCTGGACCGCGATGTGGCCGGTGAAATGGCCAAGATCGGCTACCCGGTGGTCGGCATCGACACCCTGCGCTACTACTGGCAGCACAAGACCCCGGAACAAAGCGCCAAAGACCTCACCGAGCTGATGCAGCACTACCGCCAGAAGTGGGGCACCAAGCGCTTCGTACTGACCGGCTATTCGTTCGGCGCCGACGTACTGCCAGCGATCTACAACCGCATGCCGGAAAGCGAACAGCAGCGTGTCGACGCCATTATCCTGCTCGCATTCGCACGCACTGGCAGCTTTGAAATCGAAGTGGAAGGCTGGCTGGGCAATGCCGGCAAAGAGGCCGCCACTGGCCCGGAAATGGCCAAGCTGCCAGCCGATAAAGTGGTGTGCATCTACGGTGCTGAAGAAGTCAACGAGAGTGGTTGCACCGACACCACTGCCGTAGGCGAGGCTGTGAAGCTGCCGGGCGGGCATCACTTTGATGAGAACTACCCGGCGCTGGCTCAGCGTTTGGTGGATATCATTGTGAAGCATCAGGCCAAAGACAAAACTGAGTAATCCAAGGCTGCCCACAAAGCTGAACGTGGGCACCTCTGTGGGAGCTGGCTTGCCTGCGATAGCATCACCTCGGTCTGTCTGATAGACCGAGGCGTCCGCATCGCAGGCAAGCCAGCTCCCACACAAGCCCGCTCCCGCAGTTGTTTTGTGGTGTGGCTCAGACTCAGCGCGGTTCGATATGCGCAATCATCAGTTGCACAGTTTCATTGCCACGAAACTCGTTCACATCCAGCTTGTAGGCCAATTCCACCCAACGCACCGTCGGGTTCGGCCACACCTCACGGTCCACACCAAACGCAATGCCATCGAGCTTCACTGACCCGCATTCGCTCTTGAGCACCACCTTCAGGTGCCGCTCGCCAACCACACGTTGCTCCACCAACTGAAACACACCGTGAAACAACGGCTCGGGAAAGTGCTGGCCCCATGGCCCGGCATGTCGCAGTGCACGCGCCAGTTCCAGGTGAAACTCTTCCACCGCCAACGTACCGTCGGTCAACAGGCGACCGGTGAGGTCTTCTTCACACAGTTGCCGGCGCACTTCGGCATCAAAGGCTTCGGCAAACAGCGGGAAGTTTTCCTCGGGCAAGGTCAGGCCGGCGGCCATGGCGTGGCCGCCGTATTTGGCGATCAGGTTGGGATGCTGGCTGGCGACCACCGCCAGGGCATCACGGATGTGAAAACCCTGCACAGAACGCCCTGAGCCCTTGAGCAGGCCGTCACCGGCGTCGGCGAAGGCGATGGTCGGACGGAAATACCGCTCTTTCATGCGTGACGCCAGAATACCGATCACACCTTGGTGCCATTCAGGGTCGAACAGGCACAAGCCGTAAGGCATCGACTCCACCGGCAAGTCCTTGAGCTGGGCCAGGGCCTCGCGCTGCATGCCTTGCTCGATGGATTTGCGGTCCTGGTTCATGCCGTCCAGTTGCGCGGCCATTTCCCGTGCCGCCGCCACGTCGCTGGTGAGCAGGCATTCGATGCCCAGGCTCATATCATCCAGGCGCCCCGCGGCATTGAGGCGTGGCCCGAGGATAAAACCGAGGTCGGTGGAGGTGATACGCGCCGCATCACGCTTGGCCACTTCGAGGATCGCCTTGATCCCCGGCCGCGCACGCCCGGCACGAATACGCTCCAGGCCCTGATGCACCAGAATGCGGTTGTTGGCATCCAGCGGCACCACGTCAGCCACGCTGCCCAAGGCGACCAGATCAAGCAGTTCGCCGATATTTGGCTGGGGTTTGTTGTCGTACCAGCCCAGGCTGCGCAACCGCGCGCGCAGGGCCATCAGCACGTAAAAGATCACACCCACGCCGGCCAACGCCTTGCTGGGGAACTCGCAGCCAGGCTGGTTCGGGTTGACAATGGCGTCCGCCGCCGGCAATTCATCACCCGGCAAGTGGTGGTCAGTGACCAATACCTGCAACCCGGCGGCCTTCGCCGCCGCCACGCCTTCAACGCTGGAGATGCCGTTATCCACGGTGATCAGCAGCTGCGGCTCGCGCTGCAGCGCCACAGCGACGATTTCCGGGGTAAGCCCGTAGCCGTATTCGAAGCGGTTGGGCACCAGGTAATCGACATGCGCCGCGCCGAGCAAACGCAGGCCCAACGTGCCCACGGTACTGGCCGTGGCGCCATCGGCGTCGAAGTCACCGACGATGAGGATGCGCTGGCGCTGCTCCAGGGCCGTCACCAGCAGGTCTACCGCCGCGTCGATGCCCTTGAGTTGCTGGTAGGGAATCAACCGCGCCAGGCTCTTGTCCAGCTCAGCCTCCGACTGCACCCCGCGTGCGGCGTAGAGACGGGTCAACAGCGGTGGCAATTCACCGAGAAACGGCAGGACAGCGGGCAACGGGCGAGGATCGATACGCATGGGGTAACGGAAGCTTCTCTTCAGATACAACGGTTAAACGACAATTGAGCAATCAACACAGATCAACGCTGGAACCTGTTTGTGTAGCTGGCTTGTGTGGGAGCTGGCTTGCCTGCGATGCAGGCACCTCGGTCCATCAGACATACCGCGGTGATGCTATCGCAGGCAAGCCAGCTCCCACACAAGCCAGCTTTTCACAGTTTTACTTTTTAGCCGCGTTCGCCGACCAGCCACTCCAGCTGCACTTCATGCTGGCCACGGTCGTCAGTCACGAAAATAGTGCCTTCGCTGATCATCACGTCCCACTTGATCACGCGCGGCATGTCCTTGGCCAGGGTCTCGAGGACTTCCTGCGGCACGGCGGCGATGTGGACGTTCTTGAGGTTCTTGGCCACCGGCACCACTTTGCCTTCCCATACGCGCAGGCTGCCATAGGCCAGCAGGCTGGTGCGCTCGGTACGGCGTGAGCACCAGGTCAAGCGGTCGGCGTCGGGCTGGCCGACTTCAATCCAGTGCAGAACCCGATCATCCAGGCTTTTTTCCCACAGGGCTGGCTCGTCTACATCTGACAGGCCACGCCCGAACGCCAACTGCTCGTTGTACCAAAGGGCGTAGGCCAGCAGCCGCACGGTCATACGTTCTTCGGTTTCCGAAGGGTGGCGGGCGATGGTCTGCTTGACGCTCTCGTACACCGAACGATCGAGGTCGGTGAGGTTCAGTTCAAATTTGTAGGTCGTGGACGGCTGGGCCATGAACGGGCTTCTAAAGACAGGGAAAGGTCGCCAGTCTAACCGATGGGGCAGCCATTGAACGAATACTGCGCTGCATCATGCTTATCCCTGGGCCGCTCGCCTATGTTAAAAGGCATGACACCACCGCCCCTGCTTGCTAAGGATCCTCATGTCGTTTAATGCCAAACCGCTCGCCGGCCTGAAAGTCATCGAACTGGGCACCCTGATCGCCGGACCGTTTGCCTCACGTATCTGCGCCGAATTCGGTGCCGAGGTGATCAAGGTCGAATCCCCCGATGGCGGCGACCCGCTGCGCAAGTGGCGCAAGCTGTACGAAGGCACGTCGCTGTGGTGGTTTGTGCAGGCGCGCAATAAAAAGTCGCTGACCCTGAACCTCAAGCACCCGGATGGCCTGGCGATTCTTAAACAGCTGCTGGCGGACGCCGACATCCTGATCGAAAACTTCCGCCCCGGCGTGCTGGAAAAACTCGGTTTGAGCTGGGAAACCCTGCACGCGCTGAACCCCAAGCTGGTGATGGTGCGCCTCTCCGGTTTCGGCCAGACCGGCCCGATGAAAGACCAGCCGGGCTTTGGCGCGGTGGGCGAGTCCATGGGCGGTCTGCGCTACATCACAGGCTTTGAAGATCGCCCGCCGGTGCGCACCGGGATTTCCATCGGCGACTCCATCGCGGCTCTGTGGGCGGTGATCGGCGCGCTGATGGCGTTGCGTCACCGTGAGGTCAACGGCGGGCTCGGCCAAGTGGTGGATGTGGCGCTGTACGAAGCCATCTTCGCGATGATGGAAAGCATGATCCCGGAGTTCGACGTGTTCGGGTTTATCCGCGAGCGCACCGGCAACATCATGCCCGGCATCACGCCGTCCTCGATTCATACCAGTGCTGACGGCAAGCATGTGCAGATCGGCGCCAATGGCGATGCCATCTTCAAGCGCTTCATGAGCGCCATCGGCCGCGACGATTTGGCCAATGACCCGGCCCTGGCCAGCAATGACGGGCGCGACAGCCGCCGTGACGAGCTTTACGGGGTGATTGATCGGTGGGTCAACTCGCTGCCGCTGGAGCAAGTGGTCGAGCAACTGAACAAGGCCGAAGTACCCGCCAGCCGTATCTACAGCGCCGAAGACATGCTCGGCGACCCGCAGTTTCTGGCCCGGGAAATGTTCCTCAAGGCGCAGCTGCCAGGTGGCAAGGACTTCAAGATGCCAGGCATCGTGCCCAAGCTCTCCGAGACGCCGGGCAGTTGCGAATGGGTTGGGCCGCAGTTAGGGGAGCACAACAGCACGGTGCTCAATGAGCTGGGTTACGACGCCGCCGCCATCACCCGTTTGCGTGAGGATGGCGCGATCTGATGGTTCGCCCGTACGTCCGCTTGCTCCTTGTAAGCACGCTGCTCGGCGGCTGGTCGCTCTCGGCTCAGGCCGAGGACACACTGACCTGGCTGCTGCGCGACCTGCCGCCAATGACCATCTTCGAAGGCCCGCAAAAAAACCAGGGCGCACTCGACCAACTGTTGCCGATGCTCAGGGAGCACCTGCCGGAGTATCGTCATCAAGTGATGCACGTCAACCGCGCGCGCGGCATTCAAATGTTGCGTGCTCAATCCCTGACCTGTGACCCATCGCTGCTGTGGACGCCGGAGCGCGCCCAGTACGTGGTGTTTTCCGCCCAGGCATTCGTGACGGTCAGCAATGGGGTGACGATCCAGCGCAGCCACCAGGCGGCCATGGCGCCCTATATCGTCGAGGGTCAGTTTGACCTGCAAGCCTTTCTCAAATCCCATACGGCGCGCATTGGCGCCACTGCCGAACGCAGTTACGGCCCCGCCGTCGATGAACAGCTAAAGCACGCCGACCCGCACACCCTGGCCCTGCATTACGGCAATGACGCCCTTGGCAGCCTGTTGCAGATGCAGCGCCTGGGGCGGCTGGAGGCGGTGCTGGGTTACCCGCCGGAAATCCGCTATCACGCCCAGCAACAGGGAATTGCGGCCCACGACCTGCTGTTCTTTCCCATCAAGGGCTCAGCGCCTTACCAACGCACGCATATCGCTTGCTCCAACACGCCGCAAGGTCGCCAGGCCATGCAGCGAATCGATCAGGCATTGGGCGAGATTCCACTGGAGCAGGTGCAACAGTCCTACGCCTCGTGGTTAGACCCAGTGATGCGTGAACAGTATTTGTCGCACAACCCGAGTTTCTTCCTCGACTCTCCCGAGCCCTGAGCACCGAGACCTGACCCTCAGCGAGGCAAATCCCAGGCAAAAAGAAACCCCGAAGAGTGGGGAGACACTTCGGGGTTAAACGTGGCCTACAAAGACCAGTACAACAAGCCACAAACACCGGAGCACAATGTTTGCTCTTGCCGTTAAAAAATCTGACCGGGCATGGCGTAGGAAGTTTCGCCAATTAAACAATTCTTCATGCGATCACGCTGCCGCGAGTCTGTGCGGCGTTGCGCAAGGCGGCGATAACCGAGGGTTCCAGGCGCCCTTCGGCGATTTTAAGGTCGCGCAGCAGGCAATCGACCACATCCACCAGCACGCGCTTATCGGTCAATTGCGCGCGATCGACTTCCCGCTCGACGACAATAGCGCCAGCCGGGTTCTTCACGGTCACCAGGCACTCGCCCTGCACACCCGAGGTGGTCAACGTAACCTGATAAGGGCTCAGTGCTTCTTCGAGCAATAGGCTGATACTTTCCATCTCGATCACCACTCAATCATTCGAATAAAGTTCGAAAAACAAAAATGTCACCAAGGTGCTGACATTCAAGTGACCCGTGCCCGCAGCAGAAAGTTCGACCTTTTGTATCGTCGTCTGCCCGAGTCAACCGAGCATGCACGGCAAAGATGACAGAGAGAAAACAACCTCCAACAGGCTAGAATCCCTGGATTATCCTGGGAGCCTGCCTTGAAAGCCGCGTCTGAAGCGCCACTGCGCATCGTCCTCGCCGACGACCACCCGATTTTTCTGATTGGTTTGCGCGCCGTGTTGGAGCGTGACGAACGGGTACGCATCGTCGCCGAGGCCAATTCGCCCCAAGCCCTGATTGAACAGCTGAACACCTGTGCCTGTGATGTGCTGGTGACCGACTTCATGATGCCCGCCGAGCCTCAGGCCGACGGGCTGCGCCTGATAGAACAGCTGCGTCGGCACCATCCCGAACTGCCGATTGTGGTGGTGACCATGCTCAATAACGCCGGCTTGTTTCATTCCATTCTGAAACTGGGGGTCATGGGCCTGCTGAGCAAGGCCAGCTTGGCCGATGAGCTGCCGCAAGCAATTCACCACGTGCGGCAAGGGCGTCCTTATGTGGCCCACGCCATTCGCCAGGCACTGAGCCTTGCCGGCGAAGTCGGCGCTGACCACCTGCAGTCGCAGCAACAGCTGTCACCTCGGGAACTGGAGGTGATCCGCCTGTTGGCTGCCGGGTTGGCGGTGGGCGAGATCGCCGCGCAACTGCATCGCAGCAAGCAGACGGTCAGCGCGCACAAGGTCAGCGCCATGCGCAAGCTGGGCCTGGGCAACGATGCCGCGCTGTTTATCTATGTGCAGGAACACGGACTGGCATAGCCTGAAACGCGATCCATTGCTTGAGCGCCTCGACCTCCATTGGCCGCGCGATAAAACAGCCTTGCAGCCAGGCCGCGCCCAATTCTCCAACGGCATGGTAATCGGCGGCGCTTTCCACCCCGGTCACCACCACGCCAATGCCCAAGTGCGCAGCCATGCTCATGGCACCCGCCACCACGGCAGCCTTGCGATCATCCTCGGCCATGCCACTGGCAAACACCGGAGGGATCTTCAGCTCAGTGAAGGGCAACGCCAGCAGGCTCTGCAGGCTGGTGCCGCCGACGCCGAAATCACCAATGGACAACTTGCACCCCATCATCCGCAAGCGCAGCAGCCCGGTGAGGTGGGCACTGTCGGTTTTTAACCGTGAGGTCTCCACCAACTCCAGGGTCAGCCCATGGGCCGGCACGCCGTGCAGTTGCAGCAGGCCTTGCAGTACTTGGGGAAAGTGCGGTCGCTCCAGCATGCGCCCGGGAATATTCACCGCTACAGGCAGCAGTTGCCCGGTCTGGTCCATGACCTGGCCAGCCAGGCCCAGTGCCTGCTCCAGTACGTGCCAAGTGAAGGCCTCTTCCATGCCGGCAAACTCCAGCACCGGCAAAAAGTCGTCAGGCAACAGCAGCTCATTTTCATTAGATTGCCAACGGGCCAGGGCCTCGACCCGTTGCAGCACGCCGGCCTGGCTGACGATAGGCTGATACCAAACCCGGCCACAGCGCGCGATGCTGGCCTGGCTGACGTCCGCCGAGGGTGGCAACGGCTCGCGCTCGCTCAGGTCGAGCAGATGACGCACCCGCGCCCATGAGGTCACCGGCGGCCCCGCACGCAAGCGCGCCTGGCAGTCCATCAACACTTGCCCGACCAGCTTGGCCGACGCCGGCTTGGGCAAGCACGCCAGCACATTCAGCCCCTGTTGCCGCGCCATATTGGCCACGCCTTCGAGCACGTCCGGTTCGGCATTGCTGAGCAGGATCAGCACCTGGGCCAGGCTGCGCTCGGCCAGTTCGCGGATCAACTCCAGGCCATCGCCCTGCTCCAGGTACAGATCGCAAATAGCAATGTCCACCGGGCCGGCACTGTCCAGGGACTGGCGGGCGGCTTCAACCGTCTCGGCGGTGAGTACGTTGAACACGCCGTTGGCATTGAGCATCTGGTGCAGCGCCATCAGTTGAAACGGGTTGTCTTCAAGGATCAGCACTTTGAGGGAACGCATGGGCAACTCTGTCGGCAGCGGGCAAAGACCGGCACAGTAACCAAAAGCTGCAGGGCGCCCCATAGGACGTGTCCTAAACGTGAGCGTCCAGGTAGGGTTGCAGGTCGCGACGGAACACCATCAACGCCTGGGACAACCTTGACCACGGCGCCTCAAGTTCGCTGCCGCGCGCCTCACGTGCGCAGCTCTCCAGGGCCATGCACGCCTTGGCCAGCGGCAGCGCATCGACCAGCGAGCAAATACCCTTGAGCCGATGCAACGACGCATTCAGGCGCGCCATGTCTTGCTCGCCCAAGGCCAACCCCATCACTTCATGCTCGCGGTCCAGGCTCCTGGCCAACTCTTGCAGCATGCTGTGCAGCACCGGCCCTTCAGCCTGGGTCATGGTGCGCAGGGTCTGGATATCAAAAGAGCGTGGCGCCGCCCGTTCTGCCAGCACCTGAGCCCAGCGCTGCAACGTGATCGGCTTGACCAACAGCTCATCCATGCCGACTTCCTTGCCACGCTGTTGTTCATCCTGCATGGCATTCGCGGTGCAACCGATCACTGCGCAACGCGGTAACTGCTCAGTGGCTTCAATCCGTCGGATCGCCTGGCTCAGCTCATAGCCGGACATGCCCGGCATCTGGCAATCGGTGACCAGCACGTCAAAGCCTTGCTGCGACCATGCCTGCAACGCGCCCTGCGCTGAATCGACGGCGACCACTTGATGGCCGAGGAACTCCAACTGCTGCACCAGTACCAGACGGTTGGCCGCCAGATCATCGACCACCAGCACCGACAGGCTGCGACCGGCAGGCGGCAATGAAGCACCGACGGGTGCCGGTACGTCGTCAGTGCTGATCCGCGCCAGGTGCAGGTCGATGCACACCACCGTACCTGCGCCCACGACACTGTTGAGGTGAATGCTACCGCCCATCAACTCCACCAACTGCTGGCAGATACTCAAACCCAGGCCGGTGCCGCCATGCTCGGCCGCGGTCGAAGCGCTCATCTGCACAAACGGCTTGAACATCCTCGCTTGCTGATCGGCCCCAATCCCCGGACCGCTGTCTTCCACGCACAGGTGCAGGTATTCGGCGCCGGCCTCATCGTGCCGGCAATCGACACTGATACGCACCCCGCCGTGCTGAGTAAACTTGAGCGCATTGCCCAAAAGGTTGTGCATCACTTGGCGCAAGCGCAGCGGGTCAAACCAGTAATAACCCTGGGCTGCCGGGTCAAACGCCAGGGTCAGGTGCAGGCCCTTTTTTTGCGCCGTGGCCTCGAACAAGCGCTGGATACCTTCGAAAAAGCCCTTCAGCTCAGTCGATTGCGGTGCCAGTTGCATATGGCCCGACTCAATCTTGGCAAGGTCCAGGCTGTCGCCCATCAACGCAATCAGCTCACGTGCCGAGCGATGGGCTACCTGCAAGGCGTCGGACACAGGCTGGCCGGCTGCCAGGCAGCGTTCCTGCTCCAGTTCGAGCAAGCCGATGATGGCGTTCATCGGTGTACGAATCTCGTGGCTCAGGGTTGAGAGAAACGCACTTTTGGCGTAGTTCGCTTCGTCGGCGGCCTGACGCGCGTCCATTAATTGATGCTCCAGGACTTTGCGCTCGTTGATGTCGATCCAGCCACCCAGCAACCCCTGCAAACGGTTCTCGGCGTCAAAGAACGGCACAGTCCATTGGTACACGTGAACGCTGCCGCCGTTGAGTTCCAGCTCCCGGTCGACAAACAGCGGTTGTTGCGTGGCCAGTTGCACCATATGGCCTGCATGCAGGCGCGCGGCGGTGAGTTCGGGCATCACCGCGCTTTCCATCAAGGTCAGGCCCTGGATCTTTTCAAGGCGAGTTGCCAATTGCTGTTCATAACTTTTGTTGCAGGTCACCAGGCGCCCGGCCAGGTCGCGCACGAATAGCGGGTTGGGCATGCCGTCGAGCAAGGCGCGCTTGAAGGCCAATTGGTCATTGAGCCGACGTTCAGCCTCCAGCCGCTGGTGGATCTGGCGCTTGAGCCGGCTGTTCCACACCAACGACACCAGCACAAACAGGATCGCCATGGCCACCGTCCAGTAAGCCCAGGCAGGGACACGCTGCCAGGCCGGCACCGGAATCGCCACCGCGCCGATCCAGCGCAGGCGCAAGGCGCTCAGCTCGGCGACCGGCAAGGCTTCCAGCGCCTTGTTCAGAATGCTCAACAGTTCAGGCTGGTCCTTGCGCACCGACAGGCTGTTGGCCGACCACTTGCCATCGACGCTGCGGCCAATGCGCAGGCCATCCTGTGGGTAACTCTGCACTTCCACTTCTGTCTGCAGCGTGGCAGCCGCTTCGCCGCGTCTTACCCAGTCACGGGCCTGGGTGTAATCAGTGACCAAGCGCAGGTTGATCTGCGGGTACGCCTGGCGAATGTAGGGCTCAAGTACATGCCGTGCCGGCAGCACCAGCACCTTGCCGGCCAACTGATCCAGGCCGGTCAGCGGCGCCGCATCAGCAGGCTCGACAAACACCCAGCCAGAGCCACCGAAACTGTGGCTGAAGTTGAGCAGCGCCTGGCGCTCCTGATTCTCGGCCAAGGTGGTGTTCATGTCCGCCCTGCCCGTTTCCAGCCAGCTCAGGGTTTGCGCAGTGGAATGCGCCTCCTCGAAGACAAACTGTAAACCGGTCATGCGCGAAATCCGGTTGAGCAGGTCAACGTTCAAGCCCACCCAGCGGTCGTCCTTGTCTCTGAACACGTAAGGCGACATTTGCTGGGCCGCCACCACCACATGCGGGTGCTGCAACACCCACGCCCGCTCCGAGGCCGACAGCGCAATGCGCTCAACACCAAAACCGACACCCAGTCCGGTGGTCCAGCGCGCGAGAATTTCGCGCTGCACCGACTCATCGATGCTCGCCAGCGCGCTGTCCATCATGGCACCGAGCAACGGGTCGGCCTGGCGAGTGGCAAACGCGAAGCCGATCGGGGGCAAGCGACTTTCTTCTTTGATCTGCAACCTCAGGTAAGGCCGCAGCGACTTGTAGGCGCGCACGATGACTTCGTTGCCGATAAACGCATCGGCGTCGCCCTGATTGAGCGCCTCCAGCCCACTGTAGAGGTTGGGCGCAAGCATGATGTGGCTGCCGGGGTAGGCGGCATGCACGTTCTTGACGTTGGCATAGCCATCGAGCAACACCAGCTTCTTGCCCGTCAGATCGTCGCCCTGGCTATCGTCGCGACACAGTACTACTACCGACCGGTCGGGCATGTAGTCGCGGGTAAACTGCAAACCGGGTACATCACGCTCATAGCCATTGGCGCTGGTGAGAATGTCAATGGCACCGTTGCGCAACGCCTCGACCGCCTGGGCGCGTTCGGCAAAACCGAGCACCTGCATCGACACACCCAGGCGCGCACCGACCAGGCTCAGGTAATCGGCACTGATGCCCTGGTAGCGATTGCGGTCGCGGGTGATATCAATCGGCTGATAGTCATCAATGGAAATCCCCACCTTCAAGGTCCGATGGGCTGCCAGCCACTGCTGCTGCGCCGGCGCCAGCGGCAACGGCTCCAGCGGGATAAACGCCGGCACCAGTTTGAAAGGCAGGCTGACGGCGGCCAGGCCCATTGGCACTTGGCCAAGCAAGAGCACACACGCCAAACGCACCGTCCATTGGATTACTGCATGCACCGATTGGGTTTCCTTGAGTCTTCGGGTTAAGCGCCTGCGCAAGTATGGCCCGCCAGAATGAAAAAGCCCGTCACGAAGACGGGCTTGATCTGCCGCGCAGCCACTGATGAATCAGAGTGGCTTGCCGCGATTGCCATGCTGGCTGACAAACGCCTGCACAGCTTTCAGATCATTGGCCAGCACGGTGCAGCGCTCTTCGCGCTCGAACAGGTCAGCCAGGTGCGGCGGTAACTCCAGCGCCTTGCCAACGCCGGCCTTCTCCACCGCTTCCGGGAATTTGACCGGGTGGGCGGTGCCCAGAATCACCATCGGGATGTCCAGGCTGCGACGGCATTCGCGTGCGGCCTTCACACCGATAGCGGTGTGCGGGTCGAGCAGCTCGCCGGTCTGCGCATAGACTTCGGCGATGGTTTCGCAGGTTTGCGCATCGTCCACGGCCAGGGAGTCGAACAGCTTGCGGGTTTCGGTCCAGCGCTCTTCATCAACGCTGAAACCACCGCCGCTCTTGAAGGTGTCCATCAAACCGGCAATGGCTGCGCCGTTGCGACCATGCATGTCGAACAGCAGGCGTTCGAAGTTCGACGAGACCATGATGTCCATCGATGGCGACAGCGTGGCGTGCAGGGTTTCCTTGACGTACTGGTTGCCGCTCATGAAGCGGTGCAGGATGTCGTTGCGGTTGGTGGCGACGATCAACTGGTTGATCGGCAGGCCCATGTTGCGCGCCAGGTAACCGGCGAAGATGTCGCCAAAGTTGCCGGTCGGCACCGAGAACGACACCGAACGCGCCGGGCCGCCCAACTGCAGGGAGGCGTGGAAGTAGTAGACGATCTGGGCCATGATCCGCGCCCAGTTGATCGAGTTCACCGCCACCAAACGCGTACCTTTGAGGAAGCTCTGGTCAGCGAAGCTGTTCTTGACCATTTCCTGGCAGTCATCGAAGTTGCCTTCGATGGCGATGTTGTGGATGTTCTCACCGAAGATGGTGGTCATCTGGCGACGCTGCACCTCCGACACGCGCTTGTGCGGGTGCAGGATGAAGATGTCGACGTTCTCGCAGTGCTTGCAACCTTCGATGGCCGCCGAGCCGGTATCACCGGAAGTGGCACCGATGATCACCACGCGCTCGCCGCGCTTTTGCAGCACGTAATCGAGCAGGCGACCGAGCAGTTGCAGGGCGAAGTCCTTGAACGCCAGGGTCGGGCCGTGGAACAGCTCCAGTACCCACTCATTGCCGTTCAGTTGACGCAGGGGTGCGATGGCGTTGTGGGAAAACACGCCATACGTTTCTTCCAGAATCTTTTTGAAATCCGCATCGGGGATGCTGCCGGTAACAAACGGGCGCATCACCCGGAACGCCAGTTCGTGGTACGGCAGGCCGGCCCACGAGGCGATCTCTTCCTGAGTGAAACGTGGCAGGTTTTCCGGCACGTACAGGCCGCCGTCAGTGGCAAGGCCGGCGAGCAAAACGTCTTCGAAGTTCAGGGCCGGTGCCTGGCCGCGGGTGCTGATATAACGCATGACTGGCTCCTCTAGAGCATTCTGAACAAGGGCCGCCGAACGTGTGGGGCCCTTGCCGCTAAACGATTAGTTCAGGTGTTCAACACGGATGCGCACCACCGGCCCAACCACGCCCTGCAACGCTTCAAGCGCGGCAATGGCATCGTTGATGTGCTGCTCGAGCACGCGGTGGGTCAGCAGGATCATCGGCACCAGGCCGTCTTGTTCCTCGACTTCCTTCTGCATGATCGACTCGATGTTGATGCCACGCTCCGAGAGGATGCTGGCCACTTGGGCCAACACGCCTGGGTGATCCTTGGCCTGGATGCGCAGGTAGTAAGCGCTTTCACAGGCTTCGATCGGCAGGATCGGGTGGGCCGACAGCGAATCCGGCTGGAAGGCCAGGTGCGGCACGCGGTTTTCCGGGTCGCTGGTCATGGCGCGAACCACGTCTACCAGGTCGGCGATCACCGACGAAGCGGTCGGCTCCATGCCGGCGCCCGCGCCGTAGAACAGGGTGGAGCCGGCGGCGTCACCGTTGACCATCACGGCGTTCATCACGCCATTGACGTTAGCGATCAGGCGGTCAGCCGGGATCAGCGTCGGGTGTACACGCAATTCGATACCGGCCGGGGTGCTGCGCGCCACACCGAGGTGCTTGATGCGGTAGCCCAGGGCTTCGGCGTAGTTCACGTCGGCGGTGGTGAGCTTGGTGATGCCTTCGGTGTAGGCCTTGTCGAACTGTAGCGGAATGCCAAAGGCGATGGACGCCAAAATGGTCAGCTTGTGCGCTGCGTCGATGCCTTCCACGTCGAAGGTCGGGTCGGCTTCGGCGTAACCCAAGGCTTGAGCTTCGGCCAGCACGTCTTCGAAGGTGCGGCCCTTCTCGCGCATTTCGGTGAGGATGAAGTTACCGGTGCCGTTGATGATACCGGCCACCCAGTTGATACGGTTGGCAGACAGGCCTTCACGGATCGCCTTGATCACCGGGATGCCACCGGCCACGGCGGCTTCGAACGCGACAATCACACCCTTTTCACGCGCCTTGGCGAAGATCTCGTTGCCGTGTACGGCGATCAGCGCCTTGTTGGCGGTGACCACGTGCTTGCCGTTTTCGATGGCCAGCAGCACCAGCTCGCGGGCCACGGTATAACCGCCAACCAGCTCGATGACGATATCGATTTCAGGGTTGGTGGCCACGGCGAAGACATCGTTGGTAATCGCAATACCGGTCGTTTGGAACTGAGGCTTTGGCGTACGCGTGGCAATTTGCGCCACTTCAATCCCACGCCCTGCACGGCGGGAAATTTCTTCAGCATTACGCTGAAGTACGTTCAAGGTGCCGCCACCGACGGTCCCTAACCCACAGATGCCTACTTTGACCGGTTTCACTGAAGAACTCCCCATGAAACGGCCGACTCAAGGTCGGCCGTGGTAAACAGCCGCACAACTGCGGCTCTCAATTAATGCCCCGTCGACTGTTCGACGGGGCATGATCGTCAAAGGCTCGACGATGACTGCTTACTTCGCACCCAGTGCCAGTTTGGCAACTTGTGGCGCCGGCTGGTAGCCCGGAATCACTTGGCCGTCAGCCAAAACGATGGCCGGTGTACCGTTCACGCCAATCGACTGGCCGAGGGCGAACTGCTTGGAAACCGGGTTGGCACATTTGGCCGCCTTGATTTCCTTGCCATCGACCATTTTGTCCATGGCCGATTTCTTGTCGGCCGAACACCATACGGCTTGCAGTTGCTCGTCACCCGGCGAACCCAGGCCCTGGCGCGGGAACGCGACGTAGCGCACTTCGATACCGGCCTTGTTCAGCGCAGGCACCTCGGCGTGCAGCTTGTGGCAGTACGGGCACGTGGTGTCGGTGAACACGGTAATGTGGGTCTTGGTCTCGCCAATGGCTGGGTAAACCACGGTCTCAGCCACCGGAATGCCGTTGATCAGCTTGGACACGCCCAGGCGCTCGGCCTTCTCGGTCAGGTTGACCGGCTTGCCGTCTTTAAGTTGGAACAGGTAGCCCTGGACGATGTACTGGCCATCGGCACTGGCGTACAGCACACGGCTGCCCTTGAGCTTGACTTCATACAGGCCGGCCATGGGGCTGGCGCTGATGCTTTCGATCGGGGTGTCGAGCTTCAGGTCCGCCAAACTCTTGCGAATGGTTTGTTCGGCGGCGTCATCGGCGACAACAAAGGTGGAAACCAACGCAATCGCTGCGGCGGCAATAATCTGGGTCAAGCGCATGGGAACTCCTGAAGGCAGATGCAGGGACGGCTGTGGAACACCGCTTGGAAACGCGGGCAGTGGCCGTCCCCTTTACTAACCGGCAAAGCCTACCACAGTTGGGCGCCAGGGCAGCCGGTGGCGGGACAAATTGGCGGCTTTCAACCGCGCGGGTGGTGCTTGGCGTGCATCTCCTGCAAGCGTGCGCGTGCCACATGGGTGTAGATCTGAGTTGTGGACAAGTCGCTGTGGCCCAGCAGCATTTGCACCACGCGCAAATCCGCGCCGTGGTTGAGCAAATGCGTGGCGAATGCATGGCGCAAGGTATGCGGCGACAGCGCCTTGCCGATCCCGGCGACCTTGGCCTGGTGCTTGATACGGTGCCAGAAGGTCTGGCGAGTCATCTGCTCGCCGCGCAGGCTGGGGAACAGCACATCGCTGGGTCGCCCACCAAGCAGCTCATTGCGGGCGTCACGCATATAGCGCTCCACCCACACAATCGCCTCCTCGCCCATCGGCACCAGCCGCTCCTTGCTGCCTTTGCCCATCACGCGCAACACGCCCTGGCGCAGGTTGACTTGCTCCAGGGTCAGGCTGATCAGCTCGGTCACGCGCAAACCGCAGGCATACAAGACCTCAAGCATGGCGCGGTCGCGCTGGCCGATGGCTTCGCTCAGATCGGGGGCGGCGAGCAAGGCATCGACGTCAGCTTCCGACAAGGATTTAGGCAATGGCCTACCGAGCTGGGGCATGTCGATTTGTAGGGTCGGGTCGACAGCAATCAGCTTTTCCCGCAGCAAATAGCGATAAAACCCACGTACGCCCGAGAGAAATCGCGCCGTGGAACGCGGCTTGTAATTCTGCTCCAGACGCCAGGCCAGGTGATCGAGGATCAACTCACGACCGGCATTGATCAGTTCAAGGTTTTTGTCCTGCAACCAGCCATTGAACAAAGCCAAGTCGCTGCGATAAGCCTGGCGGGTGTTGTCCGACAGGCCTTTTTCCAGCCACAGGGCGTCGAGGAAGCGGTCGATCAGGGGATGGTCAATGGCGGGCATGGGCACTCAAGCAGCGCAGCACAGGGCTTTGCGCAAATTATTTAGTGAACTGTTACAACGGGCACTAGTCTTTCATAGCCCGCTATTTCAAGGAACAGGAAGCTTCAATGAGCGAACAACAGATTCTGCTGGCATTTGGTGGCATTGGCGTGGCCGCGTTGGCCTGCCAATGGCTGGCATGGCGCCTGAAACTTCCCGCCATTCTGTTTCTGCTGGTCAGCGGAATCCTGGCAGGGCCGGTGCTGGGCTGGCTGAACCCTCAGGAAATGTTCGGTCCGTTGCTGATGCCATTGGTATCCCTGGCCGTGGCACTGATCCTGTTTGAAGGCAGCCTCACGCTGCACCTTTCGGAATGGAAGGAGATCGGCAGCGTCGTGCATCGCCTCGTCACGGTCGGCGCCCTGTCGACATGGGCCGTCATTACCCTGGCTACCCACTGGCTGCTGGGTTTTGACTGGATGCTCGCCCTGCTTTTCGGCACCTTGACGCTGGTGACCGGGCCTACCGTGATTGTGCCCATGTTACGTGTCGTGCGGCCAAAAGCCTCGATCGCCAATATCTTACGCTGGGAAGGCATTGTCATTGACCCGATTGGTGCGCTGCTCGCCGTGGTGGTCTACAGCTTTATCATCGCTCGCGCGTCAGGCGACGGCTTGAGTCACAGCCTGCTGACCTTTGGCGGCGTGATCCTGTGCGGCAGCCTGTTCGGCGTCGCCGGTGGTTGGGTGTTGGGGCAGATCATGCGCCGGCAATGGCTGCCGGAATACCTGCATAACCTGGCTACGCTGGCTGGCGTTCTGGGAATCTTCATCGCCTCCAACGAGGTGATGCATGAGTCCGGCCTGTTGGCCGTGACGCTGATGGGCATGTGGATGGCCAATATGAAGGGCGTTGACGTACGCCACATCCTGCATTTCAAGGAAAACCTCAGCGTCCTGCTGATTTCCGGGTTATTCATTCTGCTGGCCGCGCGCCTGGACCTGAACGCCCTGATTGCCTTGGGGCCGTTCGTACTGATCCTGTTACTGATCATTCAATTTATTGCACGACCTTTGAACGTCGCGCTTTCGACCTTTGGTTCCGGCCTGAACTGGCGTGAACGTGCCCTGCTGTCCTGGATTGCACCACGCGGGATCGTGGCCGCAGCCGTGTCGGCGATTTTCGCCATTCGCCTGGATGAGGCCGGTCATGAAGGCGCACTGTTACTGGTGCCACTGACATTCGCGGTGATTATCGGCACCGTTGTCCTGCAAAGCGCCACGGCCCGCCCGCTGGCACGCCTGCTGAAAGTCGCCGAGCCTGCGCCCAGCGGCTTCCTGATCGTCGGCGCGAACGGCCCGGCGCGCATCCTGGGCAAAGCCTTGCAACAACTGGGCAGCAGAGTGCTGCTGACCGACTCCAGCTGGGAAAACATCCGCGCCAGCCGAATGGAAGGGCTACCCACTTACTTCGGCAACCCGGCATCACAGCATGCCGAATCGCATCTGGATCTGGTCGGCCTCGGGCATTTGCTGGCGCTCTCACCTTCGGGCGAACTGAACACTTTGGCCGCCATGCGCTTTCGCCACGATTTTGGGCATCGTCTGTTCGCCCTGGCCAGCAGCCAGGAAAGCCGTCGCACCGATAAGCACCGGGCCAGCCACGAGCACCGTGGCCATTTGCTGGGCAGCCAACCCCTGAGCTACACCAAACTTGCGAGCCTGCTGGGCCAAGGTGCAGAGCTGTATAGCACCAACCTGACCGAAGGCTTCAGCTGGGAACAGTACCAGGCGCTGCATGGTGACCGCGCGACGCTGCTGTTTGCCCGCGATACCGCAGGCTGGGTACACGTGGTAACCCCGGACAGCAGCTTGAAACCCGTAGCTGGCTGGACCTTGCTGGCCGTGATTCAACCAGAAAACAACACAGCCGAATAAGTCAGTCGGCAAAACCAGGCAATACCGGCACAGGGCGTTTGTCAGCATCAATCGCGACAAAACTGAACACGCCCTGGATCGCCTTTTCACGGCCATCGGCACTCATGCTCTCGACGAATACTTCAACCTCGACCTTGAGGCTGGTGTTACCCACTTTGATTACGCGGCCGATCAACTCGACGATGGAGCCGGCCGGGATCGCGTGGTTGAAGTCGATACGGTCGGTGGACACGGTCACCAGTGGCAAGCGGCAAAAGCGCGTGGCGGTGATGAACGACACTTCATCCATCCACGCCAGCGCAGTGCCGCCGAACAGGGTGTTGTGGTGGTTGGTGGTCGGCGGGAACACGGCTTTGGTCACGTGGGTGACGGACAGGTCGGTGCGGCGCTGGATTTCTTCGAGGCGGGTGGTCATGGGCAAATACCGGTAAACAGACAAATTTCAGGCACAAAAAAGCAGCCCGTAGGCTGCTTTTTTCTGCATCGGGAAGCTGGACTTAAGCCAGTTTTTCCTTGATGCGAGCTGCTTTACCGGACAGGTCACGCAGGTAGTACAGCTTGGCTTTACGTACGTCACCGCGACGCTTAACGGCCATGCTGTCGATTTGCGGGCTGTAGGTCTGGAAAGTACGCTCTACGCCAACACCGTTGGAGATTTTACGAACAGTGAAAGCACTGTTCACACCACGGTTACGCTTGGCGATTACCACGCCTTCGAACGCTTGCAGACGCGAACGGTCGCCTTCCTTCACTTTCACCTGAACGACAATAGTGTCGCCCGGGGCAAAGGTAGGGATCTCTTTGGTCATCTGCTCTGCTTCGAGTGCAAGGATGATTTTGTTAGTCATGCTGTGCTCCTAAGGTAAGTCAATGGACCTACCATCGATACGTTGTTAACTATCGTCCCGCGCGAGGATGTATTCCTCGAGCAGCTTCTTCTCTTCTCCAGAAAGCGAGCGGCTTTCCAGAAGATCGGCGCGTCGTTCATAGGTCCGACCAAGGGACTGCTGTAAACGCCAACGCCGGATGTGTGCGTGATTGCCACTTAGCAATACGTCGGGAACACGCTGATCCGCATACACCTCCGGTCGGGTGTAGTGCGGGCAATCCAGCAAACCATCCGTGAAGGAATCTTCCTCCGCGGAGTCCGCATGCCCTAAAGCTCCAGGCAGCAGTCGTGTAACCGCATCTATCAGGACCATCGCCGGCAGCTCGCCGCCAGACAGGACATAGTCCCCAATCGACCACTCTTCATCGACATGCGCTTCAATAAAACGCTCGTCAATGCCTTCATAGCGACCGGCAATCAGGATTAAGGCCTCCTCATTCGCCAGTTCGCGCACGCCAGCCTGTTTCAGCTGACGGCCTTGAGGGGACAGGTAAATTACCTTCGCCTTCTCCCCGGCTGCTGCCTTGGCCTCGACCAACGCATCTTCCAGGGGCTTGATCTTCATCACCATGCCCGGGCCACCGCCAAATGGGCGATCGTCCACAGTGTGATGTCGATCTGTCGTGTAGTCTCGCGGGTTCCAACAGGTGAGCTGCAACAGCCCCTGTTTCACCGCCCGACTGGTGATGCCGTACTCGCTGATGGCGGAAAACATCTCGGGAAACAAACTGATCACTTCAATGCGCAAATTAGCCACGCTTAGAAGTCCGCGTCCCATTCCACCTTCATCTCGCCCGCGGCCAGGTCGACGGCCAACACGCATTGCTCGGTATAGGGCAACAGGCGTTCGCGATCATCCAGGCTGCCAGCGCAAGGCTTGACCAGCATTACATCATTGGCGCCGGTTTCCAGAAGATGATCGATTTTCCCGAGCAATTGCCCCAGTTGATCAATAACCTTCAGACCTTCCAGCTGGTACCAGTAGTACTCGCCGTCGGTCAATTCAGGGAACAGGTTGCGCGGCACGCAGATCTCATAACCGGCCAGAAGACGAGCTTCTTCACGGTCATCAAGACCCTTGAGCTTTGCGACCAGGAACTTATCGCTCCCGCGTCCACTGACCAGCTCGACCTGTTTCACACTACCTTCGCGCTTGAGCGTCCAGGTTTTGTACTGCAACAGGTTTTCAGTCGGATCAGTAAAGGAATACACCTTCACTTCGCCGCGAACGCCATGAACAGAGTAAATCTTGCCGATAACGATCAAATCATCAGCAACAGCTGGCGTCGCGTTCATATTGCTCAGGCTGCGGCCTTAGCCGAGTCCTTCAACAGTTTTGCAACGCGCTCGGATGGCTGTGCGCCAACGCTCAGCCAGTAGGCTACGCGCTCTTGGTTCACGGACAGACGAACTTCTTGACCACGAGCAACAGGGTTGAAGAAACCAACCTGTTCCTTGTGCGAACCGTCGCGCGGGTTGCGGCTGTCGGTTACGGTCAAGTGGTAAAACGGGCGCTTTTTGGAGCCGCCAAGGGCAAGACGGATTGTTAGCATGTGAACATCGTTCCTGTAGTCGGTGCTGCAAATCTAAATGCACAGCGGGCATAGGTGCCCGAAAGGCCGCATATTCTAAGGAATATCCGGACTTTTGCAAATGTCTTTTTCTGGCGCCTATCAGCGTGCCACTCAGATCTGCTATAGAGCCGTCGGTTAAAACGGCGAGTCAGCTCCCGCTAACCGCGGGTTTGCTGGAGATCCCACGTCCCTGTGGGTCGGAGCGCAAGCAAGCTTGCGCTCGAATACTTTTTACATTTTCGGCATGCCGCCGCCGGGCAACATACCGCCCATGCCGCGCATCATCTTGGCCATCCCGCCTTTGGCGGAGAATTTCTTCATCATCTTCTGCATCTGCTTGTGCTGCTTGATCAAGCGACCGATGTCCTGCACCTGGGTGCCGGAGCCCATGGCGATCCGGCGTTTGCGCGAACCGCTGATCAGCTCAGGGTCACGGCGCTCGGCCGGGGTCATGGAGTTGATGATGGCTTCCATCTGCTTGAACTGCTTCTCTGCCGCGCCCTGGGCATTGCCCATTTGCGCCAGGTTCACACCGCCGATGTTCGGCAGCTTGTCCATCAAGCCACCGAGACCGCCCATGTTCTTCATCTGTTGCAGCTGGTCACGGAAGTCTTCGAGGTCGAAGCCCTTGCCCTTCTTCAGCTTTTTAGCAAGCTTGTCGGCTTTGTCTTTGTCGAGCGTGGCTTCGGCCTGCTCGATCAGGCTGAGCACGTCGCCCATGCCAAGGATGCGCGAGGCGATACGTTCAGGGTGGAACGGCTCGAGCGCATCGCTCTTCTCGCCCATACCGATGAATTTGATCGGCTTGCCGGTGATAGCACGTACCGACAGCGCGGCACCGCCACGGGCGTCACCGTCGACCTTGGTCAGGATCACGCCGGTGAGCGGCAGTGCATCGCCGAAAGCCTTGGCGGTGTTGGCCGCATCCTGGCCGGTCATGGCGTCGACCACGAACAGCGTCTCGACCGGGTTGATCGCGGCATGCAACGCCTTGATCTCGCCCATCATCTCTTCGTCGATGTGCAGGCGACCGGCGGTATCGACGATGACCACGTCGATGAATTTGAGCTTGGCTTCTTTAATAGCCGCGTTGGCAATGTCGACCGGCTTCTGGCTCAGGTCGGACGGGAAGAAGGTCACACCGACTTCGCCTGCGAGCATTTCCAGCTGCTTGATCGCGGCCGGACGGTAGACGTCAGCCGATACCACCATGACCGACTTCTTCTTGCGCTCTTTAAGGAAGCGCGCCAGCTTGCCGGCGGTGGTGGTTTTACCCGCGCCCTGCAGACCGGCCATCAGCACAACGGCCGGTGGCACGGCGCTGAGGTTCAAGTCTTCGTTGGCTGCGCCCATCAGGCTTTCGAGTTCGGCCTGGACGACCTTCACAAATGCCTGGCCCGGCGTCAGGCTGCGGGACACTTCGGTGCCCACTGCGCGCTCTTTGACCGAGTTGACGAAGTCCTTGACCACAGGCAAGGCCACGTCGGCTTCCAGCAACGCCATGCGCACTTCACGCAGGGTGTCTTTAATATTGTCCTCGGTCAGCTTGGCCTTGCCGGTGACATGGCGCAGCGTCTGCGAGAGACGGTCAGTCAAGTTTTCAAACATGCGCGATCCTTTCAGGCCCTATTCATCGAAATGCAGTGGTGACCGAGGTAATGGCAGCCCAGGCTGTGGTAAATCGCTATTAAAAACAGCGCTCAGCAAGCCTGCGGCGTGGGCAGGTCGCGGATTATAGCGAAGACTGCGCCGCTGCACACGCGCTGTCTGGCCCGGGAGTCTTTCGTGCAGCGCAGGTGTGTGCCAAACTCAGCGCCTTTCGGGCTTGTCTATCAGGATTTATGGTCCCCTTGTCACCCAGTTTGCTACCCAGCCTCGCCGCCGCCCTTTTATATGCCGCTGCGACTCTCTATCAGGGCACTCGTCTGGCCCAAGGCACTAAAGCGGACAAACGTCTGCTGGTGGGCCTGGGCGTCGTCGCCCTGCTGGCTCACGCCGCGAGCCTGTTCACCCACCTGATGACGCCGGTCGGCTTGGGCCTGGACTTTTTCAGCGCCGCCAGCCTGATCGCCGCTGCCGTTATCGCGCTGACCTTGCTGGCCTGCTACCGCATCCCGGTCGAAAACCTGTTGGTGCTGCTATTCCCGCTGGGAATGCTGACCGTGCTGCTGGCGCAATTCACGCCAACAGGCACCGTGCAGGTCATCGACGAAGAGCCGGGCATCCTGGCGCACATCCTGTTGTCGATCCTGGCCTACGGCATGTTCACCATCGCGGTGTTCCAGGCCTTGCTCCTGCTGCTGCAAGATCACCAACTTAAAAACAAGCACCCGTCCGGGCTGATCAAGAACTTCCCGCCGCTGCAAACCATGGAAAGCCTGCTGTTTGGTTTCCTCTGGGCCGGCTGGACGCTGCTGTCGCTGTCGCTGATCTCCGGCTGGCTGTTCGTCGAGAACCTGTTCGCCCAGCACCTGGTGCACAAAACCCTGCTGGCGTGCCTGGCCTGGGTGGTGTTCAGCGTGCTGTTGTGGGGGCGTAACCGTCTCGGCTGGCGCGGGCACAAGGCGATCCGCTGGACCCTGGCCGGTTTCTGCCTGCTGATGCTGGCCTACTTCGGCAGCAAGCTGGTTCGCGAATACATCCTGCATATCTGACGGGCAGCAATAATGGACAACTTGCCCCTTGGGCCGATGCTCGCGGTAATCGCCCTGCTGATCTTATGGGCGGCGCTGTTTACCGCCATCGAAGCCGCACAACAACACCTGCTGGCCATACGCCCTGGCACACGCCAAGGCGACAAGGCCGCCGCCCGCCTGAACTTCCCACGTAACAGCCTGATCCTGTGCAACAGCCTGTGTCGGGCGGCCGTGGTGATCCTGTGCACGTTACTGGCGATTTATGCCTGGGCGCAAAACGGCCCGTGGCTCGGCTGGCTGATCTCCTGCGCCATCCTGCTGATACTTGCCGACTATCTGCCCCGTGCGCTGGCCGTTCGTCACCCCCAAGCCGTGCTGGGTTTCGGTAATACGCTGCTGGGCGTCCCGCTGAAAATCCTTTATCCACTGGCCTGGCTGCTCAACGGCATCAGCCTGTTGCTGTTGCGCCCCTTCGCGCGCAAATCCGGCGTGGTAAAAAAGAGCGACGAGCCGCTGCCCGAGCATGACGACGAACCGGAGCCCGAGGCCAACGACAATCGCACGCCCGGCCTGCCAGGCATCCACGCCCTGGACAACATCACGGTCAACGACATCCTGGTGCCGCGCAGTGAAGTGGATGGCATCAACCTGGATGACTCGGTCGAAGCCATCATCGAGCAACTGCGCACGTCCCAGCGCACGCGCCTGCCGGTGTTTCACAGCGACATCAACCAGGTCCAAGCAGTGCTCAACACTCGCCAGATCCAGCACTTGCTGCCCGACGCCAGCCTGACCAAAGAAGCCTTGCTCGCCGCCTGCCACGAACCCTACTTCGTGCCGGAAAGCACGCCACTGCAATTGCAGCTGCTGAACTTCCATAAACAGCAACGGCGCCTGGGCATGGTGGTGGACGAATACGGCGAAGTGCTGGGCATCGTCACCCTGGAAGATATCCTCGAAGAAATCGTCGGCGAATTCGAAAGCGACCAGGCGGTGGATAACCCGCACATCGAAGCCCAAGCCGATGGCCGCTACATCATCGACGGCGCCGCCTCGATCCGCGAACTGAACAAAAGCCTGGGCTGGCACTTGCCCAGTGACGGCCCCAAGACCCTCAATGGCCTGGTTACCGAGGCGCTCGAGACTATTCCCGACTGCGCGGTGTGCCTGAAAATCGGCCGCTACCGCCTGGAAATCCTCGAGACCGAGGACAACCGCGTGAGCAAGGTGCTGATCTGGCATACCAGCCGCGTGCCGGTAGCTGCATAACTTCCCCTGACACCACTCGATCCAATGTGGGAGCTGGCTTGCCTGCGATGCAGGCACCTCGGTCATTCAGTTGAACCGAGGTGATGCCATCGCAGGCAAGCCAGCTCCCACACAAGCCAATCCCCACACAAGCCAGCTCCCACATTTAGATTATTTGCCTGCCAACGCCCCCTTGTTGGATCTACAAACCCCTTCCTATAATCGGCTCGGCTTACCCAAGCCCCGCCCGACCGCGTGCTACCCGCACTCAGCGCGTCCAGGCACCGCCTTACCGTGTCTGACCGGTGTTTGCTCCCATCCCGAGCCGCTCCGCTTACAACCCTGATCCATGGGTGTTCGACCAATAATAATCCGCGTCCAAACGCGCAATGACCGTCAGGGATACTGCCATGAGCACCACCTACAACGAGGCCGCACCCGCCGCCCCGCTCAACTCGACCGCACGGGTTGCCACTGCCAGCATCGTCGGCACTGCCATCGAGTTCTACGATTTCTATATCTACGCCACCGCTGCGGCACTGGTGATTGGCCCGGTGTTCTTCCCACAGACCTCCGGCACCGCGCAGATGCTGGCGTCGTTCCTGACCTTCGGTATCGCCTTTATTGCCCGCCCGCTGGGCTCGGCGCTGTTCGGCCACTTCGGCGACCGTATCGGGCGCAAATCTACCCTCGTCGCCTCGCTGCTGCTGATGGGCGTGTGTACCACCCTGATCGGCTTGCTGCCGGGCTATGACAGCATTGGCGCTTGGGCGCCGATCCTGCTGTGTGTACTGCGCTTCGGCCAGGGCCTGGGCCTTGGCGGCGAATGGGGCGGCGCGGCGCTGCTGGCCACCGAGAACGCCCCCAAGGGCAAGCGCGCCTGGTTCGGCATGTTCCCGCAACTGGGTCCGTCAATTGGTTTTCTGGCAGCCAATGGCCTGTTCCTGATCCTGGCCATGAGCCTCAACGACGAGCAGTTCCGCAGCTGGGGCTGGCGCATCCCGTTCATCCTCAGCGCAGCGCTGGTGATGGTCGGCCTGTATGCGCGGCTCAAGCTGCACGAAACGCCGGTATTCGCCAACGCCGTGGCCAAAGAGGCGCCGGTGAAAGTGCCGCTGGTAGAGCTGTTCAGCCAGCATTGGCTGCCGGTGCTGCTGGGCGCCGCGTCGATGGTGGTGTGCTATGCGCTGTTTTACATCACCACCGCATTTTCTTTGAGCTACGGGGTTTCGACCTTGGGCTACAGCCGTGAGATGTTCCTCGGTTTACTGTGCTTTGCGGTGCTGTTCATGGGGTTGGCCACGCCGCTGGCAGCCTTGGCCAGTGATCGCTACGGGCGCAAGCCGGTGCTGATCGTCGGCGCGGTGCTGGCGATTTTGTCGGGTTTCACCATGGAGCCGCTGCTGACCCACGGTTCAACCTGGGCGGTGGCGTTGTTCCTGGCGCTGGAACTGTTCCTGATGGGCATCACGTTTGCCCCGATGGGCGCAATGCTGCCGGAGCTGTTTCCGACCCGCGTGCGTTATACCGGCGCTTCGGCGGCGTATAACCTCGGCGGGATTGTCGGCGCGTCGGCCGCACCGTTTTTCGCAACCAAGCTGGTGGCGATGGGTGGGCTGAGTTATGTCGGCGGGTATGTGTCGGCGGCAGCGTTGCTCAGCTTGATTGCTGTGCTGTGCCTGAAAGAGACGCGGGATAATGATTTGAACAAGGTCGCCTGAAGCCAATCGTTCCCACGCTCCGCGTGGGAATGCCTCTTGTGACGCTCCGCGTCACGCTTTGGGACGCAGAGCGTCCCGGGCTGCATTCCCACGCAGAGCGTGGGAACGATCGGGTTGGGTTTACAGCTCTACAACAACAGCCTTCGAAGCACGGGTCGCTTTAGCTCGGGCAGCCTCAATCGACTCATCCCGCGCCAACGCCACGCCCATGCGGCGCTGGCCATTCACTTCCGGCTTGCCAAACAGACGCAACGCCGTGTCCGGTTCGCTCAAGGCAGCACCGAGGTTGGCGAACGCTGTCTGAGTCGACTGCCCTTCCACCAGGATCACCGCCGAAGCCGAAGGCCCGAACTGGCGGATCAACGGAATCGGCAAGCCCAGGATGGCGCGCGCGTGCAGCGCAAACTGCGACAGGTCCTGGGAAATCAGGGTCACCAGACCGGTGTCATGCGGGCGTGGCGACACTTCGCTGAACCACACCTGATCGCCCTTGATGAACAACTCAACGCCAAACAGACCGCGGCCACCCAGCGCCTCGGTCACGGCTTTGGCTACACGCTCGGATTCAGCCAGGGCAATCGGGCTCATGGCTTGCGGCTGCCAGGATTCCTGATAATCGCCCTTCTCCTGACGGTGCCCTACAGGCGCGCAGAAGGTGGTGCCACCGATGTGACGCACGGTCAGCAGGGTGATTTCGTAGTCGAAGTCGATAAAACCTTCGATGATCACGCGGCCTTTGCCGGCACGCCCGCCTTCCTGGGCGTAATCCCAGGCTTTTTGTACATCATCGGCGCTGCGCAGCAGGCTCTGGCCCTTGCCCGACGAACTCATCACCGGTTTGACCACACACGGGAAGCCCAGGTCTTGCACGGCCTTGCTGTAGTCTTCGAAGGTGTCGGCGAAGTGGTACGGCGAAGTCGGCAGGTCAAGCTCTTCAGCGGCCAGACGACGGATGCCTTCACGGTTCATGGTCAGCGACGTGGCACGCGCGGTCGGGATCACGGTAAAGCCTTCGGCTTCCAGTTCCACCAGCGTTGCAGTGGCGATGGCTTCGATTTCCGGCACGATGAAGTGCGGCTTTTCGGCCTCGATCACGGCACGCAGGGCGGCGCCGTCGAGCATGTTGATCACGTGGCTGCGGTGCGCAACCTGCATGGCCGGCGCGTTGGCGTAGCGATCCACGGCAATCACTTCAACGCCCAGGCGTTGCAGTTCGATTACCACTTCCTTGCCCAGCTCACCGCAGCCACACAGCAAAACGCGGGTCGCGGTTGGCGACAATGGAGTTCCGATTCGGGTCATCTCAGGTCCTCAGGGGAGCGGATCATGGGGAGAAAGGCCGGCATTTTACATGAACTGTAAAAAATGGCCTCAGTTGGCGACAGCCCGTTTGCGCATACGCCAGGCCATGATCAGCCACACCACCGTGACCCCGGCAAATTTGGACACCAGCGCGGTGCCGGCCACTGCCGGTGTGAGCGCGCCGATCAAGCCGAAGAAGATAAACGTATCGATGGGAATGCTCAGCGCCGAACTTATCCACAGGCGGTCGTGCAGCGGGCGCTTGGTGATGCTGAACACCAGCCAGTCGATGCACTCGGACACCGCAAACGCCGTGGCGCTGGCCAGCGCGATGGACGGGTCAGAGGTGATATACGACAGCACCAGCGCTGCCAGCATGGCGATGATTGCGCCATGGCCGAAGCGGGTTTGCACCATGTCACGCAGGATAAACACCAGGCCACCCCAGGCGGACCAGATGACATCCAGGTGCGGGGCGGTGGAGAAAGCGAAGTTGATCAGCACGACGCTGCTGATGTAGGCGATCAGGAAGAGCATGGGGGAGGACCTGTGGGCAAGGGGCACAGGGTACTTCACATTTTGAAATATGTCGTCTGGGCGGGCCTCATCGCAGGCAAGCCAGCTCCCACATTTGAAGGTATTCACAAATCAAGTGTGGGAGCTGGCTTGTCGGGCCGCCGCATCGCTGCGATAGCGGTCGCTCAGGTGCCAGATTTACCAGGCATCATCCACACCAACCCACTTGCCTTCGCCCGCTCATGGCACAACCCCAGCACCACCCGGCGCTCGGCATTGTCCATGCGGCTCCAGCGCGTAATCTCATCCACGGTGCGCTGGCAGCCGGTACAAATATCGTCATCGTCCAGCGCACAAATACTCACGCACGGCGAGGCGACGGGGCGTTCAACCGGGTTCATTCTTCCTGCTCAACCAGGTCACGCGCATACCGCTGCGCGTTATGCACATAGTGCGCGGCGCTGGCTTCGAGCATGCGCTTTTGCGCCTCGGTCAGCTCACGTACCACCTTGCCCGGCGACCCCATCACCAGCGAGCCATCGGGGATTTCCTTGCCTTCGCCAATCAGCGAGTTGGCGCCGATGATGCAATGCTTGCCGATCCTGGCACCGTTGAGGATCACCGCGTTGATGCCGATCAGGCTGTAGTCGTCAACGGTGCAGCCGTGCAGCATGGCGTTATGGCCAATGGTCACGCCGGTGCCCAGGGTCAGCGGGTAGCCCATGTCGGTGTGCATCACGCTGCCGTCCTGCACATTGCTGTTCTTGCCGATCAGGATCAGCTCATTATCGCCACGCAATACCGCGTTGAACCAGACGTTGGCGCCCTCTTCCAGCTTGACCTTGCCGACCAGCGTGGCATTCGGCGCCACCCAGCTGTGCGGGTGCGTCTCGACGCGGGCGTCGCCCAGGCGGTATTTCATGGTGTGTCCTCACGGCTGGCCATTCAAGCGATGGCTTAGATATTGATAAAGCTTTTAGGCGGCTGGTGCAGGCTGATCTGGGCGTCGTCATAGAGCAGGTTGATCAGCTCGACGATCATGATTGCCGTCAACCCCCAGATCTTGTATTCACCAAATCGGTAGCTGGGCACATACCAACTGCGGCCCTGGTAATCGATGCGGTGGGTGTGTTCGCGCGGATCCTGGCGGAAAAACTCCAGCGGTACGCTGAACACGGCGGCGATCTCGGCATCGTTGGCCAGGTATTCGACGTAATCGGGGATCACACCGACGTAAGGCGTTACACGAATTCCATGCAGGGAAATCAACGGGCTTAACGGGCCGACCACTTCCACCAGACCGGGCGGCAGACCGATTTCCTCTTCGGCTTCGCGCAGTGCGGTAAAAATCAGGTCCGGGTCTTCGGGGTCGCGCCGCCCGCCAGGAAACGCCACTTCGCCACCGTGGGTCGACAGACCGCTGGCGCGCAGGGTCAGGATCAGCTCGGGTTCGTCGCTGCGGGTGATCGGCACCAACACGGCGGCCTCGGGGAAACGCCCGTCAGTTTCCAAGGTGTGGGGGGTGTGATTGGTTACCCGGCGAAGTAGCTCGTCCAGCATGAGTCATCTCGGTCTGTTGGCTACCTTGTATCATGCACCAAAGCAGGCAGGCGCCCAACCCCAAAACCACCGGCGTGTCGCTAAACGACAACTTGCAGCGCCCTGCCCGCCACGCCAAGATAGACGCACTTTCCAGGAACCCCAGCATGAATTTCTGCAGCCAGTGCGGTAAACCGGTTACCCAACGCATTCCCGAAGGCGACGGCCGCCTGCGCTACGTGTGTGATCACTGCTCGACCATTCATTACCAGAACCCCAATATCGTCGCCGGCACCGTGCCGGTATGGGGCGATAAAGTGCTGCTGTGCCGCCGCGCCATCGAACCGCGCCTGGGTTACTGGACCCTGCCCGCAGGCTTTATGGAAAACGGCGAAACCGTAGAGCAGGCCGCCGCCCGCGAAACCCTGGAAGAAGCCTGCGCCCGCGTGCGCAACCTGAGCATCTATACCCTGATCGATGTACCGCACATCAGCCAGGTGCATATCTTCTACCGCGCCGAACTGGTCGACCTGGACTTCGCCGCAGGCCCCGAGAGCCTTGAAGTGAAGCTGTTTGATGAGGCCGACATCCCTTGGTCCGAGCTGGCTTTCCGCACGGTCGGGCGTACCTTAGAATGCTTCTTCGCTGACCGCAGGCAACAGCTGTTCCCGGTGCGCAGCGAGTCGGTGCCGCCAATGACGCGGCCGGCCAAATAACTCCAGGCAGCACCTTTTACAAGGGAAACCGTTTTAATGCGTTGGTTGCTCGCTCTGATCTGCCTGTCGTTCGCTAGCCTGTCTTCGGCCTCCACGGTGGAAACCCTCGGCGGCAAACCGGTCGAGAAAATCCTGGTGCTCAAGTCCGCCCATCAGTTGCAATTGATCAACGACGGCAAACCGCTCAAGAGCTACCGCATCTCGCTCGGTAAAAACCCCAAGGGCACCAAACTGATGGAAGGCGACCGCCGCACGCCAGAGGGCTTCTACTGGATCGACTGGCGCAAGACCAGCGACCGCTTCAACCTGGCCATGCACATCTCCTACCCCAATATCAGTGACTCGGCCCGCGCGCGCCGCGAAGGCGTGAAACCGGGCAGCATGATCATGATCCACGGCACGCCCGACACCGAGGAATACCCGGAACAGTGGTTTCACACCCTGGACTGGACCGACGGTTGCATCGGCATGCGCAACGTGGACATGCGCGAAGTCTGGAACCTGGTCAAAGACGGCACCCTGATCGAGATTCGTCCGTAATCGCCTACCGTTTGTAAAATAACTCAAAAATAATTAAAAAAAATCCCTGCCCATGGCAGCGCCTGCCGGTGAATACCAGTTCACTGCGCGGGCTGCGCAATTGTGCGTGCACTCAAGACCTCTCTAATACCACTTTATATCAGGCACCCTTAATGTGCGCTGAAACAGGCTACCGCACTGTTTTCGCTGCATTGACATGGTATTTAAGTGGTATTAATTTCCGGCCAATACCGGGCGACAACATTCCAATAACGCATCGGAAACCTGACAGATGAATCCCATACTGGCGCTGCGCCCCGACGACAAACAGTCCACGCCGCTGTACCTGCAATTGGCCCGCAAGCTCGAAGCGGCGATCCATGCCGGCGAGTGGAAATCCGAACAGGCGTTGCCGTCGGAACGTGTCCTGAGTGAGCAACTGAGCATTTCCCGCGTCACCGCGCGCAAAGCCCTGGAAGTGCTGTTTGCCCAAGGCTTGATTCGCCGTAGCCAAGGCTCGGGGACCTTTATCACCCCGCGTCTGGAGCAGCCGCTGTCGCGCCTGTCGGGGTTCAGCGAGATGTTGCGCCTCAAGGGCTTTGTGCCCACGTCCCAGTGGCTTGAGCGCGACATCACCCCGCCGACCCACGAAGAACTGATCCGCCTGGGCCTGTCGCCGACCGACAAAGTGGCGCGGCTCAAACGCCTGCGTAAGGCTGACGACACCGTAATGGCAATTGAAATGACCGCCATGCCCGCCTCCGTGCTGCCAAACCCGCAAGCCATCGGCAACTCGCTGTACGAATACCTGGAAAGCATTGGCAAACCGGTGGTGCGCGCGCTGCAACATATCCAGGCGATCAATGCCTCCGATGAGTTCGCCAAGCTGGTCGGCATCGCCCCCGGCACCGCCATGCTGCTGATGACCCGAGTCGGCTACACCGCCGACAACACGCCGATTGAAATCACCGACACCTACTGCCGCAACGACTACTACGACTTCGTCGCAGAGCTGCGCCGCAATGACTACTCCGCTGAACTGCGGGTTTAGAGAACTGCCCATGTCCGAAGACAACATCCTCACGCCCGGCGGCTGGATTCGCGGCCGCCTGGTGCACGAACACGGCAAGGTGGTCGCCATCGACGGCACGCCGTGCGACCCGAACGACAATGACCTGCCGTACCTGCTGCCAGGCTTTATTGACCTGCACGTTCACGGCGGTGGCGGCAAAGACATCATGGAAGGCACCGACGCCTTCGAGACCATCACCCGCACCCACGTGCGCTTTGGCACGACCTCGCTGCTGGCTACCACCATGACCGCACCGGTGGATGAAATTTCCCGCGTGCTCGGCGAACTCGGCACGTTCTGCGAGCAGCGTCCTACAGGCAGCGCCCGGGTTCTCGGCGTACACCTGGAAGGCCCCTACATCAATCCGGGAAAACTCGGCGCGCAGCCCAACTTTGCCCACACCGCATTGATGGCCGAAGTCGAAGCCTACCTGCGCCTGGCGCCGATCCGGGTGATCACCATTGCTCCGGAAATCGCCGGCCACGATGCCTTGATCCGCGCCCTCAGCGAACGCGGCGTGCGCATGCAAATCGGCCACACCCTGGGCAGCTACGAAGAAGGCGTCGCTGCCCTCGCCGCCGGCGCCACCAGCTTCACGCATTTGTATAACGCCATGAGCCCGCTGCATCACCGCGAACCGGGCATCGTCGGCGCCGCGTTGGCCCACGCCAAGTACGCAGAATTGATCCCGGATTTGCTGCACGTGCATCCCGGCGCCATACGCGTGGCGCTGCGCTCGATCCCGTGCCTGTACTGCGTCACCGACTCCACCGCCGCCGCCGGCATGCCCGACGGCGAATACAAGCTGGGCAGCCACACCGTCACCAAATGCCTGGGCGGCGTGCGCCTGGCCGACGGCACCCTGGCCGGCAGCACCCTGACCATGGACCAGGCGCTGCGCAACCTGGTGAAAATCGGCCTGCCGATCAGCGAAGCCTCACAACGCCTGTCGCAGTTTCCTGCGGACTATCTGGGCCTCGAAGAACGCGGGCGCCTGCAACCGGGCAGCTTTGCCGACTGCGTGCGCATGGACCGCTCCCTGACACTCACCGACGTAATGGTCGAAGGAGAAACCATTGACTTCAAAAATGCTTGAAGAGGCCCTGGCCTCCTGTGACGCCGTGGAGGCCCAACTGCAGCGCCTCAACCCGATACTGGAGGAAGTTGCCGGGCGCCTGCGCCGCCAGCCACCGCAAGTGGCGATGACCATCGCCCGTGGCAGTTCAGACCATGCCGCCAGTTACTTCGCCTACCTGGCCATGCAGCATGTGGGCATTCCGGTGGCGTCGTTGCCGATGTCGGTGGTGACCTTGCTGCAAGCGCCGTTAAAGGTCAGCGGCCAGGTGGCGTTCGGTTTCTCCCAGTCGGGGCAAAGCCCGGATTTGGTCAACAGCCTGCGCCTGCTGCGCAAACGCGGGGTTTTGAGCATTTCGATGGTCAACGCCGAAGACTCACCACTGGAAGCCGCGTGTGAATTCCATGTGCCACTGTGTGCCGGGCCGGAGCAGAGTGTCGCCGCGACCAAAAGCTTTATCGCCACTTTAAGCGCCAGCGCGCAGTTGATCGGCCACTGGAACCAGGACCTGTTGCTGCTGCAAGCCTGCCAGGCGTTGCCCGCCGGCCTGCGTGAAGCCGCCACCCAGGATTGGCGCGCAGCGGTCGAGGCCTTGTGCGCCAGTCAGCGGCTGATTGTCATCGGCCGCGGCGCCGGTTTTGCCATCGCCCAGGAAGCCGCACTCAAGCTCAAGGAGACGTCGGCGATCCAGGCCGAAGCCTTCAGCAGCGCCGAAGTGCGTCACGGACCGATGGCTTTGATCGACCAAGGCTACCCGTTGCTGGTGTTCGCCCCACGCGGTGCAGAGCAGGCCGGCTTGTTGAGCCTGGCCGCTGACATGCGCCAACGCGGCGCCCGCGTGCTGCTGGCCGCGCCGGACGATATCAGCGAGCGCGACCTGACCCTGAGCCGCGCCGAACACCCGAGCCTGGACCCGATCCTGGCGATCCAAAGCTTCTACGTGATGGCCGCAGGCCTGGCGGAGGCCCGGGGCATGGACCCGGACCAGCCGCGCCACCTGAGCAAAGTTACCCGCACTCACTGAGTCGCGTTTTCCTGATGAGTACCGTGCCCATGTCCTACAACAATAATGAATTGACCCTAAGCGCCCCACTCAGTGGCCCGGTGCTGAGCCTGGGCAACGTTCCCGATGAAGTGTTCGCCAGTGGCGCCATGGGCGACGGTATTGCCATCGACCCACTTAACGATTGCCTGCACGCGCCCTGTGACGGCGTGATCATCCACGTTGCGCGCACCGGGCATGCACTGACGATTCGTGCCGACAACGGCGCCGAAGTGTTGATGCATGTGGGCATCGACACCGTGGAATTGAACGGCGAAGGCTTTGCCCTGCTGGTGAAGGAAGGCGCACGGGTGAGCCAGGGCCAGGCACTGGTGCAGTTTGATCTGGATCGCATTGCGCGCCAGTGCAAAAGCCTGGTCAGCCTGATTATCCTGACTAATGGCGAGGGTTTTGAGCTACGGCCGGTTGCAGGAAAAACCGTCAAGGTGGGTGAGCCGTTGCTGCACATTGCCGCGCGTTCGGTAGCGCCGTTGCAGGCGGCTGTGGATAACTCTGTCACCGAAGTGCGCGCCAGCGTGCGCATTACCCACCGTGGCGGTTTGCATGCACGCCCCGCCGCGCTGGTGCGTAAGACCGCGCAAGGTTTCAGCAGCCATGCAGAGTTGCACTTCGCCGGTAAGTCGGCGCCGTGCGATAGCCTGATTGGCTTGATGGGGTTGGGCATTGGTGAAGGTGATGAAGTGCGCATCACCTGTCGCGGCAAGGATTGCGAGGCGGCGTTGCAGGCGCTGGTGGCCGCACTGTCGGTTGCTGTGAGTGAAGAACACCACGCGCCGGTAGTCGTGACACCGCGTCGGGCGAACACCGAAGCCGGTGTGTTGCAAGGCGTGTGCGCCGCGCCCGGCCTGGTCTGCGGGCCGCTGTTTCGCCTCACCGGTATCGAACTGCCGCAAGACACGGGCAACCACATCGCCGACGAACAACTGCAACGCCTGGACACCGCGCTGGAGCACGTGCGCGGAGAAATCCGCAGCACCCTGGCACAGGCACGCCAACGCAAGAACGTCGAAGAAGAAGACATCTTCGCCGCCCACCTTGCGCTGTTGGAAGACCCCACGCTGCTGGATGCCGCCACCCGTGCCATCGAGCAAGGCAGCGCCGCTACCCACGCCTGGCGCGATGCGATCCAGGCGCAATGCGCGGTGTTGCTGGCCCTGGGTAAACCGCTGTTTGCCGAGCGCGCCAACGACCTGCGCGATCTGCAACAGCGAGTACTGCGTGCGCTGTTGGGGGAAGTCTGGCACTTCGAATTGCCGGCCGGCGCGATTGTCAGCGCCCATGAACTGACCCCCTCCGACCTGCTGCAACTGAGCGCACAAAACGCCGTGGGTATCTGCATGGCCGAAGGCGGCGCTACGTCTCACGTCGCGATTTTGGCCCGAGGCAAAGGCTTGCCGTGCGTGGTCGCGCTGGGCGCCGAAGTGCTCGACGTGCCCCAAGGCCAACGCGTGGTGCTGGACGCGGCCAACGGTCGCCTGGAACTGGCACCCAGCGAGGCGCGCCACGCCGAAGTGCACCAGATTCGTGATGCGCAAAAGTTGCGCCGTCAGCAACAACAGGCCCAAGCCCAACAAGCGGCGCAAACCCGCGATGGCGTGAGCATTGAAGTGGCGGCGAATGTTGCCTCCAGCGCCGAGGCTAAAGTGGCGTTTGAGAACGGTGCCGATGGTGTGGGCTTGCTGCGCACCGAATTCCTGTTTGTCGACCGCCGCACCGCGCCGGATGAGCAGGAGCAACGCCAGGCCTACCAGGCCGTGCTGGATGCCATGGGCGACAAGTCGGTGATCATCCGCACCATCGACGTGGGCGGCGACAAACAGCTCGACTACCTGCCGTTGCCGGTTGAGGCCAACCCGGTGCTGGGCCTGCGCGGCATTCGCCTGGCGCAGGTGCGCCCGGACGTGCTCGACCAGCAACTGCGCGCGCTGCTGCAAGTGTCTCCGGTGGCGCGTTGCCGCATCCTGCTGCCGATGGTCAGCGAGGTGGATGAACTGCTGCAGATCCGCCAGCGCCTGGATGAACTCTGCGCGGAGCTGGAACTGACCCAGCGCCCGGAACTGGGCGTGATGATCGAAGTGCCCGCCGCCGCGCTGATGGCTGAGCAACTCGCCAAACACGCGGACTTTTTATCCATCGGCACCAATGACCTGTCCCAGTACACCCTGGCCATGGACCGCGACCACGCGGGCCTCGCCGCACGGGTGGATGCCTTGCACCCGGCTCTGCTGCGCTTGATCGCGCAAACCTGCGCCGGCGCCGCCAAGCATGGGCGTTGGGTGGGTGTGTGCGGCGCCCTGGCGTCCGACCCGCTGGCCACGCCGGTGCTGGTTGGCCTGGGTGTGAGTGAACTGTCGGTAAGCCCGCCGCAAATCGGAGAAATCAAGGACCGCGTTCGCCACCTGGACGCGGCGCAATGCCGGCAATTGAGCCAAGGCCTGCTCGACCTGAGCAGCGCCAAGGCCGTTCGCCAAGCCTGTCAACACCACTGGCCGCTGAGCTGAAAACAACAAGAATAGGGAGACACGCCATGTACCAACATTTCATCGAAGGCCTGCAACGCCTCGGCCGCGCACTGATGCTGCCAATCGCGATTCTGCCGATCGCCGGCCTCTTGCTGCGTCTGGGCGACACCGACCTTTTGAACATCGCGGTGATGCACGATGCCGGGCAAGCAATCTTCGCCAACCTGGCGCTGATCTTCGCCATCGGTATTGCCGTCGGTTTTGCCCGCGACAATAACGGCACGGCGGGTTTGGCCGGGGCGATTGGTTACCTGGTGATGATTTCCACGCTCAAGGTGATGGACACCACCATCAACATGGGCATGCTCGCCGGTATCGCCAGCGGCTTGATGGCCGGTGGGCTGTATAACCGCTTCAAGGACATCAAGCTGCCGGAGTACCTGGCCTTCTTTGGTGGGCGACGGTTTGTGCCGATTGTCACCGGGTTTTCGGCGGTCGCCCTGGGCGTGATCTTTGGCCTGATCTGGCCGCCGATCCAGCACGGCATCAACAGTTTCGGCGTGCTGCTGATGGAAAGCGGCAGCTTTGGCGCATTCGTGTTTGGCGTGTTCAACCGCCTGCTGATCGTCACCGGCTTGCACCATATCCTCAACAACATGGCGTGGTTTGTGTTTGGCAGCTTTACCGACCCAACCACCGGCGCCATCGTCACCGGCGACCTGACCCGGTATTTTGCCGGCGACCCGAAAGGCGGCCAGTTCATGACCGGCATGTTCCCGGTGATGTTGTTCGGCCTGCCCGCCGCGTGTTTGGCGATGTACCGCAATGCACTGCCGGAACGCCGCAAGGTCATGGGCGGGATTTTCCTGTCGATGGCGCTGACCTCGTTTTTGACCGGTGTGACTGAGCCGATCGAATTCGCGTTTATGTTCCTCGCACCATTTTTGTACCTCATCCACGCGGTGCTCACCGGCCTGTCGATGGCCGTGACCAATATGCTGAATATCCACCTCGGTTTTACCTTCTCCGGTGGCTTTATCGACATGGTGCTCGGTTGGGGCAAATCCACCAACGGCTGGCTGGTATTCCCGGTCGGGTTGGCTTACGCGGTGATCTACTACAGCGTGTTCAACTATTGCATTCGTCGGTTCAACCTGAAGACACCGGGGCGTGAAGACAACCAGGTGGTGCAGGCTGAGGTGATGACCGATAACCAGCGGGCCAGTGCCTACATCAGTGCACTCGGCGGTGCAGAGAATTTGCTGAGTGTCGGCGCGTGTACGACTCGTCTGCGCCTGGACATGGTGGATCGTAACAAGGCGGTGGATGCGCAGTTGAAAGCACTGGGCGCGATGGCCGTGGTTCGGCCGGGTAACGGCGGGAGCTTGCAGGTGGTCGTAGGGCCGATGGCCGACAGCATTGCGGATGAGATCCGCCTGGCGATGCCGTCGTTTGTTGCCAGTGCGCCGGTGGCCGCCCAGCCTGTGGATAAACCGGTCGCGGTGAATGTGCAAGAGGCCGAGAAGTGGCTGAATGCTTTAGGCGGCCGCACGAATGTGCGCCAGCTGGAAGCGGTGGCGATGACCCGATTGCGGGTGGAACTGGGGGATGATTCGGTGCTGTCTGAAGCGGACCTGACTGCGCTGGGTTGCCAGGGTGTGAGCCAGCTGGACAGCGGGGTTTGGCATTTGTTGATTGGTGACAAGGCCACTGGATTGGGCGAGGCACTGGAGCGGCTGGTTACCCGACCAATCAACGCCTGACCGATCGTTCCCACGCTCTGCGTGGGAATGCCGCCCCGGACGCTCCGCGTCCAGGCCGTCGCCCTGCACAAGGGTGACGCGGAGCGTCACAGGATGCATTCCCACGCGGAGCGTGGGAACGATCAATGTGGGAGCTGGCTTGCCTGCGATTGGCCCTTACAACCAACAAAAAACCCGCTGACCAAACTGGCCCAGCGGGTTTCTCGTTTCTGCAACCTGCGAATCAAAAATCCGCCAACTGCCACACCTCATACGCCGGTGTCTCATAGGGATGGCTGAGTTTCAACGCGGCTACAACCGCCACGATCAACTCATCCGCCACCACCAGCTCAACCTTCCATTCTTCAACCACTTCAACCTGGCCCACCTGCCCAAGAAACGGCTGGCTGCCGTCCAACGCGCGGAATTGGCCCTGGCCCAGCACTTGCCAGGCACAGCTGTCGTAGTTGCCGATGCGCCCGCCGCCGGCGGCGAAGACGGCGGTTTTCACCGTCTCCACATGGCTGGCGGGCACAAAGAAGGCAAGCTTGTACACCGCCTTAGTTCACCCACACGCGAGCGTTGCGGAACATGCGCATCCACGCGCCGTCTTCGTTCCACTCTTCAGGGCGCCACGAGTTTTGCACGGCGCGGAATACACGCTCCGGGTGCGGCATCATGATGGTCACGCGACCGTCGCGGCTGGTAAGGCCGGTGATCCCGCGCGGCGAGCCGTTCGGGTTGGCCGGGTAGCTCTCTGTGACCTTGCCGTGGTTGTCGACGAAACGCATCGCCACACAACCGGACAGGTCGGCTTCGAGCAGGGCTTCTTCGCTGGAGAATTCAGCGTGGCCTTCACCGTGGGCGATGGCGATTGGCATGCGCGAACCGGCCATGCCTTGCAGGAAGATCGAGTTGGATTCCTGCACCTGCACCATGGCGACACGGGCTTCGAACTGCTCGGAACGGTTACGCACAAAGTGCGGCCAGAACTCGCTGCCCGGGATCAACTCGTGCAGGTTGGACATCATCTGGCAACCGTTGCACACACCCAGGGTGAAGCTGTCGTTACGCTCGAAGAAGCCCTGGAACGCATCGCGCGCACGGCTGTTGAACAGGGCCGATTTGGCCCAGCCTTCACCGGCACCCAACACGTCACCGTAGGAGAAACCACCGCAAGCGACCAGGCCTTTGAACTCGTTGAGGTCAACGCGACCGGCGAGGATGTCGCTCATGTGCACGTCGATCGCATTAAAGCCGGCGCGGTCGAACGCGGCCGCCATTTCCACCTGGCCGTTGACGCCCTGCTCTCGCAGTACGGCAACTTGTGGGCGAATGCCTTTCTTGATGTAAGGCGCGGCGATGTCCTGGTTGACGTCGAAGCTGAGCTTGGTGCTCAGACCCGGATTGTCTTCTTCCAGGATCACGTCGAATTCCTGCTCGGCGCAGTCGGCGTTATCACGCAGGCGTTGGATCTGGTAGCTGGTCTCGGCCCACTGGCGTTGCAGCAAGCGGCGCTGGCCGGCAAACACGGTATCGCCATTGAAGGAGATATTGATTTCACCGTTATTGATCGGTTGACCGATCACCGCCACACAGTCGTCCAGGCCAGCGGCGCTGAATTGTGCGAGTACGTCCGGAGTGGCGTCCTGGCGAACCTGGATCACGGCGCCCAACTCTTCATTGAACAGGATGCCGTTGATTTCGGCAGCATCCTCGGCAACGCTGTCGAGCACAATGTTCAGGCCGCAGTGACCGGCAAATGCCATTTCGACAACGCTGGTCAGCAAACCGCCGTCGGAACGGTCGTGGTACGCCAGCAGGTGGCCGTCGGCGTTCAAGCCCTGGATCACGGCGAAGAAGGCTTTGAGGTCTTCGGCGTCATCCACGTCCGGCGCGTGCTTGCCGAGTTTGCCGTGGGTTTGCGCGAGGATCGAGGCGCCCATGCGGTTCTGGCCACGGCCCAGGTCGATCAGGATCAGATCGGTGGTGCCCTTGTCCATGCGCAGTTGCGGGGTCAGGGTCTGGCGGATGTCGGTGACCGGGGCAAAACCGGTCACGATCAGCGACAGCGGCGAGGTCACGCTCTTGTCGGTGCCGTCTTCGTTCCAACGGGTGGCCATGGACATCGAGTCCTTGCCCACCGGAATGGTGATACCCAGTTCCGGGCACAGCTCCATGCCGACAGCCTTGACGGTGTCGTACAGGCGCGCATCTTCACCTGGGTGACCGGCAGCGGACATCCAGTTGGCCGACAGTTTGATGTCGGACAGCTTGCCAATGCGCGAAGCGGCGATGTTGGTGAGGGTTTCACCAATCGCCATACGGCCCGACGCAGGGGCGTCCAGCAGGGCCAGCGGCGTGCGCTCGCCCATGGCCATGGCTTCACCGGTGTACACGTCAAAGCTGGTGGCGGTGACGGCAACGTCGGCCACCGGCACTTGCCATGGGCCAACCATTTGGTCACGGGCCACCAGGCCGGTGATGGTGCGGTCGCCAATGGTGATCAGGAAGCTTTTGCTCGCCACGGCCGGGTGGTGCAGCACGCGTTCGATGCTGTCGGCCAGTTCCAGCGTGCTTGGGTCGAAGTCATCGCCCAGCTCGGTTTCACGCACGGCGGAGCGGTGCATGCGCGGGGCTTTGCCCAGCAGTACTTCCAGCGGCATGTCGACCGGGCTGTTGCCGAAGTGGCTGTCGGTGACCGTCAGCTGTGGTTCGGCAGTGGCTTCGCCGACCACGGCAAACGGGCAACGCTCACGTTCGCAGATGGCCTGGAAGCGCGCGAAGTCTTCAGGGCCAACGGCCAGTACGTAGCGTTCCTGGGATTCGTTACTCCAGATTTCGTGCGGGGCCATGCCCGGCTCGTCGTTTGGAATGTTGCGCAGTTCGAAACGGCCACCACGGTCGCCATCGTTGACCAGCTCGGGGAAGGCGTTGGACAAACCGCCGGCGCCGACGTCGTGGATGAAGCTGATCGGGTTCTTGTCACCCAACTGCCAGCAACGGTCGATGACTTCCTGGCAGCGGCGTTCCATTTCCGGGTTTTCGCGCTGTACGGAAGCAAAATCCAGGTCTGCCGAGCTGGTGCCGGTGGCCATGGAAGAAGCTGCGCCGCCGCCCAGGCCGATCAACATCGCCGGGCCGCCGAGGACGATCAGCTTGGAGCCGACCAGAATCTCGCCTTTCTTGACGTGTTCTTCGCGGATGTTGCCCATGCCGCCGGCCAACATGATTGGCTTGTGGTAGCCGCGCACTTCATCGCCACGCGGGGTGGTGATGGATTGTTCAAATGTACGGAAGTAGCCGGTGAGTGCCGGGCGCCCGAACTCGTTGTTGAACGCGGCGCCGCCCAGCGGGCCTTCGATCATGATATCGAGTGCGGTAACGATGCGCTCAGGCTTGCCGTAGGGCACTTCCCACGGCTGTTCAAAGCCCGGGATCTGCAGGTTGGACACAGTGAAACCGGTGAGGCCAGCCTTTGGCTTGGCGCCACGGCCGGTGGCGCCTTCGTCACGGATTTCGCCGCCCGAACCTGTCGCTGCGCCCGGGAACGGGGCAATCGCGGTCGGGTGGTTGTGGGTCTCAACCTTCATGAGGATGTGCACCGGCTCCTGCACCGCGCCGTATTGGCGGGGTTCAGGGGCCGGGGAGAAACGGCCGGCAACGGAGCCGACGATCACCGAAGCGTTGTCCTTATAAGCCGACAGAACGCCTTCGCTGTGCATCACGTAGGTGTTCTTGATCATGCCGAACAGGCTTTTTTCCTGGCTTTCGCCGTCAATGTCCCAACTGGCGTTGAAGATCTTGTGACGGCAGTGCTCGGAGTTGGCCTGGGCGAACATCATCAGTTCGATGTCGTGCGGGTTGCGCTTCAAGCCATTGAAGGCGTCGACCAGATAGTCGATCTCATCTTCGGCGAGCGCCAGGCCCAGTTCGGTGTTGGCCTTCTCGAGGGCGGCGCGGCCACCGCCGAGCACGTCAATCGCAGTGAGCGGCTTGGGCTCGGCGTGGCTGAACAGGCCGGCAGCCTGTTCCAGCTGGCTGACGATGATCTGGGTCATGCGGTCGTGCAGGCTGCTGGCAATCAGCTCGGCTTCGGCATCGCTGAACTGGCCGGCGACGTAGAAAGCGATACCGCGTTCCAGGCGCTGGATTTTTTCCAGGCCGCAATTACGCGCGATATCACTGGCCTTGCTCGACCAGGGCGAGATGGTGCCGAACCGCGGCAGAACCAGGAACAAGCGGCCGGTGGGCTCTTGAACGGGAACGCTGGGGCCGTACTTCAGAAGGCGTGCGAGCACTTGCTGTTCGTCGGCGGTCAAGACGCCGGTTACGTCGGCGAAGTGAGCAAATTCAGCATACAAGCCTGTAACAGCTGGAACCTTTTGGCTCAGTTGCTCAAGGAGTTTGCTGTGGCGAAAGGCAGAAAGGGCAGGAGCGCCGCGCAGGATCAACATCTTCGGGACAGCCTCGGGAAGGGGGTGTGCTTTGAGGCCGTGCATTCTAGCGTAAACCTGCGCCAACGGCACCCGAAACGGCACGGCTGGCCGCTGCCGAACGTCAGTTGGCAGCGATTGCACGCTTTCGGGGCGAAATCCTGGGGTTGGCGAGCAGTTATTTTAACCGTCACAAACCCTCGCCAACCCACGTTTCTGCGGGCTGCAGCCCGGTTTTGCGGGTGCTAGCAGACAAGTCCGCTGCTGTCGAGATATGGCGCCGAGGGCCGTTTGCGTATACTGCGCAGATGTTCTCCCCTACTGCTTTACGCCCGCGATGCGCCAAATGGCTGATCGCAACCGGACTCTTCCTGATGCTCAGCGCCTGTGTTGATAAGCCCAGCACGCTCGAGCGAATCAAGGAGGATGGCGTATTGCGGGTGATTACCCGGAACAGCCCGGCGACGTATTTCCAGGACCGCAACGGTGAAACCGGTTTCGAGTACGAACTGGTCAAGCGCTTTGCCGATGACCTGGGCGTGAAGCTGGAGATCGAGACCGCCGATAATCTCGATGACCTGTTCGGCCAGTTGGGCAAACCCAACGGTCCGGTTCTTGCGGCCGCCGGCCTGGTCAGCAGCGAGCAGCGCGCGCAACAGGTGCGTTTCTCCCATCCGTACCTGGAAGTCACGCCGCAGATCATCTACCGCAATGGCCAGTCGCGCCCCACCGGCCCGGCAGACCTGGTGGGCAAGAAGATCATGGTGCTCAAAGGCAGCACCCACGCCGAGCAATTGGCGGCACTTAAAAAGCAGAACCCAGCGATTGAATACGAAGAGTCCGACGCCGTGGAGGTGGTGGACCTGCTGCGCATGGTGGACGAGGGCCAGATCGACCTGACCCTGGTGGACTCCAACGAAGTGGCGATGAACCAGGTGTACTTCCCCAACGTGCGCGTGGCCTTCGACCTCGGCAATGCCAGCAACCAGAGCTGGGCCGTGGCGCCGGGTGAAGACAATAGCCTGCTCAACGAGATCAACAGCTACCTGGACAAGGTTGAGAAAAACGGCACCCTGCAGCGACTGAAAGACCGTTACTACGGGCATGTCGATGTACTCGGCTATGTCGGCGCCTACACCTTCGCCCAGCATTTGCAGCAACGCCTGCCCAAGTACGAGAAACACTTTCGCGCCTACGCCAAGGAAGAAAAGGTCGACTGGCGCCTACTGGCGGCCATCGGCTATCAGGAATCGCTGTGGCAACCGGCCGTCACCTCCAAGACCGGCGTGCGCGGCCTGATGATGCTGACCCAGAACACCGCCCAGGCCATGGGCGTGTCCAACCGCCTGGACGCCAAGCAAAGCATCATGGGCGGTGCCAAGTACCTGGCCAAGATCAAGGATGAGTTGGACGACAGCATTGCCGAGCCGGACCGCACCTGGTTCGCCCTCGCCGCCTATAACGTCGGCACCGGCCACCTGGAAGATGCGCGCACGCTGGCCAAGAAAGACGGCCTGAACCCGAACAAGTGGCTGGACGTGAAGAAGATGCTGCCGCGCCTGTCGCAGAAGCAGTGGTACAGCAAGACCCGCTACGGTTATGCCCGCGGTGGCGAGCCGGTGCATTTTGTCGCGAACATCCGCCGGTATTACGACATTCTCACCTGGGTGACCCAGCCGCAGTTGGAAGGCAACCAGGTGGTGGAAGGCAACTTGCACGTGCCGGGTATCGACAAGACCAAGCCGCCGGAAGATAACCCGCAGTTGTAAACCCAATCGCCCAAACGACCCATAACCCTGTGGGAGCCGGGCTTGCCCGAGATGGCGGCTAGCCAGTCAACATATTCGTTTCCTGACACACCGCTATCGCGGGCAAGCCCGGCTTCCACAGTTGATCCTCGTCGTTTTATAGGCCAGTGAGCAGATGCACGACCCCGCCCGTTAAGACCATCACACCCGCAACACCCGCCGCCTTCAGCGCCTGGGCATCCAGCCGCCCTGCATCCTGCAACTGCACCCGCACCCGCGTCAGTGCCACGCGCTGTTGCGACTTGAGGTTATCCACACCGCCCAATGCGCTCAGTACCTCGGTCGACAACAGACCCTGCGCAGGCGCCACCACGGTTTCGGCAATCAAGTCCGGGGTGAGGGCCTTCCAGAATGCGCGCTGTAATTTCTCGAACATGCTCAGTGCTCCACGACAGGTGAGGTTTCAACAGTGGCCGCGTGGTACAGGCGCAGGGCCTCGCGTACTTGGGCGGCTTCTTCCAGGCCAAGCACCTGGCGGGCGATGATCTGGCAGTCGGCCATGTCCAGCTCGCGCACGGTGGCCTTGATGGTCGGGATCAGCGGTACGCTGACCGACAGTTCATCCACCCCCAGCCCGATCAACACCGGCACCGCCAGTGCTTCAGACGCCAACGCGCCGCACACGCCGACCCACTTGCCATGGGCGTGGGCGGCCTTGACCGTGGTGGCAATCAGGCGCAATACCGACGGATGGAAGCTGTCGGCCTGGCTTGCCAGGCGCGGGTGGTCGCGGTCCATGGCCAGGGTGTATTGGGTGAGGTCATTGGTGCCGATGGAGAAGAAATCCACATGCGGCGCGAAGACATCTGCCATCAAGGCCGCAGACGGCACCTCGATCATGATGCCCAGCTTTGGCAGCTCGGTCAGGCTCAGCGCCAGCGCTTCCTCTTCAAGGATCTTGCGCGCCAGATGCAGCTCCGACAGCAGGCTGACCATCGGTAGCATGATATGCAGCCGCGCAAATCCGGCACTCGCCAGGATCGCGCGGAACTGCTCGCGCAGCAATTCAGGGCGTTCCAGGCACAGGCGAATACCACGCAGGCCGAGGAACGGGTTGGTCTCGCGCTCCATCGGCACATAGGCCAAAGGTTTATCGCCGCCCACATCCAAGGTGCGCACCACCAGATTGCGTTCGCTGCCCAGGGCTCGGGCGATGGCGCTGTAGGTGCCGGCTTGCTCCTCGGGGCTGGGCGCGCGATTGCGGTCCAGGTAGAGAAACTCCGAACGCAACAGGCCAACGCCTTCACCGCCCAAGGCCAGGGATTGCTCGACCTCCTGCAACGAGGCGACATTGGCCGTGATCTCGACATGATGACCATCGCGCGTGATACCGGGCAAGGCGGCCTGCGCCACCTCACGCTCACGTCTCAGTATGTGTTGCTTGCGGGTAGCGGCCAGTTGCTCGACAGCGGCCAGGTCAGGCTCCAGGTGCAGCTCGCCTTTGTCGGCATCGAGCAGCACCTGCTTGCCGTTGGCCAGCGCCAGTGCCTGTACCGGAACGCCGCACAACGACGGCAAACCAAGGGCACGCGCCAGGATCGCCACATGGCTGGTGGCGCCGCCGCCGACGGTGACGAACCCCAACACTTTGCGCGTATCGAGGCCAGCGGTTTGCGAGGGGGTCAGTTGCTCGGCAATCACGATCGCACGATCCGGCAACGCCCAGGCGCTGTCCTCAATACCGAGGATCAACTTCAGCACACGCTGGCCAACATCGGCCAAATCCGCTGCGCGCTCAGCCAGCAACGCACTGCCCAGGCCGAGAAATAGCTTGGCGGTTGCGGCCGTGGCGCTGTTCCAGGCAAAGGCAGCACTCTTGCCTTCGGTGAGCAGGCGATGGGCTTGCTCCAACAGGGTCGGGTCTTCAAGCAGTTCCTGATGGGCGCGGAAGATTTCCGCCTGGGCGCTGCCAACCGCTTTGTCTTGCAACACTTGCAGCGCTTCGGTGGCTACCAGTAAGGCGCGGCTCAGCGCAGCGTGTTCAACGGATTCACCCGCGCCCTGTTCCTCGATGTGCAACTCGGGTTCCGCCACTTGAAACACCTGGCCAAACGCGGAGCCGGGCGAAGCACACACGCCGCGCAACAAGGTCGCCGATGACTCGGGTGACTGCGTTTCAACAGGCGCAACAGACTCTTCGACTGCCTCCCCGCAACCTTGCGCCAGCAGGGTTACCAATGCCTTGATGGCCGCATCGGCATCCTCTCCCGCCGCACTCACTTGCAAGGTATCGCCCTGCACGGTTTGCAGCGCCATGATCGCCACCAATGACTTGGCGTTGGCGCTCTGGGTTTGCTTGTGCAGGTAAATGCTGGCGTTGAAACCTTTGGCCGTCTGGGCCAGCACGGCGGCCGGGCGTGCGTGCAAACCGTTGGCATTGGGCAACGTCAGCGGTTTGGAGAACAGTGCATCGCCTTCCTCCTCGCCCACGGTTTCAGCGGCCTGGCCGGGTGAGACGTGCAACAGCGGCTGGCCCACCTCCACCGCGCCACTGCCCGATGCCAGCCACACAAACGGCTCGCCGCTGACCACCAGCATCAAGGTCAGCAAACTGCGCGCATTGAGCGCCACGTAGTCGGCATCAAACTCGATCAACGGCTGCCCGACCTCGACCCGCTGGCCTTCCTCGACCAGACGGGTGAAGCCCTTGCCAGCCAGGTGCACCGTGTCCAGGCCAATATGCATCAGCACCTGCACGCCGTTGTCGCCGGTGACGCTGACCGCATGCCCGGTGTCCTGGATATTGCTGATCACCCCGGCCAACGGCGCGCACAGGGTCTGCGAGGTGGGATCGATGCACAGGCCGTCGCCGATCATGCGGCTGGCGAACACCGGGTCAGGCACCTGGTCCAGCGCCAGCAGCACCCCGGACAAGGGCGCCAGCAGTTCCAGGGGTTGAGTTGTGGTCATGACTTCACCTGCTGTTTTGTTCTGTAAAAATCATAGGGCGAACGACGATCCACTGTGGGAGCTGGCTTGCCTGCGATGCCGGCGACTCGGTGTCTCAGTAAGACCGAGGGGTTGCTATCGCAGGCAAGCCAGCTCCCACCTAAAAAGCGTTCACTTAAAACCGAGCTATTTCCACCAGTATTCGACTTGCACACCCACATTCGAGCCGTGCCGCGCCGTGCCGTAGGCGCCGGTGTCGGACAACGCCGAGCCCGCCGCCAGTTCGTTCGCCGCACGCTTGGCCGCTTCGTTCCAGGTTGCATAGGTGTAGTACAACCGCACTTCCGGCCGTGCCCAGAAATCCGGGCCGTTGGGCGACCAGGTCGGGGCGAAGGTAAATTTGCTCAGCTTGCGCGTACCACCGGCGGCCTCGACTTGATCATGCCCAAGCTCGGTGACCAGTTTGAACTGTTCGCTGATGGCATATGCCGGGCGCACACCGATGGACATCCAGGTCTGGTCCTGGCTGCCCGGGCGGATATCCTTTTGATACACTGCCTCGACCTGCCCGCCGAAACGCGGCGTCACCTGCCAGTCGAAAAACTCCACGGCGCGGTAGCTTTTGCTGCTCTTGTCCAAGGCGGTATCGCCGGTATAGCCCAAACCCGTGCCGGGGCCTTCGCCGTACTGCAAGGCGAGTTTGTTCTTGCCGCCCAGAAACGGTTTTTGCACATGCTGCGCGGTGATCGCCCAACCGCTGTTGGCCTCACGCCCGCCGGCTTTTTCTATATAGCTCAAGCCAAACTCCAGCTCACCGCCGGGGTTGGTCTTGAAGCCTGCCACGTTGAAGTCGTGACGGGTGGCGTATTCTTTCTGGTAGAGGTTGTCCTTGCGCGACAGCGCGTAGCTGTATTTGAGGTCGCCGATTTTGACGTCCTCGACACCGCCGCCCGTGGCGCTCTGGTTCCAGTAGTAGAAGTCGGAGATATGGATGTCGTTACGCTTGTAGTAACGGCGCCCCGCCCACACCGAGCCGCCATTGAGGCTGGGCAGGTTGGACCACTGCGCGTACATCTGCGGCATGCGCGCCGAGCCGTTGTCCTCACCCTGGAACTTCAGGGCTCGGTCGTATTTGTTGTACAGCGATGCCATGGCATCGACGCTCAGCACCGAGCCGTCGTCGAGGGTCAACAGGTCCTGGCGCAACTCGAGTTCGGCGTACTGCTCGCATTCGTTGCCCAGGCGGTATTTGGATTGCGCCCCCGGCAGTTGGAAACACTGTTGCTTGCCACTGCCTGTTGAAGTCCCCGCGCCGCTGCGCAAGTAGCCGGCAAACTCCAGGGCTTGAACGGCAAAAGGTGCGGTAAGACATGAAGCAATGAGGCCCAGCTTTATTGTTGTTTTCATGAAGCACTCCGATATTTTTATTATGTTTTTTGGTGAAGCGCCCCCGCACTCCCATACGGGGGATGCAGCGGGTCTCAGTCCTTGAGGTGCAGCACAAACGATTCATACGGGCGCAACACCACCGTGCTCGAACGCAACGGGCAGTCGGGGTAATTGCTGATCAGCAGGCGTTGCTCGTTCGCCGCACTGATGACGCCTTCCGGCAGTTGGATTTCGCAGGGTGTGCCGTAGAAGTTGTTGAGTACCAACAAGCGCTCGCCATCGCCTTCGCGCAGATACGCCCAGACCTGGAGGTGGTCTTGCAGCAGTTGGCGATAAACGCCCTCCTGGATCAGCGGCTCGTGACGACGCAACGCAATCAGCGCGCGGTAGTGATGCAGCACCGAATCGGGGTCATCCAGCTGGCTTTCGACGTTGATCTGCGCCGCGTTGGCCGGGATGCCGATCCACGGTTCACCGCTGCTGAAACCGGCATTGGCCTGGGTGTTCCATTGCATTGGCGTGCGGCTGTTGTCGCGCGACTTCTGCATGATCGCCGCCATGCTCGACGCCTCGGACTCACCGGCATCACGCTTGAGGCGGAAGATGTTCAGGGTCTCGACATCGCGGTACTGCTCAATCTTGTCGAAACCCGGGTTGGTCATGCCCAGCTCTTCGCCCTGGTACACATACGGCGTGCCCTGGAGGAAGTGCAGCGCAGTGGCGAGCATCTTGGCCGAGACCACGCGGTACTCGCCGTCGTTACCAAAACGCGAGACCACTCGCGGCTGATCGTGGTTACACCAGAACAGCGCGTTCCAGCCGCCACCGGCCTGCATGCCCAGTTGCCAGTCGGAAAAAATCTGCTTGAGCTGCAGGAAGTCGAAGTCGGCCTTCACCCACTTTTGCAGGTTCGGGTAATCGACTTTCAAGTGATGAAAGTTGAAGGTCATCGACAGCTCTTTGGACGCCGGATTCGAATAACGAATGCAGTGCTCAAGGCTGGTGGACGACATCTCGCCGACGTTGATCAGGTCGTGCCCTTCGAAGACTTCACGGTGCATTTCCTGCAGGTACTCATGCACGTTCGGGCCGTCGGTGTAGAAGCGGCGGCCATCGGTGTTGTCTTCGGGGAAATCGGCAGGCTTGGAGATCAGGTTGATCACGTCCAGGCGGAAGCCACCCACGCCTTTGTCACGCCAGAAGCGCATCAACTGGTACACCTCGGCGCGCACGTTGGGGTTGTCCCAATTGAGGTCGGCCTGGGTATGGTCGAACAGGTGCAGGAAGTACTGGCCGGTTTGCGCCTCGTATTCCCAGGCCGAGCCGCCGAACTTGGATTGCCAGTTGTTCGGCTGGTCGCGCCAGATGTAAAAGTCGCGGTACGGGTTGTTGAGGCTGCTGCGCGCCTGCTGGAACCACTCATGCTCGATGGAGGTGTGGTTGACCACAATGTCGAGCATCAGCTTGATGCCGCGCTTGGCCGCTTCGCTGATCAGCAGGTCGCAATCGGCCATGGTCCCGTAGCTGGGGTCGATGGCGTAGTAGTCGCTGATGTCGTAGCCGTTGTCGCGTTGCGGCGAGCGCAGGAACGGGGTGATCCACAGGCAATCCACGCCCAGCCACTTGAGGTAATCGAGTTTGTCCACGATGCCAAGCAGGTCACCGGTGGCGTTACCCGCGTGGCTGTGGAAGCTTTTGGGGTAGATCTGGTAGATCACCGAGTCTTGCCAGTCTTGCATGGTGGGTTCCTTCAATTGAGTTGTGTGCTGGCTTTGAGAGCCTCATCGCGGGCAAGCCCGGCTCCCACTTTGATGTGTGAACACATTCAAATGTGGGAGCTGGCTTGCCTGCGATAGCGATCGATCAAGCGACGCGATACCCCGGCCGCACAATCTTCATGCTCAACGCACAGGTCAGAACAAACGGCACGACCATGGCGATGACCATTCCGATCACAAAACTGGGGATGAACTGCGGAATGATCGAAATAAACCCAGGCAAGCCACCCACGCCGATGGCCGAGGCCGTCACCTTGTTAAGTGACAGGAAAATGCTGCCCAGCGCCGAGCCCAGCAGCGCGGCATAGAACGGAAATTTGAAGCGCAGGTTCACGCCGAACATCGCCGGTTCCGTAATGCCGAAGTAAGCGGAAATCGCCGAGGTCGAGGCCATGCTTTTGTCCCGCGCGTTGCGGGTCATGTAGAACACGCCCAGTGCGGCGCTGCCCTGGGCCAGGTTGGACATCACGATCATCGGCCAGATAAAGGTGCCGCCCTGGGTGGAGATAAGTTGCAGGTCCACGGCGAGGAACATGTGGTGCATGCCGGTGATCACCAGCGGCGCGTACAACAGGCCGAAAATCGCCCCGCCAACCATCGGCGCCAGGTCAAACAGGGTGACCACGCCTTCGGTAATCAGGATGCCGAGGTGACGGGTCACCGGGCCGATGATGGCCAGCGCCAGCACGCCGGTGACGACGATGGTGGTGATCGGCACCACGAGCAGTTGGATGGCGTTTGGCACGCGTGCCCGCAGCCACTTTTCAATCACGCTCATCACATAGGCCGCCATCAGGATCGGCAGGATCTGGCCCTGATAACCCACCTTCTCAATCTTGAACCAACCGAAAATATCGAAGTACGGCAAGCTCTGGCCATCGAGCCCGGCCACCGCCTTGCCGTAGTTCCAGGCGTTGAGCAAGTCCGGGTGCACCAGCATCAGGCCGAGCACGATGCCGAGGATTTCGCTGCCGCCGAAGCGCTTGGCCGCCGACCAGCCCACCAGCGCCGGCAGGAACACAAACGAGGTGTTGGCCATAAGGTTGATCAGGCTCCACAGGCCATCCAGGTTCGGATACGCCTCCAGCAGCGTCTGGCCCTCAATGAACATGCCCTTGGCGCCCATCAGGTTGTTCACGCCCATCAGCAGGCCGGCGATGATCAGCGCGGGCAGGATCGGCATGAACACGTCGGAGAACACACGCACCAGACGCTGCATGGCGTTGGTCTTGTCGGCGCCCTTCTGCTTGACGTCAGCGATGGTCGAAGCCGCAAGACCCGTCTGCTCACGCAGGGCGGCATAGACCTTTTCCACTTCGCCGGGGCCGATCACCACTTGGAACAGGCCGCCGGTGAAGAACGAGCCCTTGACCAGATCGACCTGGTTCAACGCGCTGCTGTTGACCAGGCTCGGGTCCTTGAGCGCCAGGCGCAGGCGGGTCACGCAGTGGGCGGCTTGCTCAAGGTTGTCGCTGCCCCCGAGGTTCTCGAGAATCTCGCGGGCAATATTGGAATAGTCGTGGCTCATGCTTGGTTTCCACTTTGGTTTTTTTATTTGGGGGCAGTCATTGGCAGCACGCCGTGGGCAAAAGTACTCGTATGTACGAGTTAAATCAATAACTCGTCTGTACGAGTTACATAAAGTTTAAATTTCTGAATTTGAAGTCAGACATTTCCCTAATTCCACGCAGGTCCAATGGACAAAGCCCACCTCTGCCACTAAGGTTCCTGCCTTGAACCCGCCGTTCACTTTCATCAAGCCGGCACAGAGCCATCCCCATGAGCAAATACAACCAGATCTATACGGATCTGCTTGCCAGCATCACCACTGAACGCCTGCAACGCGGTACGCGCCTTCCCTCTGAAACCGAACTGATGGACGCCTACCAGGCCAGCCGTGGCACGGTGCGCCGCGCCATCGAGCAGTTGCAGGAGCGTGGTTTTGCGCAAAAAATCCACGGCAAGGGCACGTTTGTGTTGTCGCCCAACCCCATTGAGTTCCAACTGGGCGGCATCGTCAGCTTCCACGAAACCCACGCTGACCTGGGCGATGACGTACGCACCGAAGTAGTCGAATTCAGCCAGTTCCCGCTCGAAGGCTCGCTGCTGCAACACATCGAAGCCGCGCCCGGCGCTCTGATCACCCGCATCAAACGGGTACGGCGCATCGGCGGCAAACGCGTGATCCTGGACATCAACCACTTTGTGGCTGACCTGATCCCCGGCCTGGACCGCGACATCGCCGAGCAGTCGATCTATGCGTTTATCGAACAGACGCTGGAGCTGCAGATCAGTTATGCGCAGCGCACCATCGAAGCCCTGCCGCGCAGCAAGGACGACCAGGCGCATCTGGATCTGGATGGGCAAAGCCATGTGATTGTGGTGAGCAACCAGACGTTTTTGCAGGATGGCAGGCAGTTCGAGTACACCGAGTCGCGGCATACGTTGGATAAGTTTTATTTTTCGGATATTGCGCGGCGCTAAAGCCGAAAGAAGATCAAATGTGGGAGCGGGCTTGCCCGCGATGGCGTCCTGTCAGTTATCGATGTGTTGCCTGATAGGCCCTCATCGCGGGCAAGCCCGCTCCCACACTTCGATCAGTGTTGTTTGATCTGGCGTATTCCAGAAACACAAAACCCCGGCACCTGGCCGGGGTTTTGTTATTCAGCATTCACCTGCTAGCGCAGGATCACTCCCACTCAATCGTCGCCGGCGGCTTGCTCGACACGTCATACGTCACGCGCGAAATACCTTCGATTTCATTGATGATACGGCCGCTGACAGTCTCCAGCAGCTCGTACGGCAGGTGTGCCCAACGCGCGGTCATGAAGTCGATGGTCTCTACGGCACGCAGCGCAACAACCCACGCGTAACGACGGCCATCGCCCACAACGCCCACCGATTTCACCGGCTGGAACACCACGAATGCCTGGCTGACCTTGTGGTACCAGTCGGCTTTGCGCAGTTCTTCGATGAAGATGTGGTCGGCGCGACGCAGCAGGTCGGCGTATTCCTTTTTCACTTCACCCAGGATGCGCACGCCCAGGCCCGGGCCTGGGAATGGGTGGCGGTAGACCATGTCGTACGGCAGGCCGAGTTCCAGGCCCAGGCGGCGGACTTCGTCTTTGAACAGTTCGCGCAGCGGCTCTACCAGCTTGAGGTTCATCTCCTCCGGCAGGCCACCCACGTTGTGGTGGGACTTGATCACGTGGGCCTTGCCGCTCTTGGCGCCAGCCGACTCGATCACGTCAGGGTAGATGGTGCCTTGGGCGAGGTACTTGATGTTGTCCAGTTTGTTGGACTGGGCATCAAACACGTCGATGAAGGTGCGGCCGATGATCTTGCGCTTCTTCTCTGGGTCGCTTTCGCCCGCCAGGTTGTTGAGGAACTGGTCCTCGGCGTTGGCGCGGATCACCTTGACGCCCATGTTCTCAGCGAACATGGCCATCACTTGCTCGCCTTCGTGCAGGCGCAGCAGGCCATTGTCGACGAACACGCACGTCAGCTGGTCGCCGATGGCTTTGTGCAGCAGCGCGGCAACCACGGAGGAGTCAACGCCGCCGGACAGGCCGAGCAATACGTTGTCGGTACCGACCTGGGCACGCACGTTGGCGATGGCGTCTTCAGCGATTTTCGACGGGGTCCACAGGGCTTCGCACTGGCAGATGTCGAGGATGAAGCGCGACAGGATGCGGCCGCCTTGCTTGGTGTGGGTCACTTCCGGGTGGAACTGCACGCCGTAGTAGCCGCGCTCGTCGTTGAACATGCCGGCAATCGGGCAGCTCGGGGTGCTGGCCAGGATGTGGAAGTCTTCCGGCATCTTGGTGACCTTGTCACCGTGGCTCATCCACACGTCGAGGCCGAACAGGCCGTCGGCGTCGATGTGGTCTTCGATGCCGTCCAGCAGGCGGCTCTTGCCGACCACGTCGACACGGGCATAACCGAATTCACGCAGTTCGGAACCTTCAACCTTGCCGCCCAGTTGCTCGGCCATGGTCTGCATGCCGTAGCAGATACCGAAGACGGGCACGCCCAGTTCGAATACGGCTTGCGGGCAACGCGGGCTGTTGGCTTCGTGCACGGACTCGGGGCCACCGGCAAGGATGACGCCTTTCGGTGCGAATTCGCGGATCGCTTCGTCGTCCATGTCGAACGGGTGCAGTTCGCAGTACACGCCGATTTCACGCACGCGGCGGGCGATCAGTTGGGTGTACTGGGAACCGAAGTCGAGGATCAGGATGCGGTGGGCGTGAATGTCGAGGGCCATGAAGTCAGTCTCGTCTAATGAATCAGAAACAACTCGGGGCTGAAAGAACAGCCCCGGTTACTTAACGTTTTGCTGGAAGCCTCAACCTACGCGGTAGTTCGGCGCTTCCTTGGTGATCTGCACGTCGTGGACATGGGATTCAGCCATGCCGGCGCCGGTGATCCGTACGAACTCTGGCTTGGTGCGCATTTCTTCGATGTCGGCGCTGCCGGTGTAGCCCATCGAGGAACGCAGGCCGCCCATCAATTGATGGATGATCGCGCTCAGGGTGCCTTTGTACGGCACACGGCCTTCGATGCCTTCCGGTACGAGCTTCTCGGCGCCTGCCGAGGAGTCCTGGAAGTAACGGTCGGAAGAGCCCTGCGCCTGGGACATGGCGCCCAGCGAACCCATGCCGCGGTAAGCCTTGTACGAACGGCCCTGGAACAGTTCGATTTCACCTGGTGCTTCTTCGGTACCGGCGAACATCGAGCCCATCATCACGCAGGAAGCACCGGCTACGATGGCCTTGGACAGGTCACCGGAGAAACGGATGCCGCCGTCGGCGATCAACGGAACGCCCGTGCCTTCAAGGGCAGCAGCAACGTTGGCGATGGCGCTGATTTGCGGCACGCCTACACCGGCGACGATACGCGTGGTGCAGATGGAGCCAGGGCCGATACCGACCTTGACCGCATCGGCGCCGGCTTCGGCCAGGGCCTTGGCGGCTGCGCCGGTGGCGATGTTGCCGCCGATAACCTGTACGTCAGGGAAATTCTGTTTGACCCAGCGAACGCGGTCGATCACGCCTTTGGAGTGGCCGTGGGCAGTGTCGACCACCACCACGTCAACACCGGCAGCCACGAGGGCCGAAACGCGATCACCGGTGTCTTTACCGGTGCCGACCGCAGCGCCGACGCGCAGACGACCTTGGTCATCCTTGCTGGCCAGCGGGTAAGCCTTGGCTTTTTCGATGTCGTTGACGGTCATCATGCCTTTGAGGGCGAATTTGTCGTCGACGATCAGCACGCGCTCGATGCGGTGCTTGTGCAGCAATTCGCGCACATCGTTCTTGTCGGCGCCTTCCTTGACAGTAACGAGGCGCTCTTTAGGCGTCATCACTTCACGGACGGTGACTTCAAGACGGTTCTCGAAACGCACGTCACGGGAAGTGACGATGCCGACCAGGTCGCCATCGTGCAGTACCGGAACGCCGGAGATGTTGTGCAGGCGGGTCAGGTCGAACAGATCACGCACGGTGGCGTCGGCTTCGATGGTGATTGGATCTTTCACCACACCGGCTTCGTAACGCTTGACCTTGCGCACTTCGGCAGCTTGCTGCTCGATGGTCATGTTCTTGTGGATGATGCCAATGCCGCCTTCCTGAGCCATGGCAATTGCCAAACGGGCTTCAGTGACGGTGTCCATGGCAGCGGAAACCAGAGGAATATTCAGCTCGATGCCACGGGTTAGGCGGGTCTTGAGACTGACTTCGTTAGGAAGCACCTCGGAATAACCGGGCACTAGGAGAATGTCGTCGAATGTCAGAGCTTCTTGGCTGATACGCAGCATCGCGGGGGCTCCCGAGCGGGAAAATGGAAGCGCGCCATTATATACATGCACCCTGTCGGGCTCAATGTAAAACTCTGACAAACTTGGTAATACTGATAGATGGATAAAACCTGCAGCGCTAGATCGTTCCCACGCTCCGCGTGGGAATGCCGCCAGGGACGCTCCGCGTCCGGGGTCTTGCGCAATGGTGACGCGGAGCGTCACGGGATGCATTCCCACGCAGGAGCGTGGGAACGATCAGGTTAAAGCTCGACTTTGACCCAACTCATCTTCTGGTCCAACCAGTCGGCAAATTCGTCGATAAAGCTCTGCTTGAACCCCGCTTCCGCCCAGTTGTTGAAGATGAAACCCAGGTTGGAGAAGCCGCATTCCTGCAGGAACAGAAACCCATTGATGTCATCTTCATGCCCACACAACGGGCAAGTGAAGTTATCGGTGTGGCCGGGCATCCAGTCTTCCAGGCTTTCGAACAGCGCCTCGCCGACTTCTTTAAGGCACTCCGGGCAGCCGGCCTCTTCGAGAAAGCCCTTGGCCGGCGTGTAGATGCAGCGCTTGTAGATGATCTCCAGGCCATTGATCGGCTCGTTGAACGGCAGCGCTTCGGGGTGCAGCACCACGGCGCGGGCGCCGTCGGCCAGGGCGTAGGCCATGCGGTTGCCGGTGCGCCCGCAGGTGGTCAGCTCTTCCTTGATGATGTTGTTGCGCACCAGCCAACGCACGATGGCCCGGGCGCGGGGTTCGTGGACGGGCAAGGTGGAGATTTTGGGGACAAGGATGCTTTGGGAGTTCATGGTGCTTGGGAGCCCTGCGGTGTGGCGACTGCCGACATCGCGGGCAAGCGCGGCTCCCACATTTGGAATGCATTCACCTGTGGGAGCTGGCTTGCCTGCGATGAGGCCTTGAAGCCTGGCAGCTTAATCCCTGCCCCACACAGGTCAAGTGCTCAAATACCGCCCAATCAATGCAATCCCACTGGCCAACACCAACCAAGTCACCAAGCGCACAAAGGCTTCGCGGGACATCCGCATCGTCAACCTGCGCCCACACCACAGCCCCAGGGCCATCGCCGGCAACAGGCACAGCGCCAACAACAGCAACGGCAAGTCCGCATACACCCCGGCAATCAGGAACAGACTCAAGCGCACCACCGTGCTGCAACTGATCAACGCACTTTGCGTGGCCCGCGCCGCATCCTTGGGCAAACGGCTGTTGAGGTAGATCGCATATAAAAAGCCGCCGCTGCCGAACAGCGCACCAAACAGGCCGCCGACGGTGCCCATTGGAATCGACCAACCTTTGGAAAGCTGAGTGGGCCGCGCCTTCACCGACAAGCTGTAGATCGCATAGGCGCTGATAAACACCCCCATCAGCAGCAACAGCAGATCCGAATGCAGGTTGAGCAGAAAGATCACACCCAGCGTACAACCGATGGCCATGCATGGCAGCAACCGCAGCAGCTCGGGCTTGTTCACGTCTCGCCGCGATTGCAGCAGATTGCCAAAGGCCGCGACAAAATCCAGCAGCACCAGCAGCGGGATGATCTTCGACAGCGGCATAAACACAATCAGGATCGGCCCCGCCACCAGCGCCGTGCCAAAGCCGGCAATACCGAAGACGATATAGGCCAGCACCACACCCAGGCCGATGACCAGCCAATCGACACCACTGAACGACCACTGGCTCATCAGCTCAACCGGGCTCATGTCGTATTCCTTGAAAGAGATAACCAACACTTTAGCCATCGCCGAGTGTTGCGACTAATATCTTCAAAGCCCTCCACTTATCTTGAAAAGGCATGACAAGTGATCTCGACCCGCCAACTGCGCTACTTCGTAGAGATCGCCGACAGCGGCAGCTTCAGCGCCGCCGCCGAGCGTTTGTTCGTGGCGCAATCGGCCCTGAGCCGCCAGATCAAGGCGCTGGAAACCCAGCTGCAAACTTCACTGTTCGAACGCACCGCGCGCCAGCCCCGGCTGACGGCGGCGGGCGAAGCCTTTTACCCGAGGGCGCGCAACCTGCTGAGCGAGCTGCTCAAGGCCAGCGAGATGGCCACCCTGGTTGGCAAGGGTCAGCTTGGCACCCTGCGCCTGAGCCATTCGAGCACCGTGCCGATGAGCGGGCCATTGCTGCACGGCATCAGCACCTGGCTGCAGCGTTGCCCCGGCGTATCGATGGATATCGTCAAACTGTCTTCCGAGGCGCAACTTGAAGAAATTGCCGACGGGCGCCTGGAAGTCGGCCTTTTACGGTTACCGGTGCTGCGACAGCGCGAAGGCGTGCGCGTGGTGCCTTTATATAGCGAACAACTGGTGTTGGCGGTGCCGCCCAATCACCCGCTGGCAGGCAGTGATACACCTGTCGAACTGGCACAGCTCAAGGACGAAGCGTTTATTTCAGTTCCGCACCCCCAACGTGGCGGCTTGAGTTATCTGTCAGCCGAACTGTGCATGCGCGCAGGATTTTTCCCCAAGGCAGCGCGGGTGATGTCGCGCAAAACCACGCAATTGCAGCTGATCCAGGCCGGCTTCGGAATTGCCTTGTTACCAAAATCCATGCAGGACATAGCGCCGGCCAACCTGCACTTTTTGTCCCTGGCGGACCCGGACTGCTTGAGTACCGTGGCCCTTGCCTGCACGCAGGCGCCGAGCGCACTGGTGGAGCAATTCTGCCAAACCTTGCACGAATGCCTATAAACTGCCGCCCATGATTAAAGATCGCTCCTCATGATTAAAGATCCGTTTGCCCGCTTGGGCCTGGACCGCGAAGTCCTGACTGTCAGCCAGCTCAACGGCCGCGCGCGGGTGTTGCTGGAAGACGTGTTCACCAATATCTGGGTCGAAGGCGAGATCTCCAACCTCGCCCGCCCGGCTTCCGGCCATGTGTATTTCACCCTCAAGGACAGCGGCGCCCAAGTGCGTTGCGCGCTGTTTCGCAACAACGCCGCACGGGTGCGCCAGGCGTTGAAGGACGGCCTGGCGGTGAAGGTGCGCGGCAAGGTCTCGCTGTTCGAAGGCCGGGGCGACTACCAACTGATCCTCGACACCGTGGAACCTGCCGGCGATGGCGCGCTGCGTTTGGCCTTTGACGCGTTGAAGGAAAAGCTCAGCGCCGAAGGCCTGTTCAGCGCGGAGCGCAAGGTGCCGCTGCCGGCGCACCCTCGGCGCATTGGGATTATCAGCTCGCCGACGGGCGCGGTGATTCGCGACATCATCAGCGTGTTCCGTCGTCGTGCGCCGAACGTTGAACTGACACTGATCCCCACCGCCGTACAGGGCCGCGAAGCCATCCCGCAGATTGTGCGCGCGCTGAAACTGGCGGATGCGCGCGGTTTCGACGCGTTGATCCTGGCCCGAGGCGGCGGTTCGCTCGAAGACCTGTGGTGCTTCAATGAAGAGGCAGTGGCCCGCGCGGTGGATGCTTGCGTGACGCCCATCGTCAGCGCCGTCGGCCATGAAACCGACGTGTCGATCTGCGACTTTGTGGCGGACGTACGCGCCCCCACGCCCTCCGCCGCCGCCGAATTGCTCGCACCAGATGCCAGCCACCTGGTGCGCCAAGTCGAAAACCTGCACCGCCGCCTGGTGATGCTGATGCGCAACCGCCTGAGCCATGATCGCCTGCGCCTGGAAGGCATGGCCCGCCGCCTGCGTCACCCTGGCGAACGTCTGCGCCAGCAAGCCCAGCGTTTGGACGACCTGGACATGCGCCTGCGCCGCGCCTTCGAGCGCAGCCTCAATACCCGTCGCGAACGCCTGATCCGCCTCGAAACCCGCCTCGCAGGCCAACACCCCGGCCGTCAACTGGCGTTGCTGCGCCAGCGCCTCGATAGCCTCGCAGAACGCCTGCCCCGCGCCATGCGCGAAGGCCTTAAGGCACGCCGCCTGCAACTGCAAAGCCAGGTGCAGACGTTGCAGGTGGTCAGTCCGCTTGCGACTCTGGGCCGTGGCTACAGCATCCTGCTGGACGAGCGCGGCCAGGCGATCCGCAACGCCGCGCAAACCCACACCGGCCAACGCCTGACCGCGCGGCTCGGCGAAGGCCAATTGCAGGTGCGGGTGGAAGATAACCACCTGACGCCCGTCACCCTTTCGTTACTGGATTGATTGATGCCACGTTTATTTAGCCTGCTGATGCTCTTGTGCCTGACCTTCAACGCCCACGCCGACAGCTACATCACGCGTTTGCTGAACAAGCCGGTGCCGGGTGGCGTGGCGGTGGTCGACCTCGGCACTTCGGCCAGCGCGCCCAAAGCCACCTACCTGAACCGGCCGGTGCTTGTGGTCAAGGAACAGAACAACTGGCTGGCGATTGTCGGGATCCCGCTGACCGTCAAACCCGGTACCGAGCGCATCACCAGCGGCGGGCAGAACTTGCCGTTTGTGGTGGGCTTCAAGAAATACCCCGAACAGCACATCACCTTGAAGAACAAAAGCCAGGTGAACCCGGCCCCGGCGCAACTCAAGCGCATCGAGGGCGAACTGGCCGTGCAGCTCAAGGCTTACCGCAGCTTCAGCCCGAACACACCGAGCAACCTGCTGCTGGACAAACCGGTCAACGGGCCACTGTCGAGCAAATTCGGCGTGCGCCGCTTCTTTAATGGCGAGGAACGCAACCCGCATTCGGGCCTGGACTTTGCCGTGGGCGCGGGCACGCCGATCAAGACGCCGGCGGCGGGCAAGGTGATCCTCACCGGCAATTACTTCTTCAACGGCAACACCGTGTTCGTCGACCATGGCCAGGGCTTTATCAGCATGTTCTGCCATATGTCGAAGATCGACGTCAAAGTCGGCGACCAACTGGCACGCGGCGCAGTGGTGGGCAAGGTCGGTTCCACTGGCCGTGCAACCGGGCCGCATATGCATTGGAACATCAGCCTTAACGATGCGCGGGTTGACCCGGCGATCTTTATTGGCGCGTTCCAGCCCTGATAAAAATATTCAACCTACCGGCCTCATCGTGGCATAGGTATCTACACAACTTTTAAAAGCAGCCTATTTCTCCTGTGGCGAGCAGGCTTGTCCTGCGTTGGGCTGCGAAGCGGCCCCAAAAACAGACGCTGAGTACTTTCAGCAAAATTGCCGTGCCTGTACTGGGGCCGCTTCGCAGCCCAACGCAGGACAAGCCTGCTCGCCACAACAGCCCACCTGCCACAGACTTCGTGTTAACCGGTTGTGTAGATACCTATGCTCATCGCGGGCAAGCCTGGCTCCCACAGGTGAACGCGATTCCCTGTGGGAGCCGGGCTTGCCCGCGATGACGCCAAGCCTGCCAGCCCAATTGCGCGCCCGATAAGTACCGCGCAATAAAAAGAAACCCCACATTCAATAACCGACACAAAATATCGAATCCCAGCCAAATAGCAGAACTTATCTCAATTTTTCCCGACTGCTTGCCATCTTTCACCCCTGCGGTTAGGGTTGAGCTTATGAAAACCTCTCACACCCTCATTCAGCTCCGCCAGCACCGTAGCCTGTGCCTCGTCAGCGCACGACTGCCAGGCTGAATCGATCTGCCTCGTCCCAAGCTTCGCCCCCAATAACAGTTTTACGGCAGGCCGCCTTTTCTCGGCCCCTACTACAAAGGATTTCCCGATGAGCATGCTCAAAGACCCGTCTTCGAAGTACCGCGCGTTCCCGACCATCGATATCCCGGACCGTACCTGGCCGTCGAAGACCATCACCGAAGCGCCGATCTGGTGCAGCTCCGACCTGCGTGATGGCAACCAGTCGCTGATCGAGCCGATGGACGCCGCGAAAAAGCTGCGTTTCTGGAAGACCCTGGTGTCTGTAGGCGTGAAGGAAATCGAAGCCTCGTTCCCGGCCGCGTCGCAAACCGACTTCGACTTCGTGCGCACCTTGATCGAAGACAACCACATCCCCGCGGACACCACCATCCAGGTGCTGACCCAGGGCCGTGAAGACCTGATCGCACGTACTTTCGAATCCCTGCGCGGCGCTAAAAAGGCCATCGTGCACTTGTACAACGCCACATCGCCGTCGTTCCGCCGCATCGTGTTCAACCAGGACAAAGATGGCATCAAGGCCATCGCGGTCAACGCGGCAAAGCTGTTCGTCAAATACGCCGCCCAGCAGCCGGAAACCCAGTGGACTTTCGAGTACTCCCCAGAGACCTTCAGCGCCACGGAGCTGGAGTTCGCCAAGGAAGTGTGTGATGCGGTGATCGAGGTATGGAACCCGACGCCAGAGCACAAGATGATCCTCAACCTGCCGGCCACGGTTGAATGCGCGACACCCAACATCTATGCCGACCAGATCGAGTGGTTCGGCCGCCATATCAACCGTCGTGACAGCGTGATCATCAGCCTGCACACCCACAACGACCGCGGCACCGGCGTGGCCGCTACCGAGCTGGGCCTGATGGCCGGCGCCGACCGTGTCGAAGGCTGCCTGTTCGGCAACGGCGAGCGTACCGGTAACGTCGATCTTGTGACCGTAGCCTTGAACATGTACACCCAAGGCCTCGACCCGCAGTTGGACTTTTCCGATATCGATGGCGTGCGCAAAGTCGTCGAGGAGTGCAACCAGATTCAGGTGCACCCACGTCACCCGTACGTCGGCGACCTGGTGCACACCGCATTCTCCGGCTCCCACCAGGACGCAATCCGCAAGGGCTTTACCCAGCAGAAAGCCGACGCACTGTGGGAAGTGCCGTACTTGCCGATCGACCCGGCGGATATCGGCCGCAGCTACGAGGCGGTGATCCGCGTAAACAGCCAGTCGGGCAAAGGCGGCATCGCCTACCTGCTGGAGCAGGAGTACGACATCAGCTTGCCACGCCGCATGCAGATCGAGTTCAGCCAAGTGGTACAGGCCGAAACCGACCGCGTGGGCCTGGAGATGACTGCACCACAGATCTACGCCTTGTTGCAGCGTGAATACCTGCAAGCCAACACCCCGTACGCGCTGGTCAGCCATCGCCTGCAGGAAGAAAACGGCAATAGCACCGTGGAAGTGGAAGTCTCGGGCAAGGGCCAGGGCGAAACCAACCTGCGCTGGAACGGCAAGGGCTACGGCACTTTGGAAGCGCTGGTTGCGGCGCTGCCGATCAAGGTTGAGATCATGGACTACAACGAACACGCGATCGGCGCCGGTACCCATGCCAAGGCGGCGGCTTACATCGAGCTGCGCGTGAACGGCGAGCGTCCGGTGCATGGTGTGGGGATTGATGAAAATATCACCACGGCGAGCTTCAAGGCGGTGTTCAGTGCGCTGAACCGCTCGTTGAGCCAGCTGGAAGCGAAGGCGGCGTAAGCGCTGTCGCGGTAATGCAAAAGGCCCCTGGGTGAGAATCCAGGGGCCTGATCGTTCCCACGCTCTGCGTCACTAGTGTCCGGTAAAAACCAAAGGGGGAGCTTGCTCCCCCTTGTTGTTCGCGACTGTCAGTCATAATCGGA
>NZ_LJSB01000203.1:0-1171 GCF_002742565.1 Pseudomonas sp. 2995-3 | reverse complement strand
GCAAGCCCGCTTGTGTCTTGATCTGGGAATAAACTCTGAGGTGAGAGGGGTGGATGGCAAGCTGTGAGTCCGCGGTGCTAGAAGCACGAGTGGGAGCAAAGCTGCCATCCACCTTTCCACTCTGGCCGACAAGCCCGAACAGTTGGACGAGCACCACTCGAATCACAAGCGTGGGCATAGCCAGAGCACTCTCACTCCTGAGTGTAAGAGGGTTTTGCCATGATTTCCTGGGTCGGCATCGATATCTCTAAATTAAACCTTGTTGTCTGGGTTCAACCTCAGAAAGAAGGCTTCGAGATTCCAAACACATCTGAAGGCTTTGTTGAGCTGATCAAACGATTGAGCTGCTATGAGGTTGGCCGGGTATTGCTGGAGGCCACGGGAGGCTACGAGCGCCAGGTCATGGCGGCACTGCAACAGACGAATTTCCAAGTGCTCCGAATCAATCCTCGTCGGGCCAGAGCCTTCGCGGTGGCCATGGGCAAAAATGCCAAGACCGACCCGATTGATGCGGCAGTTCTGGCTGATTTTGCCGAAGTGCTGCATGGGTCTCACGAAAAGGTCATTTCTCCTGAGCGCGAAGCTCTGCGCGAACTGATCCAATTACGTGAGCACTTCGTTCAGCAGCGCGACGACAATAAGCGTCGACTTCAGCAGGCTCAGTTGCCAACCGTTGTCAGCGCTACCAAAGATCATATTCGCTACCTGCAAGCGCAGATCAAAGCCCTGGAAAAACACCTCGTTCAGGGCATGTTTGATTTGGATGCAGAAAAGGCCAGGCGACTCATGTCTGTGAAGGGGATTGGCAAAGTCGCGGCCGCCAGTTTGCTGGTTTACTTGCCGGAGTTGGGCGAGTTGGATCGCAGAGAAGTGGCGGCGTTAGCGGGCATAGCCCCTTACAACGACGACAGCGGAAACCACAATGGAAAACGGCAGATATACGGAGGAAGAACCCGTGTCAGGCATGCGTTATACATGTCGAGTTGGGTTGTTATCCGCTTTCAAGCAGACTTTAAAACGCGCTACGAGGCTCTAAGGGAGCGAGGCAAGAGCGCGAAAGTCGCGCTCATCGCCTGCATGCGGATACTGCTGATCAGACTAAATGCCATGCTGCGAGACGGTACAGAATGGCGCTGACGGACGGTGGGTTAAGACAGTTGCTCCCACATTT
>NZ_LJSB01000002.1:0-204 GCF_002742565.1 Pseudomonas sp. 2995-3 | reverse complement strand
TCTGGGCAGATTCGAACTGCCGACCTCACCCTTATCAGGGGTGCGCTCTAACCAACTGAGCTACAGACCCAATTTCGAGCGTCACTGATTAGCTAAGAGCTATCAGCTTGGAGCTTAAAGCTGCTTCTATCGTCTTCTTCAATGAATCAAGCAATTCGTGTGGGAACTTATGGAGCAGCTGATGTCGTCGATTAAGGAGGTGAT
>NZ_LJSB01000202.1:0-247 GCF_002742565.1 Pseudomonas sp. 2995-3 | reverse complement strand
GGGTTAGCTATTCCAATACCGCCTCTTTCACCTGTTTCATCGATATCTTCTGGAAAATGACGAACTTCTACTGCTACATCCATAACGTCCTCTTCGCGCTCAATCGTTAAATTAACTATGTCACCAATACTATACGCACCTAGAACCTCTAATAGAGTTGGATGATCAAGTACTTCTTCACCATCTACCCCAAGGATTTTATCGCCAATCTCTAGCTTCTCTTCTGCATCCATCCCAGGAATAATTG
>NZ_LJSB01000201.1:0-292 GCF_002742565.1 Pseudomonas sp. 2995-3 | reverse complement strand
ATGGATCTGTAAACTGTCCCCTTGGACCAGCATGTATGAATTGAGGATAATTGAAGAAAATAAACTATTAGAACTCTATATTTACCTCTATTATTGGTCCATGGTAAATATGATTTGACTGAGGTGATGGTTAGATGAAAGAGAAGAGTATACGATTATCAAGTACCGAAATAGCTGGATTATGGACTACATATATGCAAGAAACAATGGCTGTTTGTTTTATGAAGCATTTAAAACAGCATCTTAAAGACGAGGAAATAAAGCCATTATTACAAAAATCTCTTGATATATC
>NZ_LJSB01000200.1:0-1297 GCF_002742565.1 Pseudomonas sp. 2995-3 | reverse complement strand
GCGTCACTAGTGTCCGGTAAACATGTTTCATAGCTGAAGGCTGCCTTGGGCAGCCTTCAGCTTTTCTCGCTCCTGCCTTCGTCGATCCCTCAATTCTGGCGTCGCGGGCCGTTCGTGCAGGACATGAGATATGCGAACCGTCAGCTCAAACAACGAACCGGTAAATTCTGAGCGACGATGGTAAAGGTGCAATAACAAGTAGCTGATCAAGGCACTGTAAATCTGCAGACGCACGGCGTTTTCAGAGAATGCGTAGAAGCGTTTGAGTTTCAGATGTTGCTTGACCCACTTGAAAAACAGCTCGATCTTCCAGCGATCTTTATACAATCCCGCGATTTCTTCGGCTGATCTTACGAAGTCATTGGTCACCAGAATTAACGGCGTGGCGTGTCCCTCGCGTTCTACCACCACGCGTCTTGCCGGCGTTTCTCGGTAGTCATTAAGACGCTTGCCGCCTAGATGCTTTTTTCCGAACAGGATGACTTCGTCGGTCATGACGGGGCTTTGCTCGGCTGCGATCGAGTGCTTGTGCAGCACTTTGATATTGGCGTTTTTTTTCAGGCGGGTGACGAAAAAGGCTCCTTTGGTCTGCAACTGGTGCCACCAGTTGTAATCGCAATATCCCTTGTCAAAGACATACGTCATGCCGACCTGAATCGGCATTTCCAGCGCATCGCTCAGGTCGTTGACGTTGGCAGGAGTGATGTTGACGTACACCGGGGCCAACTGCGCCAAATCTAGTCCGACATGTACTTTCAGGCCCTGCGTGATGCGGGTTTTCGTGGAGGCTGTCCAGTCATCAAAGTGAGGTCCGCGCAAAGTGATTGACGTGGAATCAAGCAGGCTAATCATGGCACCGACTTCTTTGCGCTGCTGGCGGCTGATGCCGCTCAACAGCAATTGGCAAAGATCCTGGAATGGCCGGTAGTTTCGCTTGTTCAAGGCATCTGACAGGGTCGATCGGGCGACGGGCCCCGCTTTAAGATGGTAACTATGCGGACTTAGCGTTTCGGAAAAAGTGGCCAAGGACCGCAGGCTTAAGGCTTGGGTTATATGGCCGCTGACCAGTGTCACCAGCAATTGCCAGCTCGTGCAGCGTTTGACGTAGCGATCAGCCTGGTGCTTTTCGGTGGATTGCCGAAAGAACTGGCGCGGGATCGCACTGAGTAGGTGGGCTAAACGGGTACTGGTAAACATGGGTCAAAATCGAGTCTGAAAAATCCGATTATGACTGACAGTCGCGAACAACAAGGGGGAGCAAGCTCCCCCTTTGGTTTTTACCGGACACTAGTGACGC
>NZ_LJSB01000199.1:0-434 GCF_002742565.1 Pseudomonas sp. 2995-3 | reverse complement strand
ATGTACTGTAAATAAAAATTTACCACACGTAAGAACCTATCATATGGAAGAAAATGAAAGAATACCTAAGTTGAACATTGAGCATAGTTTAATGAAAAAACGAGTACATGGATATGCAGCTACTTGGCAGGGAATTGTAGATAGAGATTTAAAAAAAGTCAAAAATAATGGTGCGCTTATTAACGTAATTCCTAATGGTGTGGAAAAGATCAAAGTTAACAAAGTTAAAAATGAACGAGGAGAGTTAACTCTTTTATTAGTCGGTAGACTGTCTTACCAAAAAGGAATTGATATCTTATTAGAGGGTATATCTTTATTACCGGATATGTCTAAGTCGAAGATAAAACTAAACATTGTTGGAGAAGGAGAGTTAAGAGAAGAATTAAGTCTTCAAGTTAAAGAGTTGAATATAGAGGGTGTCGTTACTTTTGAAG
>NZ_LJSB01000198.1:0-376 GCF_002742565.1 Pseudomonas sp. 2995-3 | reverse complement strand
TTCTAGCATCCCTTGGACAAAACTTTTAAATCTACGACTTCCATAAATGGTAGATGCAATGTCCAATAATTCTTGTTCATTTAATCCACCACCAATTTTTGCACGTTTCACAGAAGTCCTAATATCACGTATCCCGCCTAAAGGGGCTTGTCCCCTTAACCTTAGTACTTTAGCTCCCTCATAAGTACTGTTCTGCTCATGCTCTATTGTCTCAAGGTCAAATAATGGAGTTAATTCTTCCACCCGTTGCTTACCTAAGGAACTACTAGCATGCTGAATTAATTGACCCTTCATCTTATTGTATTCTAATATTCGACATACCCTTTCAATCACAAGGGACACCTCCATCTAAATCGTTACCTCTTCTGATTTATAT
>NZ_LJSB01000197.1:0-236 GCF_002742565.1 Pseudomonas sp. 2995-3 | reverse complement strand
GCGTATTCCAGCACGTGTATCCCATCATCAAAAAGAGTTTCTGCAATTTCCATCCAATTATCAGGGTCTTCTATAAATTCTGCTAGTTCCGCAGGCTCATAAGGAAAACCGTATTATTTCATTATATCTGCCCGATAGTACGTCACTAAAGGGGAAGTATTAAAAGGAATTCCAAGAAGTTGTTCTCTATCCAATGTCAAAACAACGTCCCATAATTCGGGTGTGAAACTTTCTTC
>NZ_LJSB01000196.1:0-247 GCF_002742565.1 Pseudomonas sp. 2995-3 | reverse complement strand
GGCTTTGAATATTCCCTAGTAATCATTTAAAATACGTCTTCATTATCAAACTTTGGATCAGAGATAACAATGACTACTCTTCGGTTTTTTTGTAGATTCTTATCAGTAGTATTAGGTGCAACAGGTCTAGTATCCCCATAACCAACAGAGATAAATCTTTTTGGATCTAAATCATTGTAATCAATTAAATATCTAATTACACTACTCGCCCGTGAGCCAGATAATTCCCAGTTGGATGGATATTGGT
>NZ_LJSB01000195.1:0-306 GCF_002742565.1 Pseudomonas sp. 2995-3 | reverse complement strand
CAGTTACATTATCTTAGGATTTTCTTTTGAATTATGGAAGCAGGATAGAGTATATAGATTCAGATGATGATTAAGAGGAAGGGGAGTTAATCTCCCCAATACCTATTCAAATACATTCTTTAACGCAGAAAACTGGTTATGACGTTTCTTTACATCCGTATTAGCCATTTTGACGTAATGGTTAGTCATATGGAGAGTGGTGTGACCAAGAATAGACTTTAATGAGAATGGATCTCCACCATTCATAATGTATAGAATAGCGCCACTGTGTCTCCATATATGAGGGCTTACTTGTTTTTTAATACC
>NZ_LJSB01000194.1:0-216510 GCF_002742565.1 Pseudomonas sp. 2995-3 | reverse complement strand
TGCTGTTGCTGTTGCTGTTGCTGTTGCTCCGGCTCTTACATCCTTTTCGATGACGAAGTCAGCGGTCTTTTGATCTGCGCTTTTGATCTTGATCTTGATCTGAAATCGCCCCGTTAAACACGATGGCCGGAATCTGACAGTGATTTGGGGGGTAAACCGGCAGGGATGCCGGTTTAGCCGCGCTGGGCCAAGGATGGCCCATCGCGGCGGCCCCCCAAATCACTGTCGGATTGCGGGCATGCCGAGCCATAGCGAGGCACCGAGTGTTGGGGCGAAGACTTTTTGGTTACTTTTGTGTCTTTACAAAAGTGACCCGCTGTAAGAGCGGAACCAATAGAAGCCGTTACCGCAGCAACGGATATGTACACCACCAACAACCCGCCATCGCAGGCAAGCCAGCTCCCACATTTTTTGATCACTTGCACTCAAGACCTGGCGTGCAACGCCAACTGCACTGCACCATCAACACTCAAGGCACTCAGCAAAACCTGTGGCGCAACGGCTTCGGGCAAGGCTTGCAGCACTTCCATCGCCGCATGCCGCACCCGCGCCAGTACCAGCCGCTTGCCCTCCCCGTGCACCTGCGCAAAAAACGCCGCCAGCGCCTCGATACTGGTGCCGTCAAGGTCGGGCGATTCTTCCAGGCTCAACACCACCGCCTCGACCGGCGACTGACGCATCAAGCGCAACGCCGCGCCCAGGATGCGTTCGGCATTGGCGAAAAACAGCGCCTCACTGGGCCGCACAATCAGCAAGCCAGGCACCTGCACCGCATCCGCATGGTGTTGACGGTCAACAAAGTCATGACTGTCGCCCAGGCGCCCCAGCACTTGAATATCCGCCGAAGACATCTGGCGCAGCATCAACACTACGCTGATCGCCACCGCCACCAGCAAGCCATCCAGCACGCCCAGCACAAGCACTGCCGCCACCGCGCAGATCACCAGCAACCGGTCGCGGCGCCACAGGAAGTAACGGCCCAGGGGTTGCAGGCTCAAGCCACGGCCCAGCGCATAGATGACGATGGCTGCGAGCACCGGCTCCGGCGTTAACGCCACATGCGGCAGCACCGTCAACACGATCACCAGCACCACCAGCGCCGCAACGATGCCCGCCAGGCGCGAACCGGCGCCGGCAGCCTCATTCGCCGACGTCGCCGAATAGCCCGCGCCGGCGGGCATGCCGTGGAACAACCCGGACACCAGGTTCGCCGCGCCCAGCGCCAACAGATCGCGATTGGATGACACCCGGTCGCCATGTTTAAGTGCGAACGAACTGATAGAGCCGTAGGACTCCGCATACAGGATCATGACCAAGGCAAACGCCAACTCGCCCAGGCGCAACCAATCCGCGAACGGCAGCACGGGAAAGTGCCCCAGCTCCAGGCGCAGATCAATCATGCCGATCAAGGCCACGCCATGGGCCTGCAAGCCCAGGTACTGCCCGGCAACAATCCCCACGACCACCACCAGCAAGCCGCCCGGCAGGCGCGGGATTCGCGCGCACAGCCATAACACCGCCAATGCTGCCGCTGCCACCAGTGCCGCCGGCCAATTCCAGTGCGCTAATTGCTCCAGTAACTGCGGCAGAAAGCGGATCAGGTTGTTATCGGTCAGGTGTACGCCCACCACACTGGCCAGTTGCTTGAGGATGATGGTCAGCGCCAGGCCGAAGGCAAAACCGCGTAGCACCGGCTTGGCGATAAACGACGTCACACCGCCCAGCTTGAACAAACCGGCCAACACAAACAGCACGCCGGTGATCAGCACCAGCCCGAAGGCCAGGGACAGCCTCAGCGCTGGATCATCCCCGGCCAGGCTGGCGGTGGCAGCCGCCAATACCGCCGCAGAAGAGGAAGTGGCCGAGACAATTGCAAAACGGCTGGTGCCCAACAGGCCGTAGCACACCAGCCCGGCAAACAAGGCGATCACACCGGCCTGCGGCGGCAACGCAGCGATGCTGGAATACGCCACAGCCTCCGGCAGCAGTAACCCGGCGATGGACAACCCGGCCAGGATGTCCTGGGTACGATTGGGGGGTACGGCAACGGGCGTAACGGTTTCAGTTTTCAATCGGCCCAACCCATCCTGGCAAATAACGAGCTTCCTGGCTGCGCGCCAGAGTCATGGCCTTGCCCAACAATTTGGCATTTGGCTGGCTGACAACATCGCTGCCGATACGGCTGCGAAAGAAGTCCGCCCACAAAAACTCGCTGAACGGCGTTGCGTCCTTGGCGTAACCACCGGCGGTACGCAGCAGGCCGGCAAGGCTGCGGTAAGGGTCGTCCTGCAGGTCGGTAATCTTGCGGGGAATGGCCTCATAGGTACGCCGCAAACCGCGCGCGTCGTAGGGGTGGACCCATTGATTGAATGCCATGACATTCCAGAAGGTGCTGCGCTCCACGAATGACAGGTCCTTGAGCATCAGCAGCGACACACTCTTGACCTCTTCCAGAATCAAAGCCATACCGAAGTGATGATGGTCGGTGATGTAGTAGCGCTCGTCCGGCCCCAGCACACAAGGGAACCAGTGCTTGTCGAGGGCGGCGGCGCGCTCCTTGCGCTTGAGTTTGGTCCAGGCGTCGCGCTTGGCAGCGACTTCCGCCATACCGACCGTCAATTGTGTAGGGTGCAGTTTTTCCAGCTTGCCTGTGACCAATTGCGGGCGGGGCCGAGCCATGGGTATCTCCAAAGGGAACCAACACGTCGACAGCTTAGCCCTCATTGGCATGGGGATTTTTTCGGACACAAAAAAAAGCCGATTCACGCAGTGCGCGAATCGGCTTTGCTACCCGGCGTCTGTCATCAGGACAACAGCGAGTAAACCAACGCAGTAATCGCGACCAGGCCCACCGCGGTGACAAACACATTGGATGCTTGCCCACGGTACTTGGCCATGGCCGGCACCTTGCGGATCGCGTACATCGGCATCAGGAACAGGATCGACGCGATGATCGGGCCACCGAGGGTTTCGATCATGCCGAGAATGCTCGGGTTGAGCGTGGCGACCAGCCAGCACACCACCAGCATGAACGCGGCGGTCATGCGGTCCAGGGATTTGGCAGCCGGACGACGCCCGGTTTTCAATACCAGCCCCTTGAGGCCTTCACTGGCGCCGATGTAGTGGCCCAGGAACGACTTGGCAATCGCCACGAATGCAATCAACGGTGCGGCGAAGGCGATGGTCGGGTTGTCGAAGTGGTTGGCCAGGTACGACAGGATCGACAGGTTCTGCGCTTTCGCTTCGGCCAACTGCGCCGGCGACAGCGTCAGCACGCAGCTGAACACGAAGAACAGCACCATCACCACCATCAACAGGTGCGCGCGGCACAGGATCTGCGAGCTGCGTTCATCGGCATTGGCGCCGTACTGGCGCTTCTGATCAACCGCGAAGGCCGAGATGATCGGCGAATGGTTGAACGAGAACACCATCACCGGAATCGCCAGCCACAAGGTATTGAGCAGCGCAGACGGCGCCGGGACTTCGTTGGCAGTGCTGAGAATGCCACCGGTCCAGTGCGGGACCAGGTACACCGCCAGGAACAGCAAGGCAACGATAAACGGATACACCATCAGGCTCATGGCCTTGACGATCACTTGCTCGCCGCAACGCACCACGGCCAGCAAGCCGAGGATCAGCACAAAGGCCAGGATCGCCCGTGGCGGCGGCATGATGTGCAGTTGGTGTTCCATGAAACTGCTGACGGTGTTGGTCAGGGCCACACTGTAGATCAGCAGGATCGGGAAGATGGCGAAGAAGTACAGCAAGGTGATCAGTGCACCGGCCTTGAGGCCGAAATGCTCTTCAACCACGTCGGTGATGTCAGAGCCGGCACGGCCGGACAGCACGAAGCGCGTCAGGCCACGGTGAGCGAAGAACGTCATCGGGAACGCCAGCAATGCCAGGATCACCAGGGGCCAGAAGCCGCCCAGGCCGGCGTTGATCGGCAAAAACAAAGTACCGGCGCCAATAGCGGTGCCGAACAGGCCGAGCATCCAGGTGGTGTCCTGGCGGCTCCAGCTTGTGAGGGTTGCAGGTGTCGTTGCATAGCGTTCGTCGACGCTATTGGCCTGATCATTCATCCGGTCGGATCTCCGCATTTACACGGCCGGGGCGAGTCAGAAAAACCTGACAGGCAGCGCCTCGACCATAGAAGGGGCCGGATTGTCCGGGATTCTCTCGAATAAGCAAAGACTTAGCTGAGGAATGGTTGAGCGGCGCAGCAATTCAAGGAGGGTGGCGGACGGCAGCTTTCGTGGGCTGCGAAAGGTTATGGCCTTGCCAAAAATCCGTTAAACGAAGCAACTTCCAAGAAGTATCCGACATTTAAAGCAGACACAGCCTACATCTAAATAATATTTCCACTGAGATAGACCATTAACTATTACAAGACCATACATAACCATTGAGCCGCCGCCAGAGCACACACTAAGATCGCCGCGTCCCTCGCACAAACATCATGCCGCGCTCTTAGCCAGCAGCCTCAGGAATTCAAGAATGAAAACACTCAGTATTGTATTAACTGGTCTGTGTCTTATCGGCCTATTTAAATCCAGCGAAAGTTACGCAACGCCAACCGCGCCTGAACGGGATATCCAGGCGCTGGCCTCTTCCCCACAATGGTTGACCACCAAAGTCTATATCGAGGGTGCCCCGGATAAGGATGTCAAGGCCAACTACCCCGGTGTGGTGGGCATTTCAATGTGGGACCCACAGCGCAACCGTTATGAGTTCTTCTATGCTGACACCGGGCTTTCAAAATACGCCGATGGCGGTGGCGGCTACTTCCTTGTCACAGGCGACCAAAATACCCATATTCTGGTGCCCGATGTGGGACCGGTCAAAACCGTGGTCAGGCGACTGGAAAAACTGGATAAGAACGAGTTCACCTACTCGCGCGAAGTACCTCGCGACATGATTGCCAACAACCCTCCTGTTCGAATCTATGTCGTCCATGCGCCTTATATCGGCCCGATAAAAACTGCGCTGTCGAACTAGTCAGCCCTCACGCCTGATGCTACGCCGCTTGAATTAATAGACTGCAAGGTGCCCAAAATGAAGCCATGTAACGCCCTCACATCATTGTTAATACCTGTGCTGTTGACTGTTGCTCTGTTGCCCGCAACAGCCACTGCCAACACCGCCGCTCCCTCCAGCGTAAGCACTGTGGCGGCTACAGCTGATAACGCCGTCATGTTAACGGTGTTTCTCAAACATGATCAGTCGCGGCCCTTGAGCGAGTTGAAGGCACAATTGGCGAAGCAAGCCTTTCACAAGGTATTTCCTCCTGCCGGGGTTGAAGTGGTCAGTTGGAATGTCACCATGGGCATCGGACAGATCGTCGTGCTACGCCTGCCGGCTTCGCGCCTGGTAGAGGTCAATCTGGCGATAGAGCGCACTGCCTGGGGCGCCTACACAACGGAATTCTATCCTACCTACGATTTCAGGCCGATCGCGCAAGCAGAGCAAATCCAGGCGCAGCAGGCGGATTCTGCCCAATAATGGCAGTGTGGCGGCAGCCCTTTGAGGAAGCTATGGCAGCGCCGTTGACAACCACGCGCCCGCCCCAGCATGATCGAGCCATGAATCTCATTCAGCGCCGCCTCACCCGCACCACCACCACGACCGCTTATGGCGGGTCGGGCGGTGGCTGTGGGTGCGAAAGCTAAAAACCCCCCGAAACACCCCAAGGCCCCGCCAGCAATGGACGGGGCCTTTTTATTGCCCCGCCCGCTGGCCACTGCAAGGAGCAAGACCATGGCTAACGCCCTGTTGATCATCGATATGCAAACCGGTTTATACGACGGGCCGCAACAGCCCTTCGAGCGCGAGCGCGTGCTGGGCACCATCAACCAGCTTATCCAGCGCGCCCGCAGGGCCAACGTGGCTATCTTCGTCGCTCGCCACACCGGCCCGGCAGGTTCGCCGATCGAAGCTGGCAGCCCGTTATGGCAACTGTGGCATGGCCTCGACGTCGACGACGCTCACGATCACCTGTTCAACAAAACCCGCCCCAGCTGCTTCCTGGGCACTGACCTGGCGCAACAACTGGCGGCGGCACAGGTCGATGAATTGGTGGTGGTCGGCATGAAAACCCAGTTTTGCATCGACACCACGTGCCGAGTAGCGGCCGAGCTTGGGTTTTCGGTGATGCTGCCCGAGGACGCTCATACTTGCATGGACACCCCGACCTTGCCGGCCAAGGCGATCATCGAGCATCACAATGCGACCTTGGCGGGGGCGTTTGTGAAGCGGGTGAAAGCTCAGGATGTTGAGTTCTAGAACTGCCTGTGCGGGATTTTTTCTGACCGAACAAATCGTTCCGTCTTACAAATCCCGCATACTCCTCCTATCAAACCCTTCAGGAAGAGCCTTCCGATGTCCACCACTGTTCTGGTCCTGGTTGAAACCATCAACGAATACCTGCAAATCATCGAGAGTAACGACTTCCATGTGATTCTGGCGCCGACACCGGCCGAGCGTGCCCAGGCGATCAAGGCCCACGGCGCGCAGATCAAGGCGGTACTCACCCGTGGCCCGCTGGGGCTGTATGCCGAGGAAATCGCGGCGCTGCCGTTGCTCGAGATTATCTGCGTGATCGGCGCCGGCTATGAGCACGTGGACCTGCAAGCGGCGAGCAATCGCGGGATCGTGGTAACCAACGGCGCCGGCGTAAACGCGCCGTCAGTGGCTGACCACGCCATGGCGTTGCTGTTGGCGCTGGTGCGTGGCATTCCCCAGACTGACGCGGCGGTGCGGCGCAGCGAATGGCCGAAAGTGATGCGCCCTTCCCTGGGCGGCAAGCAACTGGGCATTCTCGGTCTCGGCGCAGTGGGCATGGAGATTGCCAAACGTGCCGCCCTCGGCTTTGGCATGGAAGTGAGTTACCACAACCGCCAGCCCCGCGACGATGTGGACTACACCTATTGCGCAACCGCCGTGGAGCTGGCGCGCACCTCGGACTTCCTGATCCTGGCCACGCCGGGCGGAGCCAGCACCCGCCACCTGATTGATCGCCATGCCCTGGATGCGCTGGGGCCGAACGGTTACCTGGTGAACATCGGACGCGGCAGCGTGGTGGTGACTGCGGACTTGGTGGCTGCGCTGGAGCAACGGCGTATCGGCGGTGCCGCGCTGGATGTGTTCGACGATGAACCGAAAGTGCCCGACGCCCTCAAGCGGCTGAGCAATACCGTGCTCACCTCCCATGTCGCCGGCCTGTCGCCGGAAGCGGCACACGACACCGTGCAGCGCGTGACCGATAACCTGGTGGAATACTTCGCCGGCCGCCCAGTGCTGACACCGGTTACCCTGCCGCCGCGCAACTAGTAGCGATTAGCCAGCGCCGACGCAAAACCTGACTACACTGCTTGCGGGGATGCTCAGGACGTCGGTGCAGGACCGGCGAAGGAACGCACAATGATTGGCCATGGACTCGGCCCGGCCCGCCAACGCGGCGCCATCGGCCTGATAGGCGCGGTAACCCTTGGTATTGCGCTGCTGTTTCTGCTGCTGGTGGTCGACAGCGGTCGCCTGTACCTGGAGAAACGCAAATTGCAGCGTGTGGCCGATACGGCTGCGCTGGAAGCGGTGAGCCGCAGCGGCACATGCGCGGCGCCCGCTAACAATGCCGCACAATTTGCGACCGAAAGCGCGGCACGCAACAACTTTAGCCTTGACGACAATCGCACGCTGGCGACCGCCTGCGGCACCCTGGCCACCGGCGCAGATTTTATGCGCACGTTCAGCGCCGACCCGAGCAAAACCGATGCCATCCGGGTGATTGCCACCCATCGCGTGCACACCAGCCTTGCCCATGGCTTGCTCACGCTGTTCTCGGGCCAGCCCGTCAACCTGACAACGCTGCTCAGCGCCACCGCCGTCGCCGCCGCACCAACCCCAACGGTTGCCCAGCTCACGGTTCGCAGCACCTTGTTAACGGTGGACAGCACCCAGTCTGTCGCCCTCAACGCCTTGATCGGCGGCCTGCTGGGCGGCAAGTTGCAGTTGGACGCAGTCGGCTGGAATGGGCTGCTCAATACCGATATCAGCTTGCTCAAGTACCTGGATGCGCTGGCCATCCAATTGAAAGTCAGCGCCGGTAACTACGACCAACTGCTCAAGACCGACGCCACTGTAGGCCAACTGATCCAGGCGGCCATTGATGTGCTCAAGCTGGGCGGTGACGCGGTCAAAGTGGTGATCAACAACCTGGAAGCCATCAAGCTGATTGCGCCGGGCACGCAGATCCTGCACCTGGGCGACCTGATCAATATCCAGAACGGCACCGACAAAAGTGCGCTGGATGTGAACCTGCAACTGTTCAACCTGATCCAGGGCTTTGTGCAGCTGTCGAACAAGGCCAGCGCAGTTGCCGTTGAGCTGCCGGTGGATGTGCTGGGCCTGCTCGGCGTGACCGTGTCGACCAAAGTGATCGAGCCCGGGCAGGTTTCCAGCATCGGCAACCCCAAGGATATCGCCAAGCAGCCCATTTATGTGCGCACCGCCCAGGTGCGCACTTTGATTTCGGTAAAACTGCCGATCGTCACGCTGGTGAATAACCTGCTGGGTGGCACGGTGCAAGCGCTCAGTGACCTGCTGGGCGGCCTGTTTGGCTTACTCGATCCCAATTGTTGCCTGGTCGCCAGCCTGGAAATCGGCGACACCCTCGACATCGCCCTGGAAGCCGCTGGCGGCAGCGCTATGGTCACTGGCTACAGTTGCGACAGCGGCAAAAAGTCGTTGTCGGTACTCGGCGAAACCTCGGCATTGCGCGCGATGATTGGCCAGGTTGACCCCAAGAATCTGTACTCGTCCACAGAAAAACTCAAGGTAGACGAGTACCCGGTGGTGGATATCGGCACTAAAACCTGCAAGCGCGGCACCGGCGTGTGTAGCGACAGGCAGGCCTTTGCGGCGGGCGGCCTGGGCATCCGAATCGACAGCGACGTGTTGAAAACCCAGCGTGCGCACACCTACACCGAGCCGCCCGCTATCAACCAGCAACCGCTCTATTACGCATTCGCCAGCTCGAACGCAGTCAGCAGCCTCAAGCAAACACTCACCGGCATCCAACTGATCAACCACCCGCCCAAAATGGCCAGCCTGTTGGGCGCCGTGTTGGGCCTGGTCACGGGCGTGGTCAACGGCTTGCTCACCACCCTGGGCGGCTTGATTGCCGGGCTGCTCGGCCCGCTGCTCGACCCCATCGTCAACAACCTGCTCGCCGGCCTGGGCATCGACCTGGCAAAAGTCGAAATCGGTGCCAATTTGTCGTGCAACCCCGGTGGCCGGGCCATGCTGGTGATTTGAGCACATCAGGCCCGCTGATCATCGTCCAACACGCTAACCTATTAAGCCGCCCCGACCTTGTCGCTGGGCGGCGGTGCGCATTAGATTAGCCAATAGTCCAAGGCCTTTAGAATAAGCAGAAGGGATAAGCATGGCGCTTAACGACCAATCGACCCATATTCGCCCCGGCGAAGAACTTGATGCCAGCCTCATCGATCCCTACCTCAAGGCGCATATTCCGGGCCTTGCCGGCACGGTCAAGATCAGCCAGTTCCCCGGTGGCGCATCCAACCTGACTTACCTGCTGGAATACCCTGGCCAGGAATTCGTGCTGCGCCGCCCGCCATTTGGCCACAAAGCCAAGTCCGCCCACGACATGGGCCGCGAATACCGCATTCTCAACCAGCTCAAGGACGGCTTCCCGTATTGCCCCAAAGCCTATGTGCACTGCCTTGACGAGTCGGTGATCGGCGCCGAGTTCTATGTGATGGAGCGCGTCAACGGCATCATCCTGCGCTCTGACCTGCCGGCCGAACTGGGCCTGGACGCGGCCAAGACCGAGGCGCTGTGCAAGAGCTTTATCGATAAATTCGTCGAACTGCACCAGGTCGACTACGCTGCCTGCGGCCTGGCCGACCTGGGCAAGCCCGAAGGTTATGTAGAACGCCAGATCCGCGGTTGGAGCGACCGCTACGAAAAAGCCCTGACGCCCGACGCACCCAGCTGGGAAACCGTGCGCGCGTGGCTCAACGACAAGATGCCGGCCGACCACCCGACCTCCAGCATCGTGCACAACGACTACCGCTTCGACAACGTGATCCTCGACCCGCACAACCCGATGCAGATCATCGGCGTGCTGGACTGGGAACTCACCACGTTGGGCGACCCGCTGATGGACTTGGGCAACACCCTCGCCTACTGGATCGAAGCCGCTGACCCTGCGCCCGTGCAACTGATGCGCCGCCAGCCCAGTAACGCGCCGGGCATGCTGACTCGTCGCCAATTCGTCGACTATTACGCCGAGCGCTCCGGCATCCAGATCGATAATTTCGACTTCTACTACACCTACGGCCTGTTCCGCCTGGCCGGCATTGTGCAGCAGATCTACTACCGCTTTTTTCACGGCCAGACCCAGGACAAACGCTTTGCGCAGTTCATCCATATGAACAAGCTGCTGGAGCAAATGAGCCTGAATGTCATCGCTAAATCAGCCCTCTGACTACAAGAGCAAGGAACCCAGCATGTCCAAGACCCACCTGTTCGACCTCGACGGCAAGATCGCTTTCGTTTCCGGCGCCAGCCGTGGCATCGGTGAAGCCATCGCCAAGCTCCTGGCCCAGCAAGGCGCCCATGTGATCGTCTCCAGCCGCAAGCTCGAAGGCTGCCAGCACGTGGCCGACGCGATCATCGCCGCGGGCGGCAAAGCCACCGCCGTGGCCTGTCATATCGGCGAAATGGAGCAGATTACCCAAGTGTTCGCCGGTATCCGCGAACAGTTTGGGCGCCTGGATATCCTGGTTAACAACGCTGCAACCAACCCGCAATTCTGCAACGTACTGGACACCGACTTGGGCGCCTTCCAGAAGACCGTTGACGTGAACATCCGCGGTTACTTCTTCATGTCGGTGGAAGCCGGCAAGCTGATGCGCGACAACGGCGGCGGCAGCATCATCAACGTGGCCTCGATCAACGGCATCTCCCCGGGCGTGTTCCAAGGCATCTACTCGGTGACCAAGGCCGCCGTGATCAACATGACCAAAGTGTTTGCCAAGGAATGCGCGGCGTTCGGCATCCGTTGCAACGCCTTGCTGCCGGGCCTGACCGACACCAAGTTCGCCTCGGCGCTGGTCAAGAACGACGCGATCCTGAAGGTGGCCCTGGCGCAGATCCCGCTCAAGCGCGTAGCCGACCCGAGCGAGATGGCCGGTGCGGTGCTGTTCCTGGCCAGTGATGCGTCCAGCTACACCACCGGTGTGTCGCTGAATGTGGACGGTGGCTTCCTGTCCTGACCTGACCTTCCAGGCACCGCAAAATCCCTGGGGTAGCAAGCTTACTGTGGCGAGCAAGCTTGCTTGCGCTGGGGTGCGAAGCGCCCCCAAAAATCGGGAGACTGCTGCACAGTCCAACGGGAGCAAGCTCCCTCGCCACACACTCAAGGGCGCTTGAACTGTTGGCGTATCGCCTCTATGCGCGGGCGGCAAACGCAGCCCTCCAAGTGATCATTGACCATCCCCATCGCCTGCATCAGCGCGTACATCGTGGTGGGGCCAACAAAGGTCCAGCCGCGCTTCTTCAAGGCTTTGGACAAACGCACCGACGCCGGTGACGTCGGGTTGCCGGTCCAGTACGCCATGTCCACCACCGCCGGGCGTTCCTCGGGCGTGGGTTCAAACGCCCACAACCAGCGCGCCAGCGAACCGGTTTCGTCCACCAACTCACAGGCCCGGCGTGCGTTATTGATGGTCGAGACGACCTTCGCGCGGTTGCGCACGATGCCTGGGTCGTTCATCAGCCGCTCGATATCGGCCTCGGTGTAGTGGGCGACACGGCGAAAATCAAACCCTTCGAACGCCGCCCGAAACTGCTCGCGCTTGCGCAAAATGGTGATCCACGCCATGCCCGCCTGGAAACCTTCCAGGCAGATCTTCTCGTACAGTTGGATATCGTCTGCGACCGGCACGCCCCACTCGGCGTCGTGGTAACGCGGGTACTCCGGCGCGGCCGTGCGCCAGGTGCAGTGAGTCTGGCCTGCTGAATCCGTGGTCAACCCTGGTTTGTCCATCGACTACCTCGCCAATCAAGGCGCGGATCATAAGCGAAAAAATTTACCGCCCGCCAACCGCTCAAGCATCACCCTTACCGACCAACTGGTCAGACCGGGACCTGACAACCGTCGAATATTTACTTGTGATTTGAAAAAAACCCAGCGTAGACTGGCCGCGCACTGGACATACCGGTAAGACCACAACAATTAAGCCCTGGAACCACCAGGGCACCGAATAGAGATCCCTCCCATGCTCAGATGGTGCTCGCGTTCGATTTTCCTGCAAGTCGTGATTGGCCTGATGTTAGGCGTTATCTGCGGCCTGGCCCTTCCCGAATTCTCCTCACAACTCAAACCCCTGGGTGACGGCTTTATCAAGCTGATCAAAATGCTGATTGGCCTGATCGTATTCTGCGTGGTGGTCAGCGGGATCTCCGGCGCCGGCGACCTGAAGAAGGTCGGACGCATTGGCTTGAAGTCAGTGATCTACTTCGAAGTGCTGACCACCGTCGCCCTGGTGATCGGCCTGATCATGGCCTTCAGCACGGGTATTGGCCAAGGCGCCAATATTCACTTGGAGCAACTGTCATCCGCCGGTCTCAATGAGCTGGCCGACAAGGGCCAGCACATTCGCGGCACCAGCCAGTTCCTGATGGACCTGATCCCCAATTCGGTGATCGGCGCCTTTGCCGACAACAATGTGCTGCAAGTGCTGCTGTTTTCGGTGCTGTTCGGCAGCGCGCTGAACCTGGTGGGCGAAGCCGCTTCCGGTATCTCACGGCTGATCAACGAGCTTAGCCACGTGATCTTTCGCATCATGGGCATGATTGTGCGTCTGGCGCCGATCGGTGTATTCGGCGCCATCGCCTTTACCACCAGTACCTACGGCCTGGATTCGCTGCAGCACCTGGGCAGCCTGGTGGGTTTGTTCTACCTGACCTGCTTTGCTTTTGTCGGGCTGGTGCTGGGCCTGGTGATGCGTTTGTCCGGCCTGCGCATGCTGCCGCTGCTCAAGTACCTGCGCGAAGAGCTGCTGATCGTGATGGGCACCGCCTCCTCCGACGCGGTATTGCCGCAGATCATGCGTAAACTCGAGCACTTGGGCATTGGCAGCTCCACCGTCGGCCTGGTGATTCCGACCGGTTATTCGTTCAACCTCGACGGTTTCTCGATCTACCTGACCCTGGCCATCGTATTTATCGCCAATGCCACCGGCACACCGCTGTCGATGACTGATTTGCTGACCATCCTGCTGGTGTCGTTGATCACCTCCAAAGGTGCCCACGGCATTCCGGGCTCGGCGCTGGTGATTTTGGCGGCCACGCTGACCGCGATCCCGGCGATTCCGGTGGTGGGGCTGGTGCTGGTGTTGGCGGTGGACTGGTTCATGGGCATCGGCCGCGCGCTGACTAACCTGATCGGCAACTGTGTCGCTACCGTGGCCATTGCCCGTTGGGAAAAAGACATTGATATCCAGCGCGCCAACAAGGTGCTCGATGGCGAGCAAGGGTATGCCTTCCAGGCCAAGAAGCCGGTGCTGCCGGCGCATCAGGAATTCTAGCAACGCGATCCAACTGTGGGAGCTGGCTTGTCGGGTCCCACATGGAATCGCGACCCTATTGGCAACATCAAGGAGACGTAGACGTGATCAGCACTTCAACCGTCGTCAACTCAGTCGTAGAAAAACTGCGCGCCGCACTCAAGCGGGGCCAGTGGCGCCAGGGCGACATGCTCCCCGGCCAGCGTGAACTGGCCGAGCAGATGGGCATCAGCCGCCCGAGCCTGCGCGAAGCCGTGATCGTGCTGGAAACCCTGGGCCTGGTGCGCTCGATGCCCGGCAAAGGCGTGGTCGTGCTGGAAACCAGTGTCAGCGAGCCACAGTCCAGCGACGCCGTGGCCGACGCCAGCCTCGAAGATATCCTGCAACTGCGCTACACCCTCGAACCCTTCATTGTCGGCCTGGTGGCCCAGTCCATCAGCAGCAAGGAAGTCGGCCAATTGCGCCTGACCTTGATGGACATGCGCGAAGCCCTGGATGCCAGCGACGCCGAAGCGGGCATGAACGCCTACATCGGCTTTCACGAAGAGCTGTTCGCCCTGACGTCCAACCCGATCTTCCAGAACGTGGTGCAACAAACCAGCAACGCCCTAAAGCAAAGCGCCCAGGTACTGCGCAATTCACCCGAGCACTTGGCCGAACGCCTGCAGGAAAACGACGCCGTGGTGCGCGCCATCCGCAACAAGAACAGCGCCCTGGCCAGCGCCGAAATGCGCCGACATATCCTCCAGGAAGGCCTGCGCATGGGCATTCGTTTGAATATCCCGGACGACCATCTGGGCAGCTGATTTTTTGGAGACCGACCATGAGCGCCCCCGCCCTGCAACGCAATGCCGTCCTCCCTGCCCTGCGCCTGGTTGGCGGTAAAAAACTTTCGGTGGATGACATCTACCCACGCCTGTTCGATGCCATCCTCGAACAACGCATCGCCCCGGCCAGCCGTTTTACCGAAGAGAGCCTGGGCGAAACCTTTGGTGTGAGCCGCAGTGTGATTCGCCGTGTGCTGGCCAAGCTGTCCCATCAGCAAGTGATCATCCTGCGCCCCAACCAGCGTGCCCAGGTGGCGGCGCCGGATGCGCAGCAGGCGCGTCAGATTCTGGAGGCGCGGCGGATGACCGAGATCACCGTGGTGCAGTTGGCCTGCGCCCAAGCGACCACCCCGCAGATACGCCAGCTGCGCGAGTTGATTGCACGGGAGCGCGACTGCATCGAACGCGACCAGCGTGGGCCAGCGATTCGATTATCGGGGGAGTTTCATCTGCAATTGGCGCAGATGGCAGGCAACGCACCGTTGGCGCAATTCCTCAACAGCCTGGTGCCACTGACGTCGTTGATCATTGCGCAATATGAGGCGAAAGCCTGCACCTACTGCGCGTGGCAGGAGCATGTGGGAATTGTCGATGCGGTGGAGCAACGCGATTCAAGTGGCGCCGTGACCCTGATGACTCAGCACCTGGATCATCTGGAAAGCAAATTACTCAAACACCACTGAGTCCAAGTGGATGAACATCAAACTGTGGGAGCTGGCTTGCCTGCGATAGCGGTGGGTCAGCAGCCTTCCTGTTACCGAAAGACCGCTATCGCAGGCAAGCCAGCTCCCACATTGGGTGTGTGGGGTTTGATGAATGTGGCGCCAACAAAAAGCCCCCGCATCTTACGATACGGGGGCTTTTGTTTTACCGAGGGATCAAGCCGGTTGCAGCACCGACTGACCGCTCAACGCCAGGTCGAGCAACTCACGGTTGGCGACCGCATACATGGCGTAGTCCGTGCCGACTGCTGCACGGATTTCGACCATCATTGCGCGCCAGCGATCGGCCATGTCCTGGTGCTGCTCAAGCCACAGGGCCACGCGGGCTTCCATGTCTTGTGGCGCGTCGGCCATTTGCAGTACCGAGATGGTGATCGCCCGTTGCTGCCAGTCCACATCGTCGCGGAACGCTTCGCGGGCCTGGGCCTGCCAGTTGTTGGCCACCGGCAGATCGCTGATCTGCTGCAGGTACCACGGCAGGTCCAGCGCGCTGCCGACGGCGAAGTAGGCCTTGGCCACTTCGGCGGCGTCATGCCCGGTCACGTCGGCGGCTTCGATAATCGGCAGCAAGGTGTACAGGTGGGTCGTGCCTGCAACCATGCGCGCCAACAATTCCGGTACGCCGGCTTCGGTGTAGGCCTGGTAGCGGTTCTGCCAGCCTTCGCGGGTCGGGCCTTCCAGCAATTCGTCGAGCTTGAGGCCCAACGCCGCCAGGTGCGGACCGAAGTGCGCGGTGTCGCGGCCAGCGTCCTGCTCGTTGCGACGGCTGCGCAGGAACCAGCGCGTGGCACGACGGCCCAGGCGCATCAGCTCATCCATCAGCTCCAGTTGCACGTCGGCGGACACCTGGTGGTCCAGGGCTTCGATCTGACGGAACCAGTGCGGGAGGTGGAAGATGTCACGCACGATCACGTAAGCACCGGCCACGTTCGCCGGGCTCATGCCGGTCGACTCTTTGAGTCGTTGAACGAAGGTAATGCCCATGTGGTTGACCAGGTCGTTGGCGATCTGGGTGCTGACGATTTCGCGCTTGAGGCGGTGACGGCGCATGGCTTCGCCGAACTTGGCCACCAGGCTCGGTGGGAACGCGGTCTCCATGTCACGGGTCAGGTAGTCGTCATCCGGCACCAGCGACTTGAGCAGGGCTTCCTTGAGGTCGATCTTGCTGTAGGAGATCAACACCGACAGCTCTGGACGGGTCAAACCCTTACCGGTGGAGGCACGCTCCACAAGCTGCTCTTCGGTCGGCAGGTACTCGATGGCGCGGTCCAGCTTGCCACGGCCTTCCAGGTCGCTCATCAGGCGCTTGTACTCGGCAGCACGCTCGTAAGCCTTGCGCGCGGCCAGGGACAACGCCTGGGTCTGCTTGTAGTTGTTGCCCAACACCAGGTTGCCGACTTCGTCGGTCATGCTCGCCAGCAGCTGGTTTCGCTGCTTGTCGGTCATGTCACCGGCCTGCACCACTTCGTTGAGCAGGATCTTGATGTTCACTTCGTGGTCGGAGCAGTCCACACCACCGGCGTTGTCGATGAAGTCAGTGTTGGAGCCGCCGCCATTGAGGCCGAATTCCACACGGCCCAATTGGGTCATGCCGAGGTTACCGCCCTCGCCCACTACTTTGCAGCGCAGCTCATTGCCATTGACGCGCAACGCGTCGTTGGCCTTGTCGCCCACGTCGGCGTGGCTTTCAGTGCTGGCCTTGACGTAAGTGCCGATACCGCCGTTCCACAACAGGTCCACCGGCGCCTTGAGCAAGGCGTTGAGCAGTTCGGTCGGGGTCAGCTTGTCGGCCTGGATGTCGAAGCGTTCTTTCATCTGTGGCGAAATAGCGATGCTTTTGGCACTGCGCGAGAAGATCCCGCCGCCTTCGGACATGATGCTGGTGTCGTAGTCGGTCCACGCCGAACGCGGCAGCTCAAACATGCGCTGGCGCTCGACGAAGCTGGTCGCCGGGTTCGGGTTCGGGTCGATGAAGATATGCAGGTGGTTGAAGGCCGCGACCAGTTGCAGCTTGTCGGACATCAGCAAGCCGTTACCGAACACGTCACCGGCCATATCGCCGACGCCCACCACGGTGATGCTGTCTTCCTGCACGTTGATGCCGCGCTCACGGAAGTGACGCTGCACACCGACCCACGCGCCCTTGGCGGTGATGCCCATTTTCTTGTGGTCGTAACCTGCCGAACCACCGGAAGCGAACGCGTCGCCCAGCCAGAAGCCGTAGTCGATGGCAATGCCGTTGGCGATGTCGGAGAAGGTCGCAGTGCCCTTGTCCGCCGCGACGACCAGGTACGGGTCATCGTCGTCATGACGCACGACGTTGACCGGTGGCACCAGGGCGCCGTCCTTGAGGTTGTCGGTAATGTCCAACAGGCCGGAAATGAAGATGCGGTAGCAGGCGATGCCCTCGGCCGCGATCTCGTCACGGGTGCCGCCCAATGGCAGGCGACGCGGCAGGAAGCCGCCCTTCGCACCCACTGGCACGATGACCGAGTTCTTGACCTGCTGGGCTTTTACCAGGCCGAGCACTTCGGTACGGAAGTCTTCTTCACGGTCGGACCAGCGCAGGCCGCCGCGCGCAACGTTACCAAAGCGCAGGTGCACGCCTTCAACGCGCGGCGAGTACACGAAGATTTCAAACTTCGGCACCGGCTTGGGCAGCTCAGGAATCGCACGCGGGTCGAACTTGAAGCTGAAGTACGACTTGTTCTGGCCGTTGGCGTCGGTCTGGTAGAAGTTGGTGCGCAGGGTAGCCTTGATCAGGTCCAGGTAGCGACGCAGGATGCGGTCTTCGTTAAGCACCTGAACATCGTCCAGGGCCGAGAGAATCGCTTGTTCCAGGCGTTGCTGCTTGTCTTCGAGGTCATCGGCGGTGAGCTTGCGCGCCAGGTAGAAGCGGGTCTTGAACAACCGGGTCAACTCACGAGCGATGTCGGTGTGGTTGTTCAGGGTGCTGGCGATGTAACCCAGGTCGAAGCCCAGGCGGATCTGCTTGAGGTAACGCGCGTAAGCACGCAGCAGCGCCACGTCGCGCCAAGGCAGGCCGGCGGTAAGTACCAGACGGTTGAACGCATCGTTTTCGGCATCGCCATGCACGATGTGCACGAACGCGTCCTGCAGGGTGTCGTTGAGCTGCTGGATATCCAGGTTCACGCCTTCGGCGGCAATGAACGCAAAATCATGGATCCAGAACTCACGGCCATTGGCGTGACGCAGGCGGTACGGGAACTCGCCCAGCACGCGCAGGCCGAGGTTTTCCAGGATCGGCAGCACGTCGGACAGCGCCAGTGGCGTGTCGGCGTGGTAGAGCTTGCAATGCAGCTCTCGCTGGCCGGAGACCTGGCCCAGCGGCTGATAGAAGCTCATGACCAACGGGTTGGCTTCGGTCAGGCTGTTGAGGTGCTGCATATCGACCACAGCCGAATGCGCAGCAAAACGCTCGCGGTAACCTGCCGGGAAGCCTTTCGGGAAATCCGCCAGCACGTTGGTGCCCTGGGCTTCGCCGAAGCTTTCCACCACCAGGCTGGCGTAGTCGTCCTGCCAGCTGCGGCAGGCCTGCACCACTTCTTTTTCCAGTTGAAGCGGGTCGATGTCCAGGCGGTTCTTCGGGTCAACCCGCAGAATCAGCTGCACACGGGCCAGGACGGACTCGGAGAAGAAGGTCCAGAATTCGCAGTCCGAGGCTTTCAGGCGATCCATCAGCACTTGCTGGATCTTCTGGCGCACTTCGGTGGAATAGATGTCGCGCGGCACGTAGGCCAGGCAGTAGCAGAAACGACCGTACGGGTCTTTGCGCAGGAACACGCGAATCTTGTTGCGCTCCTGGATCTGCACGATCGACATCACGGTGTTGAACAGCTCGTCGACCGGGGTCTGGAACAGGTCATCACGCGGCAAGACTTCAACCACCTGGGCCAGCTCTTTGCCCAGGTGTGCCTTGGCCTGGAAGCCCGAGCGGCGCTCGATTTCCGCGACTTTACGGCGGATATAAGGGATCACTCGCACGCTTTCGCCGTACACCGACGAGGTGTAGAGGCCCATGAAGCGGTGTTCCTTGATCACCTTGCCGTCGGCGCTGATCTCACGGATCGACACATAGTCCGGGTACGCCGGACGGTGCACGCGGCTTGGGTGCGCGGCCTTGGCGAACGACAGCACGGTCGGTTCACGCAGGTAAGCCACGGCGTAGTCTTCGATGCGCGTGTCTTCGGCGGTGAGGCCGGCACGCAGCAATTTGGTCAGACCGAGGAAGGAGCCGGTGTCATATTCGATATGACCGCCGTCCGCCTCGTCACGTACCACAAACTCTTCATAGCCAAGGAAGGTGAAGTGGTTGCCCACCAGCCATTCCAGGAAGCTCTTGATCTCGGCTTTTTCTTCGCCGTCGATGCTGAACTGACTCGCGTCGATACCGGCCAGCAGGTCCTGGACCTTGGCTTTCATCGGTTCGAAATCGGCCACGGCCACGCGCACTTCGCCCAGCACTTGCTCAAGCTCTTTGCTCAGCACGTTGAGTTCGGCGGCATTGGCGCAACGGTCGATTTCCAGGTACATCAGCGATTCTTGCAGAATGCCTTCGCCCTGGGTGCCTTTTGGCAGGATTTCCAGCAACTCGCCTTTTTTGCCGCGACGCACGCTGAGCACGGTGGTTTGCAGGGTGTGGATGCTGTAGCCACGGCGATTCAGCTCGGTGCGTACCGAGTCGACCAGAAATGGCAGGTCATGGTGCAGTACTTCGACCGCGGTGTGGGTCGACTGCCAGCCATGACGTTCGTAATCGGGGTTGTAGACCCGCACTTGCGGTTGGGTGTGATCAAAGCGCTCAAGCAGGCGCCAGGCAGACAGGGTGCAACCGGCCAGGTCGGAAAGGCGACGTTGGGTCAGTTCGTCCAGGGAAATAATGCCGAAGAATTGCTCAGCGAACAGCGCCACTTGTGGCAGTGCCTGTTCACTGATGTGCTGCGCCAGTGCCGCTTGCAGTTGATGCTGGAAGTCGGACTTGCTGGCTGCGGTGAAGAACGCCATCTGTGGTACTCCGCTTGGGCTTGTTATTGATGGAAGCGTCGCGTGTTATCCCCTTGCGGGGAGACCGTCAGCTCTGTTCGTCAATAACCTTATAACGAATCGAGGTGACAGGTGGGTGAAGCTGCGCAAGGCGATCAGGTCACATCGGATGCGCCGTTTGGCAGGTGACGGTACGACGGGCAGGTCAACGGCCTGACGGTGGCGCATCCACTGCGCAGCTTAACGAGTGTAGGAAGACGGTTGCTTTCCGTACGGCGACATATTCGGTCAAGCGCAGGCAGCGCTGAACATTCTCTAGCGCCCTGCACCTGGGCGAGTAAGACGATAGTTTTTTTCTGTGTAGGCCATAGGCATTTCGAATGGAGTGAATACAGCTCATTCGACCAATTAGAACTGACTCGATGCACACAGCATCGATTGCGCAAACACACCACGGACGGCCCACTGATTAATTGAAGTGAGCGTTTAGTATGACCAGCATAACTGCAACTGTAAGTCAGGGTACTATCAGTGCCTCGACGAATGTACCGAATGGCGTTCCCACTTACCCAACACCGCGCCAAGCCCATAATAAGCCTCCCCTCCCTGAATTAAACTGGGATCGCCCGGAGTTGAAGTGGGGCGAGCAGACCGTACGGCCAGAACAACCTGCCGTGCAACACGATAGCTGGCCAGCCTCTTATTTTTCCGAGCCATTAAAAAGAAACAACGCGCTCGACAGGTATGCAGCCGACAAGTACAAACCCTTCATGTCCGCCACTCAACATACCTCAGAACATGTAGCAGCCCAGATTAAACAAAAGTGGGGGATCGACGTCGATCCGGAAAAAACCTTTCTGGTCACCTTTGCCTATGACAAAAACACCACGCCTCACAAGGCGGTCATTACACAAAAAATCTCCCTGGCGGATGCGGCATGCCTGAATATTCAACACACGCCACGGCCCAAGGGGATGACTGGAAAACAAGAGGCTCCCAAAGGGCAACCTACCGAACCCTTCGACATACAGCCTAATTCCTGCCACACGGAAAAGCCCAATTGGGACGGCACTTTCCCACGTCCACTCGTGGGCAATTTCAATACTTATTATCACGGTATTGTGACTGAGCCCTCGCCCGACGCACCCACTACTTACGGTGCGGGCCAGCATGTTCAGATCCCCCCGGCCGACTTCAAAAAAATGGTCTGGGACCATGCCTATAAAAAACCCTACGACCAGTACCTGAACTTCAAGTGGTCGCCTGAAACCCGTGAGTCCTATACCGCACTTGCCAAAATTAGCTACCTGAATGCAGCGCACGCCCAACATCATGAGCGCTCGCTGGACGAGGAAGGCCGAAAGATCGCCATGAGCCTCGTCGGTGTACCCGCCAACCAGACTTATCTGGATGCAGGGCTGGAAACACTGGTTAAACCGCACACGCCAGACGCAAGCCTGGAGACCAAATTTCTGAGTTTCAATGGCTTCCACTCCACTGACATTTTCTATACCAGAGACGTCACTACTCAGAAAACGCTTCTATACATTCCAGGCAATTCGTCCCCCATCCACTCGTTCGATTCGCCCCAAGCAATGAATAAATGGCTGGCTACCCAATTGATTGACGAAGATAAAGCCGCCGCTTTCAAAAAACATTTCTCCCCAAAAGATGCTTCGTCTTCATTATTTAAAAAAGGCTTCGATGCGCGATTGGAGCTGATTCGACAGCACATCAAAGAGCCAGGCGCTGTGGACTTCCTGGAACGGCAAGGCTTTTGGGAAGAGGGTGGCGTATTTGATGGCAAAAAGATCACGGGCGACCCCTTCAGCGAGGTTCAAGAGCGCACAGAAAAAAGCATGAAAGCCAGTACCAGCCAGGAGTTCGTGCTGAACACAGACCACAACAAGCAAACAATTCTTAAGGCAAAAAAATGGTTGGATGGAGCGCTTCTGCTTGCAACCCCCATTGGCTTGGCACTGCCCCCCGTGGGCATCTTGCTGACGGCGCTGAGTGTGGGCTCCGGATTGCTGGAAGTGGGCGTGGGCATTCACGACAACGCCAACGACCGCGCAAACGCCGATGACAGGATTACGTTCGGTGTATTCAATGCGCTCAAGCCAATACTGACTGCGGGGGCTGGCAAGGCTTCAGAGCCCATCACCGGGCCGATCAAAACAGTGTTAAAGGCCACTATTTTGGCGAAATAACCCACTGCAAGTGCGATACCCGTAGTGGCAGGGGCAGTCCCATCCACTTAAGAGCAGCGTAAACGTTTGTACGATGGCAAAATTAGCCGCCCGTCGTTCAAGTACGCTGCTTTTAGAGGACTGCCCATGCAACTGACCACTCCCCACCTGATCGCCACACCCTGTGACGAAGAAGAAGACAACATGGCCATGCTGTGCTGCCACGGCAATAATGGCGAAATGTTCATGCTCAGCCGTTACCCGGACGAAGATGAGGTTGAGCTGACCTGGGATTACGAACCGTCAACCCTGGATGGGCTGAAAGTGACCTTGAGTGACACCACGCTGGTGATTGAACTGGCGGCGGGTGATGCCGATGCACTGGGCGGCAAGGACCACTTGCGGATCAACCACACCACCGCCGCGTCGGATATGGCTGAAGTGGAAGAAACCTTGCAGAACATCCTCAAGGGCACCGGCACCTTTAGCCGGATTTAGGCTGTTCCAAGGATCAAATGTGGAAGCTGGCTTGCCTGCGATGCAGGCACCTCGGTGTATCAGGTCACTCCAGTTGATGCCATCGCAGGCAAGCCAGCTCCCACAGGGGCCGAGCGACCCTCAGTGGAATTTGTGCTTTCCACACAAAAATCCTACAAGTTTTGCTAAAAATACCCGCCGCGCCGTTAGTCGCTACACCCTGCGATGCATTAAAGTAGACGCCCCAGGCCCGGCGGTTTTTTTCGACGTTGGGGCTCATCTCTCCAGGAACCGTCATCGATGGAACATCGTGAAGCGCTGCTTGCGCTGCGAACCTTTCTTTCTACGCAGATTCTCGGCCAGGAAAAACTCATCGATCGCCTGCTGATCGCCCTGCTCGCCGACGGCCATATGCTGGTAGAAGGCGCACCGGGCCTGGCCAAGACCAAGGCCATCAAAGAGCTGGCCGAAGGCATTGAAGCGCAGTTCCATCGTATCCAGTTCACCCCCGACCTGTTGCCGGCCGACATCACCGGCACCGAGATCTATCGCCCGGAAACCGGCAGCTTCGTGTTCCAGCAAGGCCCGATCTTTCACAACCTGGTACTGGCGGACGAAATCAACCGCGCGCCAGCCAAGGTGCAGTCGGCATTGCTCGAAGCCATGGCCGAGCGCCAGGTCAGTGTGGGTCGCAGCACCTACGACCTGTCGCCGCTGTTTTTGGTCATGGCCACGCAAAACCCCATTGAGCAGGAAGGCACTTACCCACTGCCCGAGGCCCAGCTAGATCGCTTCTTGATGCACGTCAAAATCGGTTTCCCGGACGCGGCGGTCGAACGACGCATCCTGCAGCAAGCCCGTGGCGAGGCGCTCAATGGCGAAACCAAGCCCGAGCGCCGCGTGAGCCAGCAGGCGATTTTTGCCGCGCGCAAGGAAATCCTCGGCCTGTACATGGCCGATGCGGTGGAGGAATACCTGGTGCAACTGGTCATGGCCACGCGCACCCCGGCCAAGTTCGATCCTGAAATGGCCGAGTGGATCGCCTATGGCGCCAGCCCGCGCGGCTCCATCGCCCTCGACCGCTGCGCCCGCGCCCATGCGTGGCTGGCCGGGCGCGACTTTGTCAGCCCGGAAGATATCCAGGCAGTACTGTTTGATGTGCTGCGTCACCGCATCATCCTGTCGTTCGAGGCCGAAGCGGCCGGCATTGACCAGGACCGCGTGGTGCAACGCATTCTCGACGTCGTTGCCGTCGCTTGAACCCCATGAATGCCGGCGATGGAATCCGCGTCACGCTCAGCGAATTGATTGAGATGCGCCACCGCGTGCGCGAAGTGCAGCTGTTTTCCACGCCAAGCCAGCGCAGCCCGCTGATTGGCCTGCACCACTCCAAACTGCGTGGGCGCGGTGTCGACTTCGACCAAGTTCGCGTGTACCAGGCTGGCGACGATGTGCGCACCATCGACTGGCGCGTGACGGCCCGCACCCAGGAGCCGCACACCAAGCTGTTCCATGAAGAACGTGAACGGCCGATTTTCATCATGGTTGAGCAAAGCTGTCGGCTGTTCTTCGGCTCCGGGCAAATGTTCAAATCGGTACTCGCCGCCCAAGCCGCCAGCTTGATCGGCTGGGCAGCGCTGGGGCACAACGACCGCGTCGGCGGGTTGGTCTTCGGCGACAGCGAGCACTACGAAATCAAGCCCCGGCGCAGTAAACAAAGCCTGCTGCAATTGCTTAACCGCCTGGTGCGCGTGAACCAGAGCCTGAATACCGAAAGCCGCCCCGAAGCCGACGCGTTGGGCATGGCGCTGCGCCGTGGCCGCGAAGTGTTGCGCCCGGGCAGCCTGGTGATTGTGATCTGCGATGAACGCGCGTTGACCGAAGGCGCCGAGCAACAGCTGAGCCTGCTGTCACGCCATTGCGACCTGTTATTGTTGCCGATCTCCGACCCACTGGACCACGCCCTGCCCGCCGCCGGGCTGCTGCGTTTCGCTGAACGTGGCGCGCAATTGGAACTGGACACGCTGAATTTCGATTTGCGCCAGGCCTATAAAGCCCAGGCTGAGGAACGCATTGCGCGCTGGGAACTGCTGGCACAGAAGCTGCGCATTCTATTGATGCCCCTGAGCACCCAAAGCGAGATGGTCGAGCAATTGCGCGAATACCTCAACCCGCAACGCCCGGTTAAAAAGCAATGAGCAGCCTCGACCAACTGCAGCCACTGATCGCCCCGCCGGCCATCGGGTTCTGGCCGCCTGCGCCGGGTTGGTGGCTGCTGCTGCTGGTGATCCCGCTGCTGGGCTGGGGCCTATGGTGGTTGCGCCGTTTCCTGCCCACCCGACGCCCCGTGGCCCGCGCCGAACAACCGTTGGACCCGCTGCGCATCGCCGCCCTGGCCGAACTTGCGCTGATGCCCAAACCCTACGACGGCGCGCCCGCCGGTGCCTGGCTGCAGCAGCTCAATGGCCTGCTCAAGCGCCTGTGCCGCAACGACTACCCCTACAGCCAGAGCCACACATTAAACGGGCGCAAATGGCTGGCGTTCCTCGACAACCGTTGCCCCGCCGCCGGGCTTACACGCTGGATGGTGCTGGTCGAAGGCGCCTACAAACCCGAATGCAAACTCGACGACAAGGCCATCGCCGGCCTGACCCAAGCGGTCGATACCTGGATTCGCAAACATGTTTGAGTTCGCCTGGCCGTGGATCTTCGCCCTGTTGCCCTTGCCGTGGTTGATGCGCTTCATCCTGCCAGTGGCCGACAGCGGCGAACCCGCGCTGAAGGTCAGCTACCTGGCCGACCTTGAGGGCCTGGCGCGCCGCCGTGCGCGGGTCAACCTGCCCGGCTGGCGCCAGCAAGCGCCGTTCGTGGTGCTGTGGCTGCTGCTGCTGACCGCCGCCGCGCGCCCGGAATGGCTTGGCGAACCGCTGCCCATTGCCGCCAGCGGCCGTGACTTGCTGGTGGCCGTGGATGTGTCCGGCTCCATGGATTTCCCTGACATGCACTGGCAGGACGATGACGTCAGCCGCCTGAGCCTGGTGCAGCATTTGCTCGGCGACTTCCTGGAAAGCCGTGAAGGCGACCGCGTGGGCCTGATCCTGTTTGGCAGCCAGGCTTACCTGCAAGCCCCGCTGACCTTCGACCGGCGCACCGTGCGCACCTGGCTGGATGAAGCACGTATCGGCATCGCCGGCAAAAACACCGCCATCGGCGATGCGATTGGCCTGGCCTTGAAACGCCTGCGCCAGCGCCCGGCGCAAAGCCGTGTGCTGATCCTGGTCACCGATGGCGCCAACAATGCCGGGCAGATCGACCCGCTGACCGCCGCGCGCCTGGCGGCCGAAGAAGGCGTGAAAATCTACCCGATCGGCATCGGCGCCGACCCCGAGCAAACCGGTTCGTTGGGCATCCTGGGCGTCAACCCGAGCCTGGACCTGGATGAACCGGCCTTGAAGGCCATCGCGGACGCCACCGGTGGCCGCTACTTCCGCGCCCGCGACGGCGACGAGCTGCAAAAAATCAAACAAACCCTGGACCAGCTTGAGCCCGTCGCGCAACAGCCGACCCAGGCACGCCCGGCCCAGGCGCTGTACAGCGCACCGCTGGCGCTGGCGTTGATCCTGAGCATGTTGCTGGTGGTTCAAGAACGCTGGCCCAATAACCCCTTGCAACGCACCTTCAACAAACTCTCGACCAAGGGCATTTTCCTGCAACAGCACCCGCAATGGCGCCAACGCCTTAAACGCCTGCGCTTGCGGAGGCGTCGATGATCGACCTGTGGCCACACTGGTTTCGCCCTTGGTGGTTGCTGCTGCTGCCGTTGCTCGGCTGGCTGCTGTGGCAGCTGTGGCACCGACAAAAGCGCGCCGGGCGCTGGCAAATGATTTTGCCGCCGGCGTTTCATGCGGTGCTGCTCAGTGGCGGCAATGGCCGCGAAAGTAAATCGCCCTGGGTGGTGTTGGGCATCGCCTGGCTGCTGGCCGTGCTGGCATTGCTTGGCCCCAGTTGGCAAAGGGTTGAACAGAACAGCCAGAAACCGGCCGACCCGGTGGTGGTGCTGTTGGAGCTGACCCCGGAAATGCTCGCCACCGACAGCCCGCCCAATCGTTTAGAGCAGGCGCGGCGCAAGCTCTATGACTTGCTGCAGGCACGCGACAACGCGCCCACCGCCATCGTCGTGTATGCCGGCAGCGCCCATACGCTGGTGCCGCTGTCGGATGATCTGGCCACCAGCCGCAACCTGCTCGAAGCCCTGCGTCCCTCGATCATGCCCGAGCCCGGCCATCGCGCCGATCTGGCGGTGGAAAAAGCCCTGGGTTTGCTCAAGCAAGCCGGTCTCGGCCAGGGGCGCCTGTTGCTGGTCGGCTCGTCGCTGTCGAAACAGGAGCGTCAAGGCATTCGCCTGCAGTTGCAGAGCGCCCAGGCCCCCAGCTTGTCGATCCTCGGCATCGGCAGCCGCGAAGGCACGCCGGTGACTCAGGAAAGCGGTGAGTTCCTTAAGGATGACCAGGGCGCCATTCTGGTGCCGCGCCTGGACGGCCCGACGCTCAAGGCGTTTGCCAGTGAAATGGGTGGCCGCTACCGCGCCGCGCGCCTGGATGACAAAGACCTGCGCCAGCTCAACCTGCTCGATGGCCCGCAGGCCCTGCGCAACGACGGCCAACTGCTGCACCTCGACACCTGGGCCGACCAGGGTTACTGGCTGCTGCTACCGTTATTGTTGCTCGCCGCCTGCGCCGGGCGTCGCGGCTGGCTGTTCTGCGTGCCGTTACTGTTACTTGGTGCGCCGCAGCCCAGCTATGCCTTTGAACTTCAGGACCTGTGGCTGCGACCCGACCAGCAAGGCCAATATCTGCTGAAGAAACAACGCCCCAACGAGGCCGCCAAACACTTCGAAGACCCGCAATGGCAAGGCGTGGCACTGTATGAGGCGGGCAACTACGCCGAGGCGATCAAGCGTTTTGCCCAAGGCAATGACGCGTATTCCCACTACAATCGCGGGAATGCGCTGGCCAAATCCGGCGAACTGGAAGCCGCCATCGACGCTTATGAGCAAGCACTCGAAGCCCAGCCCGACCTGCAACCGGCGCTGAAAAACAAAGCGCTGGTCGAAACCCTGATCCAGGAAAAAGCCCAGCCCGAGCCGGCCAAGCCTGTCAAAAATGAGGATGACGAAACCACCCAACCCGGCCAAACTGCGCAACCGGGCAGCAGCGGCCAAAGTGCCACGGGGGGCGAGCAATCACCCCAAGGCCAAGGCCAGGCCAGTGCCGGCGATAACCAGACGGGCGCCACGCCCAAAGCCGGCGGCAACGACGTACCGGGCAGCGAGCTAGGGGACGAACACACCACCACCCCGCCCTTGCGCCCCGCCGATGCCAGCCTCGATGGCGAGCACCGCCAGGCGCTGGAGCAATGGCTGCAGCAGATCCCGGACAACCCCGGCGAACTGCTGCGACGTAAATTCTGGTACGAACAGCAACAACATCAGGACAAGACTCGATGAGCCGCCGCACCACCCTTCTGCTCCTGCTCGCCCTGTCGGCAAGCCACGCCCAGGCGGCCAACCTGGTGGCGAGTGTCGACCGCAGCCGCGTCAATTCCGGGGAAACGGTGGAGTTGACAGTGGAATCCAGCGACGTCACCCAGTTCGGCAAACCCGACTTGTCACCCCTGGATGCGCAGTTTGAAGTCAGCGGCACGCGCCAGATCAACCAACTGACTACCTTGGGCGGCGATAACCACGCCACCACGCGCTGGATCATCACGTTGCTGCCCAAGGAAAACGGCACCGTGGTGATTCCGCCGCTGCAAGTGGGCGAACTCAAGACCCAGCCGATCAGCCTGCAAGTGCTGGAAACCGCCAGCCAGAACACCAGTGCCGAACTGGCCCCGGTGTTTATCGAAGCCAATCTGGACCAGAGCAGTGTGTACGTTCAGGCCCAGGTGCTGTTGACCGTGCGCGTGTACCACTCGGTGTCGCTGTATGACGACAGCAGCCTCACGCCGTTGCAAATCCCCGATGCGCGCATTGAACAATTGGGCGAGTCGCGCACTTACGAGAAGGTCATCAACAGCATTCGCCACGGCGTAATCGAAACCCGCTATGCGATTTACCCGCAGCACAGCGGTGCCTTGGTGATTCCGGCGCAGACTTTCAGCGCCACCTTGGTGGAATCGCGCCCGCCCCAAGAGAACACGCTGCAGGGCACCAAACCGGGCAAGTTGATTCACGTAAGCTCTGCCCAATTGCCGCTGACCGTCAAGCCCAAGCCGGAGTTCTACCCCGCCGACGCCGCCTGGCTGCCCGCGCGCAGCCTGACCCTGAGCGAAGTCTGGAACCCCGAGCCTGATCACGTTCAAGTGGGCGACTCCCTGACCCGCAGCCTCACGGTCAAGGCCGAAGGCCTGTCCAGCGCCCAATTGCCGGCCCTGCCCAGCAGCGACATCAATGGCCTGCGCCGCTACCCGGACCAGCCGGTGCTCGGCAACCAAAACAGCGACCGTGGCCTGATCGGCAGCCGTGAGGACCGCGAAGCCCTGGTGCCAACCCGCGCCGGTGCCGTGGAGTTGCCCGCCGTGGAAGTGGTGTGGTGGAACACCCACGAAGATCACCTGGAACGCACCAGCCTGCCCGCGCGCACGCTGCAAGTGGCGACCAACCCAAGCCTGGTGGTGGACACGCCCGCCACACCAACGGTCATTACCGCACCGGACGATAGCCGCCTGTGGCTGTGGCAACTGAGCACCTTGATACTTGCCTGCACCACGCTGTTGGGTTTTGGCCTGTGGTGGCGCGCACGTCGCCAACCCGCCGTGCAACGCGCCGTACAAACCGGCCCGAGCCCGCGCTCGCTGTTGGACGACCTCAAGCGCGCCACCCAGGCCAACGACCCGCAAGCCACGCGCCAGGCACTCGACGCCTGGGCGCGGCAACAACCGGAAACCCTGGCCGACATGGCGGCGCGGTTCGTGCCGCTGTCGGATGCCTTGGATGGGTTGAACGGCGCGCTGTACAGCGAGAGCGGCCAATACTGGCTGGGTGAAGATTTATGGCGTGCGGTCAAAGCAATTCCGATGGTCGAGCGTGCGCAAGACCCGGCAACGGACACCACCAGCTTGCCGCCGTTGTATCCCAAGTAAATCTCTCTCTACCTGACAGCACAAAACCCATGTGGGAGCTGGCTTGCCTGCGATGGCCATAGGTATGCCGCTTTCTCCTGTGGCGAGCAGGCTTGTCCTGCGTTGGGCCGCGAAGCGGCCCCAGTAAAGGCACTGCAATTTTCCTGAAAGAACTCAGTGTCTGGGTTTGGGGCTGCTTCGCGGCCCAACGCAGGGCAAGCCTGCTCGCCACAACAGCACACTTGCCACAGGCTTCGTGTTGCTGAAATACCGAGGTGTCTGCATCGCAGGCAAGCCAGCTCCCACAGATGATGGGTGTTGCCTGGGTGACATGCATTGTTAAAGGCCAGCAGTCCATATCCCTTTAATTTGCGGGAAGTTTCCTAGACAATCCTTTGGCCTTGCGCCTGCTCACTTCACTGGCTAGCCTTCGCTCCGTCGCTGCATATCAGCGATCGGGAGTGAGATCCTGTGAACGGAGTGCCAAGTGCCACAACCGCGAGCAACATGCTCTATGGCGGCTGTGTGCGGGCAGACCTAGGTCTGGCCGGGTGCTCCTGACCGGTTATCTCACCCCGCACATAGCTGCCACCTTTTGTCGAGTGAGATCTGCAAAAGAATGGCTCCCAACCTTTTAGGAGTTTCATTCATGACCAAAATCGTCCCAGACCCACCCCGTTTCACCCCCGACCGTAAAATCTTCGAACGCGCCCTGAGCCACTACCTGCAACCCACCCTACCGCCATCCTTCGCCGTGCATCAGGACCTCAGCTTCGAAGACGCGCTCGCCCAAATCTGCGACTTGCTGCGCTGTGCAGCCGCCACCGCAGCGGCCACCCGCCAGGCGCTGAGCGGTGATGAACAGCACATGGCCGGCGCCACCGAGCACTTGGTCAACCAGGCCAAAACCCTTGCCGACCGCGCGCTGGAGTGCATGAACGCCGCGTAACCCTCTGCCGGAACTGGCTTGTGTGGGAGCTGGCTTGCCTGCTCCCACTGGTCAGCGTCTACGCGTGAACGTCAGGTCTTTGCGCGACTGCGCTTGTAGACATAGGCGATGTTTTCAATATCGAACCGGCCGTCCTGCTTACCTGGCCCATCGTCGCCAATCCCGATATCCAGCGCCAGCAGCAACTCCGGGCGGGCCAGAAGTTCCAAAGCGCTCTCTTGTGCCTGTGCCGAAAAAGTCCGGGTGCTGGGCACCATGCCGGCGGCTTCTTTCAACTCATGAATATTCACAAAACGGTCGTTTTTACCGGCGGCAAACTCGCGCAAGTGATAGGCGATGTGCCGCAATAAGTATTCGTTGCTCCAGAACGGCTGTGGGCCGACCTTATGCGGCGCATCTTCGCGGGAAGCCAGCCATTGCTTATCGCTGAGAGCGCCATACCCCTCCTGGGTGAAGGCTTGCCACATGCTTGCCGGTGTTTCGGCCACCGCATAGCCGCTGCCGGTGAACCCTTCGAGTACACCGTTGTTTGCATCCTCACCGCGAGTTTTGCCTGCTGCACTCAGAGACGCATCAATCCAGTTAAGTACTCTGGCCGCGTTGTAGGCCGCATCCGCTCTAGACTGGGGGTAAGGGTTACTGGAGGTCCAATCGCCCAATTGCCTATAGGCCATTTCAAAGTAAATATTATTTTCACGCACGGGTTGTCTCACCACTATTTTGCCGTTCACTTTACCGACCCAGTCACGACGTATTCCTCGTTGGCTGTCCAGCCATTTGAGTATGGGGTTGTCATTAATGATTTGCTCAGCGGATCGAGTATCGCCCTGGGGGCGCTGGAGATTTTCCTTCGGGACAACATGCTGATTTTTCTCGCCGCGCAGCGGGTCGATGGGGCCGCGCACAGGCGTTGGCACATAGATTGGAAAGAGTTCCCCTGCGCTAAAGCCCCGTCGTTCATGTTCGTGCTGATCAATATTACCCAGAGACATTGTGTAGTGACTCCAAAAGGAAAAAGATGCCTCGCAGAATTCGGGAGGTCATTCTTAATTAACGCATGTCAGAACTCTGGTTCCCTTACAGGGATCACCGAATGGGGCTGCATTCGTCGGCAAATGTTTCCACTGTGGTGTTGCGTAGATTCCCCGGTCTCCCCCCGACAAGCCCGCATACCAGCGGTTTTTACAGGTAAACTCCCTTCTTTTTCACCGCCCTTCTCTGTTCACGGCGGCCATTCACCTCTTGTATTTAACGGAGTTCGCCTTGCGTCTGTTCCACACCTCCGACTGGCACCTTGGCCAAAACCTGCACGGCCAGGAACGCGACTTCGAACACGCCTGTTTTCTCGACTGGCTGCTGGGCCAATTAAAAGCCGAGCAGCCGGATGCGCTGCTGATCGCCGGCGATATCTTCGACACGGTCAACCCGCCGCTCAAGGCACAGGAGCGCCTGTACGACTTCATCATCAGCGCCCACGAACAAAACCCCAAGCTGACCATTGTGATGATCGCCGGCAACCACGATTCCGGCTCGCGGATCGAGCTGCCCGCGCCGTTGATGCGCCGTTTGCGCACCCATGCATTGGGCCGCGTGCTGTGGCTGGACGACGGCCAATTGGACGCCGAGCGCCTGCTGATCCCGCTGCCCGACGCCAAAGGCAAGATCGCCGCCTGGTGCCTGGCGCTGCCGTTTTTGCGACCGGCGGAAGTCACGGGTGCGCACTTGGGCGACGACTATCTGCGGGGCATTGGCCAGGTGCATGAATGGCTGATCGCCGCCGCCAATGCCAAACGCAAGAAAGGCCAGGCGCTGATTGCCATCAGCCATGCGCACATGGCCGGTGGTTCGGTGTCGGAAGACTCCGAACGCAGCCTGATCATTGGTAATGCCGAAGCACTGCCTGCCAGCCTGTTCGATGCCAGTGTGAGTTATGCGGCGCTGGGCCATTTGCACAAGCCGCAGCAGGTCAACGGCGAAGAGCGCATTCGCTACAGCGGCTCGCCCATTCCCTTGTCGTTTTCCGAAATCGGCTACAAGCACCAGATTCTCGATGTGACCTTCCAGGGCCAACGCCTGGTGGGCGTCGAGCCACGCCTGATCCCACGCTCGGTCAACCTGCAACGCCTGGACGCTGCGCCGCTGGCGGATATCCTCGCACAGCTCGCCGACCTGCCCGACATCGACCTGCTCGCCGAAACCCAGCGCCACCCCTGGCTGGAGGTACGCGTGCGCCTCGACGAGCCGCAGCCGGACCTGCGCCAGCAAATCGAGACTGCCCTGCAAGGCAAGGCCGTGCGCCTGGTGCGCATCGCCGCCGAATACGCAGGCAAACGCGGCAGCGACGACACGGACGAAGCCGGTCTGGTCGAACTTGACCAGCTCACGCCCCAGGAACTGTTCAGCCGCGCCTGGCACGACAACTACGGCAGTGAGGTGGATGAACAGACCATGAAGGATTTCGCCGTGCTGCTTCAAGAAGTGCAACAGGAGGGCGAACAGCCATGAAGATCCTCGCCATCCGCCTGAAAAACCTCGCCTCCCTGGCTGGCCCGTTCGAGATCGACTTTACTGCCGAGCCCCTGGCCAGCGCCGGGCTGTTCGCGATTACCGGCCCAACCGGCGCGGGTAAAAGTACCCTGCTCGATGCCTTGTGCCTGGCACTGTTTGGCGCCGTGCCACGTTTGGGCGATACCGGCCAGGCCAAAATGCCGGATGCCGACAGCGATATCTCCATCGGCGACCCACGCACGCTGATTCGCCGCGGCACCGGCGGCGGGTATGCCGAGGTGGATTTTGTCGGCGTCAACGGCCGCCGTTACCGCGCCCGCTGGGAAGCCAACCGCGCCCGCGACAAGGCCAGTGGCAAGTTGCAGAACAGCCGCCAAAGCCTGATTGACCTGGACAGCGACCAACTGCTGGCCAGCCAGAAAACCGAATACAAGACCCAGCTGGAACTGGCCCTGGGCTTGAATTTCGAGCAGTTCACCCGTGCCGTATTGCTGGCGCAAAGTGAGTTCAGCGCGTTCCTCAAGGCCAACGACAATGAGCGCAGCGAACTGCTGGAAAAGCTCACCGACACCGCGCTGTATACCCAGCTCGGCCGCCGCGCTTTCGACAAGGCCAAGGATGCCAGGGACGCGCATAAACAGCTGCAAGACCAGGCCACCGGCCTGGTGCCGCTGGCGCCTGAGGCCCGCGCCGAACTTGACCAGCAGTTGGCCGAGGCGCAGCAGCACCTCAAGACCCAGCAGGCGCAACTCAAGCAGTTGGAGCTGCAACACACCTGGCTCAAGGAGCTACGTGAGTGGCAGGAGCGCCAGCTCAGTGCCACCGAACAATTGCAGCAAGCCCAACAGCTCTGGGACAGCCAAGGCCAACAGCGTCAGGACCTGAGCCGCCTGGAGCAGTTAGCGCCACAACGCCATCAGTTCGCGCGGCTGGCTGAACTCGACACCCTGCTCACCCCGCTGGCGGCGCAGATTCAACAGCACATCGAGCAGCAAACCGCGCTGCAAGCACGCCAGGAGCAGGCGCAACAACAGCAGGCCGCCGCCCAGGTCGCCTTGGCTGACGCCTTGAAACACCAGGCCGACGCCGTGCCCTTGCTGCGCCAGGCGTTCGAACAGCAGAGCACCCTCACCCATCTGAGCAAAGACCTGGCCAAACGCAGTGACGACAAGCAACAACAGGAAACCGCCTGCGCCGAAGGGCAGTCGTTGCTCAATGGCTTGCTGGAGAAACAGGCCCAGGTTGCCGGACGCCTGCAACGCCTGGCCGCTGAGCTTGAGCGCAGCGCTGCCTTTGCACCGCTCAGCGACGCTTGGACCGCCTATCGCGACCGCCTGCAACAACTGATGCTGATCGGCAACCGCCTGAACAAGGGCCAGGCCGAACTGCCGCAGCTTGAACACAAAGCCGCCACCGCTGCCGAAAAATTCACCCAGCAGCGCGAGGCGTTGGACCTGCTGTACCAGGAAGCCGGCGCCGAACCGCACGCCGTCGCCGAGCAGGTCCAATTGCTCGCAAGCCTGCTGCAGGACAATCGCAAGCAGCAACGCGCCTTCGAAGACCTTACGCGCTTGTGGGACAGCCAGCAGCAGCTGGATATACAGAGCGCCGCGCTGACGCAAAAACTCGCAGACGCCCAGCAACAGCGCGAACAGTTGAACCACACCGGCCTGCAAACCAAGGCCGAACTCACGGTGGCCGAGCAAACCCTGTCGGTGACCAAGCAACTGCTGGAACGCCAGCGGTTGGCGCGCAGTGCCAGTGTCGAAGAGTTGCGCGAGCAGTTGCAGGACGACCAGCCGTGCCCTGTGTGCGGCAGCCATGAGCATCCGTACCATCAGCCCGAAGCCTTGCTGCAAAGCCTTGGCCGCCATGATGAAACCGAAGAAGCCACGGCGCAGAAGGCCGTCGATACGCTGAAGGAAAAACTCACCGAGCTGCGTGGCGAAGTGGGCGGCTTGATCGCCCAGCAAAAGGAGTTCCTGCAACAGCAAGAGCTGTTGGCGACACAACAACAGGGCCTGGCCCCCAGCTTGCAAGCACATCCATTGTCGGCCTCGCTGTTTAATCAGGACGCCACCCAGCGCAGCGCCTGGCTGGCCCAGCAGTTGGCGCAACTCACGCAAAGCATCGCCCAGGATGAGCAACGCCAAGGCGCCCTGCTCAACCTGCAACAAAATGCCGGGCGCTTGCAGCAACAACTGCAAGCGGCCCAGGACGCCAGCCAGCAAGCCCGCCAGCTGCTGGTGGACCAGCAACGCGAACTGTCCAATGACCGTGAGCGCCTGGACGAAGAACTGCAGGCCTTCGCCGGCCTGCTACCGGCCGACACCCTCGACGGTTTGCGCCGTGAACCGGCAGCGACCTTTATGCAGCTGGACCAGCACGTCAGCCAGCGCCTGGAACAGCTGGGCCATCAGCGTGATGAGTTGGCTGAACAGCAAGAACGCCAGCAGGCCATCGAAAAAGAGCAGACCCATCAGCAGCATCGCCAGCAGCAGGTGGAAGCCTTGCAACAGCAAGTCACCGAGCTGACCACCCAGCAACAGGCCGCCCAGGCAATACTCACCGCCTTGCTCGGCGAGCACACCAGTGCCCAACAGTGGCAACACCGGCTGGATGAGGCCGTGGCGCAAGCTCGCCGAAGCGAGACAGACGCCAACCAACAGCTGCAAGAGCTGCGCGATGCCCTGATCCAATTGGCTGCCGACCTCAAGGCCCAGCAGGAACGCGTACAGGCGCTGACCGCCGAGCAGCAGACCCTCGATGCGCGCCTGGGCGAATGGCGCGCGCTGCACCCGCAACTGGATAACGACGGTCTTACGCGTTTGCTGGCCTTTGATGACAGCCAAGTCAGCGCCTTGCGCCAGCAGTTGCAGCACAGCGAAAAAGCCGTCGAGCAAGCCAAGGTGTTGTTGCAGGAGCGCGAACAGCGCCTGGCCGAACACCAGGCCTTGCACAATGGCAACCTGGACGCCGAACAGCTGGACAGCAGTCTCGCCGCGCTTAATCAGCAATTGGCCGAGGGCGACAGCCGCTGCGCCGAATTGCGTGCGCGTCAGTCCGAAGACCAACGTCGCCAGGACGCCAACCATGTCCTGGGCGAGCATATCGCCAAGGCTTATGACGAGTGGCAGCGCTGGGCACGCCTGAATGCGCTGATCGGCTCGGCCACCGGCGACACGTTCCGCAAGATCGCCCAGGCCTACAACCTCGACTTGCTGGTACACCACGCCAACGTGCAGTTGCGCCAACTGGTGCGCCGCTATCGCCTCAAGCGCGGCGGCAGCATGTTGGGGCTGTTGGTGATGGACACAGAGATGGGCGACGAATTGCGCTCGGTGCATTCGCTGTCGGGTGGCGAGACGTTCCTGGTGTCGCTGGCGTTGGCGTTGGGGCTGGCGTCGATGGCGTCCAGCACCTTGAAGATCGAGTCGCTGTTTATCGACGAAGGTTTTGGCAGCCTGGACCCCGAATCGCTGCAATTGGCGATGGACGCGCTGGACGGCTTGCAAGCCCAGGGCCGCAAGGTGGCAGTGATCTCCCACGTACAGGAAATGCATGAGCGCATCCCGGTGCAGATCCAGGTCAAGCGCCAGGGCAATGGTTTGAGCACGCTGGAGGTCAAGTGAGCGAGGCGCTGCTGTATTCGTTTCGGCGCTGCCCCTACGCGATGCGGGCGCGCCTGGCCGTGCGCTATTCGGGCCTGCCCGTGCAGATCATCGAAGTGAGCCTCAAGGCCAAGCCGGCCGAGATGCTGGCACTGTCGCCCAAGGGCACGGTGCCGGTGCTTTGCGTGGGCGGCCAGGTGATCGAGGAAAGCCTGGACATCATGCATTGGGCGCTGGCGCAGCACGATCCTGATGATTGGTTGCTACAGGGCGACCCGAGGGTTCAGGAACTGATCGCTGAGAACGACCAGGTGTTCAAATATCATTTGAATCGATACAAGTACGCCGAGCGCTACCCCGAGCAGCCGATGGAACATTATCGGGCCGAGGGCGAGGTGTTTTTGCAGAAGCTGGAAGCGTTGCTGGCGGGGAATGATTACTTGCTGGCCGAGCATTTGAGCCTGGCCGATATGGCACTGGCGCCGTTTGTGCGTCAGTTTGCGCATGTCGACCGCGAGTGGTTTGCTTGTACCCCGTATCACCGGTTACAGACCTGGCTACAGCGCTTTCTGGAATCGCCGCTGTTTGTGGCGGTCATGGCAAAACCCTGAGGTCCACACAATCAAATGTGGGAGCTGGCTTGCCTGCGATGCCGACGACTCGGTGTAACTGATCCACCGCATCGATTTCATCGCAGGCAAGCTAGCTCCCACATTTGACCGTCGCTTGGCTCAAGCTCAGTGCTGGGCTTTGTGATCCAGTGCGGCATAGAAGTTGGCGCTTTGTTGCAGGTATTTCTGGGTGTAGGCGGTGGTGGTGGATTTTTTGCCGGTGACTTCCACGCTGGCGGCCGCAGGCAATGCCACGGTGGCGGAAACAGCGGAAGCAGCGATGATGGAGAAGAGGTTCAAGTTCATGGCGGTAACCCTTGTATTCGTTTGGTTAGGTGGCCAGGGAAGGCCTTGGAACCAAACTTACGCCCGAGGGTTAAACCTTAGAAATGCTTTGAAACAGTAGCCGCTATTAATAGAATTAATACAAAGGGTCAGGCCCCGCACTGCGGGGCCTGTGGCTTATTGACGCACCAGGAACTTGAGGTCGCTGGGCGCATCGATCGACTGTTTCTGCACGGTTTTACCCAGCAGGCCGGTCTTGGGGTCGCGTTCGACCACCACGATTTCATTGCTTTTCTGGTTGGCGATCAGCAAAAACTTGCCGCTCGGGTCCAGGCTGAACTCGCGCGGGTGGTCACCTTCTACCGAACGGCGCTGCAGTTCCTTGAGGTGCGCGGTGGCCGGGTCGATGCTGAACACCAGCACCTGGTTGGCCGTGCCACGGTTGCTCACGTACAGGAATTTGCCGTCGCTTGAGGCGTGTACGGCCGCACCGGCCTTGTCGGAAACCGGCTGCCCGGCGGCAAAATCGACCAACTGGGTCTGGCTGAGCTTGCCGTCGTTGTAATCGAACACAGCCACCTGAGCGCTCATTTCAGTGGTCAGCCAGGCATGCTTGCCATCGGCGCTGAACAACAGGTGACGCGGGCCGCTGCCCGGTGGCAATTGCACAAAGGCGGGGTCGGCCGGGGTCAAGGGCAGTTCGTGGTTGGCCTTGGGATCGTAGTGGTAGGCAAACACCTTGTCGGCGCCAAGGTCCTGTACAAACACATACTTGCCATCCGGCGACGACACCACCGAGTGCACGTGGTTGGAGGCCTGACGCTCTGGGTTCACGCGGCTGGCCGGGTGCCCGCTCAACTGCACCGGCGCCGACAGCTTGCCGTTGGCGTCAACCGGCAGCACGGCCAGGCTGCCGCCCGGGTCTTCCAGCACCGAATAGTTGGCGACGAACAGGTAACGGCCATCAGCGGCCAGGCTGGAATGGGTCGGTTCGTTGCCCAGGCTCTGCACCTGGTTGATCAGGCTGAGCTGATGATTCTGCGGGTCGATGCTGTAGCTGCTGACGCGGCCGACCGGATCTTTTTGCCCTGGGCCGTTCTCGTTGACCACAAACAGGTGCTTGCGGTCTTTGGAAATCGTCAGCCACGAGGGGTTGGCCGCTTTAACCGCCAGCACGGGTTTGCCGCTGAATTGGCCGGTGCGGCTGTCAAATTGCAGGCGGTAAATACCTTCGCTGGTGCCGGCGGTGTAGCTGCCGACCAACAGTTCATAGGTGTCGGCCGGCGCGGCTTGCACCGACATCGCACCGACACTGCCCGCCATCAACAGGGGCCAGAATTTACGCATCATCATCCGCTTCGTCCTCGTCGTTATTGTTGCCGGTGACGCCGCTCATGCAGACCAGGCGATGCTCGCCCGAGTCACCGGTAAGGGTCCAGCTTTGCAAGGTGGGATCAAACACTGCTGCTTTGACTTGCTCCAGGCTGAAGCTCCAGCGCTTTTCGGCGCGACCGTCCATGCAAATGACCAACAGTTTCTGGTCATCCAGGCTGAAATCAAAGGTGTGCAGCCCATCGATTTCAACCATCTGGCAGTCTTCAAAAGCATGCAGCAAGGTAGCGGTGTCGGCAGTCATAGACATCAATCATCAAGGGGAAAGCGCTCATGATAGGGCAAATTACTGCATCAGCCTAAAACCCTGCCTCAAACACACCAACGCGCATCATGCAGTACCCAGATACCGCTCCTTTACCACGAGATCGACGTTAACTCGCCATGACACCTGTGATGTTCGATTAACCAATCGTGGAGACCTCAAAAAATGCTACCACCGTCCATCAACGAGCCGCCTACCAGCGATGTGATGCTCGCGCAATGCCCAAGCATGGGCGCTACCGTCAGCGCGCAGTTCGCAGACCGTCCCAGGCTTGAAGCCGTCGTTGAGCAAATGTTGGCGACAACCCTTACGCAAAAATACCCGGGGATGGCGCTGGACCTTTCCCGCACCCAACTGGCGACGCCCCAGGCCGATGGGCGCTATACCTTCGAGCGACTCACGACAAAAGCGCTGGACTATCTGGCCGATGGGGCCGCCTTGGACTTTAGCGCGGTAGGCTCGCACGCCTTTTTCCTCACTGAGCAGGCACCCACGCCCATCACCACCCCCGCCGGTGACGCGCTGGACATGATGCAGGTCGAGGCACTGATTGGCGAACTGGCCTGGTCGCTGCCGATCGGCCTGCAAGATGCCTTGACGGCCTATTGGAACCCGGCCGGCGAGCTACCCAGCCGTTGGAGTTTACTCAGTGAGAGCTTGGTACAAGCGCTGCAGATTTCAGTGCTGACCCAGCCAGGCTTGAGCGATATTGAGCGCGAGACGGTACAACAGGTCATTGACTTCCCTGACAGTTATCCGCGTCAGCAAAATAACGACAGCAACACCCTTGTCTACGAACTGGAAACCTACCTGAACAGCGCCAGCGGCAACTCGGTTTTATTCGCCCCCGAGCTGTTGCTGGAGCGTACCGTCAATACGCATACGGTCGTTCTGTTATGCCATCCGGGTGGAAAAATCGAAACATTTAGCTCAATGGATGCCTTTAACCAGCATTGGGGCAGCGCCCTCACCGCTCAATACAGCGTCGATTCGCTGAGCTGCAAACGTTACGAGGTTTATGGCGATGCGTTCGGGCATCAAGCCGAACTGATCCTGAATCAACAATTACTCAACATTGAAGCCGTGAAACTGCCCTGCTCCTTCGGGAAGGCTAAGCTGCAAGCGCTTTACCATGAGCTCAGTGACCCGACGCCCTGCTTTGCCAACACGACCCAAGTCCAGGCACAGTTTCAGAACGTGCTGAGCCCGCAACTGCCAGACTGGCTCCAAAACGCCTCGCACATCCCCAAAAAAAACTACTCCCGCTACAGTTTGGGGTTGGCGAACAGTAAGCGGCTCAGCAGGGGCCATACCTTTTTCAGCGGCATTACGGACATCAACGCCTTCACCACCGCAGCCTTGTCAAAGGCGCTCGACGCCGAGCAGCAAAGCCTGCCCGCGAGCGACGAAGAGGCTGCGCTACCCGAGACCTATGCGCCCGACAAAGTGCTTGTCACGGTGACCCCTGCTGCTGACGCTGAAGACACCGCACAGGGCATTTCCACTGAGTCGATGAGCCTGACAGACCTGGTGATCACCTGCCTGAAAGGCCGCCCTGCTGGCACCTTTACCCTGGCGCACCGTGACGGCCTGCCCCTGCCTGGATGGTTGACGGCGGACTTCATCACCCGCAACGGCGGGCTAATTGAGAGACTCGACATCGGCAAGGCTTATTCCGACTACCTCGAAACACAGTTATTGAATCACACGCCAGAGTCTTTCGCGCGCAAGCGCCAGCTCGTCGCCCAGCTATGTTATCAACTACCGTTGCAGGCGCTGGAGTTGCATCTGAAACAACCGAGCAGTGTCAGCGCACTGGCCGCCGGATACGTTGCCACGCTGCTGCAGCACAACGCCAACGAAGCCTCCATTGGCAGCAAAGGCTTCGTCGACACCCCATCGGTGATCATTCAACCGTTGGCACTGTTGCGCGCAGCGCAAGCGGAACCTGACGTCGTCAGCGCTATGTTCATCATCGAAGCGCAGGACAAGAGCAAAGGCCCCCATCTGCTTTACCGCCCCTTTTATGCACACGCCTTATGTGAGTTCGCCACACGCGACGCGCTGTTGAATGCTATCTCGCAGCCAGGAGAACTGCACGACAGTGTGCTGGCCTGGATGTCCGATGAAGCCCGGGCTGTCTATGACAACGGTGGCCTCCTGGCACCCCATCCCCTGGATGTTGGCCTGAATGCCGAGTCTGTACCCGATTCACCCCTACCCACGGCACAACTGGCCGATCAACGCGAGGTCGACAAATCGCTGACAAGCATGAACTTCTCCAGCGCCCAGTCCTTCCTCTACTTCTACATCGTAGAGGCGCTGACCAATGTGGGAGGTGATGGCGCGCCGCTGAATAAAACAAAACGCTGGGCAGCATTGCTGGAAATGGGCGGCGGCCCGTTTGATGCGTTACTGCAGCCGCAACATCGAGCACCGGTTTTGCTGACCGCCTGGCTAGGCACACTGGTGAATCAATTGACGCCTGACCTGCCTGCACTCAATAGCAATGACCCCATCACACGCGAAGTGGCCATAGCCGACATGACACTCAACCTGGCTATCCTGCTCGCTGAAAGCATGCCGGTTGCCTCGACCACCGAGCCTGTGGACGCCACGCTCAAAGACCAGGCGTTACGCCCGCCCGCGCCGCGTCAATCCCAAGAGGGACGGCAGCTCTCCAGCAACGTGGTACTGACGGAAAACGTCATTGGCTACTACTACGGAGCCAACAAAAAGCTAGATTCAGCACTGGAATTTGGATACACCTTTTTCCAAAACAGAATGCCGTATGGGCATTGGGCGAACGTCACCAGCTTTTTCGGCTTTGCCTGTTTTGAAGCGCTGCCTGAAGCTTCGTCTGACGGCCCGTACCGAGGGCTATACCGGATCGACAACGCCTGGCACTTGAACGTCTATGGGATTCTTTTCAAGGTCATCATGCTCGACGACGAGCGTGTGTCGATCGTTCGCGCGAGTTCAGGCACCCGCGGACCTCGCTTAAAAGTCGACGAGCAAGGCAATTGGTCGTTCGATATGAGCCTACGCGTAAAAGGCGGTAGCGTGCTCAAGCGCCTGGCCACCGAACGCACCCGCAGGACCCAAATCCCGCCAGCCGTGGCAGGCCTGTAGCGTGCAAAACAAGGCACGGCTTCGCCATCGGTAGGCACACAGTAAAACGCCCGACGGGTCAGGTCGGGCGTTTGTTTCCAAATTGCCTGTGGTCAAGCACGCTCAGTGCGCAAACAGCGAGTTGCCCTTCTGCCCCGCCAGCTTCTCGGGTTTGATCAGGAACCGCGCCAGTGCCGGCAACAGCCACAGCGCACCGAACATGTTCCAGAGCAGCATGAAGGTCAGCATCAGGCCCATGTCGGCCTGGAACTTGATAGCCGAGAAGATCCAGGTGCACACACCGATGGCCAGGCACAGGCCGGTGAACAGCACGGCTTTACCGGTGGACTTGAGCGTCTGGTAGTAGGCCTCTTGCAACGGCAGGCCCGCGCGCAGGAAGCTTTCCAGGCGGCTGTAGATGTAAATGCCGTAGTCCACGCCAATCCCCACGCCCAGCGCCACCACCGGCAAGGTTGCGACCTTGACCCCGATGCCCATGAACGCCATCAGGGCGTTGCCCAGCACTGAGGTCAGCACCAGCGGCAACACGATGCACAGGGTCGCCGCCCAGGAGCGGAAGGTGATCATGCACATGGTGGCCACGCACAGGTACACCAGAATCAGGATGGTCAGCTCCGACTGCTTGATCACCTCGTTAGTGGCAGCTTCGATCCCGGCGTTACCGGCGGCGAGGATAAATTCCAGGCCGTCCTTGTTGTTTTCCCTGGCGAAGTCCTGCACCGCATGCACGGCGCGGTCGAGGGTTTCGGCCTTGTGGTCGTTGAGGAACACCAGCACCGGCGCCAGTGAGCAATTGTTGTTGTACAGGCCGTCGGCGCGGGCAATGGAGTTGTTCAGTACGTCGGGGTTACGCGACAGGGTTTCCCATTTGAGGTTGCCCTCGTTCATGCCCTTGATCATCTGCTTGGACACGGTCACCAGCGAGATCGCCGACTGCACGCCCTCGGTGTTCTGCATCTTCCACATCAACTGGTCGATGGGCGCCATGGCTTCATAACGCGAGCAGCCTTCGGCCTTGGTCTTGACCATCACCACCAGCACATCGGAGCTGGTGGAGTAGTTACTGATGATGAAGTTGTTGTCTTTGTTGTAGCGCGAGTCCGGGCGCAGTTCCGGCGCGCCCTGGTCGAGGTCGCCGATCTTGAGGTTCTGGCTGTACCAGAGGCCGCCGCCGAAGGCGACCAGCGCGAGCAGGATCGAGACTGGCGCAACTTTCGCGCTGGCGAATTTGGACAGCAGGCGCCAGAACGGGTGTTCGCGGTGCGCGTCTTTCTTGCTCTTGGCGATCGCGCGCTTGCTGATACCGACATAGGAGATCGCCACCGGCAGCAGGATCAGGTTGGTGAACACAATCACCGCCACGCCGATGGACGCGCCGATGGCCAGTTCACGGATCACGCCGATGTCGATGATCAGCAGCGTGATAAAGCCCACGGCGTCGGCGAGGATCGCAATCATGCCGGGCAGGAACAGTTGCCGGAACGTGCGCCGTGCCGCGGTCAGGGCGTTATCTGCCTCGCTGGATTGCAGGGCGATGCCGTTGATCTTCTGCACGCCATGGGAAATACCGATGGCAAAGATCAGGAACGGCACCAGCATCGAATAGGGATCCAGGCCGAAGCCGAAAAAGTGCATCAGCCCCAATTGCCAGATCACCGCCACCAGCGTGGTACTCAACACCGCGACAGTACTGCGCAGGCAGTTGGTGAACCACAACAGCAGAATCAAGGTGATCACAAACGCGATGCCGAAGAACATCACCACCATTACCAGGCCGTCGATCAGGTCACCGACCTTCTTGGCGAAACCGACGATATGGATCTTGACGTTGGGGTTTTGCGCTTCGAATTTGTCGCGGATCTTGTCTTCGAGTTCATGGGAAAACTTGCGGTAGTCCAGGGCCAGCAACTTGCCTTGGTCCTGCGGGTCCGGGTAGGACTCCAGCAAAGGAATATCGACGATACTCGACTTGAAATCGTTGGCCACCAGACGCCCGACCTGGCCGGACTTGAGCACGTTGTTGCGCAGTTGGTCGAGGCTTTGCGGCGAGCCGTTGTAGCTTTGCGGGATCACTTCACCGCCGGCAAAACCCTCTTCGGTGACTTCGGTCCAGCGCACGCTGGGGCTCCACAGCGACTTGAGGCCCGAGCGGTCAACGCCGGAGATGTAGAACACCTCGTCGTTGATCTGCCTCAGCGTCTCCATGTACTCCTTCGAGAAGATGTCGCCATCCTTGGCCTCCACCGAGATGCGCACGGTGTTGCCCAGGTTCGCCAGGTCGTTACGGTGCTCCATCATCTTTTCGATGAAGGGGTGCTTGAGGGGGATCATCTTTTCAAAGCTGGTGGACGGGCGGATCAAGGTCGCCTGCCAGAACAGGAAAATACTCACCAGCAGGCAGATAACGATCACTGCCGGGCGGTTGTTGAAGATCAGGCGCTCAAGAAAGGTCGCTTTATCGTTGTGATGACTGCTCATTCTTTCCCCGCCTTCTTATTGTTTTTCGAGTTCAGCGCCGGTTGGCTTGGCAACACGAACGCCGCCCTGCCCCGCCAGAATCAAGTTGCCATTGCCCGCCGCCGTGACCGAGGAGAGCGAAATGCGGTCCGGGCGGTTGAATACGCTGAAGGTCTGGCCGTCGTCGTGGCTGATCACCACGCTGCCGCCGTTGCCGACCACCACGATGGCACCGTCATCGAGCAACGTCGCCCCCGACAAGCCAAACTCCAGGGCACCACGCGCCGCATTCAACGCCACTGGCTCCCACGTGCTGCCAAAATCGGTGGAGCGGTAGAGATTGCCGCGCAGGCCATACGCCAACAGGGTCTGCGGCTGGGCGGTGCCGATCACTCCGAACAGCGAGCCCTCATAGGGGCCTTCGAGTTTTTCCCAGGTCTGGCCGTCGTCGCTGGAGCGGAACATGCTGCCCTGCTCGCCGACGATAAACAGCCCGGCACCCTTGATAGCGGCGATGGCATTGAGGTGGAACTGGTCTTCGTTGTCGAGGCGATCACTCACGTCGTCCCAGGTTTTGCCGCCGTCGGTGGTTTCGATCAGCGCACCGTAGGCGCCCACGGCCAGGCCATGCTCGGCATCCTTGAACCACACGTCGAGCAATGGCGCTTCGCGCTTGAGGTCCTGGTATTGCTGAGCCCAGGTGGCGCCACCGTCGGTGCTGGCCAGGATCTGCGCGTCATGGCCCACCGCCCAACCGTGTTTGTCGTCAACGAAATACACCGCCGTGAGCAGTTGCCGGGTCGGCACTTTGGCTTGGGTCCAGGTGTTGCCCTGGTCATCGGAATAAAGGATGTGCCCGCGATCGCCGACCGCCACCAGGCGCTTGCCGGCATGCACGACATCGATCATCAGGCCTTTGGCGGCCTTGGGAGACTCAATTGCAAATACCGGCTGTGCGCTGCTGGTGTCGCCGGTTGCCAGCGCGGGTGTCGACAACGCCCCAAGCAGCGAGAGCGCTGTGGCCAGCATCGCAGCCCTGCGTGCGGCGCGCGGGCGGCAAACAGCCCAACCCATGACAGGCTCACTCATAGACCTTTCTCCCCATTTATTATTGTTAGGTGGTCTCGCCTTCCCGGGCTCTGAAACCTGCAATCTAGAGCGCCTGGAGGAAGCAGGGGCCATCCTATCGGGCTTTGGAATCGTCTGACAATCGGCGCTACGTTATCTTTTGTTAACTGACGGGTTTTGGCGCTGGCCTGAATATGCCTGCATTACCCAGGCTGATTAATGAATTTTTATTCCATCTATTGAATTATGGGAATTTTTATTCCATTAATAGCCTTCCTGACAACAATAATCCAAAGGACCACGGCGATGCGTGAACTCGGAATCGGCTTGATCGGTACAGGCTTTATGGGGCGCGCCCATGCGCTGGCGTTCAACAATGCCCGCGCGGTATTCGAACTGCCGGTACACCTCAAGCTGGCGGCGCTGGCCGATGCCGACACCGAACGCGCCCAACGTTGCGCCACGGCCTGGGGCTTTGCCCAGGCCCACGGTGACTGGCAGGCGCTGGTCAACGACCCTAATGTTGATGTGGTGGCCATCACCACGCCCAATCACTTGCACTACCCCATGGCCATGGCGGCCATTGCGGCGGGCAAGGCGGTGTATTGCGAAAAACCCCTGGCGGTCAGCCTGGAACAGGCCGACGCCATGCGCCGTGCCGCAAGTGCTGCCGGCGTGGTCACCCGGGTCGGTTACAACTACCAGCACAACCCGATGATTGGCCTGGCCAGGCAGATGATTGTCGACGGCGAACTGGGCGAGATCATCAGCTTCCAGGGCGAGTTCAGCGAAGACTTCATGGCCGACCCGGCCTCGCCGTGGTCATGGCGCTGTGAAGTGGAACATGCCGGTGGCGCGCTGGCGGATCTGGGCAGCCATCTGCTGTCGATGGCGCGCTATCTGGTGGGCGACGTGGTGAGCGTGTGTGCCGACACACACACCGTGCATGCCCAACGCCCTGCCGTCAAAGGCAGCAACGCGCTCAAACCCATTGCAGTGGATGACCAAGTGCATGCACTGCTGCGTTTCGCCAATGGCGCCCGTGGCACCGTGAGCAGCAGTTGGCTCAAGCAGGGCTACAAGAACCACCTGAGTTTTGAAATCAGCGGCACTCAAGGCACGTTGGCGTTCGATCAGGAACGCTTGAATGAACTGCGCGTATGCCGCGCCGGCCAGGACGGTTTCCAGCGTGTGCTCGCCGGCCCCGCCCTGCCCGGCTATGCCGCATTCAGCCCGGCTGCCGGGCATCAGCTGGGTTACAACGAGCTGAAGACCCTGGAAGTGCAGGAGCTGGTCATGGCGCTGGCGGGGCAAGGTGCAGCGGGCACTGACTTTGAAGCCGCCTGGGCGGTCGAGCGGCTGGCAACGGCGATTCGCCTGGCCGCCCGTGAGGAGCGCTGGGTCGACGTAGGTGAGGTCTGATCAAGGGGAGCGGCGTGCTCCCCCGTGTGCTCAATTCAGATAACGAACCGCGCGACCATCCCATTCAGATCCACCGCCAGGCGCGACAGTTCATGGCTGGCCGCGCTGGTCTGGTTGGCACCCGCCGCCGACTGAGTTGCCAAGTCGCGGATGTTGACGAGGTTGCGATCCACTTCACGGGACACTTGGGCCTGCTCTTCCGAGGCGCTGGCGATGACCAGGTTGCGCTCGTTGATCAAGCTGATCGACTGGGTGATCTGCTCCAGGGCCACACCGGCCGCGCGGGCCAGCTCCAGGGTGGTCTGGGTGCGTTGGTTGCTCTGTTGCATTGATTGCACGGCTTCACCGGTACCGCTCTGGATGCCGGCGACCATCTTTTCAATTTCCTGAGTCGATTGCGCCGTGCGGTGCGCCAAGGCGCGGACTTCGTCGGCCACCACCGCAAACCCACGCCCGGCTTCACCGGCGCGCGCGGCTTCAATCGCTGCGTTCAGCGCCAGCAGGTTGGTCTGTTCGGCAATCGCGCGGATCACGTCGAGCACCTTGCCGATATCACGGCCCTGGGTTGCCAGGCCTTCAATCATCAACGCAGTGTTTTGCACGTCCTGGGTCATGGTCTGGATTGCACCGACGGTTTCCACCACGCGGTCACGCCCTTCCCGCGCCGCCTGGTTGGACTGGCTGGAAGCTTCGGAGGTGGACACCGCATTGCGCGCCACTTCTTCGACAGCGGCGGTCATCTCGTTGACGGCCGTGGCGGCCTGGTCGATTTCGTTGTTTTGCTGTTGCAGGCCTTTGGAGGCTTCTTCGGTGACCGCACTGAGCTCTTCGGCGGCAGACGCCAGTTGCGTGGCCGAGCCGGCGATGTGCTGGATGGTCTGGCGCAGGTTGGTTTGCATCGCCGACAAGGCGCCCAGCAGGCGCGCAGGCTCGTCCTTGCCGGCATCTTCGATAACTTTGGTGAGGTTGCCACCGGCAATGGTTTCGGCCACTTCCAACGCTTTGCGCAGCGGCGTGACGATGCTGCGGGTCAGCAGCCAGGCGAGCAGTACCGTCATGAGCGCCGCCGCGACGGCCACAATGACGATGCCCGTCACCGCCTGCTGGTAGCTGCCTTCAGCTTCCCGGCCGGCCGTGTCGGCATCGGCACTGTTGATGGCGATCAGTTTGTTCAGTTGCTCGCCCATCAGGTCGGTGCCGTCCTTGATGCGCGTATTGATGAGGGTGCGCATGTCCTCGACTTTATTCTGCTGGGACAACGACATCATTTCAGCCTGGGCGGCCAGATAGCTGTCGAGCGTGGCGGTGAAAGACTTGTATAAAGCAGCCTCATCAGCACCCGCCGGCAAAACGGCATAGGCGCTCTGGGCCTGCTTGACCTTGTCGACCAGCACGGCCACGCGGGTTTTGGCCTCTTCGAGCGCGGCCGGCTCGCGGTTGATCAAGATGCGGAACGAGAGAATGCGCAAGCGCAGTACGTTCTCGGTCATGTTGCCGAGTAACTTCACGCTGGGTAACTGGTTGGTCCCCATATCTACTGAGGCCTGGCGGATCGTACCCATGCGGTTGACCGCAAACACGCCAAGAATCACAACGAGCAATGCAATGAACGCAAAACCGAGAAAAGCGCGAGGTGCAATATTCAGATTACGAAGGGACATAGCGGTGCTCTCAAGAAGTAGTGTTGGCGCGCATCCCTGCCGCGACACGATCCGTTAGCGGCAACGCGCGTCTCGGACCGTCAGGCGCCACTGTTTTAATTGGTGTGTGGGCCTATTCAGGCTATCGGCAGGCTTGAGAAATTAATCGGTACATTTCGAAATATTTTTTCACACTTCTGACAGCCGACACTTTCTGGCATCCTGCGCCTCCATTTTCTGACCCGAGCCTGCACTTTGTCTGACGCTCAAGCTCCCCGCCCCCGCTATAAATCCGACCTGATCTACGGCCTGGAAGACCGCCCGCACTTCACCGCGGCGATTTTTGCCGCGCTGCAACATGTGCTGGCCAGCTTCGTCGGCATCATTACGCCCACGCTGATCGTCGGCGGCGTACTCGGCCTGGAAAGCGAGGTGCCCTACCTGGTGAGCATGGCGCTGTTCGTGTCCGGGCTTGGCACCTTTGTGCAGGCGCGCACATTCGGCCCGGTGGGTTCCGGCCTGTTGTGCCTGCAAGGCACCAGTTTTTCGTTTATCAGCGTGATCCTCAGCGCCGGGTTCATGGTCAAGGCGCGGGGCGGTGGCACCGACGAGATTCTCTCGACGATTTTTGGCATCTGTTTTTTCGCCGCGTTTATCGAGGTGGTGCTCAGCCAGTTCATCGGCAAGCTGCGCAAGCTGATTACTCCAGTGGTCACCGGCACCATCATTACCTTGATGGGTTTGTCGCTGATCAAGGTAGCCGTCACCGACATGGCCGGCGGCTTTGGGGCAAGCGACCTGGGTGCAGCGGGCAACATGGGGCTGGCAGCTCTGGTGCTGTTGACCATCGTGGTCCTCAACCGCTTCAGCAACCCGTTCCTGCGCCTGGGCTCGATCGTGATCGGCTTGACCCTGGGTTTTGTCGTTGCCTGGATGATGGGCCGTGTGGATTTGGCCGCCCTGCCCCAGGTGCCGTTGATCAGCGTGCCGGTGCCGTTCAAGTACGGGTTCTCGTTCGATTGGGTGGCGTTTATCCCGGTGGCGGTGATCTTTTTGATTTCGCCGCTGGAGGCTGCCGGAGACCTGACCGCCAACTCGATGATTTCCCAGCAGCCGGTCAAAGGCCCGCTGTACATCAAGCGCATCAAGTCCGGCCTGTTGGCCGACGGCCTCAACTCGGCGATGGCAGCCACGTTCAACAGCCTGCCAATGGTGACCTTCGCCCAGAACAACGGCGTGATCCAGCTTACCGGCGTGGCCAGCCGCTATGTCGCGTACTTTATCGCCGGCCTGCTGGTGCTGCTGGGGCTGTTCCCGATGATCGGCGCGGTGCTGCAACTGATGCCCAAACCGGTATTGGGCGGTGCCACGCTGATCATGTTCGGCACCGTGGCCGTGGCCGGGATCAAGATCCTCGCCGAAGCCGGGCTGCACCGGCGCAATGTGCTGATCGTGGCGATCTCCCTGGGGATGGGCCTGGGTGTGGCTGCTGTACCGCAAGTGCTGCGCGACCTGCCCAAGGCGCTGCACAACATCTTTGAATCGCCGATCACGGTGGGCGCGTTCTGTGCAATCCTGCTGAACATTTTCTTGCCGGAGGAGTTCTTAGAGCTGGAAGAGGATGAATTTGATCCGGAGTCCTCTACCCTCAAGGTCATGCAGGATCCGGACGTCACGAAATAGGAGCACCTTTGTTATGCGCAAGCTCATGGTTCTATCGTTACTGCTGCTGACCTTGAGCGCCTGTGCGCTGTTCCCCAATCGCGACCCGGTCAATATCAGTGTGGTGGGTATCGAGCCGCTGCAAAGCCAGGACCTGGAAGTGCGTTTCGCCGTGAAGCTGCGGGTGCAAAACCCCAATGAAACGGCGATCGACTACAGTGGTGTGGCCCTGGACCTGGACGTGAATGGGCGCCCATTGGCGTCCGGCGTGAGCGATCAGGCCGGAAGCATCCCACGCTTTTCCGAGACAGTGCTGATGGTGCCGGTGAGCGTTTCGGCGTTTTCTGTGCTGCGTCAGACCTTGGGTCTCAGCCAGACCCAAAGCCTGAACAACCTGCCTTACACACTGCGCGGCAAACTCGCAGGTGGCCTGTTCGGTACCATGCGCTTTGTGGAACGCGGCACCCTGGACCTGCCCAACACTGCGACCTGGTAACGGCCATGCAACCGACGTTGTTTACTCAAAGACTGATCCTGCACCCATTGACCCTGGAGGATGCCGAGGACACCCAGGCGCAATTCGCGCACTGGGACGTGGTGCGTTACCTGTCTGCCGAGGTGCCCTGGCCGTACCCGGCGGACGGCGCTCGCCGCTACCTGGAACAGGTGGCCTTGCCGGGCATGGCCCGTGGCGACCAATGGCACTGGTCGATCCGCCTCAAACACGCGCCGCAACAGTTGATCGGCAATATCAACTTGACGGACGAGCAAGACGACAACCGAGGGTTCTGGCTGGGCCCGCAATGGCAAGGCCAGGGCTTTATGACTGAAGCCTGTGCGGCGGTGACGGAGTACTGGTTCGATGTGCTTAAACGCCCGCGGATGCGCGTGCCCAAGGCTGCGCCTAACCTGGCGTCGCGGCGGATTTCCGAGCGCACCGGGATGCGCCTGATCCGCACGCAGATGGGTGAGTTTGTAGAAGGTACGTTGCCACGCGACATTTGGGAGATTACCCGCGAAGAGTGGTTGGCATTCAGATCTTCCAAACGCTGAAGATCTGATGTGGGAGCTGGCTTGCCTGCGATGCAGACACCTCGGTACATCAGGCACACCGAGTTGAGGCCATCGCAGGCAAGCCAGTTCCCACATTTTTACCGTGTTTAATCAGTCAGTGTGCGCACGCCCGGCTTGGCGCGTTCATCCACCACCAACTCGAATATGTCCGGCCGCGCGTAATGCCCCACCACATCGTAGTCATAGCGCGCCTGCACCAAATCATCGGTGTTGATCTGCGCGGTCAGCAAGCCCTCTTCACCCACCAGTGGGCCTGCCAGGATGTCACCCATCGGCCCGACGATCACACTGCCGCCGGCGATCAACGGACGCTCTGACGGCCAGTTGGCAACCTGCGTGCCCAGCGCCTCGGGCGAAGCCTGCACCTGGCAGGCACTCACCACAAAGCAGCGGCCTTCATGGGCGATGTGGCGCATGCTCACTTGCCACATTTCACGCTCATCGACCGTCGGCGCGCACCACACTTGCACGCCTTTGGCGTACATCGCCGTGCGCAGCAGCGGCATCATGTTTTCCCAGCACACCGCGCCGCCCAAACGCCCAACTTGCGCGTCGATCACCGGCAAGGCCGAGCCATCGCCCCTGCCCCATATCAGCCGCTCAGTGCCTGTGGGCATCAACTTGCGGTGCTTGGCCACCAGGCCGCCGGTGGGTTCGAAATACAGCACGGTGCAATACAGCGTGCTGCCACTGCGTTCGATCACGCCGAGTACCAGGCTGGCGCCGGTGCGTGCGGACAAGCCAGCAAGCGCCTCGGTCTCGGCGCCCGGCACATCGATGGCATTGGCAAAATAGCGTGCAAAGGCTTCGCGCCCCTCCGGCAAGCGGTAGCCCAACTGCGTGCCGAAGGTTTCGCCCTTCGGATAACCGCCGAGCAACGCTTCGGGCATCACCACCAATTGCGCGCCACTGCGCACAATCGCGTCCTCATAGGTGAGGATCTGCGCCAGGGTGTCAGCCTTGCCACCCGGCAAGGATCCGATCTGCAACGCCGCCACGGTAGAAATGGGCATCAGGTTCACTCCAGTTAAAGGGGTTGCCCATTCTCCGGCGAGGGGCAATCATGAATAAAGCCCCCATCAGTGCTAAATGATATGAGCCAAATAAATATCGCCCAAGTTGACTTGAACCTGCTGAAAACCTTCGAAGCCTTGCACGACGAGTCCAGCGCCAGCCGCGCAGCCTTGCGCCTGGGCGTCACGCAATCGGCGATCAGCGCCGGCCTGCGGCGGTTACGTGACGTGTACGGCGACCCACTGTTCGTGCGCACCGGGCGTGGGCTGGCGCCGACCTTGCGTGCCAATCAGTTGAAACCGGTGATCAGCGAGGCACTGGACCGTTGTCGGCAGAGCCTGGCAATGATCAACCCGGCCAACCCGAACTATCAGGGCCGCTCGGTGGTGTTGGGCATGTCCGATGACTTCGAGATTGCCCATGGCCGGCGGCTGATGGCCGAAATTGCCCGGCGCGCGCCGAATCTGCGGGTGATTTTCCGCCAGACCCACAGCCAAATCGTGGCAGGCGCCCTGCTCGAGCGCAGCCTGGACCTGGCGATCACCGCCGGCGGCTTTGCCGAGCGCAGGTTGAGCCGGCACGTGCTGGGCGAAGGCGATTACCGCTGCCTGGTCGACCCACACAGCCTGGCGCCGGGCCAAGACGGCATCAGCCTGGAGGAATTCGTGGCACGCGAACATGTACTGGTGTCGTCGGGCGGGTTTATCGGGATTACCGATGAAGGGTTGGCGGCTAAAGGGTTGAGCCGCCAGGTGTGTGCGTCCACCAGTCACTTTGCCGGGCTGCCGTTTTTGCTCAAGGGCAGCGCGGCGGTGGCGACGATTCCCGGGCATGCTGCCGAAGCGATTGCGCAGATGACCGGCTTGCGCGTACTGACTTGCCCACTGGCGTTGCCACGCTACCCGGTGGAGCTGGGTTGGCGTACCCAGGCGCAGTTGGATCCGCTGTTACTCAAAGTGCGTGAAGCGATTGTGGCCAGCTTTACTTAGCGGCGGCCATCAGCTTGTTGACTTCGCTGCGCACCATGTTGGAAAACTCCGGCGGCGACATGCCGTCCAGCTCGGCACGGACCCATTCGGCCCACTTGCCCTTACGCTTGGCACGCTCGCCGAACAAACGCGCAGCTTCGCCCTTGGCCTTACCCAGGTTGGTTTGCCACAGATCGTAAAGGCGTGACTTTTCATCTTCCAGTTCGGCGCGTTCGGCAAGGGTTTTGTTGGCCAGATTGAAGCTCATGTTGAATTACCTGCTGCACAAATAGGTGACATCTTACACTGTAGGTCGAAATATCCTGATCCGGATTTTGCCCGTAAGCCGCTCACGGCAAAAAAACTGCAACTTTTAGCCAAGCCCGACACTCCATTGTTCACTGCCACATTCACTCGCAAGGAGTCACACAATGGCCCGCAAAACTGCCGCCCAAGCTGTCGAAGATCAAATCAAGGATCAAGCTTTCAGTGAACTGACGGCCTTGATCGAAGAGTCGGACAAGCTGCTCAAAAGCAGCGCTTCGCTGGTAGGCGAAGAAGGTGAAACGCTGCGTGAGCAGGTCGCTATCAAGCTCAAGCAAGCACTGGACTCGGTGTCCAACGTGCGTGAACGCAGCAAGCCGGTGGTGGACGCCACCGAAAACTATATCGGTGGCCATCCATGGCAGACCGTGGCCATTTCCGCAGGCTTTGGCCTGGTGGTCGGCCTTTTGTTGGGTCGTCGCGGCTAAACCACAGGGGCTGCGCTGATAGCGCAGCCCTTTTTATGCTTCTGCCAGTGCCTGCAACTGCTTGAGCTCCTGCGCATCAATCTCGATGCCTGTTTCCTGCGACTTCGCCCGTGCGCGATGACGTCGATCCCCCGGCAACCGCCGCAACCCCGCCGCATGCATCTGTCGCACCAGTTCCTGGCTGCGCTCGGCAAAGCCTTGCCCGGCGGTTTTGCCAGGGTCAATCACGATCAGCAATTGGCCGGTCCATGGTGTGCGCGCGCCGGGATGATCGGCCCAATCGAATTCGAACGAAAAATTGCCGCCCGTCAGCGCCGCCGCCAGCAACTCAACCATCATCGACAGCGCTGACCCCTTGTGGCCACCGAACGGTAACAGCGCGCCGCCTTCAAGAATGGCTTTGGGATCTTGGGTCGGTTGGCCCAAGCTGTCCACGCCCATGCCCGGCGGCAAACGCTCGCCCTTGCGTGCTGCGATCTGCACGTCACCATGGGCAATGGCACTGGTGGCCAGGTCAAACACAATGGGTGGCCCATCGGCGCGCGGCGCGGCAAAAGCAATAGGGTTGGTGCCGAACAGCGGTCGATCCGCGCCATGGGGCACCACGCAGGTCATGCTGTTGACCACGCTGAGCGCTACCAGACCTTCTTCGGCAAAAGGTTCGACATCGGGCCATAAAGCCGCAAAGTGATGGGAGTTTCGAATCGCCAGCAGCGCGATCCCGGCGCTGCGCGCCTTGCGCACTAACAGCGAGCGCGCGGCCTCCAGTGCTGGTTGGGCAAAGCCGTTATCGGCATCCACACGCACAAAGCCTGAGGCCACATCCTCAACCACGGGCACCGCCTTGCCATTGACCCAGCCGCTGTTGAGCGTCGACACATACCCTGGAATGCGAAACACGCCGTGGCTATGCGCGCCGTCACGTTCAGCGCTGGCGCAATTGTGCGCAAGGATCGCCGCCACTTGCGGTGACGTACCGTGCCGCACAAAAACCTGTTGTAGCAGGGCCACTAACTCGGTGAAGCCGATTGCGGTTGAAGCCTTGGCAACTGTCGGAGACTGCGCAGACATTTGAAGCTCCGTTTTTATGATGGCGTTTTTATGATTAGGAGAGGCAACGAATGGACATTCAAGTGTTCGATTAAACACCACGCACTGTGCCTGCTGTCAACTTGCGACGGGCCTCAATAGTTACCCCCGCCCTCCGGTCACGCCTCCCTAGCCTGTCACTCCCCTACTTAACGGAGCAAGCCCATGACCGGCGTAACCCCCGCATATTTTTTTGACGAATTCCTGCTGCCGATTAAAAGAAACTCGCCGACCGACCGTGAGCGCGCGCTGGGGCTGACCGTCAAAGACCTCGATTGGCTGCACACGGTGTACCAAGCCAGCGATGCAGCACGTAACGATCCCGAACAGCAAACCTACCCCATGCGCGTCGAAAGACTGCTGATCAATGTATCGGGCCAGCCGCCTTTTCCACTTGCCGGCGCCTTTCTGATGAGCCCTGCCCCGGACGACGGCAAAGCACTGCTTTACACGCCTTATGGTGGTATTCAGGTGTTTGACGACCACGCCAGCCTGCTGGTCGACGTCGCCGAGCAACTGGCGGATGCGGTGCAGCGTGTCCAATTGTTGAGCTTTCTGTCGATTGCACAGCGCAACGCCTTGCCCGCCAGTACGCCGATAACGCTGACCGCCACCCTTGTCGAAGGCGCCGTCATGCAAGACCAGGAGCAAGTCCTGGAGGCCTGCCAGCAAGACAACGTGCGCGTCGTACTGGAGCAGCTGCAGACGACGCCCACGCTGTACGGCATGCTCGACACGCTGCTCAGCATCATGGCGCGCTCGTACTTCCCCAACCTGGATCAACGCGATACACGGGTCGATTTTTTTATCCAGGACCCGGCAGGCGGTCAGCGACGCTGGGTCAATTCCCTGCCATTGAGCGAAGCGTTCCTGCAGTTTTATGTGAGACATGCTTGGCCCCAGGACCAGATCCGTGAATATTTCAACCCGAAACACGTCACCAGCGCCTTCACCCCGGTAGAACGCGAACAAGATCAGCAGTACTGGGAAACCCTGATCAAAGAAACATCCGGCAGCTTGTCAAAACTGCTGGACAGCCTGCTGAAGACTTATTGGAACGAGGACATCGGCAACGAAACCTCACGCCTGAAACTCTTCACCCAGGTCATGGCGGATAAATTCCGCCTGGATGTCTTGCTCAAGCGTCAGGCGCAAATTCTCAACGCCGACGAAAGCCACACCCTTCAGGCATTGTTTCTACCAGACCAAGGCGCCCGCAACGCTCACGCCAACGAACTAAGCGTGGAAAAAGTACGCCTGCATGCGCCCTACCAGCACTATGTGGAACTGGCCAGCACGCTATTGATCAGCGAGAGCCACGCCTACCTGTACACGCAGTCGCGTGGGGTACAAGTACTCAAAGACATGGAAGATCTCAAAGTCACGCTATTGAGCATGCTCAAGGCCGCTGGCCACGAAGATGAACTGCTCAATTTCCTGTCGCTGGATGAGCGCGACACCTTTATTGGCCTGGATCAGATTAACATCGCCGCCCAACCCATTGCGGGTGACGTTTTTGCCGGCATGGTCGAAGACATTGCGGGCAAGCAGATCAGTAATATGAACCACGCACTGGACCTTTACCGACGCAGTGATGGCCAGATAAATCTGGATGCGCTGCTCGATTGCGCACTGGACATACGCACGATGCTGGACAGCCGCCTCGCAACGCTGGAAACCGCAGGGCGCTGGACGGCGCACCCGGTCACCAGCGGCAACGACCGGCCATCCACCGTGCGGGCAGAGCACGCCAAGGTGCAGCTACGGCGCCTCAGTGCCACTGAAGATGCACTGGCCACGGAGCGCAAACATCAGCCGACATTACGCTCAATGGTCACCCTCGCCCTGAATGCAGAACTGCAATCACAGCGCCTGGCGCTCAAGGCCGACGAGGTCTATATCAACACTTATCCCACCCGTGCCCAAGAGCGCGAGGAGCGTCCTTCGTTGACGTCGGTGAGCATGGTTGACCACTTCATTGAACGCCTGAGCGATGAAGCCTCGCGCGTTCCCAACAGTGTCACAACCGGGTTTTACAGCAAGCTCGAGCCGCATCTGGCGCAGAAGTTACCCAGCATGACCCTGAGTACTTTCAACATGATCAATGATCAAGTCTTGAAGGTGTTTGCCAACCACGAGATGCGCCAGCTTCCATTGCTGTTCCTCAGCAACATGAGCAAAAAACAGGCGCACTCGATGCTGCTTGGGTTGCGCAGTGAAGCCGAACTGAGACTGTTGGGCAAAACACTGCCGCCCAACAGCCAGGCAGTGATTGACACCGTCCTACGCACCGACAGCCTTGCACGCTTGACCCGCCACGGCCTGAACGGCTTTCTTCCGGACGCCTACACCTTGACACTGAACATTGGCACATCCGACACCGCCCATGCGCTTGCCAACCTGTTTGTGCTGACTGAACGCGGAGGCATCGACCCGCAGCGTTCGGGCCAGGCGGTGCTCTGGACGCCTCGGCGCGGGTATGAGGTATTCGCCTCGGTGCAAGCCTTGCGCGAGGAGATGAGTCAGCGCCTGGAGCACCCGATCAAGCGCTTGCCCCTGTTGGAAAACCTGGCTATTTCCTTGCGTGCGCCGCATCAGGCATATGGTCTGGGGCCACTGCAACGCATTGACGACAACTTGCTGGATAATCGTCTGAAAACCTACAGCGATTTCGTCATGGACGGTATCGACCAATTGCTTGCGAGCAAATGGGCCGCTCGCGCCTTGCAAAACCACATTGAAACGGCCTTGGAACACGCCGCGCCGACCAACCTTGCACGGGCCAGGGCGGTGGCGAGTGCCATGACCCATCAACAGGCTCTGCCCGTCTGGCTGGGTTTGGCACCCCCTCAGGATCAGCTTCATCAAGCCGAGCTGCTTGAGCAGTATCACAACAGTGCGCCTGACGAAAAAGACTACCTCAATGGCATCACCGCTATCGGCAAGCATGCGCACACGGCACTTCTGGCGTTGCTCAAGGCACGCTATCCCGAACAGCCACTGAACCCCGATGATGTAATGATCCCGTTGCATCAGGCGCTCGACGTGAATGTCTGCAGCCTGACCGACTTTGCTTTGCGGCATTGGCCCGACCTGGACGCCGAAAACATCCGCCCACGCTCACGCAACGCGACTGCCTTGCCGGCCACATTGGATGCCAGTGCCGTGGTGCAAATGGTGCGCCAACTGGACCTGAACAGCGCTTACCAGAAGTTGTTGCAAAGCCACCTGGACGCTAACACGGATGAAGGCCGTAAACGCCGAGGCCTGTATTGCCGACAGTTACCCTGGCAAACCCTGCAATACGCCCATGAGCAAAGGCTGCAGGAGCGGCTGACGGCGCAGGCACTGAGCCATGTTCAGCAGGTATTCGACATGCCGGACGCACTGGCGCGGGCTGAGCTCGACGGGGCAACGGCAATGTTCAGACCCTTGGAGTTGATTGCCACCGAAGGTGCTTCCCTGGCCAAGGTGCTGGGGATGTACTTGATTGGTCCCACAACCCGCAGCGCTGGGCCGCTGGTGCTGTACGCGCCCTACAGCGAAAACCATACACTCAAGGAGTATGCGAACGAGCAAGCGCTGCTGGATGAATTGACCAAGCCTGGAGAGCTTCAGGACTGGGTGGTGCTGCACCTGGAGGCGACGCATCAGGCAACCTACCGCAATTTGCTGCAAAACAACCGTCATCGCCCCCTCGATATCCGCCTGGCCTCGACCGTCGTCACCGGCAATGCCCTTCACTACCTGTTCGACGACAACACGCAGATATTGCTCAAAATGCTCGCCTGCCAATTCGAGAAAGGCGCGAAATCGCTCTGGGACAGGGTCATCTACCTGCTGCGCGAGGGCATCCCCGCAGCCGCTCAGTTCATGGCAGGAAAACTCGCGTATCCGCTGGCGGTGTGGCGAAGCTACAAAATGTTCAAACGTTCAGCCGATGCATTGCAGTTGCATCAGTGGAAGGCCGGCCTGAAGGATTTCATCATCGGCGTGGCTCATTTGGCCGCCCTGCACAATGAGCTTGAGGGCACCGAAGCCCCGCCGCCTACCGAAACGGAAGTATCACAAGCCAACCTGTCAGACGAAACCCTGCCCGCGGCCCCCCACCTGACGACCCTGGATATCACCGCACCCGCGCGTACCGGGTTGCAGCCTTTCGAAGCTCACGATGTCGCATTGAAGGACCTGGAACAGAGTGCTTCCAGCCATGTGTACATGGACAAGGCGAGCTTGAAAGACTATGTGCCACTGGCAGGCAAGGTGTACGCGGTGAAGAAAACCGCCGAGCGCTGGCGCCTGTCCAAGGATAAGCATGTGGGCGCGTATGTGGGCCGTAATTCACAAGGTAAATGGGTGCTGGACCTCAGCCTGCATAACCCGCGATATGGCAAAGTCATGTCGCGCATGCACACGCGGGCCGGCGAACGGGCAGCGATCAATATCGAGGCGACGGGCATGCGCGAAATTGCCGCACTCTCGAGTTGGAAAGCCCAAGTCATCACAGAAGGGTTAAACGTTGCGATCTATTACACCGTCAATTGCAAACGCAACATCGTTCAGTTTGCAAAACAGCGTGCGCCCGATAGCCGGGCAGGCCGCTTTTTAGGTGAATTATTCGGTGTCGTCAGCCTGACACCTGACCAGTTGAGCAGAGTCGAGAAAATAGTCGACCTGATATTGGATGAACTGAGCGATCCGACCCTGACCAGCGCCGACTCCAAGCGTTTTGTCAGTGGGACCAGCCGTGTCAGTGCAGCGCACCAATACGCGTTTGTCATTCCTGAAGACAGGGAGCGCAAGCTGTACCTGCTCAATCGGTTCTTTGATCCAGGTATGGACAGTTACCAGAACCGTTTGAATTCACCTTTTGACCTCTGCGCCCACGCCAGGGCGAGTACCCTGATTCACGAACTGACGCACTTGAAGCTCGAGACTGAAGACATCGCCTATCTTGACTCGATGCGGCCGTTCACCGACTTGATCAACGCGGCCAAACCGGGCGCCCAGATACTCAAAACAACCCTGGAGGACCTGCAAAGAACCGCGCTCTCCACCATGACGCCCGCGACGATGCTGTTCAAGACCTGGGATGATTACTCGGCGCAATGGGAAGACTATGGGCCTGACACTGCAACGGCTCACGTTAGACAAAAAGTCCTGAACACCACCGGCACCAAGGACCTCAAGGATGCCCGCGACGTCTTCATGAGTAACGCCGACAAACGCATTGACACGATTTTGGCCAATGCCGACTCAGTGACTTACTTGATTACGCACTTGGGTCGTGTTTTGGATCCGGGGGCTTGAGCAGCCCCCGCCAGTCGCGTCAGTCTTTCTGATCGCGCAGAACGTTGCCGGAGGCGCCATCGATACGCGCTTCATACACGATGCCATCGGACTTGCGCCCTTTGACTTCCCAGTAACCGTTGTCATCGGCTTCGGCTTTGTAGACCTCGACATAGCCGGCCTTGGTCTTGGCGGTTTCAATGGCTTTTTCGATGGTGATCCAGCCCGCGCCCGGCTTATCGGCCAGGGCGGCGCCGGCGCTGAGCAGTGCGGTGGTTGCACACAGGGCGACTAAGGTTTTCTTCAGCATATTCGTTCTCCATTGTGGGAATGACGGACTCGTGTCCTGTGTTTTCTGATGTTTCCAAACGAGAATAAGTTCCAATTGATGTGCAATCGCCATGACGGCTGTTCTCGCCATCCGCCTTGGGAGGTTAGAATGTGGGAAATCAGGACGGTTTAATGACTCAACAGCCCCTTTCAGAAGACGACTATGACGCGATCACCGATGCCGCCGCGCATTGGTGCATGCGCCTGCATGCCAGTGATTGCTCGGCGGGCGAGCGTCGGGCTTTTGAACAATGGCACGACGCCCATCCGCTGCATGCCTTTGAGTATGCGGCCATGCTGGAAATCTGGGACGTGGCTGACCACCTGCCACGCAGCGAACCTGCTGCGGTTGTGCTGCCGTTAAAACCGCGCAGCCGCTTGCGCACTTACGCGGTGGCCGCCGCGATATGCCTCGCCGCCCTGCCGCTGGCCGCCTTTACCGGCTGGGAAGCGGGCTGGTTGCCCAGTTCCTATGAGCATTTCGAAGCCGACACGGGCTTGCGCAAAGTCACCCTCGGCGACGGCAGCCTGGTTGAATTGAACCTGGGCACCGAACTGGTCTACAGCCATTACAAGGATGAACGCCGCGTAACCTTGAACAAGGGCGAAGCGTTTTTCAAAGTCACCCATGACCGCCTTCACCCGTTTATCGTCAAAGCGGGCGAAGGCCAGGTTCGGGTGACCGGCACTCAGTTCAACGTCTGGAAATATGAAGACCAGGTGCGGGTGATGTTGCTTGAAGGCTCGGTGCAGATTTCCAGTGACAAGCAGCACGCCAGCGTGCCCCTTACCCCAGGCATGCAGGCCACTTACAACCTGGGCGATGCCACCCCGCAAATCGCTGCGATTAACCCCAATGATTCAACCCTGGCCTGGCGCCAGGGCAAACTGGTACTCGACAACCTGGCCCTGACGGACGCGTTGCCGCTGATCAACCGCTACCTGAACAAACCGGTGATGCTGGCAGATGCCAGTACCGGGGCGATTCGCATCGGCGGCATCTACAACATCAACGAGGTCAACAACCTCGTGCCTTCCCTGCCCAAGGTACTGCCGGTCTACCTGACCCAGAACCAGGACGGCAACACGGTCCTCAATTCCATACCGCGTAAAGCCCCCAAGGGCTGAGTCTGCCAGCCGGCAACGGCGAGTTTGCTCGCGCCCAAGTGTCCATTTTTGAAACACCTCCCTCGCTTGAATCGCCCGCCCGGTGCGCATTCATGGCTTTGTCACGTGCAGTGTTACATCGCTGAGACACCCTTGAGGCGGGGCCGGGCATGCCCCTTGACGGCGACACTGTTTCAACCCTGAAACAGCACCGCCATCACTTTGCCTCGTTTTATCTCCAACCCTCTGAATATAAACAATAAATAAAAAGCGGCACGCGTTCTGCTCTGTTCCTGATAACGCTGTTTAGGGTCAGCGTGAAGAACAAGGAACACTGCCATGGACACACACAATAAGGGCTCACTGAGCCTCCTGCTGATCAGCTGTGCACTGAGTGCCAGCGTGAGCGTTCCAGTGCTTGCGGCCGGTGATGGTGTGATCGTGGTTGAACGCCAGGTTCAACCTTATGCAATCGGTCGCTCACGCGGCCAAGACCCCTACCCCAATACCGTGAATGCCAACCCCTCGGCCCAAGTCAATCGCGCCATGAACCATGAGCTCAGCGATAACGACATTGCCGGTATCAGCAGCGGTTCCAGCATTACGCGCAGCATCATGCCAAACGGTGACATTACCGGTTTGAACTCTCTCGGTGGCGCCAACAACCTCGGCGCAGCGGGAGCAGCCGGCCACGGCAGTAGCGGCAGCGGTATTGCAGGCACGGTCAACGGTGCGATATCCAGTGGGCTCGCCCCTCTGAACAACATCAGCGGCATGGTGGGAGGAGCAATGAAATGAACCACTCCTGGATGCTTCTAGCAGCGCTCGGTTGCACAGCGGCGATGGCCGACAGCAATAACAACGCAACCATTGATAACTCGGGCCAGCAGTACAACGGTGTGGTGACGATCAACCAGGCCGCGGGTGACCAGCAACAACTGAGCAACAACGTCGCTATTGCGGTGGGCCACAATGCCCGGGCGAACATCGCCGTCACGCAAAAAATCAGCGGCGCGCCCACCGACCGCTCCCTGAACGCCAATGCTGCGATCCAGGGCAACTCCTTCAGTAATGGCAACGGTGCACTGAGTGTCAACCAGTCCGCCGGGGCCCAGAACCAGATGATCAATGCCGTGCGCATCAGCGTGAGTGCTGGCCCGCAAAGCATCGACGACAGCGTCATGTCGCAACAAAACGTTGCGCTTGCAACCGACTCAGGGTTGACCCCTACCACTGGCAGCCGCCAGGTCGTTACCAGCGACCAGGCCTTCACCGGCAGCCGTGGAGTGGTTCAGGTCAACCAGAGCGCCGGGGTGGGGAACCGAGTGGCTAACACCCTGAACTTACGACTCAACTGATGGAGCTGAGTCCATAGCTAGACCGTACCAACACTTAACCAACTAATTAGAAGCAAGGAGATACACCATGAAAACTTCAATGGCTCTTAAACCACTGGCTTTTGCTCTCGCTGCGCTCATGGCTGTTGCTGCTCAAGCGGGCGGTTATCACGCGCCTACCACGGCTGCTGCGACCACACAGGACGGTCAGAGCAACCATGGCAACGTGGTACTTAATGACAAAACCAAAAACAACGCCTCGGCCAATGATTCCTACAACAACATCAGTGGCGTGGCCAACGGCAACGTGCTGAGCGGCGACAACAACCAAGGCAAAAACGACGTTGCCATCGTTTCCGGGGATGCGGATTTCGTATTCGCCGCCACCGGTACCGCTCAATCGAACACCGGTAACTTTGTGGCCAACAGCGGCACTAGAAACAACGCTTCCCTTAACGACAGTGGCAACCACGCTTCAGGCGTGATTCAGCTGAACGCCGCATCGGGCACCTCCAACCAAGGCAGCAACAGCGTTGCAATTGCCTCGGGTAATGGCGACAGCGGTGCTGCAGCCGTCACTGGCGTGCAGGATGTGTCGGGCAACCTGACCCTCAACCTGGCCAGCGGCCACGGCTGGGGCAGCACCAAACCGGTGGTCAACAACGCCAGCGTGAACAACTCGATGAACTACAGCTCTGGGGTGTCGAACTCCAACGTTCTGTCGGGCAGCAACAACCAAGGTCAGAACAACGTAGCAATCACTCGCTTCTGATTCAGATCGGGCCTTGGCAACAAGGCCCTTTTTATTTCCAGTGTCCAGCAGGTCATACGATCATGCGCCTCACAGCTGCCCTCCTCTTGTTCGCACTCACCGGCCCGACCTGGGCGGCGCAAATGGCCGTTGTCATGCCAAACGGCGCGGTGGTGTACAAGAAGGTCGAAAGCATCCGCGAGCGCAAATTCGCCAACCTGGTGGAACAAAAAACCGATTTCAGCTGCGGCGCCGCCGCGCTGGCAACCATCCTGCGCCAAGCCTATTGGATGGACGTGGATGAAGACCACGTGATCAAGGGCATGCTGGTCAATGCCGACCAGAACCTGGTGCGCACCCAAGGCTTCTCGATGCTCGACATGAAGCGCTACCTGGAAAGCATCCACATGCGCGCCAAGGGCTACCGGATTACGCCTGAGGTACTCGTCACCGTGAAAGTGCCGGTGGTGGTGTTGCTGGACATTCGTGGCTACAAGCACTTTGTCGTGCTGCAACGGGCCGACAAAGACTGGGTGTATATCGGCGACCCCGTGCTGGGCAACAAGCGCTATGCCAAGAACGATTTCGTCAAGGGCTGGAACGGCATCGTGTTCGCGGTGATCGGTGAGGGTTACGACAAGGCCAACGCCTTGCTCACACCCCGTGCGCCGCTGACGGCCAAGAACCAGTTCAACGAGTTCAGCCCGGTACGCGACAGTGAATTGATGGACTTCGGTTTTATCCAGAGCGACTTCTTCTAGAAGCGCAATAAGGAGCAGGACGCTCCAGGAGCAAACGATGAACACTCGACGCTGGCTGACAGTCATGTGCCTGGCAGCCGCAGCACCTGCCTATGCTTCTTCGGCATTTAAGCCGATCGAGCTCAAGGACGCGGAAATGGCCGAGTTGCGCGGGCGCTATGTGATGCCCGGGCGGATTATCAGCTTTGGCATTGTGATGAGCAGCACCTGGACCAATGCCGCCGGCGCGACCGTGACCGGCACCGCCGACATGCAAGTCAACGCTTCCACCGTCACCCCGCAATTCTACGTGCAAATCACCGGTAACGACGGCACCGGCGTGATCAAACAGCCTGACGGCAAGGGCACCGTCGTCGGCGGTGCCGGCCTCGGCACCGGCCAGGGTGTCACGCAAAGCGTGCGCGCAGCGGGCGATGGCAACACGGCCAACAACGGCGTGGATATCAACGTGACGAAAAACGGCCTGGCGCCCGCCAACTACGTGCAGTCGGGTCAGGCATTGATTGCCGGCCAGCCGATCACCGGAGGCACAGCCGCCGGCCAAGTGACGGTCACGGCTAAAAACGGTGGCCTGCAAATGGCGCTCCAGGCCAATAACAATCAGGGCAATGTGGTGCAGCAAATCGGTGCCGGTAATGTGCTGCAAGGCACGGTTATTCAGGGCAACAGCAACTTCGTGAACAATATGACCCAACTTAATGTGGTCATGGGCAACAACGGTTTGAACAACATCACGCAGAACCTGAACCTGGATCAACTCAAAGGCCTACGCCCCTCCGGTTATTGAACTACGCTGAGCCTCGACACTTACGCATTAGAAAGGGACGGCTTATTTCATGCATCGATCTTTATCGTTACGTGCCGTGATTTGTTTGAGTACGCTCCTACCCGCTTCGGTGCTGTACGCCGCGCCGGATACCGATATCGAAACACTGAAGCAGGAACTGCTGGAGCTCAAGCAGCGTTATGAAGTGCAGCAAAAAGCACTGGCCGTATTGGAGCAACGCGTAAGGCAAGTGGAAGATCAGCCGGCAACACCTACGCCCAAACGCCTGGCCAAGTCGCCTGCCGACTTCCAGAAAGGCGGTACGACAGTGGCCGGCGTCGGCGCGGGCGCAGCGTCCGGCGGTGCAGCCGGTAACAGCTCGTACGGGCAAAGCCTGAAGGACGATTCCGCCCCGGCACAAAGTGTGAGCAACTTGTACAACGAGGCCAGCGGCTTTTTTGGCAATGGCAAGTTCAGCTTTGAAACCGGACTCACCTATGCCCGCTACGACGCGCGCCAATTGTCACTCAACGGCTTTCTGGCGTTGGACTCGATCTTCCTGGGCAATATCAACCTGGACCGGATCAAGTCGGACAGCTGGACCCTGGACCTCACCGGCCGCTACAACCTGGACAACCGTTGGCAGTTCGACCTGAACGTGCCGGTGGTGTATCGCGAAGCGACCTACCAGTCCGGTGGCGCCGGCGGCGATGCCAAGAATACGTCGGAAGCCTCAGTCAGCCGCGACCCAACCATTGGTGATGTCAACTTCGGCATCGCCTATAAATTCCTCGATGAGAGCGCCAGCCTGCCGGATGCGGTGGTGTCGCTGCGGGTCAAGGCACCGACCGGCAAGGAACCCTATGGCATCAAGCTGATCGAGCAAGCCAGCAATAACAACCTCGCCGTGCCGGAAAGCCTGCCGACCGGCAACGGGGTGTGGTCGGTCACGCCAGGTATTTCGCTGGTCAAGACGTTCGACCCCGCCGTGCTGTTCGGCTCGCTTTCCTACACCCATAACTTCGAAGACTCGTTCAGCGATATCAGCCCCAATCTCAATCAGAAGATCCCTGGCAAAGTCAGCCTGGGTGACAGCTTCCAACTCGGTGTCGGGGTGGCCTTCGCGCTCAATGAGAAGATGAGCATGTCGTTCTCGGTGTCTGACCTGGTGCAACGTAAAAGCAAGGTCAAGCAGAGCGGCCAGGACTGGCAATCGGTGGTGTCCAGCGATGCCAACGCCGGGTATTTCAACGTGGGCATGACGATTGCGGCGTCGGATAACCTGACGATCGTACCGAACCTGTCGATTGGGATGACCGATGATGCGCCGGACTTTACGTTCAGCCTGAAATTCCCGTATTACTTTTAGCAGTAGTGGGACGCGGAGCGTCCCAGGCAGCAAGGAAAAGCCCCGCAACGATAAGGGTCGTTGCGAGGCTTTTCGGTTTACCCGCCCTAGCGGATCTGGTGTTTGTGCAGCAACCGGTAGAACGTCGGCCGGGACACGCCCAGCACGCGGGCCGCGATACTCATGTTATCGCTGTGCCGGTTGAGCACATCGCACAACGCCTGGCGTTCAGCGCGGTGCTTGTAATCTTCCAGTGTAGCCATCGGTGGCGCAATTGCCTGCTCGCACTGCAACCCCAGGTCACCGGCTTCGATCTGACGCCCTTCTGCCAATACCAGGCCACGGCGCACGCGGTTCGCCAATTCGCGCACGTTGCCCGGCCACGGGTGTTGGCCCAGAGCAACCAGAGCATCCTCGCTGAAACTGCGCGGCCTGCGCCCGGTTTCCTGGCTGTAGAAACGTGAGAAATGGTTGGCCAGCATCGCAACGTCGCCGTGCCGCTCGCGCAGCGGCGCGGTTACCACCTGCAAGACATTAAGCCGGTAATACAAGTCTTCGCGAAAGGTGCCCTTCTCAACCGCCGCTTCCAGGTCCACGTGGGTCGCCGCCAGCACCCGCACATCCACCGGGATGGGCTGGCTGCCACCGACGCGCTCGATCTGCTTTTCCTGCAGGAAACGCAGCAAGTTGGCTTGCAGTTCCATTGGCAAGTCGCCGATCTCATCGAGAAACAACGTGCCACCGTGGGCCGCTTCGATACGCCCGACCTTGCGCTGATGCGCGCCGGTGAACGCACCTTTTTCATGGCCGAACAGTTCGGACTGGATCAGGTGCTCGGGAATGGCACCGCAGTTGATCGCGACAAAGGGCTTGGCATGACGCTGGGATTGGCGATGCAGGGTCTTGGCCACCAGCTCTTTGCCGGTGCCGCTGTCGCCGCGAATCAGCACCGGCGACTCTGTAGGTGCCAGCTTGGCGAGTAATTTGCGCAGCTCACGAATGGGCCGGCTGTCGCCCAGCAGCTCGTGTTCCTGCGCGTCGATCAGTGTGTGGCCCTTGCCGCGCAAGCGGGCCATGCCGAATGCACGCCCTAGCGTGACCTGCACGCGTGCCACATCAAACGGCAAAGTGTGGAAGTCAAAAAACCATTCACAGACAAAATCACCGACATTTTGCAGGCGTAGTACATCCTGGCTGAGCACCGCGATCCATTCGGTGCCGCTGCGGCTGATCAATTCCTTGACGGCCTCCGGGCGCTCCAGGTGATAGGGCTGCAGGCGCAACAGCCCCACATCGCACGACCTGTCGCCTACGGCGCCGAGCGTGCAGCTGTCCACTTCCCACCCCGCACTGTGCAAACCAGGCAATAGCTGGTGGCAGTCGTCGCACGGGTCGACTACAAGCAAGCGTCGTTGGACAGGTGTAACAACCATGACTATTCCTTGGCGCCAAAATTGTTAAAGTTATTTATAAACAACGGTTTGTGCGGCCTGGCGCTAACACTAGCAAGTTATTGACACAGCCTTTGTATTATTTCGCTATAAGTCTGGGCACAAAGCCATCTCGGCGTCGCTGGGGCCAAAAAATCAGGCGCGACCGCCACACTCAATGCGCTTTCAAAACAGCCGCTTACATGACGCCAATCACGAAAAGTTGAAATTTCTTGATCTAAGATGTGACCCGTACCCTGCCATCGTGCATCAGTACAAGTAACTCACCGTCTGGCTCGCCCAACCGACGGTACTTAAATGACTGGGCATTTAGAGAGAAGACCCACATGAACGCCCCGCTCCGCATCAACGAAGCTCTTTTGATCGCAGACCGTGCCTTCCAGCCCTTTCAGTGCGTGGCCTGGCACGATGGCAACGGCGCCCTCAGCCTGAGCGTCATCGACCGTACCAATACCCGCATCGGCAGCAAACAGCTGTCTTCGAGTACTTATACCGACCCGGCTCAGTTGGAAGAATTGTTGTTGCAGGCACGTGCCGAGCTCGACAAAAACGGCTACCAGTTACAGTCATGGGTTATGCAGAAGTAAGACGCGGCAGTAACTTCCGATCATTGCATAACAATGATCGGAAGTTGAGTATCACAACGTAAGCGGCTTATCGCGGTACGAGAATAAAGCGCTCGATCGCTTCAGCTGCGCCGTCCTCGACATTGCTGCCGGTCACAACACTGGCTTGGCGCTTGACCGTTTCTTCCGCCTGCCCCATCGCAATCGACAAACCCGCCACTGCAAACATCGCCGGGTCATTGCCGCCGTCGCCGATAGCTGCCGTTTGTTCCATGCGCACACCCAGGTGCGCGGCCAAGGTTTTCAAGGCCTCGCCCTTGTTGGCGAGCATGGCCGTAACATCCAGGTACACCGGCTGCGAGCGTGATACCTGCGCCAGGCCCTGCACCTTGGGCTGCAACTGCGCTTCCAGCTCCACCAATAACTGCGTGTTGTTGCTGGCAGCAACGATCTTGTCGACCCGGTCCAGGTACGGCTCAAAACTCTCCACCACCACCGGCCCGTAGCCCAAGCCATCGGCTTCACGCTGCATCATCGGCCCAGGCGGATCACGGCGCAGCCAATCGCCGTCAGCGAACACCCAGACTTCCACATCCGGTTCGGCCGAAAACAGCGCCAGTGTCACCAACGCCGCCTCTGCCGGCAGATGATGGGCAACCAGGATGCTGCCATCCGGGTTGATCAACGTGCCGCCATTAAAACCCGCGACCGGCACATCAATACCGAACGTTTCGATAAGGTGCAGCATGGCCTTGGGCGGCCGCCCACTGGCCAGGCTGAAAAATACCCCCGCGTCACGCAACGCGCGGACAGTATCGGCAGTGCGCTGGCTAAGGCTATGGTCAGGATGCAACAAGGTCCCGTCTACATCACTGAGCACCAACTGGATGGGATGAATCGCTGCATCACTCATCCCAGGCTATGCCAGGTGCGACCATCGCGGGCCAGCAACTCGTCGGCGGCCGCGGGGCCGTCTTCTCCGGCCTTGTAAGCCTGAATCGCGTCATCCTGCTTCCAGGCATCCAGGAACGGCTGCACCGCACGCCAGCCATTTTCGATGTTGTCGGCGCGCTGGAACAAGGTCTGGTCGCCGGTCATGCAGTCGTAGATCAGGGTTTCATACCCGGTCGACGGCTGCATTTCGAAGAAGTCCTTGTAGTCGAAACCCAACTCGATATTGGCCATTTCCAGGGCCGGCCCGGGTTTTTTGGCCAACAGGTCGAACCACATACCTTCGTTTGGCTGGATCTGGATTTTAAGGTAGGTGGGCTTAAGCTCATCCACATCCGTGTCGCGGAACTGCGCATACGGCGCGTGCTTGAAGCAGATCACGATTTCGGTGTCACGGATGCTCATGCGCTTGCCAGTACGCAGGTAGAACGGCACGCCGACCCAACGCCAGTTGTCGATCATCACCTTGAGGGCGACAAACGTCTCAGTGCTGCTATCAGGCGCAACGTTGGCTTCTTCACGATAACCGGGCAACGACTTGCCGCCGATTTCGCCAGCGCTGTATTGGCCGCGTACCGAGTTGGCGCGCGCATCTTCCAACGACCACGGGCGGATCGCACCCACTACCTTGGCCTTTTCACCGCGCACCGCATCAGCGCCAAACGCCGCCGGCGGCTCCATGGCGACCATCGCCAGGAGCTGGAACAGGTGGTTGGGGACCATGTCGCGCAGGGTGCCGGTTTTCTCGAAGAAGTTACCCCGCGTTTCGACGCCCACGGTTTCCGCCGCAGTGATTTGCACGTGGTCGATGTAATGGTTGTTCCAGAACGCTTCGAACAGCACGTTGGAGAAACGGCTGATCAGGATGTTCTGCACCGTCTCCTTGCCCAGGTAATGGTCGATGCGATAGATCTGCTTCTCGCTCATCACCTTGAGCAGGCACGCGTTCAGCGCTTCGGCGGTGGCAAGGTCCGACCCGAAGGGTTTTTCGATCACCACACGACGGAAACCATCATCGGTTTCGTTGAGCAAGCCGGCACTGCCCAGGCGCTGCGCCACTTCACCGAAGAAGCGCGGTGCAGTCGCCAGGTAGAACACCGCGTTACCGGTGCCGCTGTCGGCGATCTTCTTGCCGATGTCGGCGTAGGTGCTGTCGTCGAGGAAATCGCCCTCGACGTAGCTGATGCCTTTGGCCAACTGCGCCCACAACGCGGGGTCCAGGGCGTTTTCGGCATTGCCCCGGACTTTGCTCGCGGCCTCGGTGCGAATGAAGTCCTCGAGTTTCTTGGCGAAGTCGGCGTCACTGATGGCGTTGTGATCAACGCCGACAATGCGCAGGCCGTCGCCCAGCAACCCGTCGCGACTCAGGTTGTACAGCGCCGGCATGAGCAGGCGCTTGACCAGGTCGCCATGGGCGCCAAACAGAAACAAGGTAGTGGGTGGAGCGGGTTCGGCCTTGGGTTTCTTGCCGTTAGCGGTCATTTTTTGGAAGTCTCCACATGGCCACCAAAGCCGAAGCGCATGGCAGACAGCATTTTGTCACCGTAGGTGCTCTGCTGACGGGAACGGAAACGGGCGAACAACGAGGTGGACAGCACCGGTACCGGCACGGCTTGCTCCATGGCGGCTTCGATGGTCCAGCGGCCTTCGCCACTGTCGGCCACGGAACCGGAGTAGCCATCGAGTTTCGGGTCGGTGGCCAATGCGTCGGCGGTCAGGTCCAGCAACCAGGACGAGACCACGCTGCCACGGCGCCAGACTTCGGCGATATCGGCAACATTGAGGTCGAAGCGCTCGTGCTCCGGCAGGTTCTCCGAGTTTTTGGTCTTGAGGATGTCGAAGCCTTCAGCAAAGGCCTGCATCATCCCGTACTCGATGCCGTTGTGGATCATCTTCACGAAGTGCCCGGAACCGGCTGGGCCTGCATGGATGTAACCGTGTTCGGCACGGCTGTCGGCAGAGGCCGAACGGTCCTTGGTGCGCGGGATGCTGCCCAGGCCCGGTGCCAGGCTGGCGAAAATCGGGTCGAGGCGCTGCACGGTCTCGACGTCGCCGCCGATCATCATGCAGTAACCGCGCTCCAGGCCCCAGACGCCGCCGGAGGTGCCGACGTCAACGTAATGCAGGCCTTTTTCCGACAAGGCCTTGGCTCGGCGAATGTCATCTTTGTACATGGTGTTGCCGCCATCGATGATCACGTCACCGTCTTCGAGCAACTCACTGAGCGTATTAATGGTGTCTTCGGTGGGCGCGCCTGCCGGCAACATCACCCACACAGCGCGCGGCTTTTGCAGCCCGGCTACCAGGGCCTTCAGGTCGGCGACGCCGGTGGCGCCCTCCTCGCTCAAGCCTTTGACGAATGCTTCGTTACGGTCGTAAACAACGGTGGTATGCCCATTGAGCATCAGGCGCCGCGCAATGTTACCGCCCATGCGGCCTAGTCCGATAATCCCCAGTTGCATGTGCTGATGCTCCTAACTACTAAATAAATGTGTGACATAGTTTATAGCGCAATGAGGCTAATGAGGGTTAGTCCAGAGCGGATCGGTGTAGTTTCATGACAAAAAAACGCCATCGTTTCAGCATCACCGCTGAAAAAGTCACAGCGACCACCAAAAATAAAAAAGTTCCATTGCCCCGAAAAAGAATTCAGAATTGCTTCCGACTGTTGCCAGAACCTCGATTGACGCGTTCCGGCACCGCGATCTACCGGCTATTTGCGAGGTAAGCAATGAGCACAGCACAGATGACCCGACCGCCACAGACCCTCTACGTGAGCGTGCGTCGCGATGAATTGCGCCAATTAAAAGAAGAACGCGATCAACTGCAGCAGGAGGTTCTGCGTCTGCGCGCACACCTTCAAGCACAGGTCAATCAGGCATCCGGCACCCAGCCTGCGCTTTGCTGAACCTGAGCTGAACAAAGCCTTCAGAAATAACTCACGAAGTTTTCACATCCTCCTCCCGATACTCCCGCCGAATAGGGCCACGCACACGCGGCGGCCCACTGTCGCGTGCATTCCTGCGCAGCGACTGAGCAATTATCGGGTTGGAGTACTGGATGGCGATGTTCAAACGCAGCACCAAGTCTGCGAAAGGCTTTGATTGGGCCGGTCTTGGCTGGTTGTTCCTGTTTTTCTGGTATTTCTCGGGTATTACCCAACTCCTGATCCAGCTGACCGGCACCTCCGGTTTCAGTGGTTTTCGCCAAGCCTTCTTCCTGAGCGCGTTCTGGCTCGCGCCGATGCTGCTGTTCCCAAAGCGCACGCGCTTGCTCGCGGCCTTGATCGGCGTGGTGCTGTGGGCGTGCTCGATGGCCAGCCTGGGTTATTTCTTCATTTACCAGCAGGAATTCTCGCAAAGCGTCATCTTCATCATGTTCGAGTCGAACATCTCTGAAGCCGGCGAATACGCGACCCAGTACTTCGCCTGGTGGATCGTGCTGGCATTCATCGCCCATACCGCAGTAGCCGTATTCCTGTGGACCCGCCTGCGCCCGGTTTACCTGCCGCGTGGCCAGGCGCTGCTGGCAGCCACCGCCATTGTGCTGGCCGTGATCGGTTACCCGCTGGTCAAGCAGATTGCAACCAACCCGACCATGGAACTGGCCATCGACGGTTTCGAAAGCCGCGTCGAACCGGCCGTGCCATGGCAGATGATCGTTGCCTACCGCCGCTACACCGAACAGCTCAACAGCATGCAGGGCATGCTCACCAGCGCCAGCAAGATCCCGCCCTTGAAGAACCTCAAGGACACCATGGCCGACCAGCCGTCGACCCTGGTGCTGGTAATCGGCGAATCCACCAACCGTCAGCGCATGAGCCTCTATGGCTACCCGCGCAACACCACGCCGGAACTGGACAAGCTGCGCGACCAATTGGCGGTGTTCGACAACGTCATTACTCCGCGGCCCTACACCATCGAAGCACTGCAGCAGGTGCTGACGTTTGCCGACGAAGAGAACCCGGACCTGTACCTGAAGACGCCCTCGATCGTCAGCGTGATGAAACAGGCCGGCTACAAGACCTACTGGATCACCAACCAGCAGACCATGACCAAGCGCAACACCATGCTCACCACCTTTTCCGAGCAGGCTGACGAGCAGGTGTACCTCAACAACAACCGCAACCAGAACGCCCGCCAATACGACGGCGACGTGCTGGCACCGTTCGCCAAGGCCCTGGCCGACCCCGCCGAGCGCAAGTTCATCGTGGTGCACCTGCTGGGCACTCACATGAGCTACCAGTACCGTTACCCGCCAACCTTCGACAAGTTCACCGATCGCCAGGGCGTACCGGCCGGCATCAGCGATGATCAGTTGCCGACCTACAACAGCTACGACAATGCGGTGCTGTACAACGATTTCGTGGTGTCGAGCCTGATCAAGGATTACGCCAAGACCGACCCGAACGGCTTCCTGCTGTACCTCTCGGACCACGGCGAAGATGTGTTCGACTCGGCCGGCCACAGTACCCTGGGCCGTAACGAAGGCAAACCGACGGCGCCGATGTACACCATCCCGTTCATGGCCTACGCCTCGCCGAAATGGCGCGAAACCCATGACTGGAGCTTTGCCAGCGATTTGCAGCGGCCTTACAGCAGCTCGCAGTTGATCCACACCTGGGCCGACCTGGCCGGGCTGAGCTTCGATGAATGGGACCGCAGCAAGAGCCTGGTGAACGACAGCTTCAAGCCACGCCCGTTGCTGATTGGTGACCCTTACATCGGCCAGAAAAAGGGTTTGATTGATTTCAGTCTGATCAAACCGAAGAAGTCAGACGCCTCCGAAGTGGTTGCTAAATAGCGTGAGCCTTGCAACAGAAAGATAACAATCATTCTCGTTTAAGCCTAAAGTTCCGCGCGCCCTTTCGTCTTTGAGCCAAGGCCTTCTCTTACTGAGAAGGCCGCAAAGACGACAAGGAGTCTGCCGCGATGTTCGCGCCCTTTACCCGTTCCATGACCCTCACCCTTGGCCTGTTCAGCGTCGCGCTGAGCCCGGACCTGCTGGCTGAAACCGACCCCGAGCCTGCCCCGCCACGCGCCCTTGAGCTGGGTGCCACCAGCATCACCGCCGAAGGCCTGGGCGCGACCACCGAACACACCGAGGCCTACACCACCGGTTCGATGAACACCGCCACCAAGCTGAACCTGTCGATCAAGGAAACCCCGCAATCGGTTTCGGTGATCACCCGTCAGCAGATGGATGACTTCAACCTCAATACCCTGACTGACGTGCTGCGCCAGACCACAGGCATAACGGTGCAACACCTGGACTCGGATCGGGTCGGCTACTCTTCCCGCGGCTACTCGATCAGCAACTACCAGGTCGACGGCATGCTCAGCACCTACGGGCGCATGAAGCCGGATGCCGACACCATCATCTACGACCGCATCGAGGTGGTGCGCGGTGCCACCGGACTGACTACCGGCGCGGGTGACCCCTCGGCCACGGTCAACATGATCCGCAAGCGCCCGACCGCAGACTGGCAAGCCAGGGCCGGCGTCAGCGGCGCCAGCCATGACAACTACTACAACTACGTTGATGTGGGCGGCCCCCTGGCGTTTGATGGGCGACTGCGTGGACGCACGGTACTTGCCTATCGCGACAGCCAGTCCTATCGCGACAATTACGCCATGCAACGGGAGGTCGGCTACGGCATCCTCGAAGGCGACCTGACCGACGACACGGTGGTCGCCGTAGGCTTGGACTATCAGAACAAACATGTGCAAGGCACCTCTTGGGGCACCCTGCCCTACTGGAACAGCGATGGCAGCAAGGCGCGACTGTCACGCTCGGCCAACATGGCTGCCGACTGGAGTTCCTGGCCACTCAAAGACAAGACCACCTTCGCCTCTATCGACCATAAACTGTCCGCTGACTGGCGCCTCAAGGCGGCCTACACCCATCGCCAGAGTGATACTGATGGCAAGGTGTACTACGGCGGCGCCGGCTACCCCAACCCGGATGGCAGCGGCATGAACGCCTGGACCAACCAGATGGTCGGTACATCGAAAATGGACGTGGTGGACTTCAACCTTGCCGGGACCTATTCATTGTTTGGCCGTGAACATGAGCTGATGGCAGGTTATGGCGAATCCGAGCAGCGAGACTCATCGCCGTTTCAGCGTTACAGCACACCCGAAGGTTATGAAGACATTCAGGACTGGCGGCACATGGGCGGTATCCCCAAGTTCCCCGACCGCACCACCGGCCTCAAAGGCGAACACAGCAGCAAAAAACAGAAAGCCGGTTACCTGGCAACGCGCCTGAGCCTCACCGACCAACTGCACGCTGTACTCGGCGGCCGCTATGGCAGTTGGGAAATCGAAAGCGTCTTGCCGCAGTACAACGACAATAACCAACTGACTCAATCGAGCAAAACTCGCCAGACCCACAACGATATGTGGACGCCGTATGCGGGGCTGCTCTACGACATCACCCCCGAGTACACCGTGTATGCCAGCTACACCGATATCTTCAACCCTCAGGATGAGCGCGATTCCAGCAAGAAGTACCTGGAGCCGGTGGTGGGCAGCAACTACGAAGTCGGGCTCAAGGGCAGCCTGCTCAATGAGCGCCTGAACCTGGCCACCGCGTACTTTTGGAGCACCCAGGATAACGTCGCCGAACTCGATAACAGCGCACCGCCGGATCCCGTCACGCGCGAGCAGTTCTACAAGTCGGGCGGCAAAGGCAACAAGGTCCAGGGCTTTGAGGTGGAAGCATCGGGCGAGGTCATGCCGGACTGGAACCTGACAGCCGGCTACACCTACACCCACTCGGTCAATGGTGATAAACAGCGCAACAACACCGACCAGCCACTCAACCTGTTGAAACTATCGACGGCCTATCGCCTGCCGGGCCAATGGCGCGGGTTGACCGTAGGTGGCGCGGTTAACTGGCAGAGCGATTTCTACAAATTTGCCCCACGCCCTACCGGTGGCCGGGACAGTGACGGCCGGCTGATCACCGAAAGCACCAAGATCACCCAGCAGGCCTACACCGTGGTCAACCTGATGTCGCGCTATCAATTCGACGAACACGTTTCGGCGTCAGTTAACGTCAACAATCTATTTGATAAAAAATATTACGAACGCGTCGGTTTTTATAATGGCGTATATTGGGGAGACCCACGCTCCATCACACTGGCACTGGATTGGCGGCTATAAACTGCATCCCCAAAGTTAACAAAAACGTTAACTTCGGGGCCGTTCCATGTTAATTCCCACTTAATAAGACAGCCCCATAGTCGCTCCATGAATCGGATCACGGAGCGATCGAACACCACTCACTCTTAATGGGAATACTGCCATGAAACTTTCGACCTTGATGCTTGCCGGCCTGATGAGCCTGACCTCCGTAGCCGCCTTCGCAGAGGGCGGTTCAGAGCGCTCGAAGGAGTTTTACAACAACTTCGCCTTCACCCAGCAGCAAATTCACGGCACCACGGACAAAACAGCACTGGCCGACGGCAAGTCTGTAAAGCCCGAACAAAACAGCGCTGAACAACAGCCTAACAGCTGATTTAATCTTTAGTTAATCTGCATGCCCCTATGCCAATCCGCTCCTTTGGCAAAGGTTAATTTGGCGCCATTTAATGGCGCCTTTTTTATGTTGCCTATATTAAGCGCAGTGATTAAAGCGGTTTGCTCCAGAACAGCATACGGCCGTGGGCGGGGTCAAATATCGAATCATCAAAACCAAACTTGCGATAGGCCGCTTGCGCCACGTCATTGCCTTCGAGCACTTCCAGGGTGATCTTGCAGCAACCGCGCTGGCGGGCAATTTCCTCGACCTTGAGCAGCATTTTCTGGCTAAGCCCCAGGCCACGAAACTGATTCATCACCACCACATCGTGCACGTTGATCAGCGGGCGGCAGGCAAACGTCGAAAAACCTTCAAAGCAATTGATCAGACCCGCCGGCTCCCCGCCGACAAACGCCAGTACGCTGAACGCGTGGGGGCGCTTGGCCAGTTCGGCTGGCAGTTGCTGCAACAGATCGGCCGGCAAGGTGTGACCGCCACCCATCGGGTCTTCAGCGTAATGGTTAAGCACCAGGCCAATGGCTTCGGCATGCACGGGGTTGGTGTAGCTGGCTTGCAGCACCAGGATGTCTGGGGTGTCCATTTCCTTCCTCAATCACGACAACAAGGGAATCGGTTCCCTTTGAGGAGACAATTGTAAGCGGGGAGCCCGTCGCAGATGAAGGAGATTAGCTACAAATACCTGACGGAAATGACGAAGGTTGCGCCCACCAACAAGCACCACTGGCCTGGGATTTGTCCTAGGCGCCGAACCGCTGCAGTTGCATCTCTTGCAAACGACTCAAGGTGCGCCGGAACGCAAACTCCAGATAACCCTCGGTGTAAAGACTTGCCAACGGCACCTGGGCCTCGATAAACAGTGGCACCTTGCGGTCGTAGCACTCATCCACCAGCGCGATGAAGCGCCGCACACTGTCATCGTGTACCGACAATTCAGGCAACTCACGGTCACCGGCCATTACTCGCTGAACACCATCTTCGGTGCCACGGGCAATCCGTCCCGGACGTTTTTGTGCGCTCAGGTTGGGCACTTCACCCAGCAGGATCGCCTTGTAGCGATCGCACAGCAGCATAAAGTCCATCGCTGCCAAGGGTTGCTCGCACAAATCGGCGTACCGGCACCAGAGCACCGTGTCGCTGGACTGCACCGCCACTATCGAACGGTACCCGACGCTGACCACGCCGCTGCCGGTCACCCGGCCTTCGCTTAACTGTTTGAACAGTGTGGCGAGCGCTTGTGGCTGATTGACCCAATAGCGCTGCAGCCCCACACCTGGATGCAAACGGTGATCTTCACCACCGTCCACTGCCACCACGTGCATATGTTGCTTGAGCGCCTCAATACCCGGCAAGAATCGCTCGCGGTTGAAACCGCCTGCGTACAGCTCGTCCGGTGGTTGGTTGGAGGTGCAGACCATGACCACGCCCTCCTCGAACATCACCTGGAACAGCCGGCCGAGAATGATCGCATCACCGATGTCGCTGACGAACAGTTCGTCGAAACACAACACGCGCACGTCCTGGCTGAGTTCGCGCGCCAAAGCCTGCAAGGGGTCATGGATGCCACTGAGCTGGAAAGATCGCTGATGCACCCAGCCCATGAAGTGATGAAAATGCTGGCGCCGCGCAGGTACACGCAAGCTGTGATAGAACTGGTCCATCAGCCAGGTCTTGCCCCGGCCCACTGGCCCCCATAGGTAAACCCCGGGAATCGGCGAGCGGCCGTGGTGCAAGGCCTCAAAGCAGGTTTGCAGGGCTTGCACCGCCCGGCACTGGGCGTCGTCGGGCACGAAGCCTTGCTGGGCGATGGCGTACTGGTAGGCGGCAAGCGGCGAGTTGAAAGTCATGCGTGCCAGTATGACTTACAGCGAGATATCCAGCCGTGAAATCTTGCCCTGCTCGTTCAGGCGGAAGGTATACCGCAGCTCCAAAGGGCTACCGGGGAAATTGCCGGAGACCCTGTTGCTGACCAATACCTTACCGGTGCGATGCTGCACGTTGATCACTTCAACACGAGGCTGATAGCGACGCCCGGTGTCTTCAACCCAGCGGGCAATGGCTGTCGGACCAACTTGATGATCGCCTTCATCGAATACGTTGGCATCATCGGCAAAGCACTGGGCAATCGCTGAGGTGTCGCCGGTATTGGTCGCGGTTATGTAGGCTGCAATGGCGGGGGCTAACGCTGGAAAAGACATGGCACAGCTCCTTTTTAGTGATTTATGGCGCCATGCTAAGCCAGCCCTGTGTCAGTTTTTGTCAGGAGTGAACGGTCCTGAATCATTGTGTTCCATCAACTTGCGCCAGCCGCGCAGCAGGTCGCTGCGCCGGCCAGGGTAACGCTCACCTCGGGCGTCAGCTGCGGCCACCCGGTCGGTGCGAAACGTACGGTAAGCGCCACGCAACTCGCACCAGGCCACGATCACACGGACCTCATTGAGAAACCCCAATGCCAACGGCCAGATCAACCGCTGGCTCTGGGTTTGGCTGGCGTCTGCGTAATCGATATGCAGCTTGGCCTGGTTGCGAATCGCCTCACGAAACACATTCAGCGGTACGCGATTTTCCGGGTAGCCAAACCCCGGCGGCCCCGACAGCAGCGTGGGGTTACGCAAGGCTTCCTGCGCAACCGGGTCGAGCACATCGGCAATTTTTGCCAAGGCATTAGCCGCCGCACGACTGAGCACGTCGTCGCCGCGCTGGTCCACATAGCGTAACCCCAGCACGATGGCTTCAGTTTCCTCGGCGTTGAGCATCAATGGCGGCAAAAACAGCCCGCTGCGCAACACATAACCCACCCCCGCCTCACCAAAAATCGGCGCGCCGAGTGCCGTCAGCTCAGCGATATCGCGGTACAGCGTGCGCTCGGAGACTTCCAACTGCGCAGCCAGTACGGCCGCGGTCACCGGGCGCTTCTTGCCCCGCAGGGCCTGCAACAAGGTGAGTAAACGAGTGGTACGCGACACTTGGACCCCGCCGAAAAAGGAAAAAGTGCCGCAGCTTAGCAGAGCGCCCTGTCCGAAAATGTCAGCAGCAAAAAAGACCCTTGACCGAATAAATTACAAAACTCGGCAACAACCGCAAGAACATGGTGCGGGCGGTCGAAGAAAGCCTCAAACGCTTGAACACCGATCACATCGACCTGCTCTGGGCGCACATGAGCGACAACGTCACGCCGATGGAAGAGATACTGCGCAGCTTCGATGTCTTGGTTCGCGCCGGCAAGATCCACTATGCCGGCCTGGCGCATCGCCCGCGCCGACCTGTTGGCCGAAGTGCGCAATTTCGCGCCGATTATTGGGGTGCAGGTGAAATACAGCCTGGTCGAACGCAGCGCCGAACGTGAAGTGCTGCCGATGGCCGAGGCTCTGGGCCTGGCCGCCACGCTGTGGTCGCCGTTGGGCGGTGGCTTCCTTACCGGCAAATACCGTGAAAGCCTGGACCACAATCGCGCCAACAAACTGGGTATGTTGATCCACTCCGAACAAAGCGCGCGCGAAACGGCCGTGCTCGATACCTTGCTGGCGATTGCCAGCGAATTGGAGGAAAGCCCCACGCACAATTGGATGCCACGTTAGGCGCGCTCAAGGTGCAGCTGTCGAACGAGCAAGTGGCCCGCCTGGACACTGCCGGCGCAATTCCATTGGGCGTTCCCCACGGGATTATCTCGGAGCGCTTCGCGCTCGACCACGGCGCAGACACACCGCGCCCACCGGTTATTTGAGACGAAAAAAAACGGCCTGTTCAGGCTAATGCCAGCCAGTTAAGCGCTAGAACTGACAACCAGTAACCTGTGGCGAGGGAGCTTGCTCCCGCTGGGCCGGGCTGGCGCTCCAGCGCGAAGCGGCCCCTGCTCTTTGCTTTAAAAGCATGGGACTGCTACGCCGTCCAACGGGAGCAAGCTCCCTCGCCACAATTACCGGCTATGTCTTAATTGACTGGCATTAGCCTGTTCAGGCCGTTTTTTTTATGCGCGCGGTTTACGCAAGGCTCTTGCTGACCACCTCGAATACATCGCTCGACAGCTCGCCGGAGGCACGAATGCGCTCAAGTTCCGCCTTCATCAGCGCTTGACGGGCGCTGTCGTATTTACGCCAGCGGGTCAACGGCGCCAACTGGCGCGAAGCAATCTGTGGGTTGAAGCCATTGAGCTGGATCACCAGGTCCGCCAGGAAGCGATAACCCGAGCCGTCTGCAGCATGGAAGTTGATCAGGTTCTGCCCGGCAAATGCACCCACCAGTGCGCGCACCTTGTTCGGGTTCTTGATGTTGAACGCCGAGTGCTCCATCAACGCCTTGACCCGCGCCAAACCACCCGGCAACGTGCTGCCCGCCTGCACGCTGAACCACTGGTCCATCACCAACGGGTTGTCCTTGAAGTTCTCGGCAAACCCCGCCAACGCCTGGGCTTTTTCCGCTTCGAACGGCGAGTTCACCAGCACCGCCAATGCCGTGAGACGCTCGGTCATGTTATCGCTGGTGTCGAACTGGTCCAGCGTTGCGGCCAACACTTCAGGCTTGCCGCTGAGCATCAGGTACGACAGCGCGATGTTCTGCAAGGCGCGCCGCGCGAAGTGCTCGGCCGCCGCCACATAAGGCGTCTGCTTGGACAGCTCGCGATTGGCCTGGTAACGCAGCCACAGCGCTTCGAACAGGTTGTCAGCCAGTTGCTTGCGGGCGTACTCACGGGCGGCGTGGATGGCCTCCACATCCGCCACTTCGCTGATTTCCGTGAGGTAGGCCTCGCTTGGCAGCGAGAGCATTTCGGCGACCATGGCCTGGTCCAGGCTTTCATCGCTGAGCACCGTGCGCAGTGCGTCGATCAAACGCTGGTCCAACTTCAAGGCCTGGCCTTGCTGATGCTGGGCGATCAGCTCCTGCAACACCTGCACCGACAATTGCTGGCCGGCATCCCAGCGGTTGAAGCCATCGCTGTCGTGCTGCATCAGGAACATCAGTTGGTCGCGGTTGTACGGGAAGCTCAGTTTCACCGGCGCCGAGAAGCCGCGCAGCAGCGAAGGCAACGGCTTTTCTGCGATGTCGACGAAGGTGAAGGTCTGCTCCGCTTGCGTCACCGAAATCACCCGCGACGTGCCGCCAGCCGCTGCTTCACCCGCCAGGCGCAAGGCGATAGCGGCGCCCTGCCCGTCCAGCAGGCCCAATTCCACCGGAATCACGAACGGCAGTTTCTCAACCTTGTCCGGCGTTTGCGGGCAGCTTTGACGGAACGTCAGGCTGTAGGTTTTGGCTGCGGCATCAAACGACTCGCTTACCGCCAGACGCGGCGTACCGGCCTGGCTGTACCAGCGCTTGAACTGGCTGAGGTCGGCGCCGTTGGCGTCTTCCATGGCCTTGATAAAGTCATCACAGGTCACGGCCTGGCCGTCATGGCGCTCGAAGTACAGGTCGCTGCCTTTACGGAAGCCTTCAGCGCCGAGCAAGGTGTGGATCATGCCGACCACTTCCGAGCCCTTTTCGTACACGGTCAGGGTGTAGAAGTTGGAGATCTCGATAAAGCTGTCCGGGCGTACCGCGTGGGCCATCGGGCCGGCGTCTTCAGCAAACTGATGGGTGCGCAGGTACGCCACATCCTGAATACGCTTGACCGTGGCCGAGTTCATGTCGGCGGAGAAGCCCGAGTCACGGAACACGGTGAAGCCTTCCTTGAGCGACAGCTGAAACCAGTCACGGCAGGTCACGCGGTTGCCCGACCAGTTGTGAAAGTATTCGTGGGCAACAATCGCTTCGACGCGCTGGTGCGCAGCGTCGGTGGCGGTTTCGGCGCGGGCCAGCACGGCGCTGGAGTTGAAAATATTGAGGCCCTTGTTCTCCATGGCGCCCATGTTGAAGTCATTCACGGCCACGATCATGAAGATGTCGAGGTCGTACTCGCGACCGTAGGTTTCTTCGTCCCAGCGCATGGATTTTTTCAGGCTGGTCATGGCGTGCTGGCACTTGTCGATGTTTTCCGGCTCGACATAGATGCGCAGCGCCACTTCACGATTGGTCATGGTGGTGAAAGTGTCTTCAACGCACCACAAGTCACCGGCCACCAATGCAAACAGGTAGGCAGGTTTCTTGAACGGGTCTTCCCAGGTCGCCCAATGACGGCCGTCTTCGCCGGGGCCACTGGCAATCGGATTGCCGTTGGAGAGCAGCACCGGGTAGCTGTGTTGTTCGGCGATCACCGTGGTGGTGAAGGTGCTCATCACGTCCGGGCGGTCGAGGTAGTAAGTGATCTTGCGGAAACCTTCGGCCTCGCACTGGGTGCAGAACATGCCGCTGGATTTGTACAGGCCTTCCAGGGCAGTGTTGGTTTCCGGGTGGATACGCACGCTGGTGTCGACCGTGAAGGTTTCGCAGGTCGGGTGCAGGGTCAGGTGGCTGTCGGTCAACTGGTAGTCGGCCTCGGTCAGTTCCTTGTCACCCAGGTTGACGGTCAACAGCTCCAACTGCTGGCCATCGAGCACCAGCGGCGGCAAGCCGGTGCCGCGCTCGGGGTTGCGGCGCATCACCAGCTGCGCATGGACCAGGCTATGGTCCTCGAACAACTCGAAGGTCAGGTGCGTTTCTTCGATCAGGTAATCCGGCGCCTGATAGTCCTTCAGGTAAATCATCTTCGGTTGTTCGGTGCGCATGGATAGCATCCTTTTTACTGATGCACGGCGAGCTGGTAGGCCGTGTACTTACGAATGTTGATAACGCCGGTGTCGAAGATCAGGTACTGGCCCTTGATCCCCAGCAACGTGCCTTCGGCAATCGGGTTCTTGTCCAGGTTGAAGCTGACGATCTTGGCCGGGTATTGCTCGACCGGGTAACGAATTTCGATCGGCTCGATGTCGGTTACCGGTTGGATGGCCTGCAAGCCAAAGCGTTCCTGCAACCCCAGCAGGCCGTCGGCGCAGGTGGCGAACAGCTCATCGCGTACCTGCTTGAGATCCACCGATTGCGCATCGCCCTTGAGTAAAGCACGCCAGTTGGTTTTATCGGCCACTTGGCTGCGAAACAGGTCTTCAACGAAACCGGATTGCTGACGGGTCGCCACGCGCATGATCGGCAGCGCCTGGCTGGCGCCCTGGTCGAGCCAGCGGGTCGGCAACTGGGTGGCACGGGTGATGCCGACCTTGATGCCCGACGAGTTGGCCAGGTACACCACGTGGTCGGTCATGCAGAATTGTTCGCCCCAGCCCGGATCACGGCAGGTGCCGGCGTCGTAATGGCAACGCTCGGGGCTCATGATGCACAGGTCACACTGGGCCAGTTTGGTCATGCACGGGTAGCAGTAACCCTGGCTGAAACTGGTCTTGGTCTTGCGGCCGCAATGGCTGCAATGGATGGCACCGAGATACTCCAGGCGCACGTGGCTACCGATCAACGGGTTGACCGGCACCTCGGTGTCGCCCAGGCGAAACGCGTATTGAACGGTCGGCTCACCGAGTTGCGCCGACATTTTGCTGACTGCACCGCGACCAATTTCAATCAATGGATCGCATCCGACTTGAACAGAATGTTCGGCACCGGCGCCGACTTGGACGCGCATTCCTGCGGGCCCATGTAGCCGGTACGCTGCTCTTCGGGCAGGTTCTGGATTTCCCAGGCGATCACCGCTTGCAGCGACAGCTCGCGCTGCTCCGCAGTGAGCTTGCGGCCATCGGACCACTTGCCGATTTCCACGGCCAGCTTGAGGCTCTCGTAGATGTCCGGGGTGATGTTTTCGATCATTTCAGCAAAAGACGACATGTACACAACCTCTTGATAACGGTCGCTGGTTCGGCGAATACCGTGATTGACAATTGAACGCAGGGCTCGACACCGACGCGTCAGAATTCCTTGGACAGCTTGACCTGGACCAGCTCCTTTTCCAGCAAGCGCCGGAAGATCTGCGGCGCCGCGAAGGTATAGGCGGCAAACGCCAGCCACACCCAGTCAATCATCTGCGCCACTTGCGGGTAACCCTGGGCCGTCAGGGTGATGACCACCACACGGTAGGCCACGAACATAAACAGCAGTAGGACAATGGCGCGAGTGGCGCTGCGCTCGTTCATCCAGCTATTGAAGCGCCACCAAGCGCCCAAAAACAAATTACTGCGGGCTTTTACTGCCGTCAGCAGGTGCAGCGCCGCGACATTCGTGGCATTTTCCTGCAAAGCCCAGATCGCATTCTCGCGGGCGCCCTTGACGTCGCCCTCGCGCAGCAGCAAATGCCCCAGCACCACCACCGCGCCGGCATTGCCCGGATCGGCCTGCAACGCTTGACGCGCAAACTGATGCGCCTGATCCCAATGGCCACTGGCGCGATGGAACTGCGCCATGGCGACCAAGTTGGAAGCGTCATCGGGGGCCAGCTCCAGGGCTTTTTCCAGCGGCTCGCGGCTCTGCGCCAGGCGGCCGGTCAATTGATACAGCTCGGCCAGGCAGCGGTAATTGATGGGGTTGAGCGGTTCCATATCCAGTAACTGGGTCAAATGTTCTTGGGCCAGGCTGAACTTGCGCAAGGCCATCGCCACCTGGGCGGCCGCGTAGTGAGCCAACGGCAACTGCGCATCCGACGCCAGGGCGAGCTGCACTTCACGCTTGGCCGCATGCACGCGGCGCATGTTCATCAAACAGATCGCCAGCAGCGCATGGGCTTCGCCGGAGTGCGGGTCGCTGGCCAGCAGTTGGCGCAACGCATCAATGGCACCGTCATTGTGGTCAGCCTGCAGGCGCTGATAAGCCAGTTGCAACAGGTAGTCGGTATTCATCAGCTCACCACCAGATACCAAAGGGTGCTGGGCACCCATTTGACGACCATGCCTTTAAGAACAAAGCCACCGATCAACGCCAATGGGAGACCAAAACGGCTGAGGACACCGCCGTAGTATTGGTAAATCTCGATGGTCGCGTTTTGCTGCATATACAACAGGTAACCAATGCTCAATTTCCACACCACCAATACCAGCAAGGCATATTGGACCCCGGCCTGGGACTGGATATAGCCAAAGCCCACCAGTTGCAGCAGCCCGAACCCAATGACCACGCTGCCCACCAGCGCCACGCCGGCCAACACCCACTCGCGCACCCGCGTCGGGCTGCCCACGGCAATCGAGTTGAACACAAACCAGGGCAAGCCGAGCCAGGCGCCACCCAGCATCAAGCCCAACAAGGGCCACAGCGGTGACACCGCCCATTTGGCCAAGGCGCCCGGGCGCGGCTCATCTTCAATGCGGTACCCACCGTACTGCGCCATCAGCGACCCTTCCCGTGTTTGTCGAGGAAGGCCAGCACCTCGTCGTATTGATTGCCTTCATTGGCGTATCGCGCGTAGTTACGCGCGGTGGTCAACCACTCCAGGGTGGTCGCACGTACGTCTTTCAACGCGGCCTTGAAATGCCGGTCGCAGATCAACTGTTCGGTACCACTCTCGATCGAGGCTTCAATCGCCTCATCGGCAGCGGTTTCCACCAACTCGCTGAGGTCCGCGCCTGAGAAACCCGAGGTGTTCTTGGCCAGGAAGGCAAAGTCGATGTCATCGGCCATGGGCCGGCCTTTCATCATCGCCTTGAGCATGCTTTCGCGCGCAGGACGATCCGGCGGCGGCACGAACAGCACGCGGTCAAAGCGCCCAGGGCGACGGAAGGCCGAGTCCACCGACCATGGCACGTTGGTCGCGGCAAGGATCAACACCCCGTGGTTGTCATTGGTAAACCCGTCCATCTCGGACAGGAACTGGCTAACCAACTTTGAGGAGGTCGATTCACGGGTATTCGAACGTTTGCCGCCCAACGCCTCGACTTCATCGAAGAACATCACCGCAGGCGCCTGGGCCCGTGCCTGTTCGAACAACGCGTGCAACTTGCGCTCGGACTCACCGATATACATGTCCAGCACATCAGAAATCGCCACATTGAAAAACGTCGCCTTGCACTCCCCGGCCGTCGCGCGGGCTAACAGGGTCTTGCCACACCCTGGCGGGCCGTACAGCAGCACGCCGCCGCCGACCTTCTTGCGAAAACGCTGGAATAGCCCAGGTTTTTGATACGGCAGGATGATCTTTTTGTGGATAGTCTTTTTCAGCTCGTCCAGGCCACCGATATCGTCAAAAGTCAGGGTTTCCTTTTCCGGCACCAGCAGGCGCACCACTTCGCTCTTGTCGGTGTCGTCGTTGGAAATCACGCGCAGGCGCGGGCGCCCTTCGGCCGCAGGAAAATCCAGCACCGACACATTCAACCGACGCCACAGCGCCATGTCTTCCAGCGCCGGGTTGGCATCGACTGCCGCGCGGTATTCCACCTGGGCTTCCTTGAGGCGTTCCAGCGACGCCAGCACGCGGGCCTTGAGCAGGCGTGCGGCAGGGTCGTTGCCCTCTATCAGTTGCAAGGCACGTGGTGCCTGGCCGGCGGCAAGACACAGCTGCGCGGCGGCCAGCTTAAGGGCTGCGGCGTTGGGCCATTGTTCAAGGTCGGCCGGCAGCAGGTCAAGCCCGCGCTCAAGCTCGCCGCGCTCAAGGCTGGCGCCGACCAGCATCGTCAGCAGCGCGACATTGCCGGGCGCCGCAGACAGCGCGGCTTTCAGCTGGTCGAACGTCGAATCATCCATGGTGCTTCCTTAAAAGTTCAGTGGCGGTACACACAGGATCATGTGATCACCTCAGGCCGCTCAACGTCGACCCATACAAATTTACGCGGATCCAGGCGGGTTTCCTGGTCCAGTCGGTACGCCACCAGCTTGCCGTAAAGCACCGCGCTGTAGTCCAGGCAGGCCAGGTTGTCGCGGATCGGCGCCGGCTTGCCGCTGCGCCAGTAATGGCCGACGAACAACAACGGTTCGTCGACGCCATAACGCAGCAGGGAATTTTTTTCCGTAGACGAAAGCGGCGTTCGCGCCACCGGTTCCGGCAGTGCATCGGGCTGGAACACGATGTCGCCGTAGGTTTTGGGGTCGTCTTCCCAGAATTTGGTGCGGAAAAATGAGCGCGTCAGGCCATCGCCACCGGTCAGCGTCAGGCCGTCCGGCAGGCGCATGTCGGTGCCGCGCAGCAGGCGGTCGAAGGCGTTGCAGGCAAAGCTGCCCGGCACGGCGGCGGCCTGCAAAAAGTGCTGGTCGATGCAGCCATCCGGGAAGGTGGCGCGCAGCGGCTGGATAAAGCCTTCGTCCCAACACGCATGCACCACGCGAAACCGCCCGGCGTCGACAAACAGCGGCATGTCGTAGAACCAGCCGAGGAAGTCGTGCCAGTCGGCCGGGTGGTGCTCGAACTGGGTCAGAGTTTCGTGGATCAACCGCGCATGGCGTGGGTTGTGCTCGCGCACGAACTGCTTGCCACTGCCCGGCGGCGCCGGCGTGCTCCAGCCCAGCGCGTTGAACTCGTGGTTGCCCATGATGCACAGCGCCTGGCCGGCCTCGGTCATATCGTGGACGATATGCAGCGCCTCGCGGATGCGTGGCCCACGGTCGATGATATCGCCGAGGAACACCGCCATACGCGTCGGATGGCGCCAGGTTCCAGCCTGTTTATGGTAGCCCAGCCGGTCGAGCAAGTGCTCAAGGGTATGAGCGCAACCGTGCACGTCACCAATCAGGTCGTAGCTACGCGCGGGATCGAGCATCAGTCGCCTCCACCCCCCAAGCGGCTGCCCCAGCCCAGCTTGGTGCGGCACACTTCGTAGTAGTTGTGGTCCAGCGGGTGGATCAACCGCAACTTCTGTGCCTTTTTGCTCACGGTGATGGTGTCACCGGGGGCGCAGGTGAAATGGTTCTGCCCGTCGCAGGAGACTTGCGGGTAGATCTGCATGTCTTTGGACACCACGATTTTCAGCTCACTGTTGCCATCAACCACAATTGGCCGACTGGACAACATATGGGGGTACATCGGCACGATCACAATGGCATCGAGTTTGGGGTGCATGATCGGACCGCCAGCCGACAGTGCGTACGCGGTAGAACCGGTCGGCGTGGCGACGATCAGGCCGTCAGCCTTTTGGCTGCACACGAACTGGCCGTCGATATACAGCTCGAACTCGATCATGCGCGTGGATTTGCCAGGGTGCAGCACCACATCGTTGAGCGCATCCCCCTGGCCGATGGCCTCACCGTGGCGGCGTACTTCGGCTTGCAGCAGGAAGCGGTTTTCCACCAGGTAATGGCCGTCGAGCACCTTGGCCACTTCGACTTCGAGGTCATCCGGGCGGATATCCGTGAGGAACCCCAAACTGCCACGGTTGATCCCCAGCACCGGCACGTTGTGCCGCGCCAGTGCACGGGCGGCACCCAGCAGGCTGCCGTCGCCGCCGACCACAATAACCATGTCACAGACTTCGCCGAGCATCTTGCGCGACGAGGTTTGCAGGCCGTGGCCGGGCAGGATTTCGGCGATGGTGTCTTCGAGGATCACATGCAGGTGGCGTTCCAGCAGGAATTTTTTCAGCCGGCGGACGGTGTCCAGCACCTGGGTACTGCCCAGGCGACCGATAATGCCGATATTGCGAAATTGCTCCATGGGGCTCCTGCGGGATTTGGGGTCTGGCAAAAAGAACGATTATGGGCGAAAGGCCGCGTCAGGCAAAACCCTTTGTCGCCGCAGGGCCTTGATGACAATGGTTCTCAGCCACCCTTAACGGCTCTAAAAGGCTATGCTCGGACCATGACTGTGTTCCCCGACCTGCTCAACCTGCCCCGCCAATTGCGCCACCCCGAGGTGCGCGACCTGGCGTGGGTGGTGCTCGCCCCGCCGATGCTTGCGCAAACGCCCTGGCCGCAGCGCCATCCACTGGCCGGCAGCGACTGGGTGCAGGCGCCGCACCGGCTCGAACAGTGGTTACGCACCCTCGACCAGGACAGCAGCGCCTTGCAGCATTGGCTAAGCCTGTCGCGCACGCGGCGCCTGGGCCTGTACTACGAGCGCCTGTGGCAATTCGCGGTGCAACATGCGCCGGGGGTGGAGTTACTGGCCGCCAACCTGCCGATCCGCCGCGCCGGGCATACGCTGGGCGAGCTGGATATGCTGGTGCGCGACCGCGATGGCGTGCACCACCTGGAACTGGCGATCAAACTGTATCTGGGGCCGCAGGACGGCAACGGCCAGGACCCCGCGCAATGGCTCGGCCCCGGCTGTCATGACCGGCTGGACCGCAAGCTCGCGCACCTGGCCCAGCATCAACTACCGATTTCGGCCCGCCCGGAAAGCCGCGAAGCCCTGGCGGCGCTGGATATTGCGCAGTTCGATGCACATTTGTGGCTGGGCGGGTATTTGCTCTATCCGTGGCCCGGCACCGCCGAATCCCCGCTGGGCGTTGAACCACAGCACCTGCGCGGGCGCTGGCTGCATCAGCGTGATTGGCGCGACTTCGTCAGCCAGAGCCCGCCGGGGCGCTGGCAACCCCTGCCTCGGCACGCCTGGCTGGCGCCGGCGCATTACTCGGAGGATCAGGTGTGGCGTGCTGACCAGATGCAAGCCTGGCTGGCAGACCTCGACCCGATGGCACCGGCCCAATTACTGGTGCGGCTGGTTCAGCAAGGCGCAGATTGGGAAGAAGCCGAACGTTTGTTCCTTGTTGCAGACCTGTGGCCAAACGTCCCGGGCATTACTTGAGTTTCAAGTGGCGCGCATACCAGGGCCGTTTCGGCACGCGCTTGAACAAGGCCTGCAATCCGTCTTCTTCGGCGAAAGTGATGCGCAGCGCCAGCTTCATGGTCTCCGGGTCCATCTCCATCGACCGCCCCATCTGCAGCCCCGGCGTGGTGCTGCAACCGTGGGTGTCCGGCCCCAGCCATGGGTCAGCGACTTCCACCCAGCGGCCTTGGGCAAACCACTTGACCCCGTTGACCTCCAGCCGGCTGACCTCGCCTGGATTGAACCGCTCATGGGCGCGAAACCAGTCCTCGATGCGATCATCGATCCAGCCGTGAAAGTGCCAGAACACCGGGTTTACGTGCGATGAGAACGGGTCGCCCAGGAAGTCGTTCTGCGGCGCGTACCAACGCGCGGCAAAGTCCGCCGGGTCACGGGCGAACGGCACCGGCGCGCCGTTGGACGGGTCACGGGGCACCGAGGCCCAACGCATGTGCAGCCAGTCGTGCAGGCCCAGCTCCATCTCCGAACCTAACTGGCCCAAGGTCAGTTTGGCCAGGTAACGCGGGTCACGGTACTGCGACTCCCACACCTGGAAGTTGCTGTGGTAGGTCTCGGCCGCCTTGATATCGCTGACCCATTGGGTGTAGTCGCTGTCATCAGGTGCTGACCAACAGGGTGGCAGCGCAAAGCCGTCGTGGTTATCGAAATAACGCAAAAACCCCAGGCGATCGCGTTCCAGCGCCGGTTGGGGTTCAGGGAATTGCGGCCAGGAAGGCAGGTCTTGCATGGAGCGCGCAGTGCCAAGCATATGCCGGTGCATGAAAAAGAAGTCGATACCCGAACCGTTGCGGTCTTTGCGTTTGCCGCGCGCGTCGCGCTCCTGGCCGCGTGGCCCGGGTTGCCAACCGATACCGCGCAGGGCATCGCGTTTTTCCTCGGACAGCTTGTGCCACTGGTCACGGGTGGCGTGCCAGAGCTGGTGGAACAGCCGGTGCTCAGGCGCGATCAGCCAGGCCAGCAAGGTCGGGTTAAGGCCGATACGCTGGCGCGCCTCGGGGAACAGTTGCTTGTGGGCGATAAAGCGGTTGTCGCACTCGGTCAGGGCCAGGGGGCGCTCAAGGTCGAGAACCTGCCCGCTCAGCGTGCTGCTGCCGGCATTGGCGAAGTCGGCCCAGACTTCGTCGAGGGTCATCTTGAACTCATAGGCCGGTGCGCCATCCGCGGCGTCGCGGTCGATCAGGCGCCAGTAGAGCACGGCGCCCTCGCCCGTCAGCAGATCACCGAGCACGCGGTAACGCGGCTCGCCCTCGGCACGCAGGTTTGCAGCGGTGTCCAGATAGCCACGCAAGCCACGGCCGCGCGGGGCGATGTCGAGCAACAGCTCCAGGCCTTGCAGCGGCAAGCCTTTAAGGCCCGCATCGCGGCCCTCCAGGCGCAGGCTCCACACACCGCGCAGGGTATTGGCCAGGTGTTGGCCGGCGGTGTCGGCCAGGTCCACCGTGGCCTCGCCCGGCGTGATCGGGAATTCTTCACGCGTCAGCTCGCGGTGGGCATAAAGGGCCGCTGGCACGGCAGCGCCGGTCAGCGCCAGGCCGGCGATGAAGCCACGTCGAGAGAGGGTCATTGTCTACCTTAGGAAACAGCTTGATCAGAGCTAGAACGTTGACGGCCGCGAGAAATTTACCGGCCCAGCGCCCGCGCCTAAATTTCCCCGGCCATGGCTCGTTCTTCCCTGATAGCAAAGGCCTCAACTGACTGAGATGGCAATGACAAAATCACGTTCGAAAAAGGCGCTGTATATCGGCCTGCCGCTGGCACTGGCCATCGGCGCCGGGGTCGGTTTCCTGGCCTGGGATCACTGGTTCAAAGGCAATGCCGGCTACCCGCTGGAGGTGATCAAGCAGGCCAACGAAATGCAGGACCGCTTGTTGTCGTTCGACAGCCATATCACCGTGCCCATGGATTTCGGCACCGCCGGCAACGAAGCCGACAAGGATGGCAGCGGCCAGTTTGACCTCGCCAAGGCGGCACGCGGGCGCTTGTCGGGCGCGGCCCTGACGATTTTCGGCTGGCCGGAAATCTGGAACGGCCCCAACGCGCCGCACAAACCCACCGACGGTTTTGTCGAGGAGGCCCGTCACGAGCAGGAGGTGCGCTACAAGATCATCTCCGGCATGGTGCGCGACTTCCCCAACCAGGTCGGCATCGCCTACACCCCGGACGATATGCGGCGCCTGCATGGCGAGGGCAAGTTTGCGATCTTTATCAGCATGCTCAACGCCTACCCGCTGGGCGACGACCTCAACCAGCTGGACCTGTGGGCGGCACGCGGCATGCGCATGTTCGGCTTCAGCTATATCGGCAACAACGCCTGGTCCGACTCGTCACGCCCGCTGCCGTTTTTCAATGACACCACCGACGCGCTTGAAGGGCTGTCACCCATCGGCCAACAAGCCGTGCACCGCCTCAACGACCTGGGCGTGATCATCGATGTGTCGCAGATGTCGACCAAGGCGCTGGAGCAAGTCGCGCAATTGAGCCGTACCCCCATGATTGCCTCGCATTCGGCGCCGCGTGCCTCGGTGGATATCCCGCGCAACCTCAGCGACAAAGAACTGCAACTGATCAAAAACAGCGGTGGCGTGGTGCAGGTGGTGGGCTTCCCGGCCTATTTGCGCCCATTGAGCCAACCCACTCAGGACAAGCTCAACACTTTGCGTGCGCGCTTTGATTTGCCGCCGCTGCCCAACCTGGCCATGGCCTTGATGCCCGGTGACGCCATCATCGCCGCCTGGCCCGAGCAGAAGTTCGGCCAGTACGCCCAAGGGCTGTACGCCATTCTTGAGGAAGAACCCAAGGCCACCCTCAAGGACTGGGGCGATGCCATTGACTACACCGTGCGCAAGATCGGCATCGACCACGTCGGCATCGCCTCGGACTTCAACGACGGCGGCGGCATCCAGGGCTGGGAGAACGTCGGCGAAGTGCGCAATGTCACCGCCGAACTGATCCAGCGCGGCTACTCCGAGGCCGACATCGCCAAGCTGTGGGGAGGCAACTTCCTGCGGGTGTGGGACCAGGTACAAAAAGCCGCCAAGCCGTTGGCCAACCGCTAATTACTCAGAAGCCAGTCCATGACCGACCGCCGTACATTCCTCAAGCAGGCTGGCGTACTCGCCGCCAGCCTGCCATTGGGCAGCACATTGCTCGCGCACGCCCAGGCAGCCACCCAGTCGCCTGCCACAAACGACCCATGGACGGGTTTCAAACAGCTGTTCACCCAAGACCCGGACTACCTGCACTTTTCCAACTTCCTGGTCACCTCCCACCCACGCCCCGTGCGCGAAGCCATTGAGCGCTACCGCCAGCAGATCGACCGCAACCCCGGCCTGGCCATGGACTGGGGCCTGGAAGAAACCTGGAAACGTGAAGGCCAGGTGCGCGAATGGGCCGGTCGTTACCTGAACGCCAAGCCGGCGCAGATCGCCCTCACCGGCAGCACGTCGGAAGGCCTGGCGATGATCTACGGCGGGATCAAGCTGCGCCCCGACCAAGAGATTCTCACCACCGAACACGAACACTACGCCACCCAGAACGTGCTGGATTTTCGCGTCGCCCGCCAAGGCACGCAGGTGCGGCGCATCCGCTTGTTCGAGCGCGCCAGCCAGGTCTCCAGTGACGAAGTGCTGGGCAACATCAAGCGCGCCATTCGCCCCACTACCCGCGTGCTGGGCATGACCTGGGTGCAGTCCGGCAGTGGCGTGAAGCTGCCGATCGGCGAAATCGGCAAGCTGGTGGAGGAACTCAATCGCAACCGCGACGACAACGACCGCATCCTGTATGTGGTCGATGGCGTACATGGTTTTGGCGTGGAGAACCTCGACTTCCCGGCCATGCACTGCGACTTCTTTATCGCCGGCACGCATAAATGGATGTTCGGCCCACGCGGCACCGGGCTGGTCTGCGCCCGCGACGCCGAAAACAAATACGTCACACCCATGGTGCCGACCTTCTCCGAAGACACCAACTTTGCCACCACCATGACGCCCGGCGGCTACCACGCCTTTGAGCATCGCTGGGCGGCGGATGAAGCGTTCAAGCTGCACCTGCAACTGGGCAAGGCACAGGTTGAGGCGCGCATCCACATACTCAACAGCGAACTCAAAACCCAGTTGCTGGCGTATCCGCAGATCGAGTTGGTGACACCGCGCAGCACCGACCTGTCGGCAGGTTTTACGTTCTTCCGCATCAAGGGTCAGGACAGCGAAGCCGTGGTCGCCCACATGATGAAAAACCGCGTGGTGATCGACGCCGTCGACCGTGATGTCGGCCCGGTAATCCGTACCTCCCCCGGCCTGCTCAACAGCTCCGACGAAATCCAGCAGTTTACGGCCCTGCTGAGCCAACGCCTGTGATGCGCCCTTTTTTCCTTTGAACGAGATGCCCACATGAATCCATCCCGACTCAAACCCCTGACCGCCCTGGCGCTGACTGCTCTTTGCGCGGCATGGCTGCCCAACCTGGCGCAGGCCGCCACGCCGCAACCCGGCAAAGTGTTCAAGGACTGCAAGGACTGCCCGGAAATGGTGGTGCTGCCCGCCGGCACCTTCACCATGGGCACGCCGGAAGACGAAGTCGGCCGCGAGCCCGATGAAGGCCCGATGCACGACGTGACCTTCGCCAAACCGTTTGCCATGAGCCGCTTCCACGTCACTGCCGCCGAATGGGACAGCTATATCCGCCAGACCGGCGTCAAGATCGCCGACGGCGACACCCGCCCCGGCCGCGAATGCATCGCCAGCAAGCCCCGCTACCCGCAAGGGCCACGCCAGCCGGCAGTGTGCATGGACATGGACGACATCAAGCAGTACGTCGCCTGGCTATCGGAAAAAACCGGCCACAAGTACCACATGGTCAGCGAAGCCCAACGTGAATACGCCGCCCGCGCCGGCTCCACCGGGCCGTTCCCCTTCCCGTTCGACGAGGGCAAGGGCTACAGCATCGCCCAGCACGCCAACACCTACGGCCCGGCAGATGGCTACAGCTATTCCTCGCCGGTGGGCAGCTACCCGCCGAATGCATTCGGCATGTACGACATGCACGGCAATGTGTATGAGCGGGTTGCCGACTGCGAGCACCCCAACTATATCGGCGCCCCTACCGACGGCAGCGCCTGGATGGAGCCCAACTGCGAGGGCTACCAGATCCGCGGCAATGACTGGGGCGAAGCGCCGGTGTTCTCACGCTCGGGCAACCGCAACACCATCTACCCGCAAACCCGCGGGGACTGGATTGGGTTTCGGGTAGTGCGCGACCTTTAAGCAGCACACCGAGCAGAAGGTGGGAGCTGGCTTGCCTGCGATGCAGACACCTCGGTACATCAGGTACACCGAGTTGATGCCATCGCAGGCAAGCCAGCTCCCACACTTGGATCGCCTTAGGCCTGCTTGGCCAACAACTCCAACCCTTCATGCAACGCCGGGAACAGGCTGTTGTTGAAGTTGTTCCAGCGCAATTCGAGGATGGTGTCCTCAGGCGAAATCTCGGTTTTCAGCACGTCGTGGAACACTTCGCCCGAATCAATGCCGTTGTCCACGTAATGGAACGAAGCGCCGGTGAGGTACAGCGGTTCGCTGGCCTTGGTGGCTTTGGTCGCCCAATCCACCACCGTCTGCCCGCGCGCGCCGTACAAGGCATTCCAGGTGGCATAGGCGCCACGGCGCTCGTAAGGCGATTCAATACGGGTAATGCCTGGGTGGATGTTCATGATCCGCCGCGCAAACGGCGCGCCGGGCCGCACCAGCTCATCGAGGATCACCAGCAGGCCGTCCAGCACCACGATATCGGCCTTCAACTCCACCAGGGTGTCGTGCAAGCGACGTTCAAAATCCTGCTTGCCGGCGATGTGTTCGGCGCTGCCACGCGGCAGGCGGCGGTAGGTGGACGGCACGCTTAGCAACAAGTCATTGACCAGCTTGCCCTGCACGCGCAGGTCCGCCGGGTACAGCCACTGGCGACCCGGCTGATAGGCAAAACCATAGTCGGCCACCAACTGCTGGTCCCGCGGGTTCTGCTCGTCATCGTCGTACACCACGCCGACCAGGTTGTAGGCCTGGCCCAACGGTGTGTCGTTCAGCGACCCCACCAGAAACTCCAGCACCGACTTCATATAGCGCTCGTGGTCCTTGTAGGCCACCGGCTGCCCGGCCTTGTCGGCGGCAGCGTTTCTCAGGGACCAGACATACACCAGATTCTTTTTCGTCATTGTTTCGCTCTCGCTGGATAGATCAGGCACGCGCCAATACGCGTGCGCCTACACAACAAGAACGAACCAGCCTGCAGGCAATTTATCGACCCAGGCCACCGCCCGGCGCGCCGCGCTAAATAGTCGCCCCGACACTTCGTTTGTCATGGGTAAGGGTCTGTGTGCCCAGCCCCCTCTTTTTTCACTTTCCGGGAAGTATTTATGACCGACCCCAAGCGCGGCGCCTTTAACGGTTTGCTCGCATTGCTCAGGCCTTTTCGCACCATCGTGACAGTCTCTGTCGCGCTGGGCATGGCCGGCGGCCTGGCCATCACGTTGCTGCTGGCGACTATCAATAACGCCCTGCACTCTACAACCGGCATGACCCAGGGCGTGGTCCTGACCTTTGCGGCGCTATGCCTGTTGGCGCTGACCAGTTCGATCGTCTCGGATATCGGCACCAACTATGTGGGCCAGCGGATCATTGCCGCCCTGCGCAAGGATCTCGGTGAGAAAGTGCTGTCGGCGCCCATCGAGCAGATCGAACGCTACCGCTCGCACCGCCTGATCCCGGTGCTCACCCACGACGTCGATACCATCAGCGATTTCTCCTTCGCGTTCACCCCGCTGGCCATCGCCAGCACGGTAACCCTGGGTTGCCTGGGTTACCTGGCCTACTTGTCTGTGCCAATGTTCCTGATGATGATCGTCGCCATTGTGATCGGCAGCAGCGTGCAGTTCATCGCCGGCCACAAAGGCATACGCGGCTTCGATGCAGCCCGTGACCTGGAAGACGAACTGCAGCGCTACTATTCGGCGATCGCCTCCGGCGCCAAGGAGTTGCGCATCCACCGGCCACGGCGCTACCGGATGAACACCCACCGTATCCAGGAAACCGCCGACCGGATCAGCGACATCCAGGTGCGCTCGGTAAACATCTACATCGTGGCCAAAACCTTTGGCTCGATGCTGTTCTTTGTGGTCATCGGCCTGGCCCTGGCCATGCAAGCCTACAGCCCCAACCCGGACCCGGCGGTGATCACCGGTTTTGTGTTGGTACTGCTGTACATGAAAGGCCCGCTCGAACACGTGATCGGTTACCTGCCGATCATCGGCAAGGCCGGCATTGCCTTTGCGCGTATCACCGAGCTGTCTGATCGCTTCTCGTCCCCCGAGCCGCATCTGTTGATGGACGGCAGCGAAGCCCCCACGCCGGTGGTCAACAGCCTTGAACTGCGTGGCGTCACCTACAGCCCACCGCCGGTAGAGGGCAGCGAGCCGTTTCACCTGGGGCCGATCAACCTGAGCATCCAGCAGGGCGATATCGTGTTTATCGTCGGCGAGAACGGCTGCGGCAAGACCACACTGATCAAACTGTTGCTGGGCCTGTATCAACCCGACGCCGGCGAAATCCGCCTGAACGGCGAAACCGTGACCGACCCGGTGCGCGATGACTATCGCCAATTGTTCACCACGGTGTTCGCCGACTATTACCTGTTCGACGACCTGGTCCAGGGCAGCGCCACGCAATCGCTGGACAGTGCTGCCAAGTACCTGGAGCGCCTGGAAATCGCGCACAAAGTCAGCGTCAAGGACGGCGTATTCAGCACCACCGACCTCTCCACCGGGCAGCGCAAGCGCCTGGCGCTGGTCAATGCCTGGCTCGAAGAGCGCCCGGTGCTGGTGTTCGACGAATGGGCCGCCGACCAGGACCCGGCCTTCCGCCGCGTGTTCTACACCGAGCTGCTGCCCGACCTCAAGCGCCTGGGCAAAACCATCATCGTGATCAGCCACGACGACCGCTACTTCGACATCGCCGACCAACTGGTGCGCCTGCGAGCGGGCAAGGTGGTGCACGAGATGGAGCCGGCTTGAAATTTATTTTCCGGTTTTTCCGGATAGGAACGTCTCACTAGTGGTAATGAGAATTGACCTCAATAAACACTAAAAGCTGCCCACTTAAAACATAGAAGAGAATGCATCCATGCCAGCAACGTTCGGTCTGAGTCCCTTGAGCAAGGCACTCTCCATGCGCCGCCTCTTGAATACCCCTCTGCTGCCAAGCGCGATTGCCCTGGCACTGGCACTGCCGGTGGCAGGTTATGTGCAGGCGCAGGAAGTCGAGCTGAATGTGCCCGCACAGCCGCTGGGGAGCGCGCTTCAGGAGTTCGGTCGCCAGACCAACTTGCAGGTGCTCTACAGCCCTACCGATGTAGAAGGCAAGCGCAGCCACGCGATCAAAGGCAAGTTGCAACCTGGCCAGGCCATGACCACCTTGCTGTCCGGGACGGGCATCAGCTATGACCTGCAGGGCAGCTCGTTCACCATCAGCGCGGCGAAAACGTCGGCACTGGAACTGGGTGCTACCCAGGTAACCGCCAACCAGTTGGGGACCATCACCGAAGGCTCCGGCTCCTACACCCCTGGCACCATCGCCACCGCGACGCGCATGGTGTTAAGCCCACGTGAGACGCCGCAATCGATTTCCGTGGTGACCCGCCAGGCTATGGACGACTTCAGCCTCAAGTCGATCGACGACGTGATGCGCCACACACCGGGCATCACCGTTGCCACCTACGACAGCGAGCGCACCAGCTATTTCTCTCGCGGTTTCGCCATTCAGAACTTCCAGTACGACGGTATTCCGATCCTGCAGGATGCCCAGTACTCGTCGGGCCACACCTTGACCGACACCGTGATCTACGACCGCGTCGAAATTCTCAAGGGCGCCACCGGCCTGCTGACCGGCGCCGGCGGCCCGGGCGGCACCATCAATATGGTGCGTAAAAAGCCCACCTCGGAATTCAAGGGCTATGTGGACCTGGGCGCGGGCTCCTGGGACAACTACCGCTCGGAAATCGACGTCAGCGGCCCGCTTACCGAGACCGGCAACGTGCGTGGTCGTGCTGTTGCGGCGTACCAGGACAAACACACGTTCCTCGATCACTACCAACGCCAGACCAACGTCTACTACGGCATTCTCGAGTTCGACCTGGCACCGGATACGTTGCTGACCATCGGTGGCGACTACCAGGACAGTGACCCGCAGGGCTCCAGCTGGTCCGGTGCGGCCTCGCTCTTTGACTCGGCCGGCAACCACATCAGCACCCCGCGCTCCTTCAACAACGGCGCCAAGTACAGCAAGTGGAAACAGTACACTCGTACCGCCTTCGCCACCCTGGAACACACGTTCGACAACGGCTGGGTCGGCAAGGCGCAGTACAACCACCAGATCAACGGCTACAAAGCCCCGTTGTCGGCCCTGCTGTCACCCAATGCCGAAACGGGCAAGGCATCGCTGCTGACCCGTACCTACAATGGTGAAACCACCAGCGACACGGGTGATCTCTACGCCACTGGGCCGTTCAGCCTGTTCGGGCGTGAGCACGAACTGGTGGTCGGCACGTCGGTCTCGCGCTCGCACTGGCTGGGCAGCGACTACACCAACGCCACCAACTACGACAACAGCCACGACTACTTCAACTGGGACGGCGACGCCCCCAAGCCGGACCGTGGTCCTCGAACCAAAAAGAACGACGAGCTGACCCGCCAGAGCGCCAGCTACATCACCGGGCGCTTCAGCCTCGCGGATGACTTGCACCTGATCCTCGGCACTCGGGTCAACAACTACGAAGTAAGCGGCACCAGCCAGGTCAAGGACACCGGCAAGGTAGTGCCTTATGCCGGCATCACCTATGACCTCAACGACAACTTCTCGGCCTACGCCAGCTTCACCGAAATCTACCTGCCCCAGGACGATTACCGAGACCGCAACGACAAACCGCTGGAACCAGATGAAGGCAAGAACTACGAGATCGGCCTTAAGGGCGAGTTCTTCGACGGTCGCCTGAATTCGAGCCTGGCCTACTTCGAGGTTCACGAGAAAAACCGCGCCGTCGACGACACGGATTACATCCCCAACAGCCACCCAGGGCTGGATTACGCCTCCAGGGGCACCGAAGCCAAGACCAAAGGCTACGAAGCGGAAATTTCCGGCGAGCTGGCGCCAGGCTGGCAGTTGCAGGCGGGCTATACCCATAAGATCATGCGCGACAAACAGGGTGAGAAGCTCTCCACCTGGGAGCCGGAAGATCAGGTCAATATCTACACCAGCTACAAGCTGACCGGCCCACTCGACAAGCTGACCCTGGGCACCGGCGTGCGCTGGCAGGGCACTGGCTGGAAACTGCTGAACAACTATGCCAAAGGCACCGAGGAAAACTTCTCCCAGGACCCACTGTGGATCGTCGACGCGATGGCCCGTTACCAGGTGACCGAGAACGTATCGGCGACCCTCAACGTCAACAACATCTTCGACAAGAAGTACTACACCAACATCGGCTTCTACAACTCGGCTTACTACGGCGACCCGCGTAACGTCATGCTCAGCACCCGCTGGAACTTCTGATCCGGCCCAAGCCCCTGGTCATCGCTGATGACCAGGGGCTTTTTGTTGCCCGCTGAATCGTGGCGTTTGGCGAATAACACCGATAAAAAAACGCCCCTGGCCATCGGTCCAGGGGCGTTTCTTTTACACCGGGGGTTACTTCATCGCATCAGCAAAGCTCTGCACGAACGCGGCGTTATCGATGATTCGATCATGGGTAGAGTCGATCAGTACTGACTGCTCAATACATGGACGGCCCATAACCTGCGCCATGCTTGCCTCAATTAACTGACGATGCTGCCCTGCCCGGCTCGCAGCGGCCCACCAGCAATTGATCGGTGCCTGGATCGGCTTGAAGTCGGCGTCCTTGAGACTCTGGCCAAGAGCACGGTCGAGTTCCCAGGAGATCTGCGCTTCGTCACCTTCAAGCAAGCTGGCCTTTACTTCAAGATAGGTTTCACCGAGTGCATTTTCGGCCCACGTGCTGAACACCTGCCATTGCTGAACCTCGTCGTCGGCAACCGCCTGGCTTTGCAACCATGCGTCTTGGATCAGCTGGCTCGACTGCGCAAACATCACCTGCAATAACTCGACCCGCCGTTGATTAACCGGCGCTTCACTGTCATCGGTCATCACTGCTGTGTCCCAATAGTCCTTGAGCCAGTACGGCGGCGATGCGTCGATCCACCCCACAACCTCTACCACACGCCCCGCCTGTTCCAACGCATACGCGACCTCCATGGCCAGGTTGCCACCCAGGGACCAACCGGCCAGGCGATAAGGGCCTTCGGGTACGGCATCGAGCAGTTGCGCGGTGTAGTCATCGACCATTGATTGCCAGTTGGGCACGTCACTACCCTCCTCGACCAACGCCCGACTGATCACCCCCAGCACCGGCCGTTGTTCACGCAGTGCCAGGCCGATGGCCTTGTAGCAATGCACCGAACCAAAGCTTGGGTGGAAAAGGAACAGTGGCGTGCCTTGGGTCTGGCTGTTGAGTTTGACGATCAGCGAGTGGCGGGTTTCGCCACCCAGGCAGGCCACCTGCCCCGCAATGGTCGGGTTAAGCATCAGTTGGCTGACCGACAGCGCTGTGCCGGTCGCCTTGCGGATGCGCTCCTTGAGCCTCAACACCAACAGCGAATGGCCACCCAGCTCAAAGAAATTGTCATTTAACCCGACGCGTTCAACCTCCAGGACCTCGGCCCAAATCGTCGCGAGGCGCTGCTCCAGCTGCGTCTGCGGCGCCTGATAGACGCGTTCTTGCGCGTGCGCATCAGGCTTGGGCAACGCCTTGCGGTCCAGCTTGCCATTCGGGCTCAGGGGCATTTGCGCCAGCAGCACCCATTGCGCCGGCACCATATAGTCCGGCAAGTGCGCCAACAGGTGTGCGCCCAGGGATTCACGCCAGGTTTCGCTCGGCGCCAGCAATACCAGATAGCCCACCAGGTGCTTGCCATCAACCACCTGGACCGAGGCTTCCTGCACCTGCGGATGTTCAAGAACGCGCGCTTCAATCTCACCCAATTCAATGCGCAGGCCACGCAATTTGACCTGATGATCCAGGCGCCCAAGGTATTCGATAACCCCGTCGGCACGCTGACGCACGCGGTCGCCGGTACGATACAGGCGCGCTCCGGGCTCGAACGGCGAAGCGACAAACCGTTCGGCGGTGAGCCCCGGGCGTCGATGATAACCGCGTGCCAAGCCGATACCGCCCAGGTACAACTCACCGGCCACACCCACAGCGGTCGCTTGCAGTTGTGCGTCCAGCACATAGGTGCACAGGTTGGCGATCGGCTGGCCAATGGGCACCGTGTCACGCCCTTCGTCGATGCAGGTCCAGTGGGTCACGTCGATGGCGGCTTCGGTCGGGCCATACAGGTTGTACAACGCGGCTTGCGGCAACTTGCGCAATACCTGCTGTTGCGCATCCACCGGCAGCGCTTCGCCGCTGCACACAATGCGTTGCAAGGAGTGGCAGGAAGCAACGGCCAGGTCTTGCAGGAAAGCCTGCAGCATCGACGGCACAAAGTGCAGCGTGGTGACCTCTTCGGTATTGATCAGCTCTACCAGCCTGGCCGGGTCGCGGTGATCACCCGGCGCAGCCACTACCAGGCGTGCGCCTGTCATCAGCGGCCAGAAGAACTCCCACACCGACACGTCGAAGCTGAACGGGGTCTTTTGCAGCACCGTGTCACGGACGTTCAACCCGTAGGCTTCCTGCATCCAGCACAGGCGGTTGGTCAACGCACAATGGCGGTTGCCCCCCCCTTTGGGCTGGCCGGTGGAGCCGGAGGTGTAGATCACATAGGCGAGGTTTTCGCCGCTCAGCACGCTAATGGGATTGGCTTCGCTGTAACTGTCGACATCGGCCTCGCCCAACACCAGCGTGTCCACACCCTGTGGAATCGGCAATTGACTCAACAGATGGGCCTGGGTCAGCAACATACTCACGCCGCTGTCTTCCAGCATGTAGGCCAGTCGCTCGCGTGGGTATTCCGGATCGAGCGGCACATAAGCGCCACCGGCCTTGAGTACCGCCAACAGGCCGACGACCATGTCTATCGAACGCTCCACGGCCAGCCCCACCAACACGTCGGGGCCGACACCGGCGTCCATCAGGCGATGGGCCAGGCGGTTGGCCCGCCGATTAAGTTGGGTGTACGTCAAGCGCTGCCCGGCAAATACCAGCGCCTCGGCATCCGGCGTGAGTTCGACCTGGGCTTCGATCAACTGATGCACAGGCTGCTGCGTGTAGTCGCGAGCAGTGGCGTTCCAGTTTTGCAGCGCAATACGTTGCTCGGTGCCCTCCAACAGCGGCAACTGGCTGACGCGCTGTTGCGGGTCGTCGAGCATGCCTTGCAACAGATTTTGCCAGTGCCCCAGCATGCGCGTGAGCATGGCTGGTTCGAACAGGTCGGTCGCATAGGTCAGGGTGGCCCAGATACCCTGCGCGGTGGCCTGGGTGTCCAGGCTCAGGTCGAACTGCGCGGTCTGGCTACCCCAATCCAGGCCCTCTACCCGCAAATCGGGCAACTGACGGCCGCGGGTGGCCAACCCCGCCTCGCTCTGATGGTTGAACAACACCTGGAACAACGGGTTATGGCTCAGGCTGCGCTCCGGCTGCAGGGCTTCGACCAGTTGCTCGAAGGGCAGGTCCTGATGGCTCTGCGCATCCAGGCTGCGGTGTTTGGCCTGCTGCAACAGTTGGGTAACGGTGATCTGCTCGTCCACGTCGGCCTTGAGTACCTGCGTGTTGACAAAGAAGCCGACCAACCGCTCGACCTCAACCCGGTTTCGGTTGGCGATCGGCACCCCGACACGGATGTCGTGCTGGCCACTGTAGCGGTACAACAAACCCTGAAAAGACGCCAGCAACAGCATGAACAGCGTCACGCCCTCGCGCTGCGCCAATGCGTTGAGCCCCTCGGCCAGTTGCGTCGGCAACTCAAGCTCCAGGCTGGCACCGCGATAGCTTTGCTGCGCCGGGCGCGCGTGCGCGGTCGGAAGTTCCAACACCGGTTGCTCACCGCCCAGCAGTTCGCACCAGTAAGCCAACTGACGCTCGCGCTCACCTGCCGCCATCCACTCGCGTTGCCAGTGTGCGTAATCGGCATATTGCAACGCCAGCGCCGGCAACTGCGCGACCTCGCCCTGGCGGTAGGCGCTATACAACTGCACCAGTTCGTCGACCATCACCTGCATCGACCAGCCATCGGAAACGATATGGTGCTGCACCAGCACCAGCACGTGCTCATCTTCGGCCAGGCGCAACAAGGTGACGCGCAGCAGCGGCCCTTGCTGCAGGTCGAAAGGCTTGGCAATTTCGGCTTCTACCTGCTGCTGCAGTGTCTGCTCAGTGGCATCGCCTCGCATGATTGACAACGGTTCGGCAGGCAAAACCACCTGCACCGTGCGCTCATCCTGCTGATTGATGCGAGTGCGCAAGCTTTCATGTCGCGCCACCAAGCGATCAAAGCTGCACTGCAAGGCATGCAGATCAAGGCGGCCGCTCAGGCGCAGAATGCTCGGGATGTGGTAAGCGGCGCTTTGCGGGTCCAGCTGCCAAAGAAACCACTGTCGCTCCTGGGCAAAGGACAGCACTAACGGCTGATCCCGTCCTATCGCCCGCATTGGCGGCGCCAAGTCCTCTTCAGCGGCGTGCAGTGCCAGCACAAAACCCTGCAGTTGCGGCTGCTCAAACAAGGTGCGCAGTGGCACGTCACGCTCAAGTAACTGGCGCACACGGGAAATCACCTGCATGGCCAGCAACGAGTGCCCGCCCAACTCGAAGAAGTGGTCCGTCAGGCCAATGCGCACAGCGCCCAGCACTTGGGCCCAAATCGCCGCGACCTGCTGTTGCAATGGCGTAACCGGCTCAACCCACACACCTTGCGACTGCGCCGCGTCCGGCTGGGGCAAGCCCTTACGGTCGAGCTTGCCGTTGGGCGTCAACGGCATCTGGTCCAGGAACATGAAGTGCGCAGGCACCATATAGTCAGGCAGACGGGTTTTCAGGGCACGACGCAAGGCTTCGCGGAATGCGACCGGGTCGGCCACGGGTTCAGCGGGCACGACGTACGCCACCAACTGCTTGCCGCTCGGACTTTCCTGGGCCACGACGACCGTTTCACCAACCGCATCCTGCTCACGCAGGCGCGCCTCGATTTCACCCAACTCAATACGGAAACCACGAATTTTCACCTGATGGTCGACACGCCCTAGGTAATCCACCACGCCGTCCGCACGGCCACGGGTCAGGTCGCCGCTGCGGTAAACGCGGCTGCCGGGCTTGCCGAACGGGTCCGGCACAAAACGCTCGGCGGTGAGTGCCGGGCGCTCCAGATAACCACGGGCCACGCCTTCGCCGCCCAGGTACAGCTCACCAGCCACGCCGATGGGTTGCAGGTTGAGTTGTGAGTCCAGCACGTAGCCGCTGCGGTTGCCCAACAGTGTGCCGATCGGCGCATAGACCGCGCCGCACGGATCGCCGCGACGGGCTTTCCACAGCAGCGGCGTGACCACGGTTTCGGTCGGGCCGTAGCCGTTGAACAAGTAGGTCGGTTTCAGTGCGCGCCACGCCAGGTCGTAACTGGCCTGCGCCACCGCATCGCCGCCGAAGCAGTACACGCGCACATTGGGCGGGTTGCCATCGCGCTCGGCATGCTCGGCCAACTGTTGCAGGTACACCGGCGGGAACACGGCCATGGTCACGTGGTGACGGTGCATTTGCGCGTAGGTGTATTCCGGCAGCCACAGGCTGTCGTCGCGGATCAGTACGCTGGCGCCGTTGATCAGCGGGTGCATCCAGCCTTCATGGGAACCATCGAAGGCGAAGGACATGAAATGCAGTTCGCAATCGGCCGGGCCGGTTTCATAACGCTCCCCGGTGGCGATGATGTGCGCCACCAACGGCCCGTGGGAAACCGCCACGCCTTTGGGCATGCCGGTGGAGCCGGAGGTGTAGATCACGTAGGCGAGGTTGTCGCCATCCAGATTTACCTGCGGCGCGGTATCGCTGTAGCCGGTCCAGTCTTCGGTGCGGTCAATGGCCAGGGTTTCGAGCCCTTCCGCTACCGGCAATTGCGCCAAGGCACTGCTGTGGCTCAGCAGCAATTTCGCGCGGCTGTCTTGCATCATGTACAGCAAACGATCACGCGGGTATTCGATGTCCAGCGGCACATACACGCCACCGGCTTTCATCACCGCGAGGAACGCCACCATGATTTGCGCGCTGCGCGGCATGGCAATCGCCACCCGCACTTCCGGGCCGACGCCACGGGCGATCAGCGCATGGGCCAGGCGGTTGGCCTGGCGGTCCAGCTCGCCATAAGTCAGGGTTTGCGTATCGAATTTGACCGCCACCGCATCCGGGTTTTCCCGCACGCGATCAGCAAACAGCTCATGCACCAGACGCTCGGCCGAGAAGCCGGCGTCGGTCTGGTTCCACAGTTGCAGGATGTGCTGCTGCTCGTCGCTGTCCAACAAGTGCAACTGGCCGATATTCTGTTGTTGATCGGCCACCATCGCCTGCAACAGGTTCTGCCAGTGGCGGGCCATCCGCTCAATGGTGACGGCTTCAAACAGGTCGGTGGCATAGCCCAGCGAGGCCCACAGCCCTTCTGTACTTTCATGCACATCCATGTCGAGATCAAAATGCGCGGTACGGCGTTCCCACTCCAGGCCTTCGATGCGCAAATCCGTCAGTGCTTGCGCCCCCAGGTGACCCTCACTCTGATAGTTGAACATCACCTGGAACAGCGGGTTCAGGCTCAGGCTACGCTCGGGTTGCAGGGCTTCGACCAATTGCTCGAACGGCAGGTCCTGATGGGCCTGGGCCTCCAGCGCACGCTGCTTGACCTGGGCCAACAACTCGGCAACCGTCATGTGCCCGTCGATATCGGCCTTGAGTACCTGAGTGTTGACGAAAAAGCCGATCAGACGCTCGGTTTCCACACGGTTGCGATTGGCGATCGGCACGCCTACGCGAATGTCTTGCTGGCCGCTGTAGCGGTGCAGCAACGTCTGGAACGAGGCCAGCAGTAACATGAACATCGTCACGCCCTGCGCCTGGGCCAGGGTTTTAAGACCTCGCGCCAGCTCGGCAGGTAACGGCACATCCAGGCGCGCGCCACGATGGCTTTGCTGCGCCGGGCGCTGATGGTCGAATGGCAACTCCAGCACGGGCTGCTCGCCACCGAGCAAGTCACGCCAGTAATCCAGCTGGCGGGACTTTTCACCCGCCTCCATCCACGTACGCTGCCACACGGCAAAGTCGGCGTACTGGATCGGCATCACCGGCAACTGCACAGCCTGGCCCTGGCTGAACGCGGCATAGAGCTGCACCAGTTCGTCGATCATGACTTGCATCGACCAACCGTCAGAAACGATGTGATGCTGCACCAGCACCAACACATGATCGTCCTGCGCCACACGCATTAAGGTCACGCGCAGCAACGGCCCGCGTTGCAGATTGAACGGGCGGGCGATTTCGGCTTCGACTTGCGCTTGCAGATCAGCTTCTTGCACGTCAACGCACTGGACAGGCAACACCACCTGTGCACGGATAACTTGCCGCGCCCCCTCCGCGTGCTGTTCGACGCAGGTGCGCAGGCTTTCATGGCGAGCGACCAACTCATCGAAACTGCGCTGCAACGCCGCCGTGTCCAGCCGCCCCCTGAGGCGCAAGGCACTGGGAATATGGTAGGCGGCGCTGTCCGGGGCCAGTTGCCAAAGGAACCACTGGCGCTCCTGGGCATAGGACAGTGGCAACGGCTGGTCACGACCGACCGCCACCAGTGCCGGCGCCTGCTCACCCAGGCCACCATCCAGCGCGTGCAAAGCGCCAGCAAATCCTTCCAGGCGAGGCTGCTCGAACACCAGCTTGAGCGGTACTTCGCGCCCCAGCGTATGACGCAAGCGTGATACCACCTGCATGGCCAACAGCGAATGCCCGCCCATCTCAAAGAAGTGGTCGGTCAACCCTACCCGCTCGGCACCCAGGATTTGCGCCCATACGGCAGCGACCTGCTGCTCCAGCTCAGTCACCGGTGCCACCCATGCCTGCTGCGATTGGTTGGCGTCGGGTTTGGGCAGCGCGTGACGATCCAGCTTGCCGTTGGGGTTCAGCGGCATGCGGTCAAGGAAGATGATGTGGGTCGGCACCATATAATCCGGCAGTTGTTCGCGCAGCGTCAGCTTGAGGGTTGCGGCGTCTTGCTGCTCGGCAACCAGATAGGCGACCAATTGATTGTCGACGGCCAGCACCAGTGTTTCGCGCACGCAGGGCTGAGCCAACAACAGCGCCTCGATTTCACCCAGCTCGATACGAAAACCGCGGATCTTGACTTGATGATCGACCCGCCCGACATACTCGATGACGCCATCGGCGCGATAGCGTGCCAGGTCACCGGTGCGATACAGGCGCTCGCCGATTTCGCCGAACGGGTCCGGCACAAAGCGCTCAGCCGTGAGCAGCGCGCGGTTCAAATAGGCGCGCGCCAAACCGCAGCGGCTGCCGATGTACAACTCGCCCACCGCCCCCAACGGCGTCAGGTTCAAGTCACGGTCCAGCACGTAAAGGGCGCGCCCTGGCAAGGAACGGCCAATCGGGCTGGCGGTGGCACCGACGATTTCAGCAGCCGCTGAGCAGTCCAGCACACTCGACACCACGGTCGCTTCTGTGGGGCCATAGGTATTGAGCAAGCGTACATGGCCAAGACCGGCTTTCACCCACTGCGCCGGGCCGTCCAGTGGCATGGCTTCGCCACCGATGTGCACCTGGCGAAGCGCGCCATAGGATCGAGGCCCCGCCGCCAGGCAATCGAGCAGGAACAGGTTCCAGTAAGCGGTGGGCAAGTCGGCCAGGGTGATGCCTTGGGCGATGATTTCGTCGTACAGCCGAGCGCTGTCCCACAGCTGCGGCCCGCGCAGGACCACCGTCGCGCCGTGGGTCAGCGCCGGGTAGAGCTGCTCGACGAAACCGTCGAAATTCAAGGTAGCGAATTGCAGTACGCGGTCATCCTGGGTCAGGCGCGAGTAATCGGCGGCCATCCGGGAAAACTCAGTCAGCGCCGCATGATTGATCGCCACACCTTTGGGCTTGCCGGTGGAACCGGAGGTGTAGATCACGTAAGCCAGGTTGTGTTTGTCGACCTTGACCAGCGGGTTGCTCTCGCCGTAGTGGGCCAGCCCCGAATCCGCCACATCCAACGTCGCCATGCCTTCGGGCAGCGGCATCGGCACATGGGGTTGCGTCAGCACCACACGCACGCCGCTGTCCTCAAGCATGTGCAGCAGGCGTTCACGCGGGTATTGCGGGTCCAGCGGCACATAGGCGCCGCCCGCCTTAAGCACGGCCAACAAGCCAACCACCATCTCGAACGAGCGCTCGACTGCCACACCCACCCGCACTTCCGGGCCGACACCGCGCTCAATCAGCGCATGCGCCAGGCGATTGGCTTGGCGATTCAACTCGGCATAGCTGATGGTGTGTTCGTCCAGGCACAGCGCAACTGCCTCCGGGCGCTGCTGCACCTGGACCTCGAACAACCCGTGAACGCCTGTCGCCGCCTCGAACACGGGGCCACCCTGGTTCCAGGCGTACAGCAAATCACGCTGTTCTGCATCGATCAGCATGGCCAACTGCGCCACACGGGTGTCCGCACGCCCGACAATAGCGCGCAGCAAACGCTGCCAATGCTCGGCCATGCGCTGCACAGTGGGCGCCTCAAACAGGTCCGTGGCGTAGGTCAGCGAAGCCCGGATACCTTGCGGAGATTCTTGAGTATCCAGGCTAAGGTCAAACTGTGCGCTCTGGCTGCCCCACTCCAGCGCCTCAAGTGCCAGGCCCGGCAATTGCAGCTCGCCCCGCGACTTATGGGCTTCGGTCTGGTGGTTGAACATCACCTGAAACAACGGGTTATGGCTCAGGCTGCGCTCCGGTTGCAGCGCCTCGACAAGCTGCTCGAATGGCAGATCCTGATGGCTCTGGGCTTCGAGTGCGCGCTGCTTGACCTGGGCCAGCAACTGACTAAAGGGCATCTGCCCGTCGATATCAGCCTTGAACACCTGGGTATTGACGAAGAAGCCGATAAGACGCTCGGTTTCTGCGCGATTACGGTTGGCGATCGGCACTCCGACGCGGATATCCGACTGCCCGCTGTAGCGATACAACAGCGTCTGGAAGGACGCCAGCAACAGCATGAACAACGTCACACCTTCGCGTTGAGCCAGCGCCTTGAGACGGCTGACCAACACCGCGTCCAGGTCCATGTCCAGGCGCGCGCCGCGATAGCTTTGCACCGGCGGGCGCGGATGATCCAGGGGCAACTCCAATACCGGTTGCTCACCGCCCAACCGCTCAACCCAATAACCCAACTGGCGCTCTTTTTCGCCGGCTTCCATCCAACTGCGCTGCCACAAGGCGTAGTCGGGGTATTGAACCGGCAACTCAGGCAAACGCACATCCTGGCCCTGGCTGTAGCCCACGTACAACTGCACCAGCTCATCGACCATGACCTGCATCGACCAGCCGTCGGAGACAATGTGGTGCAGCACCAGCACCAGCACATGCTCATCCGGTGCCAGCTGCAGTAACTTCACCCGCAACAGCGGGCCTTGTTGCAGATCGAAGGGTTCGGCGACTTCGGCTTGCACTTGAGCTTCGAGTTGCGTGCGCTCACCCACACCCTCAGCGATCTCAAGGTGCAGCTCAGGCTTCACCACCTGTAATACCTGATCGACGTCTTGATGCAGGCAGGTGCGCAAACTTTCGTGACGGGCAATCAAGGCATCAAAGCTGCGCTGCAAGGCCGATCGATCAAGTCGACCTTTCAACCGCAACGCACGTGGCAAATGGTAGGCAGGGCTCTGCGGCTCCAACTGCCACAAAAACCACTGCCGCTCCTGGGCATAAGAGAGTCGCAGCGGCTCGCCTTCCTGACGCTTGAAAACCGGGGCAATCTCAAACAGGTTGATGCCTTGCTGCTTGAGCATTACCGCCAACGCTTTCTTTTGTTGCGCAGAAAGTGAACCTACCGACTCGATTAATGCTTGCACGCCACGCCCCTCAGGAAATCAATTTATCCAAATCTTCTGCTGATAGACGTTTGAGGGCCTCCAAGGATTTAGCCAATGCGTCCTGCACCGGTGAATTATTTGTTTGCCGGGTGGCGACATAGGCACTGAAATCCGCCAGGGTCGGGGTGGTGAAGATCGATTTGACGTCGAATTCGGCGTGCAACTGCTCGCGCAGGCGCACCACCACTTGGGTGGCCAACAGGGAATGCCCGCCCAATTCGAAGAAGTTGTCGTTCAAGCCCACCCGTTGCACGTCGAGCACTTCGGCCCAGATCGCGGCGATCTGTTGTTCCAGGTCGCTGCGCGGCGCCGCGTATTCGCGCGCCTGCAGGTTGGCGTCCACCTTCGGCAGCGCCTTGCGGTCGAGCTTGCCGTTGGGGCTCAGGGGCATCTGTTCCAGCAGCATCCATAGCGCGGGCACCATGTAGTCCGGCAGGTGTTGGGCCAAGTGCGCGCTCAACACGTCGCGCCAGTCGTCGGCGGCGTTTTGCAACACCAGGTAGCCCACCAGGTATTTGCCGTCGACGGCCAACACCGCGGCTTCACGCACCCACTCGTGTTCGAGCAGGCGCGCTTCGATTTCACCCAACTCGATACGCAAGCCACGCAACTTGACTTGATGGTCGATACGCCCGGCGTACTCGATCACGCCGTCGTCGCGATAGCGCGCCAGGTCGCCGGTGCGATACAGGCGCTCACCGTTGACAAAGGGGTTGGCAATAAAGCGCTCGGCGGTCAATGCCGGGCGGCGATGGTAACCCCGGGCCAGGCCGACACCTCCCAGGTACAGCTCGCCCAACACGCCCACCGGCGCCGGCTCAAAGTTGCCGTCGAGGATGTAGCAGCCCAGGTTGGCAATCGGGCGACCAATCGGCACCGCATCGCGACCTTCATTGATGCAGGTCCAGTGGGTCACGTCGATGGCGGCCTCGGTCGGACCGTAAAGGTTATACAACCCGGCTTGCGGTAGTTTGGCGAAGACCTGCTGTTGCGCATCCACCGGCAACGCCTCGCCGCTGCACACAATGCGGTGCAAGGTGTGGCAGGTCGCGACGGTCGGGTCTTGCAGGAATGCCTGCAACATCGAGGGTACAAAGTGCAGCGTGGTGACCTGTTCGGCATTGATCAGGCTGACCAGCCTGGCCGGATCACGGTGATCGCCGGGCGCAGCAACGACTAGGCGTGCGCCGGTCATCAGTGGCCAGAAGAACTCCCACACCGACACATCAAAGCTGAACGGGGTCTTTTGCAGCACGCTGTCGCTGACATCCAGGCCGTAGGCTTCCTGCATCCATTGCAGGCGGTTGGTCAGGGCCGCATGACGGTTGCCGGCGCCTTTTGGCTGGCCGGTGGAACCGGAGGTGTAGATCACGTAGGCGAGGTTTTCGCCGTCCAGAGCAATACCCGGATTCTCTTCGTTAAAGTCTTCGAATCCAGTCTCGCCAAGTACCAGCGTTTCCAGGCCGTGTGGAATCGGCAACTGACCGATTAGATGCGCCTGAGTGAGCAGCAGCTTCACGCCACTGTCTTCAAGCATGTAGGCCAGGCGCTCACGCGGATACTCCGGGTCCAGCGGCACGTATGCGCCACCAGCCTTGAGCACCGCCAGCAGGCCGATCACCATCTCGATGGAACGCTCCACCGCCAGCCCCACCAGCGTGTCCGGCCCCACGCCCGCCTCGATCAGACGATGGGCCAGGCGATTGGCGCGGCGGTTCAGCTCAGCGTAATTCAAGCGCTGCTCGGCAAACACTATCGCCGGTGCCGCTGGCGTGAGCGCAACCTGCGCTTCAATCAGTTGATGCACCGTTTGCTGCAACGGGTAATCGCGGGATGTGGCGTTCCAGTCCTCAATCACCTGTTGGCGCTCAGTGGCGTCGAGCATCGCCAGCTCACCCAGGCGTTGCTGCCCGCCCTCAAGCATCGCTTGCAGCAGGTTGACCAGATGCCGGCCGTAACCTTGCACCGTATTTTCGTGGAAATGCGCGCGGGCAAAGCTGAACTGCACCGACAGCGTTTCGCCCAGATCCACCAGCACCGTCAGCGGGAAGTTGGTTTGCTCATGGGCGTGGGGCTCGCCAAACCGAATGCCGCTGTCGCCGCTTTGCGCCAGGGCTTTGGACACCGGGTAGTTTTCAAACACCAGGATATTGTCGAACAAGGCTTCACCGCCCTGCCCGGCCCAGCGCTGAATGTCATACAGGCCAGTGTGTTCATGCTCACGCAAGGCCAGGTTTTGCGCCTGCACGGCTTGCAACCAGTCGGCCACTGACACCTGCCCCTCGACCGCGCAGATCACCGGCAAGGTGTTGATGAACAGACCGATCTGCTGCTCAACGCCCGCAAGCTCCGCCGGGCGACCGGCCACGGTAGCACCGAAGGCCACTACCGCCTGGCCACTGTGACGCTGCAACAGAATCAGCCACGCCGCCTGGATCAAAGTATTGAGCGTGACTTTGTGGCTTCGGGCGAACGACTCAAGTTGAGTCGTGAGTGTGCGATCAAGCGCCAGTTGATACTCGCCATGCCCTTGCACCGCCATCGGTTGGCTGCTGTCCAGCCGTGTCGGGGTTTGCAATGCACTCAATTGTTCGCGCCAGAAGGCTTCGGTCGCAGCGGCATCACGCTGTTGCAGCCAACCGATGTAATCGCGATAGCGCCCGGCCGCTTCCGGCACTGCCACACCGGCATAGCGTTGCAGCACTTCGCCGAACAGCCGCGAATTGCTCCAGCCGTCCATCAAGATGTGGTGGTGGGTGTAAATCAATTCGTAGCACTGCTCATCGGTGCGCACCAGTACCAGCCGCACCAGTGGCGCCTTGGCCAGGTCAAAACCCTCGCGGCGCTGGGCCTGTTGCAGGTTGCGCAGTTCCAGTTCGCGCTCCGGCATGGCGCGCCAGTCCAGAACCTGAATCGGCAGCCGCGCTTCGCGGTATACCACCTGGCATGGCCATTCCAGCTGGCCTTCCCAGAAGAACCCGCTGCGCAGCACGTCATGAGCCTGCACCGTGGCATCCCAGGCGTGCTGGAAGCGCGCCACGTCCAGGCCTTGCGCCGTCACGCGAATCTGGTTGATGTAGTCGCCCGCCGTCTGCTCATAGAGGGTGTGAAAGAGCATGCCTTGCTGCATGGGCGACAAGGTGTAGATGTCTTCTACGGCATCGAACGCCAGCGGCAACGACTCCAGCTGCGATTGGTTCAAGCGCGATAACGGGAAATCCGAGGCGGTCACACCGCCATTGCCGGGCGTGCAGCAATGTTCTATCAGCGCGTTGAGTTCGCGGGTGTAAGCCGCGCTCAGCGTTTCGATCACCGCGGGGTCGAACATCAGCGGGCTGAACGTCCAGCCCAGTTGCAGTTCGCCGCCATAGACTTGGCCGTTGAGCGTCAGCCAGTTACCCAGCGGCGCATCCGGGCTTTGTTCGGCACCGGCACTTTCTGCGGCGGGCGCGAACAGGGTGTCCGGTTGGTCGAAACTGCCGTCAACCTGGCCCAGGTAGTTGAAGGTGATGCGCGGCGCTGGCAAAGCACTGAACGCCTCACGTGTGGCGTCATCGCCCAGGTAACGCAAAGCGCCAAAACCCAAGCCTTTATGCGGCACGCTGCGCAATTGCTCCTTGATCTGTTTGATCGAAACCGCCAGGGACACGTCGGGGGTCAGGCGCACCGGAAACAGGCTGGTGAACCAGCCCAGGGTGCGCGTCAGGTCAATGTCGTCAAACAGGTCTTCACGGCCATGGCCCTCCAGCTGGATCAGGCTCGAGGCGTGACCCGTCCACTGGCAGATCACCCGAGCCAGGGCCGTGAGCAGCAGGTCGTTGATCTGAGTGCGGTAGGCCGTCGGCGCCTGTTGCAGCAATTGCCGGGTGCGTTCGGCATCCAGTTGGCTGACCACAGTCTCGGCCAGTCGCCCGGGACGCGCGCCTTGCGGGTCACGGCACGGCAAGTCGGTGGCCGCACCTTGCAGCTGTTGCTGCCAAAAGGCTTGCTCGGACGCCATCGCAGCGCTACGGGCGTGGGCTTGCAAGCGCTCGGCCCAGGCTTTGAATGAAGAGGTCTTGGCCGGCAATTTTTGTTCGCGATACAGCGCTTGCAGGTCTTCAAGGAACACCCGCCAGGACACGCCGTCCACCACCAAGTGGTGCATTACCAGCAACAGGCGCTGGGAACCGTCTGCCAGCTCGACCAGTACCGCACGCAGCAATGGCCCCTGTTGCAGGTCGAGGCTGCGCTGGGCTTTTTCGCAGAGCGCGGTCAACTCGCTGGCATCTGCCACCTTGGCTTGCCACAGTACCTGTGTGCCAGCCGCAGCATGCTCGGCTTGCCAACCCTCAAGGTGCTGGCTGAAGCGCAAACGCAGCACATCGTGGTGAGCAATCAGGCCCTGCAACGCGGCTTCCAGACGATCGCCCTGAAGCGCTTGGCGTGGCGTCAGCAAGAAGGACTGGTTCCAGTGATGCGGGTCCGGCAGCTGCATCTCGAAGAACAACTGCTGGAACGGCAGCAACGGCGTCTCACCCTGCACCGAACCTTGGTCGATCACCCGCGCGGTTTGCAACTGCGCCACCCGCGCGAGGCTGCGCACGGTTTGATGCTGGAACAACGCCTTGGCGGTGAAATGAATACCGGCGGCACGTGCGCGACTGACCACCTGAATCGAGATGATCGAGTCACCGCCGCGCTCAAAGAAATTGTCATTCAACCCCACCTGCTCGATGCCCAGCACGTCGGCCCAGATGGCGGCGATCTGCTGCTCCAGCGCGCTTTGCGGGGCTTCATATTGCTGCGTGGCTTCGGGCTTTGGCAGCGCCTTACGGTCAAGCTTGCCGTTGGGGCTCAGCGGCATCTGCTCCAGCAGCATCCATTGTGCGGGCACCATGTAATCCGGCAGTGTTTCGGCAAGATGAGCGCCGAGCACATCGCGCCAATCATCCGCTGCGTTTTGCAGCACCAGGTAGCCCACCAGGTATTGACTGTCCGGTGCCAACACGGCCGCTTCGCGGACGTAATCGTGTTCCAGTAAACGCGCTTCGATTTCGCCCAATTCGATACGTAGGCCACGCAACTTGACCTGATGATCGGCACGCCCGGCATATTCAATCACGCCGTCTGCGCGATACCGCGCCAGGTCGCCGCTGCGGTACAGACGCTCACCGCTGACAAAGGGATGGGCGATAAAACGCTCGGCGGTCAATGCCGGACGTCGGTGATAACCACGGGCCAGGCCGAGACCGCCCAGGTAAAGCTCGCCCAGCACGCCAATCGGTACCGGTTCGAAATGGCTGTCGAGGATGTAGCAGCCCAGATTGGCAATCGGGCGACCAATCGGCACGGCGTCACGCCCTTCATCGACACAGGTCCAGTGGGTCACGTCGATGGCGGCTTCGGTTGGACCGTAGAGGTTATAGAGCCCGGCTTGCGGCAGTTTGGCCATGACTTGCTGTTGCGCATCCACCGGCAGCGCCTCGCCGCTGCACACGATGCGCTGCACGCTGTGGCAGGTCGAAACCGCCGGGTCTTGCAGGAACGCCTGCAACATCGAGGGTACAAAGTGCAGCGTGGTGATCTGTTCGGCAGTGATCAGGCTGACCAACCGGGCCGGATCACGGTGATCGCCCGGTGCTGCAACGACCAGGCGCGCGCCGGTTATCAGTGGCCAGAAGAACTCCCACACCGACACGTCGAAGCTGAACGGGGTCTTTTGCAGCACGCTGTCGCTGGCGCCCAGGCCATAGGCCTCCTGCATCCATTGCAGGCGATTGAGCAGCGCTGAATGGCGGTTGCCGGCGCCTTTGGGTTGGCCGGTGGAGCCGGAGGTGTAGATCACGTAGGCGAGGTTTTCGCCGTCCAGCGCGATATCCGGGTTTGCGTCGCTGTAGCTGTCGAAGCCGGACTCACCCAGCACCAGGGTTTCCAATCCTTGTGGGATCGGCAACTGTTCGAGCAAATGCGCCTGAGTCAGCAGCAGCTTCACGCCGCTGTCTTCAAGCATGTAGGCCAGGCGCTCACGCGGGTATTCCGGGTCCAGCGGCACATACGCGCCACCGGCCTTGAGCACCGCCAATAGCCCCACCACCATCTCGATGGAGCGCTCCACCGCCAGCCCCACCAGCGCATCCGGGCCAACGCCGGCCTCGATCAAACGATGGGCCAGGCGATTGGCGCGGCGGTTCAGTTCGGCGTAACTCAGCGAAACGTCACCAAAACGCAATGCCGGTGCATCCTGTTGCGCCAGCACCTGCGCTTCAATCAACTGATGCACCCACTGGCCTTGCGGGTAGGCGCGCTCGGTGGCATTCCACTGGTAGAGGAGTTGTTGGCGCTCCGTGGCGTCCAGCGTCGCCAGGTCCTGCAAGGCCATTGCAGGGTTGGCCACGGCGGCGCGTAACAGGTTCAGCCAATGGCCCAGCATGCGCGAGGCGGTCGCCGTGTTGAACAAGTCGGTGGCATAGGTCAGGGAGGCCCAGAGGCCGTCGCCGGTTTCCTGGGTATCCAGGCTCAGGTCAAACTGGGCGCTTTGGGTTTCCAGTTCGAGGCTGGCCACACGCAGGCCCGGCAGTTGCTGCTCTGCGGATGGGGTCTTGGCCTGGTGATTGAACATCACCTGAAACAGCGGGTTATGGCTAAGGCTGCGTTCGGGTTGCAGCGCTTCGACCAGTTGCTCGAAGGGCAAATCCTGATGGGCCTGGGCTTCCAACGCGCGGCGCTTGGTGTGTTGCAGCAGCTGGGCGAAGGTCATCTGGCCGTCGAGATCGGCCTTGAGCACCTGCGTGTTGACGAAAAAGCCGATCAGCGATTCGATCTCGACGCGGTTGCGATTGGCGATCGGCACGCCGACGCGAATGTCCGACTGCCCGCTGTAGCGATACAGAAATACCTGAAACGACGCCAACAGCAGCATGAATAGCGTCACCCCTTCGCGCTGAGCCAAGGCCTTGAGACCGGCGACCAGGGCGGGTTCCAGGGCAATGTCCTGGCGTGCGCCAAGGAAACTCTGCTGTGCCGGGCGCGGGTGATCGAGCGGCAGTTCCAGCACCGGCTGCGTGCCACTGAGCAGCTCACGCCAGTAATCCAGTTGACGGGCCTTCTCCCCCGCCTCCATCCAGCGGCGTTGCCACAACGCGTAATCGGCATACTGGATCGGCAGCGGTGCCAACGTGCACGCCTGGCCCTGGCTGTAGGCGGCATAAAGCTGCATCAGCTCTTGCACCGTCACGCCCATCGACCAACCGTCAGAGACGATATGGTGCTGAACCAGCACCAGCACATGCTCTTCTTCGCTTAGGCCGAACAAGCTGACCCGCAATAACGGACCTTGCTGCAAATCGAAAGGTCGGGCGATTTCAGCTTCGACGCTTGCTTTTAGCCCGGCCTCGTCGGCTGAGTGTTCAGCGATCTCGATCACAGCCTGGGCCAATACTTGCTGGGCACGCTGCTCGCCCTCCAGGTGCAAACGGGTGCGCAGGCTTTCATGGCGTGTCACCAGCGTGTCGAAGCTGCGCTGCAGCGCGGCCTTGTCCAGGCGCCCGCTCAGGCGCAAGGCGCCGGGGACGTGATAGGCCGCACTGTCCGGGTCCAGTTGCCAGAGAAACCACTGGCGCTCCTGGGCATAAGACAGCGGTGCGTGCTGGCCGTCCTCGCGAATCGAGGCGATCGGCAGTTGCGCGAAACTCATGCCACGGCTTTGCAGGCGTTGGTAGAACTGTTGACGCTGTTCCAGAGGCAGGCGAAGAAAGCGCGAAACCAGATCGATATTAGGGTTGGAAAGCATGGTTCAAATCGCCTCTAGTTCGCTCAAAAAGTCACGAAGATCATCAAAGTCTTCCGCGCTGCCGGCGCGGAAGGTGGCAGCGGCCTGGGCATAGGCGCGCAACGTTTCGGTCTGGAACACTTCCACCAGCGGCACTTCCAGCCCCAGTTCGGCCTGCACCCGCGAGGTGATCTGGATTGCCAGCAAGGAGTGGCCGCCCACTTCGAAGAAGTTGTCGTCCAGGCCCACGCGAGGCAAGTGCAGAATCTCGGCCCAGATCGCGGCGATTTGCTGCTCCAGCTCGGTTTGCGGGGCGACGTAGTGCTGCTGCATCAGGCTCGCATCCGGCTCGGGCAGGCCCTTGCGGTCGAGTTTGCCGTTGGGGGTCAATGGCATTTGGTCCAGGAACATGAAGTGCGTCGGCACCATGTAATCCGGTAGCCGGGTTTTCAGGGCCCGGCGCAGGCTGTCGCGGAACGCGGTGTGGTCGAGCTGCACGGTGGCAGGCACTACATAGGCGACCAATTGCTTACCGGCCTGGCCTTCCTGGGCCACGACGACGGTTTCGCCGACGCTGTCCTGCTCGCGCAGGCGTGCTTCGATCTCGCCCAACTCAATACGGAAACCACGAATTTTCACCTGATGGTCGACACGCCCGAGGTAATCCACCACGCCGTCCGCACGGCCACGGGTCAGGTCGCCGCTGCGGTAAACGCGGCTGCCGGGCTTGCCGAACGGGTCCGGCACAAAGCGTTCGGCGGTGAGTGCCGGGCGCTCCAGATAACCACGGGCCACGCCTTCGCCGCCGAGGTACAGCTCACCAGCCACGCCGATGGGTTGCAGGTTGAGTTGTGAGTCCAGCACGTAGCCGCTGCGGTTGCCCAACAGTGTGCCGATCGGCGCGTAGACGGCGCCGCAGGGATCGCCTCGGCGGGCTTTCCACAGCAATGGCGTGACCACGGTTTCGGTCGGGCCGTAGCCGTTGAACAGGTATGTTGGTTTCAGTGCGCGCCAAGCCAGGTCGTAACTGGCCTGCGCCACCGCATCACCGCCGAAGCAGTACACGCGCACATTGGGCGGGTTGCCATCGCGCTCGGCATGCTCGGCCAATTGTTGCAGGTACACCGGCGGGAACACGGCCATGGTCACGTTGTGACGGTGCATTTGCGCGTAGGTGTATTCGGGCAGCCACAGGCTGTCGTCGCGAATCAGCACGCTGGCGCCATTGATCAGCGGGTGCATCCAGCCTTCGTGGGAGCCGTCAAAGGCAAATGACATGAAATGCAATTCGCAATCGGCCGGGCTGGTTTCGTAGCGTTCCCCGGTGGCGATGATGTGCGCCACCAGTGGCCCGTGGGAAACGGCCACGCCCTTGGGCATGCCGGTGGAGCCGGAGGTGTAGATCACGTAGGCGAGGTTATCGCCATCCAGATTTACCTGCGGCGCGGTATCGCTGTAGCCGGTCCAGTCTTCGGTGCGGTCAATGGCCAGTGTGTCCAGACCCTCGGCGAGCGGCAATTGCGGCAAGGCGCTGGTGTGGCTCAGCAGCAACTTGGCGCGGCTGTCTTGCATCATGTACAGCAAACGATCACGCGGGTATTCGATGTCCAGCGGCACATACACGCCACCGGCTTTCATCACTGCGAGGAACGCCACCATGATTTCCGCACTGCGCGGCATGGCAATCGCCACCCGCACTTCCGGGCCGACGCCACGAGCGATCAGCGCATGGGCCAGGCGGTTGGCCTGGCGGTCCAGCTCGTCATAAGTCAGGGTTTGTGCATCGAACTTGACCGCCACCGCATCCGGGGTTTCCCGGGCGCGATCGGCGAACAGTTCGTGTACCAGGCGCTCGGCCGGGAAACCGGCGTCGGCCTGGTTCCACAGCTGCAGGATGTGCTGTTGCTCATCCTGGCTGAGCAGGTTCAACTGGCTGATGGGCTGCTGCTGGTCGGCAATCATCGCCTGCAACAGGTTCTGCCAGTGGCGTGCCATGCGTTCAATGGTCGACGCTTCGAACAGGTCGGTCGCATAGCTCAGGGACGCACTCAACTGGTCACGGGACTCCTCGATATCCAGGGTAAGGTCGAAATGCGCGGCCGTTTCATCCCAGCTCACCGGGCTCATGTCCAACTGCGCCAGGCGCTGTAAATGCTCGCTGGCCTGGCTGATGTGGTGGTTGAACGCCACCTGGAACAACGGGCTCAAACTCAGGCTGCGCTCAGGTTGCAGGGCCTCGACCAGTTGCTCGAACGGCAGGTCCTGATGGGCCTGGGCTTCCAGGGCGCGCTGTTTGACCTGCTGCAGCAACTGGGCAACGGTGGTTTGCGCGTCTATTTCGGCCTTGAGCACTTGGGTGTTGACGAAGAAGCCGATCAGCCGTTCGGTTTCAACGCGGTTGCGATTGGCAATCGGCACGCCGACACGGATGTCCTGCTGGCCGCTGTAGCGATGCAACAGCGCGTGGTAGGAGGCCAGCAACAGCATGAACAGCGTCACACCTTCGCGCTGGGCCAACGACTTGAGGCCATCGAGCAACGGGGTCGGCAGCGCCATATACAAACGCGCGCCGCGATGGGACGGTACCGCAGGGCGCTGGTGATCAAAAGGCAACTCCAGCACCGGTTGCTCGCCGCCGAGCAGTTCACGCCAGTAGTCGAGCTGGCGCGCCTTTTCACCGGCTTCCATCCAATCGCGCTGCCATTTTGCGTAGTCGGCGTATTGGATCGGCATCGCCGGCAATTGCAGGGCCTGGTCTTGGCTGTAGGCCGTATACAACTGCACCAGTTCGTCGACCATCACTTGCATCGACCAGCCGTCGGAGATGATGTGATGTTGCACCAGGACCAGCACATGCTCGTCTTCAGCCAGGCGCAAGAGGCTCACACGCATCAGCGGCCCCTGGCGCAGATCGAACGGTTGCGCCACCAGCGCTTGCACCCTGGATTTGAGCTGCGCTTGGTCGGTGAGCGCGAATGCGAGTTCGATCCGCGCCTGTGGGCTGACCACTTGCACCGTGCGGTCGGTTTCTTGCTGAAAATGCGTGCGCAGGCTGTCGTGACGCGCCACCAGGGTATCGAAGGCACGTTGCAGGGCGCAGCGGTCCAGCGGACCTTTCAAGCGCAGCGCACTCGGCACGTGATAGGCCGAACTGTGCGGGTCCAGTTGCCAGAGGAACCACTGCCGTTCCTGGGCGTAGGACAGCAACAATGGCTGATCGCTGTCCGCCGCCACCATCGCCGGCGCCGAAGCGCTGACCGCGGCGAGATTGTTGACCCCAGCCAGAGTGTTGACAAAATCGCCCAGCACGGGCTGCTCAAACAGCGTGCGCAGTGCAACTTCGAGACCCAGGCCATGACGCAACCGGGACACCACCTGAGTTGCGAGCAACGAATGCCCGCCCATCTCGAAGAAGTGATCGTTAAGCCCTACCCGTACGGCGCCCAGCACCTGGGCCCAGATGGCCGCGACGCGTTGCTCGGTCTCGGTGACCGGTGCAACCCAATCGACCAGAGCTTGGCTGGTATCCGGCTTGGGCAGCGCGGCACGGTCGAGCTTGCCGTTGGGGCTCAGCGGCAGGCGCTCCAGCACCAGCAGATGCGCCGGCACCATGTAGTCCGGCAGCTCTTGGCGCAACGCGGCCTTGAGCTGCGTGCGCAACTGGGCCTGCTCGGCGTCGGACAATGACTGGCTGGCCACGATATAGCCGACCAACTGGTTGTCCGCCGCGATCACCAGCGCCTCGCGCACACTGGCCTGGACCAGCAGGCGCGCTTCGATTTCACCCAACTCGATACGGAAACCTCGCACCTTGACCTGATGGTCGATTCGCCCCACGTACTCGATCATCCCATCGGCGCGATAGCGCGCCAGGTCACCGGTGCGGTACAAACGGCCGACGCCGTCAGCACAGAAAGGATCGGGAATGAAGCGGTGGGCCGTCAGGTCCGCACGCTTGAAATAACCCCGCGCCAGCAGCGGCCCGCCGATCACCAACTCCCCGGCGACACCTACCGGCACCGGGTTGAGGTTGGCATCCAGCAGGTAAATGGCACGGCCATCCAGCACGCGGCCAATCGGCATCATCGACGGCAAGGCTTCACGGCCCTCGACATACGCGGCGCAGTCCAGGGCAGTGGCGGTCACGGTGGCTTCGGTAGGCCCGTAGGTATTGAGCAGCCGCACATGCTGCAAGCCTGCTGCGCGCCAGGCATTCAGCCCTTCAGGCGGCATGGCTTCGCCGCCAATGTGCAGTTGGCGCAGGCGCCCATAATCACGTGGGCCTAGGTCTGCAAAGTCGCGCACCAGAGACAGCCAATAGGCCGTGGTCAGGTCGACCACGGAAATATCGTGTTCAATCAGTTGCTGGTAGAAGGTGTCGCTGTCCCACAGTTCGCCACCGCGTACCACCACCGCCGCACCGCAGCACAGCGCCGGGTAGAGCTGCTCGACAAAACCGTCGAAGTTGAAGGTGCCAAATTGCAGCACGCGGTCATGGGCCTGCAGCGCAAACAGTTCGGTGAACACCTCCACATGCCGGGCCAGGGACGCCAGGTCGATGCCCACGCCTTTTGGCCTGCCGGTCGAGCCGGAAGTGAACATCACGTAGGCCAGGTTGGCCGGCTGCGCCCTCGACACGGGGTTTTCAGCACTGTAATCGGCCAACCAGTCTGCGCCGGACTCCAGGCACACAAGCGTCAGGTTCGCGCTGATCGGCAGATGCGCCACCAACGGCTGCTGAGTCAGCAGTAATTGCAGACCGCTGTCCTCGATCATGCATTGCAGGCGTTCGGCCGGGTATTTCGGGTCCAGCGGCACATAAGCGCCACCGGACTTGAGCACCGCCAGCAAGCCAACGATCATTTCCAGGGAACGGTCCACCGCCACGCCCACCAGGGTGTCGGCGCTGACGCCCAACGCGATCAGACGATGGGCCAGGCGATTGGCGCGCAGGTTGAGGTCGGCGTAGGTCATACGCTGCTGGTCCAGGATCAGCGCGATGTTTTGCGGGTGCAGCGCGGCTTGTTGTTCGAAGCGCTGCAATACGCTTGCCTTGGCCGTTTGAGCAACACTGCGCGGGTTCCAGTCTTGCAGTACGCGGGTGTATTCAGGGTCCAACAGCAAGGGGATGGCGCCCACGGCTTGCTCCGGCGCCTGAATAAATTGCTGCAGCAAGCCCTGCAAGTAGTTGCCAATGTGCTGCACGGTGTCGGTGGCAAACTGCGCACGCAGGTATTCCAGGTGCAGGCTCAGGCGCTCGCCGCCGTGCACGGTCAGTGTCAACGGGTAGTTGGTGCGCTCCTGATGACTGACGCCACTGAAACGCAAACCGCCCTCGCCCGACTGTTCCAGCGTCTTGGCCACCGGGAAGTTTTCGAAAACCACCAGCGTGTCGAATAATGCCTCACCGGCCGAACCGGCCCAGCGCTGGATATCAAACAGCGGCGTGTGTTCATGCTCGCGCATTTCCAGGTTCAGTGCCTGTACGCATCGCACCCAATCGCTGACGCTTTGCGCCGGGCTGGCGGCGGCAATCAGCGGCAAGGTGTTGATGAACAGGCCGACTTGCTGCTCGACATCCGCCAATTGCGCCGGGCGCCCGGAAACCGTCACCCCACAGGCGACGCTGGACTGGCCGGTGTAGCGTTGCAGCAGCAACAGCCACGCCGATTGCACCAGGGTATTGAGGGTCACTTGGTGTGCACGGGCGAAGACCGCCAGGCGCTGCGTCTGGATAGCATCCCACTCACAAAGCACTTCACCGTATTCACCCGCACTCTGCGCTGGGCTCTTGGCCACACTGCGCGCCAAGTGCGTCGGCTCGTCCAACTGCGCCAGTCGCTGGCGCCAAAAGGCTTCGCCCAACGCCGGATCCTGCTGCTGCAACCAGGCGATGTGCTGGGAAAACCCCGCGCCCACCGGCGCCAATGCCTGGCCCTTGCAGGCCTGCAGCACTTCATTGAGCACCAGTGCATTGCTCCAGCCATCCATCAGGATGTGATGGCTGGTGTAGATCAAGTGCCAGCGGTCTTCAGCCGTACGTACCAACGCCACCCGCAGCAACGGCGGACGCGCCAGCTCGAAGCCCTCGCGGTGGTGCTCGGCGGCCAGGCTACCCAGGGCGGCGGGAAGGTCCTGACGGCCACGCCAGTCGAATTCGGTGAACGGCAAGCTGACCTGGCGATGCACCACTTGCAGGGCCTGGCCCTGGTCGTCCTGCCAGACAAAGCCGGTGCGCAACATGTCATGCCGTGCCAGCACTTGCGCCCAGGCACGCTGGAAGACTGCCACGTCCAGGCCGTGCACATCGGCGCGCAGCTGGCTGACGTAAATGTCATCCTCGCCCTGTTGGTAGAGGCTGTGAAACAGCATGCCCTGTTGCATCGGCGACAGCGGGTACAGGTCCTGCACGTCCCTTGCCGGCAGTGCCAACTCGTCGAGCTGGGGTTGGGTCAATTGCGCCAGGGTCACGTCGGCCGGTGTCAGGCCGCCCTGTTTAGGGTCGACGCAATGCGCGATCAGTGCCAGCAGTTCCTGCTGGTAATCATCCGCCAGCTGCTGGACAGTCGCGACCTCGAACATTTCACGGCTGAACCCCCACTGCAGGGCCAATTCACCGCCGTACACCTGCCCCTCCACCGTCAGCCAGTTAGCCAGCGGCGCCTCCGGGTCTTGAGCCTGCCCACTGCCCTGGGTGGCGGGAACGAACAGCGCCGACTCGTTGAACTGGCGGTCGAACTGCCCCAGGTAGTTGAACGTGATGCGTGGCGCGGCCAGGTTCGAGAGCGCTTCACGGGCGTCAGGCGTGCCGAGGTAGCGCAGCAGGCCGTAGCCAATGCCTTTGTGCGGCACGGCGCGCAGTTGTTCCTTCACCGATTTGATCGCCGCCGACAGCTCGCCATCAGCTTGCAGGCGCACCGGGAACAGGCTGGTGAACCAGCCCACGGTGCGGCTCAAGTCAAGCGTGTCGAACAGGTCTTCACGGCCATGGCCTTCCAGCTGGATCAGCGCGGCAGGCTGCTCGCTCCAGCGGCTGACCACTCGCGCCAGCGCGGTTAGCAGCAAGTCATTGACCTGGGTGCGGTAGGCCGCCGGGGCGTCTTGCAGCAGTTGACGGGTGTGTTCGGCGCTCAAGCGGATTTCGAGCTTGCTGCCCAGGCGATTCTGCAGGCCGCCCTGGGGGTTGTCGCAGGGCAGATCGGCGCTCGCGGTCTGGGCCTGCCAATACGGCAGTTGGTTATCCAGCGTCAGCGCATGGGCCTGCAACTGCTGCGCCCAGTCTTGGTAGGCACTGGTCTTGGCCGGCAGCGCAGCGTTGCGGTAAGCCTGCTGCAGGTCTTCGAGCAGGATGCGCCACGACACGCCATCGACCACCAGGTGATGCACCACCAGCAGCAGGCGCTGGGCGCCGTCTGCCATCGAGACCAGTACCGCGCGCAGCAGCGGACCCTGTTCAAGGTTGAGGCTGCCGTGTGCCTTGTCGCAAAGTGCGGCCAGCTCAGCCTCGTCAGCGACTTGGGCCTGCCACACTGAAGCACTTGCAACCGGCTCGGCGTGGGCCTGCTGCCAACCGTCTGCCTGGCGCACAAAACGCAGGCGCAGTGCGTCATGGTGGTTAATCAATCGGGTCAAGGCCGCGTCAATGCGCGCGGGCTCCAGGGCTTCACGCGGGGCCAACAGCAGCGACTGGTTCCAACGCTGGCGCGCCGGGATCACCTGCTCGAAAAAGCTGTGTTGCACGGGCGTGAGGATCACCTCGCCGCTGACTGGCTCCTGATTGATAACCGTCGCCTGTTCAAAGCTCGCCACCAGCGCCAGGCTGCGCACGCTCTGGTACTGGAACAGGTCACGCGGGCTGAGGCGAATCCCCGCCTGACGGGCGCGGCTGACCACTTGGATGGAGATAATCGAGTCGCCACCCAGCTCGAAGAAGTTGTCGTCCAGACCGACTTGCGCGGCGCCGAGCACATCACTCCAGATTGCCGCCAGGGCTTTTTGCAGGGCGTTTTCAGGCGCGATAAAGGCTTGCTGCGGCGCAGCATCCGGCAACGGCAGCGCCTTGCGGTCGAGCTTGCCGTTGGCAGTGACCGGCAGTTTGGCCAGGGTGACGAAGTGCGTGGGCACCATGTATTCCGGCAGGCTGCTGAGCAACCAGGCCTTGAGGTCGCTCGGCGCTTCACCCTCGTTAACCAGGTAGGCAACCAGCTGTTTGCCGCCCTGCACCAGCACCACCGCTTCTCGCACCTGCGGGTGTTGGATCAGGCGGGTTTCGATTTCGCCCAGCTCGATACGCAAGCCGCGCAGCTTGACCTGATGGTCGAGGCGGCCGAGGTACTCGATCACGCCATCGGCACGCTGGCGCACGCGGTCGCCGGTGCGATAGAGGCGCTCTCCGTCAACAAAAGGGCTCGGCACAAAGCGTTCGGCGGTCAAGCCCGGGCGGCGGTGATAGCTGCGCGCCAGGCCGACGCCGCCCAGGTACAACTCGCCAGAGACACCGGCGGGCACCGGGTTGAGCTGGGCGTCGAGGACATAGGTGGCCAGGTTGGCAATCGGACGACCGATGGGCACGCTGTCGGCGCCTTCGTCGACGCATGTCCAGTGGGTGACGTCGATGGCGGCTTCGGTGGGGCCGTAGAGGTTGAACAAACCCGTCGCTGGCAGTTTGGCGAACACCTGCAACTGCGCGTCCAACGGCAAGGCTTCGCCGCTGCACACGATGCGTTTGAGGCTCGTACAAGCCTGCACGCCCGCCTCATGGATAAACGCCTGGAGCATCGACGGCACGAAGTGCAAGGTGGTAATGGCGTGACGGCCGATGGTCTGGATCAGTCGCGCCGGCTCGCGATGTTCGCCAGGAGCGGCGACCACCAGCCGAGCGCCGGTCATCAATGGCCAGAAAAATTCCCACACCGACACATCAAAGCTGAACGGGGTTTTCTGCAAGACCGCATCGCTGGCGTCCAGGCCGTAAGCCTGCTGCATCCAGCACAAGCGGTTGACCAGCGCGCGATGGCTGTTGCCGGCGCCCTTGGGTTTGCCGGTGGAACCGGAGGTGTAAATCACGTAGGCCAGGTTGAGCGCCTGGATGGCCACGGCCGGTGATTCGCGGCTATAGCCGTCAAGCCAACCCGGCGCCTGGTCCAGAACGATCACTTGCACGCCATTAATCGGCAACGAAGCCTGCAGGCTCTGCTGGCTGAGCAACAGCTTGATGCCGCTGTCTTCGATCATGTAGGAGAGGCGTTCCTGGGGGTATTCGGGGTCCAACGGCACATAGGCACCGCCGGCCTTGAGGATCGCCAACAGGCCCACCACCATCTCGACCGAGCGCTCCACACAGATACCCACCAGCACGTCAGGGCCGACGCCCTGCTCGCGCAAGGCATGGGCCAACTGGTTGGCGCGGGCGTCGAGCTGGGCATAGCTCAACGTGGTCGCACCAAACACCAGCGCCGGAGCATCCGGGGTGCGCTGTACCTGCTCTTCAATGAGCCGATGCACTCCTTGCGCGGTCGGGTACGCCTGGGCCGTCTGGTTCCATGCCTGGACCAGCACCTGCTGCTCATCGGCGGCCAGCATCGGCAACTCACCGATGCGGTGTTCGTCGCCGGAAACCATGGCCTGCAGCAGGCTGATCCAGTGCTGGGCCATACGCGTAATAGAAGGCGCGTCAAACAGGTCGTTGGCGTAGGTCAACGCAGCCTGCAAGGTGCCGGACTTTTCATAGGTATCCAGGGTCAGGTCGAACTGGGTGGTACGGCCTTGCCACTCCACCAGCGCCAGTTCCAGGCCGGAGGCGGTGCTCACCGAGGCAATGTCCGCTACCACCGGCTGGTGGTTGTACATCACCTGAAACAGCGGCGTATGGCTCAGGCTGCGCTCGACCTTGAGGGCTTCCACCAGACGCTCGAACGGCAGCTCCTGATGGGCCTGGGCGCCGAGGGCGTGCTCCTTGATGCCCTGCAACAGTTCGGCGACACGGGTTTGCCCGGTTAACTCGGTACGCAGAACCTGAGTGTTGACGAAAAAACCGATCAGCCCTTCGACCTCACTGCGATTACGATTGGCGATCGGCACACCGACGCGGATATCGCCCTGCCCCGTGTAGCGATGCAACAACACGTTGAAAGCGCCCAGCAGCAACATGAACAGGGTGACGTTGTGCTTTTGCGCGCAACTACGCAGCTGCGCGGCGAGGCCTGAATCGATGGCGAAATTATGCCGGGTGCCCTGGTAGCTGGGCATGGCCGGACGCGGGCGATCGGTGGGCAGTTCCAGCACCGGATGCTCATCACCCAGACGTGCCTGCCAGTATTCAAGCTGGCGTGCCTGCTCCCCCGCTTCCAGCCAACGGCGCTGCCACAGGGCGTAGTCGCTGTACTGGATCGGCAGCGCCGGCAATTGCGGCGTCTCGTGGCGTTCGTGGGCGTCGTAGCAGCGAATGAACTCGTCGATCAGCACATTCATCGACCAGCCATCGGAGACGATGTGGTGCAGGGTCAGCAGCAGCACATGCTCTTGCGCATCGAGCTTGAGCAATTGCACGCGCAGCAGTGGGCCGTTTTCCAGATCGAACGGCAGCAGTGATTGACGGGTCGCCGCCTGATTGACGGCCTGCTCGCGTTCGTCAAAGCCCAGCGCACTGAAGTCCAGAGGCTCGACGGCAACCGACGGCTCGATGGCAACTTGCAGCAAACGATCGTCGGACTGGCGCCGGAACACCGTGCGCAGGGTTTCATGACGTGCCACCAGGCTTGCGAATGCCTGCTCCAGTGCGCGCAGGCTGAGGGCGCCTTTTAACCGCACCGCGCCGGGTAGGTTATAGGCACCACTGGCCGGGTCCAGTTGCCACAGAAACCACATGCGCTGCTGCGCGTAGGACAGCGCCTGGCGATCCTCCACGTCCACGCCCGCCGGAATCGGAAACCGGGAAAAATCCACGCCTTCTTTCTGCAGGGCTTGCAGGAATACCTGGCGCTTTTCCAGGGGCAACCCGATAAACCGGCGAGCAAGTTTCAAGGAGTCTTCAGCATTCATTTCTTGGAGTCCGGAACAATAGGCAGGAAGCACAAAGGCACGTCGTCCCTATAAAACGAACCGGACAAGGAAAAATTAGCGGGGCGTAAGCGGCGTGAAGCGCGGTGTCATCAAGGGTTACATCAATCTCAGCCAAGGCTCGCAAACTCAGGCTAGCATTGACGAACACCACTTTTTGCAACTACATTTAGTTACACGCAGGGAACGCCGTGTCCAAAAATGAAAAGCTGCTCGCCAAACTGCTCAATGAGCACATGGCATTTACCTGGCCTGAGCTGGTAACGCTGATGCGTCAGCTTGGCTACAGACAAATTGAAGGGGCTGGAAGCCGCGTCAAGTTCGACATCGGCGACCCCAGTGCAATGATCACCTTGCACAGGCCTCACCCTGGCAACGAACTGAAACACTACATTCGGCGCCAGATCATCGAACAATTGAAATCAGGAGAACTGATTCAGTGGACAACCAACTGAAACACCAAGGCTACATCGGCTCTATCGAAGCCAGCCTCGAAGACAACTGCCTGTTCGGCAAAGTGCTGTTCATCAAGGCACTGGTGAGCTACGAAGGCAAAACCGTCGCCGAGCTGGACGCGGCGTTCCGTGAGGCCGTGGATGACTACCTCGTAACCTGCCAGGCGCTGGGGCAAACCCCGGAGAAACCTTGCAAGGGTTCATTCAACGTACGCGTCGGCCACGACCTGCATTTGGCGGCGGCCCTGGCAGCGACCCGCAAGAAAGTGACGCTCAATGACCTGACGCGGCAGGCGCTGAATGAGTTTCTGCAACATCACTGCGTAGAACCACTCCCGGCGTTAGGCTGACGCCCCAACCGCCGATACCCAAACGCGGCCGAACCCAACACCACCGCCCCCGCCGCCAATGCCACCCAGAACCCGCTGGCAGCGCCAAAGTGGTCGATCATCCAACCGGAGCTGGCTGCACCAATGGCCACGCCGATGCTCAGGCCGGTGATCAGCCAGGTCATGCCTTCAGTCAGGCGGCCGGGCGGCACCACCTGCTCCACCAGGGCCATGGAGACGATCAACGTTGGGGCAAAGAACAGCCCGGAGATAAAAATCGCCGCCGCCAGACCGGGAATATCAGTCACCAACAATAAAGGTAACGTGGTCAATGCCGTGGCCACGCCGCAAAACAGGAACTGCCGAGGCAACGGCGCCTTGAGCTTGAGCATGCCAAAGGCCAAGCCCGCCAGGCACGAGCCGATGGCATACACCGACAGCACGATACTGGCCGCCGCCGGTTGGCCCTGGTGTTGGGCAAAGGCTACGCTGACCACGTCCACCACACCCACGATCACGCCCATGGCGAGCAGCAGGATCATCAGGATCAATACCGACGGTGAGGCGATCAACCAGCGGCCGTGGTGGTCTTGTTGCGCGTGCACCGGCGGTTCTGTCGCGCGCTGCAGCACAAACGTGGTGACGCCAACCGCCAACAGCACCGCTGCCACCAATGGACCCGCTTCCGGGAACAGCACCACGCACAGCCCCACAGAAATCGGCGGGCCAATAATAAAACACACCTCATCAAGCACTGATTCCAGGGCAAACGCGGTTTTCAGCCTGGGCTGGCCGCGGTACAGCTCGGTCCAGCGCGCCCGTACCATGGCCGACATGTTCGGCATGCAACCAGCCAGTGCGGCGAACACAAACAGCGTCCAGGCTGGCGCCTGCAAGCGTGTGCACAGCAACAGCAGCAACAACGCTCCGCCGCCGATCAGCGCCGCAACCGGCAGCACCCGACCCTGGCCATAGCGGTCCACCAGGCGGGACACCTGCGGCGCGCAGAATGCCGTCGCCAGGGCAAACACTGCCGCCACCGAGCCTGCCAGGCCATAGCCGCCATTCACTTGCGAGAGCATGGTGATCAGGCCGATGCCGGTCATCGAAATCGGCATACGCGCCAGCATGCCCGCCAGTACAAACGCCCGGCTGCCTGGGGCCTGGAATAACTCGGCGTAGGGATTTGCCATCCTGCTTAACCTCTTCCTCAACCTTTGAAACTTGCGATTTGCAGGTAGCAAGGCAAAATACATACGGTGCGTATGTGACAAATCATGCGTAACATACGCAGCGTATGTCAATCACTCACTGAGATAACGCGAGCCTTACCCATGAGCCGAGTCCGTACCGAAATGATCGACGCCACCCGTGCCCGGCTGATCGCCAGCGCTCGCCAAGCCTTCGCTACCCAAGGCTACGCCAACACTTCGATGGATGATTTTACCGCGCGCGCCGGCCTCACACGCGGTGCGTTGTACCATCACTTCGGCGACAAGAAAGGTTTATTGGCGGCGGTGGTCGCCGAGATCGACGCGGAGATGGACGCGCGCCTGCAAGGCATCAGCGACCAGGCGCAGGAGCCCTGGAGCGGCTTTTGTGAGCGCTGCCGCGCCTATTTGCGCATGGCCCAGGATGGCGAGATCCAACGCATCGTGTTGCAGGATGCGCCTGCCGTACTCGGTGATACCGGCTCCCAGCAACAATGCGTGGAATCCCTGCGCCAGTTGCTGGAGGCGATGATGCAGGCCGGTGTCATCGCGCAAGCCTCCAGCGTCGCGCTGGCCCAGTTGATCAATGGCAGCCTGGTCAACACGGCCCTGTGGATCGCCCGTGACGAACACCCACACGTGCGCCTGCAAGAAGGTTTGCAGGGCCTAGAGCTGTTACTGCAAGGCCTGAAGCAACCTGTCACACCAGCCGTTTGATCTGCTTGTGGCGCCACACCAAGCGGTAATAGGCGGTCTGCAACACCAGCATCGCCAGGTAGGTCACCGGAAACGCCATCCACACGCCTTCCAGGCCGAAGTGCGCGTTGAACAGATACGCCATTGGCAACTCGACACACAGCACACAGAAGATCGAAATCGCCACCGGCATCAACACCACGCCGCTGGCGCGCATGATCCCGCCGATCACCGCCTGGAACCCGAACACCAGGATGCTCCACAGCATGATATGCAGCAGGTGCTCGGCATTGAGCCGCGCCGCGTCGTCCGTGATGAACAAACCCAGCAACCAGTGGGACAACAAGTAACCCAACAGGATCAAGCCACCGGTGAGACACAGATTGATCACAAGCCCGGTGCGCAGGATCGGCCCGATACGCTCCAGGCGCCCGGCACCAATTGCCTGGGCACCGAGGATCGAGGCCGTGATCGCAATCGACAGCGCCGGGAACTGCACATAGTTGACGATCTGCGTCACCGCGCCATAGGCCGCCGTAGCTTGTGAGCCGTGACCGTTGACCAGCGCCAGAATCACCAGCTCCGACAGCGACAACACCACCATCTGCAAGCCGGTTGGCAAGCCGATGCGCAGGACCTTGCCGAGGATGGCCCGGTCCAGGCGCAAGGCCGCGAGCAGTTCACGGTCCGGCGCCATCACATGGTTTTTATGCCGCAGGCGCAAAATCAGAAACAGCATGGCCGCCGCGTTGCCCACCAAGCCTGCATACACCGCACTCTGAATCCCCATGGGTGGCAAGCCGATCCAGCCACGGATCAGCGCCGGGGTCAGCAGCAGGCCGACCAGGGTCGAGACCATCAACGCCAGCAACGGCGAAACCGTATCGCTCACACCCCGTAACAGCTGGGTGTAGAGGATAAACACCAGCAGCAGCGGCATGATCAACATCATCATCTGGGCATAACCCACTGCGTCGTCGAGCACATCGATTGGCGTACCCAACGCCTGCAACGCCGGGCGCGCGAACAGGCTGCCCAGCACTGCCGCGATCAAGCCCACCAGCGCGCCAAGTGTCAGGGTGGCGCCGGTAATCACCTTGACCATCGCAGTTTCCTGGGCGCCCCAGGCTTGCCCTATCAACACTGAAGCGCCCGCCCCCAGGCCGATCACCAACGCAATAAAGAAAAATACGATGGGGAACATCCCCGACACCGCCGCCAGCGCCTGGGTGCCGAGCATCTGCCCGACATAGATGCCGTTGAGGGTGCCGGAAAAGCTTTGCAGGAAGTTGGACAGCACCATGGGTGCCAAAAACATCAGGTAGATCTGCCACAACGGCCGCTTTGGGGTGACGTCCATGCTGGTTTGAATCCTTGAATTATTGTTATGCGGTAAAGGCATTGCGTGATAGCCAGGCCAGGTACGTCTGCACGTCTACCGGCCAATGCGCGATCTTATGGGAAAAGTCAGCACCATCATGGGCAAACAGCGCCCGTGACGCGTCTTCAAACCCTGGCAGGTCACCGCCGAGGGCGCTCATGAAACGATAGCTGGCTTCTTTAGCCTGGCGCATTTGATCATGGGCTGCGTGAACAGTGCGCGCTTCATCCACCAACCGGCGTAACGCTGCCGACGCGCCGCCACGTTGTTGGCCCAGCCATTCCCAGTGGCGCGGCAGCAGAGTGACTTCCCGCGCAACCACGCCCAGCTTGGGACGCCCGACCGAAGGCGTCGCGGGAGGGGCTTCATCGACTTGGGCCGGTGCCGCTTGGACAGGCGCATAATCCGCAGGCCACGGATAATCGACCTGGGTGCCGGTGGCATCGTCGAAGACCAGGAAACTGCCGGTGGGCAGGTCAAGGCCCGCCAGCGCTTCGGCCACCTGGGAATAGGCGCCGGCTGCCACGCGTTGGTGACGGACAAAGGCAGTGCAGACTGCTGTATTTTGAATAGGCATTGATTATTACCCGGGCGATATTTATTTTACCCGGATTATATTAACTATATTTCAATAATCCGCAAACCGATGCGGTAAAAACCGTCGGCGCGGCCACACACTTGTCGCGTTAGCTGCAACCTGAACCTGTGGGAGCTGGCTTGCCTGCGATTGCGATTTGGCAGCTTGCATCTTAGGCGACTGGTTTACCGCTATCGCAGGCAAGCCAGCTCCCACACAAAAGCGGATCTTCATTGCGTTGAGATGAGCTAGCCACCAAAGGTCTGCGACGGCCGACGCAACGTCGGATCAAACGGGTTGATCCGTGGCCCGATCGCCGCCGCTTCGCGCTTGAGCAACTCCACCACCATCGGCAACCGGCTCGGCCCCAAGCGGTCACTGATGGTCGCCACACTCAGCGCCGCCACCGCGTGCCCGTCGCGATTCAGAATCGGCACCGCCAACCCGGCCATGCCTTCGAGCACGCCGGTGTTACGCGCCGCATAACCCAGACGCCGCACATTCTCGACCTCGGAGCGCAACAACACCTCGTCATACAGGTGAAAATCCTTGAGGCGTGGCAGGTTGTAGCGAATCACCGTCTCACGCTCCTCCTCCGGCAAGAACGCCAGAATCGCCAGGCTGCCCTGCCCCACGCCGAGCGCCACGCGCCCGCCGATATCGCCAGTGAAGGTGCGAATCGGATACGGCCCTTCGCTGCGGTCCAGGCAGATCGCATCAAAGCCGCTGCGCGCCAGCAAAAACAGCGAATCGCCCAATGAAGCACTCAGGCGCAACATGCTCGGGCGCACCAGATCGCGCAAATTACCGGTCTTACCCGCGTTGGCCGCCAGGGCGAAGAACTCCAGGCTCAGGCGATAGCGCTTACTGCGCGCATCCTGCTCAACCATGCCCTCCTCCATCAGGCTGCGTAGCAGCCGGTGCGTGGTGGGTTGCGACAGCCCGACTTGCTGCGCGAGCTGAGTCACGCGCTCACCGCCTTCGGGCACTTCGCCCAACGTGCGCAATAACGCAAACAGCCGAGAGACGCTCCCAGCGCCGACTTCCTTACCGTTTTCATTCCGCTCAGTGGAATTCATAACACTTAATCTCGGTATACATTCTGGTGAATGAATAAAATTGAAAATAATAGTCCGTTCAGTGAAATTCCATCTTCCGCCCATCCTAGTCTTCGTCCTAATCTGCGTCCACAGGGGCGAAATGAACAACAACGAGCAGCCGACGTGAGATCGAGCGCCAACGCACCCGCAACACTCTTTTCGCATCTGCCCAAAACAAAAAAGCGCGTTTCGACGCGTCTCAAAAAAGGTGGAACGCAGACATGGCTTTTCTCCAACTCAACGCCTTGAGCAAACGCTACGGCGCCGTCGACGCTGTGGTCGCAACCGACCTTGCGGTGGAAAAAGGCGAGTTCGTTTCCCTGCTCGGCCCTTCGGGCTGCGGCAAAACCACCACGCTGCAAATGATCGCCGGTTTTGTGGACGTGAGCGGCGGGCAGATCCTGCTCGACGGCCGCGACATCACCCACGCCAAACCCGCCAGCCGTGGCTTGGGCGTGGTATTCCAGAGCTATGCGTTGTTCCCGCACATGAGCGTGCGTGACAACGTGGCCTTCGGCCTGAAGATGCGCAAAGTGCCGGCCGCCGAAATCGCCAGCAAAGTCAAAACCGTGTTGGAACTGGTACGCCTGGCCCCGCACGCCGAGCGCTACCCGCGTGAATTGTCCGGCGGCCAGCGCCAACGTGTGGCCCTGGCGCGTGCGCTGGTGATCGAGCCGCCCGTGCTGCTGCTCGATGAGCCACTGTCCAACCTCGATGCCAACCTGCGCGAAGAAATGCAGTTTGAAATCCGCCGCATCCAGTGCGCCGTGGGCATCACCACCTTGATGGTCACCCACGATCAGGCCGAAGCGCTGTCGATCAGCGACCGCGTGGTGGTGATGCAGGCTGGGCGCGTGACCCAGATCGACGCGCCCTACAAGCTCTACGAACACCCACGTACGCGGTTTATCTCGGACTTTGTCGGCAAGGCCAACCTGCTGGCCGGTGACTATGACGAATTCGGCACTGCGCAAGTGCGTCTTGTCGGCGGCAAAGGCGAACTGGTACTGAGCCTGCGCCCGGAAAAAATCCAGCTGGTGGATGCCGGCGCAGGCCGCCTGCAGGGCAAGGTTCTCGACAGTTATTTCTTCGGCAGCCAGTGGCTCTACCGCATCCAAACGTCTCTGGGCGAAATTACCGTGGTACGCAGCAATGACGGCAGCGCGCCGCTCGGCTGCGGCGCGCCGGTGGGCCTGGACTGGCACGCCGAATTGCTGCGTGTGCTGGCGGCCGATGAGGTGCGCGCATGAGCCGCGGTTATCTGTTATCGCTGCCGGCGCTGCTGCTGTTCAGCGGCCTGCTGATCCTGCCGCTGCTCATGACCCTGGTGCTGTCGTTCAACGTGTTCGACTACCAGGTGGGCGTGAAGGCTGGTGAGTGGACCTTTGCCCACTACCTGTCGCTGTTCAGCGATGCGTACTTCTACGAGATCTTCTGGCGCACCTTCTGGATCAGCGCCCTGGTGACCCTGCTGTGCGTGGTGATCGGCGTACCCGAAGCCTACATCCTCAGCCGTATGGGCACGCCGTGGCGCTCAATCTTTTTGATTTTGATCCTCACGCCGCTGCTGATTTCGGTGGTGGTGCGCGCCTTCGGCTGGAGCTTGTTGCTCGGCGCCGATGGGCTGGTCAACCAAGTCATCCAATTCCTCGGCGGGCGCCCGGTGAAGCTGCTGTACACGCCGTTCGCCGTGGTGATCGCCTTGGTGCACGTGATGCTGCCGTTCATGATCATCCCGGTATGGACCTCGCTGCAAAAGCTCGACCCGTCGGCGGAACAGGCGGCGTTGTCGCTGGGCGCAAGCCAGGCCACGGTGATGCGCAAGATCGTATTGCCGCAAGTGATGCCGGGCGTGCTGTCCGGCACCTTGATCGTGTTCGGCTTGGCCGCCAGTTCGTTTGCGATCCCCGGCCTGCTCGGCGGACGCCGCCTGAAAATGGTCGCCACCGTGGTGTACGACCAGTACCTCTCGGAACTCAACTGGCCCATGGGCGCGACCATTGCGGTGGTGCTGCTGCTGGTCAATTTGCTGATCATGCTGAGCTGGAACCGCATGGTCGAAGGCCGCTACAAAAAGTCCCTGGGGGTTTAAGCGCATGTCCAGAAACGGTCCTTTGGCCCTCGGTTTTCATGGTGTGGTGGTGCTGTTCATGATGGCGCCGCTGGTGGTGGTGTGCCTGGTGGCCTTCACCCCGGAAAACACCTTGAGCCTGCCCACCTCGGGCTTTTCGCTGCGCTGGTTTCGCGCGGTGTTCGAGCGTGCCGACTTTATCCAGGCGTTCTACAACAGCCTGATCCTGGCGTTTACCGCCGCCACATTGGCCACGTTGATTGCAGTGCCCGCCGCCTTGGCGATCAGCCGCTATCAGTTCCCGGGGCGCAACTTTTTCAGCGCGTTGTTCCTCTCGCCGATCATCATCCCGCACCTGGTGCTGGGCGTGGCGATGCTGCGTCTTTTTGCGCTGATGGGCGTCAATGGCAGCTTCACCTGGCTAATGCTGGCGCACGTGGTGATCATCACGCCGTATGTGCTGCGCCTGGTGCTGGCGGCGGCCATCGGGATTGATCGCAGTGCCGAGCAAGCCGCCGAATCGCTGGGTGCCGGGCGCTTCACGCTGTTCCGTCAAATCACCTTACCGATGATTCTGCCGGGCGTGGCCGGCGGCTGGTTGCTGGCGTTCATCAACAGTTTCGATGAAGTGACGCTGTCTATTTTTGTCAGCTCGCCAGCCACGCAAACCCTGCCGGTGCGCATGTACGTGTACGCCACCGAGTCCATCGACCCGATGATGGCGGCGGTCTCGGCGCTGGTCATTGCACTCACCGCAGCCACCATGGTCCTGCTCGACCGGGTGTATGGCCTGGACCGCGTACTGGTGGGGAAACATTGATGGCCTTGTTCAAACGCTTGGCCGAAACCCGGCGCCCTGCCCTGGCCTTCACCCTCGACGGGCAACCGGCCACCGGTTTGCTGGGCGACACGTTGCTCACCGCCATATTGACCTGCGCCGAGCACCTGCGCGGCAGCGATTTCAGCGCCGAACGCCGCGCCGGTTTCTGCCTGATGGGCGCGTGCCAGGACTGCTGGGTGCGGCTGGAGGATGGGCGCCGTGTGCGGGCTTGCTCGACGCTGCTGCAAGAGGGCCAGGCGATCAGCCGCGATCCGGGGCGTCAGGCATGAAACCGATCGTGATTGTCGGCGCAGGCCCGGCGGGCATCAGCGCGGCGCGCACCTTACTCGACCATGGCGTCAAGCCTTGCCTGGTGGATGAAAGCCTGCGCGGCGGCGGGCAGATTTACCGGCGCCAACCGGCTAATTTTCAGCGCTCGGCCAAGCAACTGTATGGCTTTGAGGCGGGCAAGGCTACGGCCGTACACCGCACACTGGATGAGTTGGCGCCGCTGATCGACTACCGGCCCGAAACCCTGGTGTGGAATGCCGAGGACGGTCGCCTGGATATGTTGACTAACGGCTACGCCGAAAGCGTGGAGTACGCGCAGATTATCGTCGCCACCGGCGCCACCGACCGCATTCTGCCGGTGCCCGGCTGGACCTTGCCTGGTGTCTACAGCCTTGGCGCTGCGCAAATCGCGTTGAAATACCAGGGCTGCGCCATCGGAGAACGCGTGGCCTTGTGTGGCAGCGGGCCGTTGCTGTATCTGGTCGCGTACCAATACGCCAAGGCCGGGACCAAGGTGGTGGCGGTGCTCGACAGCGCGCCGTTCAGTGCCCAGTGCCGTGCTTTGCCGGCGCTGCTGGGGCAACCGGCGACCCTGGCCAAAGGCATTTATTACCGTGCCTGGCTCACTGCCCATGGGGTTCCCGTGTATCAGGGCGCGACGCTCCAGCAAATCGACGGCGAGCAACGGGTGCGTGGCATCCGCTGGGATAAGCACGTAGTGGAATGCGATGCCGTGGCGTTCGCCCATGCGCTGCGCAGCGAGACGCAACTGGCGGATTTGCTCGGCTGTGAATTTGCCTGGAACAGCTTGAATCGCGCCTGGCTGCCACAGCGCGACAGTGCCGGGCGCAGCAGCGTCAGCAGCGTGTACCTGGCCGGTGACGGGGCCGGGATCATGGGCGCCGATGCCGCGCAGATGGCCGGTGAACGTGCGGCGTTGGCGGTCCTGGAAGATTCAGGCATTGCCATCGATCCGCTTCGCCCAACGCTGCTTGAGCAGCAACTGGCGGGTATCCAGCGCTTTCGCCGTGGGCTGGAAACCGCGTTCCCTTTCCCCGAGCAATGGGCTGCACAGGCGCCGGATGAGTTAATCCTGTGCCGCTGCGAAGAAGTCAGCGTCGGCGACGTACGCGCCGTCGTCGATGAAGGCCACTGGGAAATCAACCGGGTCAAAGCCCATTGCCGGGTCGGCATGGGCCGCTGCCAGGGCCGCATGTGTGGGCTGGCGGCAGCAGAGGTTGTGGCCGAACGCAGCGGTCGCGCCATACAAGACGTTGGCCGCCTGCGCGGTCAGGCGCCGATCAAGCCGCTGCCGTTTGGTGTGCAGGTGCAGCCATGATCGACGTGATCGTGTTGGGTGGCGGCATCGTCGGCGCCTCGGCGGCGTTGATGCTCGCGCAAAAAGGCCAGCGTGTGGCCTTGGTGGAGCGAGACTTTTGTGGCTCGCACTCCAGCGGCGTGAATTACGGCGGTGTGCGCCGCCAGGGCCGCCCCTTGCATCAACTGCCACTGTCACAACGCGCCCATGAACTGTGGGCCGACCTGCCGGGGTTGATCGGCATCGACGGCGAGTATGTGCGGTCCGGGCATTTGAAACTGGCGCGCAGCCATGGGGATTTCGCCGCGCTGCAAGCCTATGCCGAACAGACCCGTGGCTTTGGCCTGGGCTTGCAGTTGTTGGATTACACCGAACTGCGCGCTCGCTTCCCTTGGGTCGGGGATATCGCGGTGGGCGCCTCGCTGTGCCCTGAAGACGGGCATGCCAACCCGCGCCTGGTGTCGCCCGCTTTCGCCCGTGCGGCGCAGCGCCTTGGCGCGGCGGTGCACGAGCAGGCCGAAGTGACTCAGATCGAACATGACGGCCAGTGCTTCCAGGTGCGCTGCGCCAATGGCCTGCACCTGCACGCGCCGTGGTTGCTGAACTGCGCGGGCGCCTGGGCCGGTACGGTTGCCGCGCAATTTGGCGAGCCGGTGCCGATTACCTCGGCACACCCGGCGATGCTGGTGACCGAGCCGCTGCCAGTGGTGATGAACGTGAGCACCGGCGTTGAAGGCGGCGGGATTTATGCACGGCAGGTCGCCCGTGGCAATTGCATCCTCGGCGGCGGCCGTGGTTTTGCCCTTGGCCCGCTGACGGCGCGCCCTGGGCAAGCGGCAGTTTTGGAGATTCTGCGCAATGCCGGCGAACTGTACCCGTTTCTCAAGGGTGCCCAGGCGATTCGTACCTGGAGCGGCACCGAAGGTTACTTACCCGATCATGAACCGGTGATCGGCCCCAGCAGCACCCAACCTGGCCTGCTCCACGGTTTCGGCTTTGCCGGCGCCGGGTTCCAGCTCGGCCCCGCCGTCGGTGAAGCCCTGGCAGAGATCGTCTGCACAGGCGCCAGCCGCCAACCCATCGAAGCGTTTTCCATTCGTCGTTTCCAAGCCTGAGAGGAAAAACCCATGAACCCACGTATCGCGCTGTCCTGCTTGCCCCTCGCCTTGCTCACCGCCACCGCCCATGCCGCGCCAACGCTATACCTGGGCATGAACGGCGGCACCATGGAACGGGTGTACGCCGACAAGGTGCTGCCCGCGTTCGAGAAGGCCAATAACGTCAAGGTGGTGATTGTGCCCGGCACCTCGTCGGACATCCTCGCCAAGGTCCAGGCCAACAAAGACAACCCGCAGATGCACGTGATGTTCCTCGACGACGGCATCATGTACCGCGCCATTTCCATGGGCCTGTGCGACAAACTCACACCCAACCCGACCCTGGACCAGATCCCGGCCAAGGCCAAAATCAAGGATGAAGCGGTTGCCGTGACCCTGGGCGTCACGGGCCTGGGCTACAACGCCAAGATGTTCAAGGAAAAAGGCTGGGCCGCGCCCACCTCATGGATGGACCTGGCCGATCCGCGATTCAAGGACAAAGTGGTGTTCCAATCGCTGGCCTCCTCCACCTTCGGCCTGCACGGTTTCTTGATGTTCAACCGCATCCAGGGCGGCTCCGAAACCAACGTGGAGCCAGGTTTCAAGGCCTGGCCAAAAACCATCGGCCCCAACGTGCTGGAATACATCGCCAGTTCCGCGAAGATTTCCGAGATGGTACAGACCGACGAAGCGGCGATCTTCCCGCTCACCCCAACCCAGGTCACCACGCAGCAATTGCTCGGCATCCCGATGGAATACGCCCAGCCCAAGGAAGGCGCAGTGGTGCTCAACGTGGCCGAGTGTGTCATTGCGCGTAATGACCAGCCGGAACTGGCACAGAAACTTGCGGCCTTCTTGCTGACCGCCCAAGCCCAGGCGCCGGCGCTGGAAGAAGGTGACCAGATCCCGTCGAATCCGACTACGCCAACCACCGACAAAACCCGCGCGCGGGTGGAGGCCATGCAAGGTTACTTGCAGACAGCGATTTCGATTGATTGGGACCAGGTGAACCAGGCGCGGCCGGAGTGGAATGCGCGGTGGAGCCGCTCGATCGAGCGGTAGCGGGCAGGCCTGGTGTGCTCCCGCGTGACTGCGCGGGAGCTACGGGCAGCGAATGTTTGCCAGTTTCAGTCGCATGTCGTGATAGCGGTAAGTGTTTAGCAGAAGTATTCCCAGCAGTGGAAACACAACCCCCAACAGATAAGCCAGCGCGTGGGGCCGGTATTGAATGGTCGGGGTCACCACTATCAAGCAGAGGACAAAATAGCCGGTATGCCATCCAGTGGAAGCAACGCGCCCGCGTGCCAGCATCCAATGGCCAAGGCCAGATAAAATCATCAAGCCCAGCAACAGCGCAACGGTACATCCGGTTTGCATCGCCGGGCCAAGGCGGCGCAAATAGGTGGTGCTCGCCAGAAAGGTAGCGGCCCCGCCTGAAAGCAGGCTTACAACGACCATAAGCATAAATTCCGGCAGGAACCGGGCAACACGGTTTGCAGTTGACTCCCTCACGCGATAGCGCCCCCCGGCCAGACAAGGCCGCTTGTGCAAAAGCGTAGAGGGTAATCAGTAACTCCCAGCGAGTGATGTAGGACGCGTCTCATTTTTTAACGCGCAGAACTACCGCTCTAGCCGCGAAACACCGGCACAGCACGTTACCGGGCCTGCAGTTAGCGCGTGGCCATCGCGCTCAGCTCTTCGCGACTACGGCTGATGACTGCACCGGCATTGAGCAACTCCTCTACCGCCGCCGCACCACCCGCCTCGCTGATGCCTCGGCACGCCGGCAGGTGCAGAACCACTTCCAAGCCAGCCTTGAGCAGTTGCAAGGCGGTGGTCTTGACGCAGAAGTCCAGGGCCAGGCCACCCACGATCACGCGACGCACGCCCTGGGCCTTGAGGTACTCGATAACCCCCGTGGACAGCTTGTCGTGCAGGTCGTGGTAACAGGCGCCATAGGGATGCAGGTCGGGTTCAACGCCCTTCCAGATGAAGTAGTCGTAGTCATACGGGGTGGGTAATTCGTCGAGCAAGGTGAAGCCTTCAGTGCCCGGCACACAATGACTGAGCCAGGTAAGGTCGGCATGCTCAAGGCCGGTGGGTTTGAGCATGTCGCCAGGTTGCGTGACCACCCACGGTGCTTGCGGGGTATGGGCGTCTTTGCTGCCGACACGGTAACCGGCAAGACTGGCCATGTAGTTGAGTTCGGCACCGATCTGGTCGCCACCGGCCACCGGCAGTTCATTGGGGCACAGCGGCGTGAAACTCTTTTGAGGGTCGACGTCGAATGAGGCAATGGCAGTTATCGCAAGGGGCATGGCGGCACTCCTGTGAGGTGCAGGTAAAAGTAGACATGAGGGACGGCTGCCTCCACAAACACTTTGTTTACTTTTTTGAGCACAGTGTTGCCGTCCAAGAAGCTCAAAGATCAAAGGTGGGAGCTGGCTTGCCTGTGAAAGCGGTGGGTCAGGCAGCAAGACTGCAACTGATAGACCGCCATCGCAGGCAAGCCAGGCCCACACTTGACCTAGTTCATCCAGTTACCGCCGTCGACGTTGTAGGTCTGGGCCACGATGTAATCGGCATCTTTGGAGGCCAGGAAGATCGCCATGCCGGTCAAATCCTCAGCCGTGCCCATGCGCCCGAACGGCACGTCGGCCCCAACCCGTTGTTTCTTCTCGCCAGGCGCCAGCCCTTCATGCCTGGCAAACAGCGCATCCACGCCATCCCAGTGCTCGCCATCCACCACGCCCGGCGCGATGGCATTGACGTTGATACCCTGCTTGATCAGGTTCAAACCCGCCGACTGCGTGAGGCTGATCACCGCCGCCTTGGTCGCACAATACACCGCCACCAATGCCTCGCCGCGCCGCCCCGCCTGGCTGGCCATGTTGATGATCTTGCCGCCGTGGCCCTGGCTGATCATCTGGCGGGCCGCGGCCTGCAAGGTGAACAACGTGCCGGCGACGTTGATCGAAAACAGCCGGTCAAAGCTGTCGCGAGTGATATCGACGATGGGCGCCAAGTCGAACAGTGCGGCGTTGTTGATCAGGATATCGAGTTTGCCGGCATGGGCCACCACGGTGGCAATCGCGCCGTCGATGGAGGCTTGATCCGTGACGTCCATCGCGACCGCGTAAGCCAGTGGCCCCAGTTCGGCGGCTGTGGCCTGCGCGCGTTGCAGGTTGATATCGGCAATGGCAACCGTTGCGCCTTCAGCGATATAAGCCTGGGCAAAGACGCGGCCAATACCGCGCGCCGATCCGGTGATCAGCGCGCTTTTACCTTCGAGTCGTTTCATAAGGAAGTCCTGTTTACTTAGGGTAACCGGCGCGTTTCATTTCGCGTTCGGTGGTGGACTGAGCCTCAAGCAGCGCCTGGTCAACCGTCATGCCGCCGGTAAGCGCCGCCGAGAACAGCTTGCCCACCGAGGTGCCGATGGCCTGGAACTCCGGGATGGTCACGTACTGAACGCCCACATACGGCACCGGCTGGGCCGACGGGTGCGCAGGGTCGGCGTGTTTCATCATTTCCAGCGTCACCTGGGCAAACGGCGCGGCCTTCAGGTAAGCCTCGCTGTAGGTGGACTGGCGAGTGCCCGGTGGTACGTTGGTGATGCCTTCTTTGTCGGCGACCAGTTGGATGTAGTCCTTGGAGGTGGCCCAGGCAATAAAGGCCTTGGCGGCGTCCTTGTGTTTGGACGTGGCCGGGATGGCCAGGGACCAGGCATAGAGCCAGGAAGAGCCTTTGTCGGTGACTTCGGTCGGCGCGGCGGCAAACCCTACACTGTCGGCCACTTTGCTCTGGGTTTTGTCGGTGGTGAACGAGCCGGCGACGCTGGCATCCACCCAGATCGCGCACTTGCCGCTGTTGAACAGCGCCAGGGTTTCGTTGAAGCCGTTGCTGGAGACGCCTGGCGGGCCGTAGTTTTTCAGGGTGTTTACGTAATAGTTGGCGGCGGCCGTCCATTCAGGGCTGGTCAGCTGCGGCTTCCACTGTTCGTCGAACCAGCGTGCGCCAAAAGCGTTGGCCATGGTGCTCAACAAGGCGATGTTCTCGCCCCAACCCGCTTTGCCACGCAGGCACATGCCGTATTGGTCTTTATCTTTTACCGTGAGTTTGGCGGCAAACTCACCGAGCTGAGTCCAGGTCGGGTGCGCAGGCATGCTCAGCCCCGCTTGCTTGAACAAGTCGGTGCGGTAGTAGGTAACGGTGCTTTCGCCATAAAACGGCAACGCATACAGGGTGTTGTTGACCGACAAGCCTTGGCGCACCGAAGGGAAAATATCCTCGGCGTCATAGTTGGCAGGCAGTTCGGTCAGCGGTTCCAGCCAGTGTTTGGCGCCCCACAATGGCGTCTCGTAGGTGCCGATGGTCAGCACATCGAATTGCCCGCCCTGGGTGGCGATATCGGTGGTGAGGCGTTGGCGCAGCACGTTTTCTTCGAGCACCACCCAATTGAGCTTGATGTCCGGGTGCTGCTGCTCGAACACCTTGGACAGGCGCTGCATGCGGATCATGTCACTGTTGTTGACTGTGGCGATGGTCACGGTGTCGGCGGCGTAGCTGGGCATGGCCAGCGCCAGGCCAGTCAGCAGGAACAGTGCGTGTGGAAGCTTGAGCATGGCGGTATCCACCTGTTGTTTTTGTTGTTGAGTTGCGATTACAGCAGCTTGGTCAAGGCCTCACAAACGAATGGCGAATGCGCTGCTGATACTTTTTTAACCCGCACTTGAAAGTCAAAAAAGTATCAGTGCCGGGCAAAACCTGGGGTAGCGTACTGATTGCCGGTACGCGTATTTTGGCGTTATCCAATGTATAAGAGGCATTACCGTGCCCGTCAGCCGCGACAAACTATTCGAACATCGCCCCGCCGAACTCGAAGTGATCCTGCCCGAGCCGGACCACTGTTTTCGCTGGTTCGAACATGACTACCCGTATGACCTGGCGCGCTGGAACCACCACCCCGAGTTTGAGATCCACCTGATCCGCCAAGGCAGTGGCAAGTTGGTAGCGGGCGACTATATCGGTGCGTTCAGCGCCGGGCATGTGGCGCTGATCGGCCCCGACCTGCCCCACGACTGGATCGGCGACCTGGCCCCTGGCGAATACCTGACTGGCCGCGACGTGGTGCTGCAATTCGACGGCGCCGCCCTGCTCGCGCTGCGCAAAACCCTGCCGGAACTCGGCGACTTGCAACCGCTGTTCGAACAGGCCCGGCGCGGCCTTGAATTTACTGGCGAGACCGCTGTACAGGCAGCCGGGTTGATGGAAGCCATCGGCAACGCCCAAGGCCTGCAACGGTTGATCCTGTTCCTGCAACTGCTCGACACGCTAAAGAATGCACCCCAGCCGCAGGTAAAGGCGCTGGCCAGCCCCTGCTACGCGCCAACCCTGGATGCGCGCAGCGCCGAACGCATCAACAAAGCCTTCGATTACCTGATGCGCGAGCTGACCGGCGACTTGCGCCTCTCGGTCATCGCCCAGCAACTGCAGATGAGCGAGCCCGGCTTCTCACGCTTCTTCAAACGCAACACCGGTCACGGGTTTATAGACCTGATGCGCAAGTTCCGCGTGCAACGCGCCTGCCGCCTGTTGCTGCAAAGCGACATGTCAGTGGCGGACATCTGCTTTGAAGTGGGCTACGCCAACCTGTCCAACTTCAACCGGCACTTTCGCATCGAGATGCACCAGACGCCGAGCGAGTATCGACGCGAAACCGCGATGCATTTATTCAACCGAATCGAGAAATTGACACCCAGCCAATTTTGACCAAAAGGTCGACTAATCCCTGTTTTTTCCATACTGCTCAACCCTTTGAGCAAAGTTGGTACGCCACGTGCAAACGTTTGCGGAACGAACTTGGCCGCCAAGTTCACCACTACCCGCAGAAACGGGTTCCAACCGCGTAAGAATAGGGATTTTCAATGCACCTCACCTCAAGGCGTCCCGCTTGTTTTGGTGTTTCCTTGCTACTGGCCGCCGTTACGGGAGTACTCAGCGCACCCATTTTGGCGCAGCAAAAACCCACCGATGACTCAGCACAGGGCGAAACCCTCAGCCCTGAAACCAAAAGCCCGGAAGCCAGCCCGGTAAAAAAAGGCGTGTACATGTCGGACTGGTTCAACCAGGACCTGACCCTGATCGGCAGCAAAGACATCAGCTTCGGCCCCAAGCCGCAGGATGATGTGTACCTGGAATACGAGTATTTCGGCCGCAAAGGCCCGTTCGAGCTGTATGGCTATATCGACGTGCCGAAAATCCTCGGCATCGGTAACAGTAATGACAAAGGCGCGTGGGACCATGGCTCGCCGGTGTTCATGGAACATGAGCCGCGTATCTCCATCGACTACCTGGCCGGCCGCAGTTTGGCCATCGGTCCGTTCAAGGAATGGTATGTAGCCTTTGACTGGATCTACGACCACGGCAGTAACAAGTCCAACCGCGCCAACACCTTGTACAGCGGCCTGGGCACCGACATCGACACCCATTCGCGGGTCAACCTGTCGGCCAACTTCTATGGGCGCTACCAGTGGGAAAACTATGGCGCGAGCAACGAATACTCGTGGGACGGCTATCGTGCGCAAATGAAATACATCGTGCCCATCAGCAGCTTCGATAACGGTGCCTCGCTGACCTACATCGGCTTTACCAACTACGATTTCGGCTCGGACTTGCACAAGGACAACCCGGCGCGCACCGCCAATTCATTGGTGGCCACCAACGTGCTGTTGTATTCGTTCACCCACCTGCGCTTCACCCTGGTCGGTCGTTACTTCCACAACGGCGGCAACTGGGAGGATGGCAGCGAGCTGAATTTTGGCGAAGGCAACTTCCGCGCCCGCTCGGATGGCTGGGGCTACTACGCCGGTGTCGGTTACCAATTCTGATCAAGGAGCTATAGATGAACATGCTTACCCGTCTCTCGATGGCCATCGGCCTGGCCTTTTTGCCCCACGTGGTGCTGGCCGATGCTGCGGCGCCGATCAAACCCAAAGTGATGCTGATCACCATGTTCGCCCCCGAGGCGCAAACCTGGATCGACCGCCTGGAACTCAAGCAGGAAGTCCGTGTGCCAGGCCTGTCGGCCGAATACCCGGTGATCCGCTGCAACACCCAGGACGTGTGCCTGCTGGTGACCGGCATGGGCCAGACCAACGCCGCCGCGTCCACACTGGCCCTGGCGTTGTCGCCCAAGTTCGACCTGCGCCAGAGCTACTTCCTGATTGCCGGGATCGCCGGCATCAGCCCTAAACACGGAACCATCGGCACCGCCGCCTGGGCGCATTACCTGGTGGAGTTCGGCACCCAATGGGAGCTGGATTCGCGCGATGCGCCTAAAGACTGGCCAACCGGTTACATCGGCATCAACACCAAAGGCCCCAACGAAAAACCACCGTTGGACTACAAGACCGAAGTATTCGAGCTGAACCCGAAGTTGCAGGCCAAGGCGTTTGCCCTGTCGCAAAAGGTAGAGCTGAGCGAAAGCAAGGAATCCAGCGCCTGGCGTAAACACTACCCGGCCGCACCGGCCAACCAGCCGCCGCAAGTCACGCGCTGCGACACTTTGGCGGGCAACACCTGGTTCTCCGGCACACGCCTGAGCGAACGCGCCGAGGTCTGGACCAAGTTGCTCACCGACAATAAAGGCGAGTACTGCACCACCCAGCAGGAAGATAACTCCACCTATGAAGCCTTGCTGCGCGCCAGCCGTGAAGGGTTGGTGGATATTCAGCGCTTGGCGGTGGTGCGTGCCGGTTCCGATTTCGACCGGCCGTATCCGGGCTACAGCGAGGTGGACAACTTGCTGAAGTATGCCGACCAGGGTGGGTTTGTACCGGCGTTGGAGAACCTGTACCGCACGGGCAATCCGCTGGTACAGGCGATCCTGAAGAACTGGTCGGCCTGGGAAAAAGGCGTCCCTGAAGCCTAGTAAAAATCAAAATGTGGGAGCTGGCTTGCCTGCGATAGCAGTGGATCAGTCAATCATTCTCTGACTGACAGACCGCCATCGCAGGCAAGCCAGCTCCCACACTTTTAAGTCACGGGGTGGGCTACATTCAGCGCCTTGTCGACCAGCAGTTGCAAACCTTCCAGCATCCGACAGATACCCAGCGCGACCTTATGTTGAGATCGTTCCCACGCTCCGCGTGGGAATGCCGCCCCGGACGCTCCGCGTCCCGCCATAGAGGATGCAAGGTGACGCGGAGCGTCACTGGATGCATTCCCACGCAGAGCGTGGGAACGATCTTAGCCCCCCATTCAAGCTACGGGGTGGGCTACATTCAGCGCCTTGTCGACCAGCAGTTGCACACCTTCCAGCATTCGGCAGATACCCAACGCGACATTGCGTTGCGAACCCTCGATTTCAAACGCCAGGTGGTTGGCGATATCACTGATGGAAGCCAGATCCTGGGAAGCATTGACCAGCAAGGTTTCCGTACCCAAGTCTGCGCGCACGGTGAAGATGCCTTCGCTGGATTCAGGAATGGGTTTGCCGGGGTTGAGATAGTGATTGATCGCGCGGTAGGCGACTTCGTGCAGGGTGCTGGTGTCGTAGTCTTGATGGACTGGGGGGTTGGGGCTGTCTTTGATCATGGTGGAATCCTTCGGGAGTGGAGCCGCCACGTTTCGCGGTCAAGCGAAATAGGGTGGCAGCTATACGCGGGTTGACCGACCGGTCCCAAAGTAGCCCGGCATACCCTAAGGTATCCCGCGTACAGCTGCCGCGACACGATACAGCAGACGTAAAAAAAACGCCTGATTCGATGCGGTACATACATTTGGGGGGCAGACGGTCAAATCCGATCGCTGAATTGTCAGCGACGCCAGTGAGGTTAGTCAGCCCGCTTCCGAGCGACAACCTGAAACCTTTGTGGGAAACATCCGATCGAGAACACACCCTCAAGCCTGGTGAAGATCAAAATGTGGGAGCTGGCTTGCCTGCGATAGCGGTGGATCAGTCAATAACTCTCTGACTGACAGACCGCCATCGCAGGCAAGCCAGCTCCCACACTTTTTAACCGCATTAAGGCAGGAAGATGACCTTGTCCGCGCTGCCTTTGTTGACTTCCTCGTAGCACTGCACCCCATCTGCCAACGCCACCTCACGCAACCCTGTCGGCAACGGCAGCGAACCCTCATCAAAAAACCGCCCAAACTGCTCCAGCATCACCGCACATTGCTCGCAGTTGTAGAGCAATGAATTGATGCCCACCACCGAGCCGCCCTTGCGGTACAACGCCAGCGCCGGCAGCTGCACATGCCCATCAACCGGCGCCGCGATGATCGCTATGCGACCGAACGGGGCCAAACCGGCGACAGCCGCCGGCAGCCAGAAACCGGTGGTGTCGAAGATCACATCGGCGCCGCCCTTGAACACCGCATTCACCTGCCCGCCCAATGCGTCCGGTTGGCCCAGGGCAATCGCGTCGAAGCCCTGCGCCTGCAACGCCTCGACCTGATCCGCTTTGCGCACCGCCGCCAGCACCTGCGCACCGCGAATTTTCGCCAGCGCCAACGCCGCGCTGCCTACAGCACCATTGGCGCCAATCACCAGCAGCCGCGTGCCTTTGCCGACACCGCTGCGCTCCAGCGCATCCCAGGCGGTGGTGTACGGCACGCCGAGGCTGGCGGCTTGGGCAAAGCTTAGATGCGTCGGTTTATGCGCCACGCCTTTCGCCGACACCGTGAGGTACTGCGCGTGGGAGCCGTCGGCAAAAAAACCGAGGTCACGGCCGGTGCCCCACACTGCCTGGCCAACCAATTGCTGCGGGCCTTCCACCACCACACCGGCAAAGTCCCGGCCGGGAATACGCGGCAACGTCGTGTAGGGAAACCGGCCAAGTACGTTTTTAACGTCGCTGGGGTTCAAACCCGCCGCTTTAACCTGGACCAACACTTCACCGGCAGCCGGCAGCGGCTTGTCGACTTCAACGAAACTGAGGGCGGCGAGGTCGCCGGTGGCGGAAAATTGCAGTGCTTTCATGGCCAATATCCATCGAAGTGAAAAAAGAAATCAGGACAACCAACCGCTGACCAGCTCACGGCGCATGGGCCAGAGCTTCTCGCCGATCAACATCCCCATCAGCCCCACCAGGGCAATGGCAGGCGGCGCGGGTGAGCGAAAGTCCAGGGCACCATAGATCACGCCGACAAACAGGCCGATGGCGAGGGAAATGAGATAGTTCATAGGGGATAGTTCATAGGGTTTACGCCGGGTGGGTTGATGCGCTCAGTGTAGTGAGCACACCCCCGAAGCATCGGCCAAGTGCTTCAGGATTTCGGCCAAAGCCTCAACCGACGTATTGCGACGGTGCCACACCCAGTTCACGGCGGAACATGTCGCTGAAGCTGCTCGGCGAATAGCCCAAAGAGCGGGCAATGCCGCTCACCGACTGGCCCTGGATCAGTTCCGCCACCGCCGTGGCTAGCTGCACCTGACGGCGCCATTCGGCAAAGCCCATACCGAGGTTGTTCTGGAACAACCGCGCCAGGGTACGCACGCTGGCACCCGCCGCTTCGGCATGTTGCTCAAAGGGGATTTCCAGCGAGGGCGCCGCCATCACTGCCTGGCAGGCATTTATCAAACGGCGGTCCGCCCCCAGTGGCATGGCAATGCGGATCTGCGAGCGCCGCGCGCGTTGCAACTCTAACAGCGCCAGACCGACTACGGCGTCGTAATAGGCTGTATCACCGTAATCGCCTTGATCAACCAGCGTGACGATCAGCTCACGCAGCAGCCCGCCGACTTCAATCACCTGCACCTGGCTGTCCAGCGTCGCCGCCAAGGCTGGGCGCAGGTAGATATTGCGCATCTGCAAGTCCGAGACCACGCGAATCCCGTGCTCCACACCCGGTGGCAACCACACGGCGCGCTGCGGCGGTACTACCAGGGCTTCGCGCGGTGTTTCAACCCACATCACCCCGCTCATGGCGTAGAGCAACTGGCCCCAGTCGTGGCTGTGTGGCTCCACATACAACCCACGGGGGTAGGTGCGCGCCAGTGGTTGCACGGGGACGGCATGATCAGTGAGGTCGGGAGGCGCGGCCAGGGCCATGAAGCACACATCAATCAAGGGTGAGCGGCCATGGTAATGACCGCCACCCGATAAGCCGAGCGGATTTTTAGCCGTGGGCAGACTTGGCGCACTCGCAACCGGTCGACGAGGCACACGGTTCGCCATGCGCATGGTGCTCGGCGCAGCCTTGGCAGCAGTAGCCCTTGCCGTCTTTCATCACCGCGTTGGTGCCCAGTACGCATTTGCAGTGTGGGCAGGCACAGGTTTTATCAGCCATGTTCAGACTCCTTTTGCATGGTCGTCCAGGTGCAACGGGCGCTGCACCTTAAGCAGTGACTACCGGCAAGGTTTCAAGGTTCACCGCCGTTAATCGGCCAGTCGGCTGTTGCTGCGGTACATGAACACCAGCGCCACTGCCAACAGCAGCATTGCCACGATACGGCTGCCCGACAGCTCGATGGCCGGGTTGCCCAGCCAGCCGAAGTTATCGATCAGCATGCCCATGCCCAACTGCCCGACGATCACCGCCACCGTGGCCACTGCCGTCCCCACCACGGGCACTGCGCCGACCATGACCATCATGTACACCACGCCAAACAACGCGCCGGTCAACTGCCATTTGGGCACGTCCAGCAAGCTCACGGCCTGTGCGGGTTCGAAGAAGAAAATCAACAACGCCGTGCTGATTGCGCCCACCGCAAAGGTCAATAAACTGCTGCGCAACACGCCGACCGTCTGGCCCAGCCGGCCGTTGATCGCGGCTTGCACACTCAGCACCGCACCGGCGGCAATCACCAGTACCAACAACAGAATCAGATTCATCGCTTTAACCCCGTGCAATCAGAACAAGTGCCGCCACAATCAACGCCAGGGCAATCCAGCGTTCGCCATTGACCCGTTTACGCGCGGTGCCGAACCAGCCGAAATGGTCGATCAGCACGCTCTTGCCGACCTGGCCCGAGAGGATCGCGACCATGGTCATGGCGATGCCGATATGCGGCGTAGCCAAAGTCAGCACCACCACGTACATCGGCCCCAAAAAGCCGCCGATCAACTGCCAGCGCGGCAGGTCGGTGAGTGCCGGGCCTTTTTGCGGGCCGCTGAACAGCAGCAGCAAAAACAGAATCGCCGTACCGACGCCAAAGATGCTCAACGTCGCCCACAAATGCCCGACCTGTACACCCAATGGCCCGAGCAAGCCGGCCTCAACCGACAGGCCCATGCCCGCCAGAATCACCAGCGGCAACAGCAGCAATCGCAATAGGTTTTTTTTCGGCCTGGCCTGCGCCACGCCTTCGATGGAACTTGCCTGCATACATCACCTGCGTATCAAAAAAGGAAACATGGCGCGCATTATCCGGTGGCCGTCTTGTGCGATAAATAGGAGCATGCAAATAACACCTTTGCGCATTACGCACAGCACGGAGCCACGATGCAGGGTTTGAATGAACTGAGTTTCAAGGCATTGCGCCTGTTTGTAGCCGTGCTGGATCACGGCAGCTTTTCCGAAGTGGCACGTCGCGAAGGGCTGGCGCCCTCCTCCATCTCACGGCAAATCCAATTGATGGAACAGGCGCTCGGCCAGCAATTGCTCTACCGCCATACGCGTGCGGTCAGCCCCACCGAAGCCGGGCGGCTACTGGGGCGTCATGCGCGCCTGATGCTGGAACAGTTGGAGGCCGCCGGCCAGGCCCTGCAAGAGCAGGAAAGCGAACCCAGCGGGCTGGTGCGCATCAACGCGCCGATGGTATTCGGCCAACGCCACCTGTCACCGTGGCTGGGCGAGTTGTGCCGTCGCTACCCCAAGCTACAGTTGGATATCCAGCAAACCGACACCTACGTCGACCCGCTGCAAGACGGCACCGACCTGCTGTTTCGCATCGGCGTGCTGAACGACTCCAGCATGCAGGCGCGCATCTTCGCGCCCCAGCGTTTTCGCCTCGCCGCCAGCCCCGCCTACCTGGCCCGGCATGGCACTCCGCGCCACCCCGAAGAACTGGCCAACCATCAATGCCTGGCCTACAAAGGCATCACCGGCCAGCAGCGCTGGTTCTTCCGCCGCGGCCAGGGCGACTGGACGCCTTACAGCGTCAAAGGCCCGATCACCGGCAACCACGCCGACACCCTCACCCACGCGGCGGAACAAGGCCTTGGGCTGGTGGTGTTTCCGTCCTGGCTGATCGGCGAAGGCTTGCGCGCCGGCACCTTGCAGGCGGTACTCACGGAGTACGACGTGGCCACCACCCTTGAACCGCAACAGATTGCCGCGCTGTGGCCAGGCAGCCGGCGGCTGTCGCTGAAGGTGCGCACGGTGATTGATTATTTTGTGGAGTGTTTTGGAGCGGTGCCGTATTGGGATCGGTGAGGCTCCTCCCTCTCACTGGAAAAGCATTGGAAGGTAAAAATTCCTCGTGGGAAAAGTAGGCTCGTTCTGATTTTTCGGGCCACTATTTCAGACACGGCATATGGCAGGCAGACTTTGGCTCAATCTTTTTTTGGAGAGGTGCCATGGGTTTCGTTTATCAAAAACAATCGCGATCTGAACGCGCGGCTAAAGCCGGTCGTCATGCCGTCTTTGATAGCTCAGCTGATTTTGGCTATATTTGGCCAAAATATGGAGATCGCCACATGATTACCGTACCGCTGGGTGAAGCAAAAAATAATCTGTCAAAGCTGGTCGATGAGGCTGCTGCTGGCAAAGTGATCACCATCGCCAAGCATGGGCGTGCGATGGCACAGCTCGTCCCCGTAGGAAAGGCCAAAGGCCGCCGGATTGGCGCAATGAAAGGCAAGCTCATTATCCCCGAAGACTTTGATGCGCCTTTACCCGATGACCTGCTGGATGCGTTTGAGGTCAACCCTTTATGAGGGTGCTATTGGATACCCATATTCTGCTGTGGACACTGAGTGATGACCCCAGGCTATCCAATAAAGCCAAAAAATTGATTGAAGACGCTGCTGAGATTTACGTCAGCGCTGCAACCTTCTGGGAAATGGCGATCAAGGTAGGCTTGGGAAAGCTCGAGGTGCAGCTGGATGAAATTCGTGAATACTGCCTGGAGAGCGGTTTCACCGAATTGCCGATCACCCCAGAACACGCGATTGCAGTGAAGGATCTTGAGCACCACCATAAAGACCCGTTCGACCGGCTTATCATTGCGGCAGCCATGAGCGAGCCGATGAAACTGCTGACGGCCGATCCGCAGGTTGCCCAGTACACATCCTTGGCAATTCTGGTGTAGACCGCGTTGGAGCGATCACACGTTTAAGTCAAAACAACCACTGCCCAATCAACCACGCATTCGCCCCACTGATCAGCGCAAACAGAAACCACGCCAGTAACCGCGTGGGCAAGCGGTTAACGAAGGGCCCCATCAGTTGCTTGTCGTCAGTCATGCGGATCAGCGGGTACAACGCGAAAGGCAGCTGCAGGCTGAGCACCACCTGGCTCAGAATCAGCAGTTTGCCGATGGCATCGTCGCCCATCAGCCACACCCCCAGGAACGCTGGGATCAGCGCCAGCCCGCGCGTGATCAGGCGCCGCTGCCAGCACGGGATGCGCAGGTTGAGGTAACCCTCCATGATCACTTGCCCGGCGATGGTGCCGGTAAAGGTCGAACTCTGCCCCGAAGCCAACAAGGCGATGCCGAACAGGATGCTGGCGAAGGCGCCTCCCACCAATGGGTCAAGCAGGTGATAGGCGTCCTGGATCTCGACCACTTCGGTGTGGCCGGTCTTGTAAAACGCGGCGGCGGCCAACACCAGGATCGCGGCGTTGACCAGCAACGCCAGGGCCAGGGAGCCGATGGTGTCGATACGCGCCAGCTTGACCGCGTCCTGTTTGCTGGCGAGGTCTTTGCCAATCAGGCGGGTCTGCACAATCGAGGTGTGCAAATAGAGGTTATGCGGCATCACCGTGGCGCCAAGGATACCGATAGCCAAATACAACGGCGCTGCATCGCTGATGGCCGCCAGTGACGGGGTAAAGCCACTGAGTACGTCCGGCCAGTAAGGTTTGATCAGCACCAGTTCGATAAAGAAACACACGCCAATGGTTGCAACCAGCGCCAGCATGATCGCTTCCAGGCGGCGGAAACCGCGATTTTGCAGGGCCAGGATCAATAGTGTGTCGAACGCGGTGATCACGATACCGGTCGTCAGCGATACGCCGAGCAACAAGTGAAACGCCAAGGCGCAACCGAGGACTTCAGCCAGGTCGGTAGCGATAATGGAGATTTCCGCCAACACCCATTGCGTGCGCGCGGAGCGTTTGCTGTAGCGCTCACGGCACAGTTGCGCGAGGTCTTTGCCGGTGGCGATGCCCAGGCGCGAACACAGGCACTGCACCGCCATCCCGGCCAGGCTGGCCAGCAGCACCACGAATAGCAGGCTGTAGCCGTAACGAGAACCGGCTTCGATGGCGGTAGCCCAATTGCCGGGGTCCATGTAGCCGATGGAGATCAGCAGGCCGGGGCCGGCAAACATCAGCGCCCGTTTGAAAAACGAGGCCTTGGGGTCGACGATAACGGAGCCGGCCACTTCCGGCGGGCAGAACGGAGCAGTGGCGATTTTCGGCAGGCTGAATTTCACGCGGTATCCCAGGCAAACACACAAGTCAGGGCCGCAGCTTATCAGTCCGACGCGACCGTGCGCATCACCGTCTCCCGGGGCAAGTCGAACGCTTCGACGACTTGCACCACCAGGTCCATCTCCTGGTTCAACGCTTCGCGCTCCATGCGCTGGCGAATCACGCCAATCACCAAGACCGCCAAGGTGGTGATCGAATAGGCCGGGCCGGAAAGCGCTCGCACGCCCGTTACCAACAACATCGCCGCCGCCAGCGCCTGGCCCACCACCGGAATTGCGGTGGCCGCGCCGCGCCGCAAGATAAACCCGGTGAGCCCCGCCAACGCCGTGCCGCTCAGGGCGGTGGTGGCCGAGCGGCCGATATCGATACGATTGAACAGGCCCTGCTCTTTTTGCGCGGCCGCCTTAAGCTCGGCGTCGAAGGCCTGGCGGTCGGCGCGACTGAGTTTGTCCTTGTACTGCTCGATGAGTTTTTCCGCGACCTGTGCCTCGATATCTGCCAGCACCACGGTTTCAAGCGGCCCATCGAACTTGATGCCCAGCCGCTGTGCGACATCTTCGGCGATCTGGCGATAACTCACGCCATGGCCACGGGCGATGTTCATAAAGCTGTCACCGCCCATGCGTTGCAGCTCGATGGCCAGTTTCAGCGGTTCACGTACATCGGCATCGATCGAGGCACTGCGTTTTTGTGCCATCAACTCAGCCAGAAACTTAAGCTCCTCCGGCCGCGCCTGCACCAGCGCGGGGAACAGTTCCACGTCCTCCTCGGCAAAACGCACTTCGCTGCTGCGCAGGTCAGCGCGGATCAGGCCACGCCGTTCCTGCAGCAGGTCGGTGTACTGCACCACCGTTTTCAGCTGCGGCCAGTAGGCAGCATGGTCGAAGGTGGCCAGGTGAACATTGGTGACCTTGGCCTTGAGCGAGGGCGTGACGTCGATCGCATACCGGCCTATGCAGCGCTCGGTGTCCGGCTTGATGGCAAGCGCCCAGTCCTTGCTGGAGTAGCAGTTGATCACGCGCCCTTTGAGCGGCGCCGACACTTCATCCCAGGGGCTGGACGTACTGATCGCGCCACCCATCAGCAACACATTGTTAAGCGGCAACTGGCGGGCGACCTCGGGGCTGGCCAGCAGACTCTTGACCAGGATACGCGCGCCCAGGGAATGCCCGATCAGGTTGATGCGCCGCACGGGCAGCGCTTCGCCGTGCAGGTAATGGGCAAGCTCAGGCAATAGCGTCTTGGCCACTTCATCGACACGCGCCTCGACACTTTTGTAATGGTCAAGAAAGTAGGCAATCGCACGGCCCACACCCACGGTTGCCGCGCCCAGGCCGCCACCGCCAAGCATTGCGGTAATCACATCTTTAAAGGGAGCAAAAAGGTTTTCCAGAAAGTGACCCGCCGGCCAGAACAGCATCAGGTTGGTCGAGCCTTCGATGCTTGCCAGTTGTTGCGTGAAATTGCCCAGTTGCTGGCGGTTGAAGAACGCCGAATAACCGTGAACATAGAGATTGAGCACATCCCCCTGAGGCTCGCCACACAACAGAAACGTGGGCTTGCGGGTGCGGTGCATTTCATCCCACTGGTGTTGCATGGGCCGGTGACTCCTGATGACGGTGGGCGGCGATAGTAACAAAGCAGGACCGCCTGCAAGGTGAATCCTGACCAGCGTGTGAGCTTTTTAGAACAACGACACGGCCTTGGACTTGGCCAGGTAGCGCGCCGGGGAATCGCCCAGGTGACGGCGGAACAGCGCGGTGAAGGCGCTGGGGCTGCTGAAGCCCAATGCAAATGCGACCTCGGTGATCGAGGCGCCGTGGCTGAGTTGCGCGGTGGCCTCCAGCAGGCAGACTTGCTGGCGCCACGCCACGAAGGTCATGCCGGTGCTTTCCAGGAAGTGACGAGTAAAGGTCCGCCGGCTCATGCTCGACCAACTCGCCATTTGATCGAGGGACACGGTTTGCGCAGGCGCGTCCAGAAAGCGCTGGCAAGCCCTCGCCAAACGCGGTTCAGAGGGCAGCGGCGCACTGAGGGGCAAGGCCGATAGCGTACTGATTTCGTCGATCAGCAGCGTCAATACACAGTGCCGCCGCACCTTGGACGTTGCCGATGAACCCACCGCCAACGCAGCTTCCAAAAGATGCCTGAGCAGCGGCGACACCTCGAAAACCTGGCAGTACCCCTGCAGCCCTGCGCGCTCGGCGGCTTGAGCATCGAGGTAGGTATTGAGCATCACCACATCGCCGCGCATGTGCATTTCATGGGCAATGCCACCGGGCACCCAGACGGCCCGCTGCGGCGGCACCACCCAGTTGCCCAGGTCGGTGAACATTCTTAAGGCACCGGTGGAAGCATAGGCAAACTGGCCGCGCGGGTGCGTATGCCGGGCAAACACACTGCCGCATGGGTATTCACGCAGGGTCACAAGCGCTTCGGGGTCGTTGTCGTTAAAGGTCGGAATCATGGCCCGATCTTGTCAAAGTATGACCTGACATGGCAAGCGGGCCATACGCCCGAGCTCTAACCTTCAACCCTTTGAAGCAACCGGTTCGAAGGAACGTCCATGCACAAGAAACACCTGGCACTTGCCCTGTTGGTCACGCTGGCCTGGGGGCTGAATTTCCCCATCACCAAACTGGGCCTGCGGGCCATCGACCCTTTTTTACTCACCGGCCTGCGCTTCGCCCTCGCCGCCTTGCCCCTGGTGTTCGTCATCAAGCGCCCCGCCGTGCCATTCGGTTATGTAGCGGCCTATGGCGTGATCTTCGGGCTGGGCATGTGGGGTGTGATCAACTATGGCATCCAGCTTGGGGTGAGCCCGGGGATTGCCTCATTGCTCATCCAGCTCAGCGTGTTTTTCACCCTGGGTTGGGGCTGCGTGCTATTCAAGGAGAAAATTCGCGGCGCGCAGTGGGCCGGGGCTTTTCTGGCCTTGATCGGATTAACCGGGATCATCGCCAACCAGCAAGGCGAACACGCTGCGCTCGGCGTGCTGATGATCGTGTTCAGCGCACTGGCGTGGAGCATCGGCAACGTCATCATCAAGACGTCGGGGGTTAAAGAAATCTTTTCGTTCATGGTCTGGGCCAGCCTGTTTCCGCCAATCCCGCTGTTCCTGATGGCCTGGTGGGTGCACGGCGACGGTGCGTTCGTAAGCCTCCCCGCCAACCTAGACCTCACCGCCGTGTGGTCGCTGCTGTTTCAGGTTTACCTGGCCACGCACTTTGCTTACTGGGGCTGGAACACGTTGCTCAAGGCGTACCCCGTGTCCACGGTAGCGCCGCTGTCGCTATTGATCCCGGTGTTCGGGATTGCCAGTTCGATGTTGATACTGGGCGAGAGTGTTTCCACAGCCAATCTGGTCTTTATCGCAGTGATTATCAGCGGCTTGGCAGTCGGGCTTTATCGCAAACCGATTGTGCATACCAGTAGATAGTCATGACAGAAACTTGGGATATTGTTCGCGCATTCGCTCTATTAGCATTCGTCGGGTCGTGTATTCAACCGAGGAAATACCATGAGCATGCCCGAATTTTTTGTCACCCCAGGCTATGGCGATACCATGCGCGAACACCTGCACTATTCCCAAGCAGTGAAAATCGGTAACCGCGTGGAAACGTCAGGCCAGGGCGGCTGGGACGATGAGTTCCAGATCCCCGCCGACCTCAGTGAAGAAATCGCCCAGGCGTTTCACAACCTGGACCGAACCCTGGCCACCGCCGGCGCGGGTTGGGAGCATGTGATTCACATAAACTCCTACCACGTCGGTGGGTTTGCACCTGAGGTCAACGAAGCGATGGTCCAGCAATACCGGCGCTACATGCCCCACCATGCGCCGATCTGGACGCAAGTCGGCGTCGAGGCCCTGGGACTGCCAACCATGCGCGTGGAGATACGCGTAACCGCGATTATTCCCTGACCCCAAACGTGCGGATCACCCACTCGGTAAAGACCTTGAGCCGCGCACTCTGATGACGGTTAGGTGGGTAGAGGATATGCAATGGCGTGGCCGGGCGCGACCAACCCGGCAGCACCTCAACCAACTGGCCGGTATCGAGGTAGTGCTGCACGATCGACTTGAAGTGCTGCCCCACACCAAGGCCCGCGAGCAGCATTTCCTTGAGGCCGTTGCCTTCGTTAGTCGAAAAAGCGCAGTCGTTGACCTCGATACGTTGCTGGCCCTGCTCAAAAATCAGCGGCTCCGGCTTGCCCGACCCAGCAAAAAAATACCCGGCCCTGAGGTGGTTGTTTAAAAGGTCTTCGGGCGAAACCGGCAAACCCCGGCGCGCCACGTAACTGGGTGCCGCACAGGTCAGGTATTCAAGGTCCGCCACCTTGCGCCCGATCATCGCCATGTCTTCCAGCTTGCCAGCACGGATCACGCAATCGGCGCCCTCCCCGACAATATTCACCGCACGGTCGCTGATGCCCAAGGCGATGGTGATATCGGGGTACTCACGATGAAAGTCCACCAACGCCGGAATCAACAGGCAATTGGCAAACGAGGCCGGTGCATCCACGCGCAGGTGCCCGCCGGGCTTGAGGATCTGCCCGCGTGCGGCGCTGTCCACTTCATCCAGCTCAGCCACCAGCCGTCGCGCATGGCGGTAATACTCCAGCCCTTCAAGCGTGGGCGCCAGGGCGCGGGTGGTTCGGTGCATCAGCTGGGTACCCAGGTGTCTTTCCAGGTCAGTGATGAGTTTGCTGACGGTAGAGCGTGGCAGCGCCAACTGGTCGGATGCACGGCTGAATGAACCGGTATCGACAACACGGACGAAGGCGCGCATGGCCAGGAGCTGATTCATCGGGGTGGTCCACTGTGACTTAGTGAGCGAAGTTGTCGATCTTGACCTGGCCATCCGGGAAGGTCGCGATGATTTCCAACTCGCCGCCCATTGCCCGGATGTAGTCACGCAGCGTGCTGATGTACATGTCGGTACGCCGCTCCATCTTGGAAACCGCTGCCTGGTTGATATTCAACGCCTTGGCCAGGCTTTCCTGGCTCAGTTGCTGGGCCTTGCGCAGCTCATGCAGGGGCATTTCCTTGAGGTGCTGGCGGAACAGCTGCTCGGCTTCGGCACGCGACTGCGGGGTCATGCGCGCTTGAAGTTCAGCGAATTTTTTAGCCATGGTGACGGGCCTCTTTACGCAATGTTTGCAAATGGATGTCGTACACATTTTCGGCCAAGGGCACATGCACCTCGTACCACCTGGGGTGTGCGGCTTTATCGCCGCCGATCAGCAGGACAGCGCAGCGCCGGGGATCAAATGCATACAGCACTCGATAGGGCCGGCCGGCGTGCCGGACCCGCAGTTCCCGCAGGTTGCCATGCCGGGAACCCTTGATATCACTGGTATGGGGGAAGCCCAGGCCAGGCCCGAAAAGCCCCAGCAGATCTACGCTGGCGGACACGGAGACTTGCTCCTTTGCGCCCAGTTCATCCCACCATTCTGCGAATTCATCCGTGTATTCAACGTCCCAATCCATGCGAATATGCCACCTAAGGAATATAAACTCAAGAGCATACTTTAGATTCAGAAAAGACTGCATTACCAGCCGGGTTCCAGGGGAAATTGTTTGTACATCCTTCTGACCAGACGCTGAGCAACAACCCTGCCCTATTGGCAAACCATCGAATAGCGTTAAGAAATATTTCCAAAAAAAAACCGCCCTTTCGGGCGGTTAAAAATACTCGGCTTTGATCAGAAACCGAGGGAGAAGCTGATCGTCATCGCATGGTCTTTATCGTTGCGCGACAGTTGGCCGGAATAGCCCAGGCCCAACTTGCCATTCTGACTGATCTGGTAGTCCACGCCCGCCTCCACCACCGCGCTGTCCTTGGCGATCGGCACACCTTGGGTGCTGAACGATGCACCGCCGTTGATAAAGCTCAGGTCGGCATCCGGCTTGGTGTCGCCAAAGGCATGACGCCAGCCGATGCTGCCCCGTGGGGTGATTTTCGAGCCGTTACCCAAGGTGATGGTCTGGCCGATGCGCACGCCCAGGGTCGAGAAGGTCACGTCCTGATCGGCATCACCGCGCAGGGCCGCCGAACCGCCTTTCTCCTTGATCGTGTCGCTGTCGTAGTTGACGTAAGCCAGGCCGGCGAACGGTTCTACTACCACTTTGCCGGTTTCAATGGTGTAGCCCACTTCACCGAACACTTGCGCGCTGCGCGCTTTGTAGTCGGCTTTGAGGCGTTGCCCCACGCCGCCTACGGCCACATCGCGTTTGCTTTCGATGTCGTGCCAGCTGTATGCCACGCCCATGCGAGCGGCGAAGGCTTCCTGCTGGTACGCGGTGTAGGCCATCAAGTGGTAGCTGTCGACGTCGGCGCTGGAGCTGCGGCGCTTGGCGTCCAGGTCGCTGCGGGTGTAGCCGGCGGCCACACCGACGCGCCAGGCGTCATCCACTTGTTTGTCGGTGCCGAGCAGGAAGCCGCCGAGGTTGCGGTCCAGCTTGGCGGTGTTGCTGTCGCCGCCCATGTGGCCCCAGGTGCCCAACACACGCATCCAGCCGACCATCTCGCCGTGGCAACCGGCGCTGCTCAGGCGGTTTTCGCTGGGTGCCAGGCTGTTGCGTGGGTCATCTTCGCGGTAGCAGCCGGGCTGACGCAGGCGCTCGTTGACTGCGTCACGCACGTAACGCGAATCTTCGAGCATGGCGCTGGCGGTGCTGGCATGAATCTCCCCGGACAAGCTGTCGAACGCGGCGCGCGCCCCGGCAACATTGGAGTTGAGCAGCGCGTTCTGCACCGTTGCGCCACCCACCGCGGCACCGCTGTCCAACGCGGCGGCCACGCCACGTTGGTTACCAGTGGCTGCCACGCTGGCGTAGCTGACGTTGTTGCGGCTAACCGCCAGCGCCACCTGAGTAGGGCTGTAGTTCAACGCGGTATTGAGGAATGCCAGGTTCTCCAGATTGGTGGTGCCGAAGGTGCCGTTCACTGCACCCGCCGTGAGCAGCGTGTAGGTGGCCGGGCCGGCGTACGGCGCCAGGTTGACCACATTCAACGTGCCGCCCAGGTTCGCAGTACCCCCAACGGCCAGGGAGCCGGTCGACGATGGGGTGATGAGCAGGTTCAACGCGCCGGTACTGCCATTAGTGAAGTTACCGGCCACCGTCAGCTTACCGTTATCAGGTGTGACGCTGCCGTTGTTGACCAACGCGCCGACGCTGCCGTTGCCGGTCAGGCCTGCACCGTTGGCGACGATCACCTGCCCACCAAACACCGCGCCTGGGTTGGCCGCGTTGCCGACTTGCAGTACGCCCTGGTCCACCGCCACCGTGCCGCTGAATGGCTGGTTGCCGGTCAGCAACAGCGCGCCGGCGCCTTGTTTGGTAATGCTGCCGGTTCCGCTCAATACACCATTAAAGGTGCCGTTAGTGGGTTGGACAAACAACAGTTGCGCATTGTTGAGGATGCGACCCTGCAAGCCCAGCGTGTTACCGGCCAGCGTACCGCCACTGACGGTCGTGCCACCGGAATAGGTGTTGGCGCCGGTCAACAGCAAGGTGCCGGCGTCAAGTTTGTTGATCGACCCGGCCCCCACGATTGGCGCAGCCACTTCGGTAGTGACGCCCGAATTGACACGCACCACTGCGGCACCGGTTGGCGACAAGGTCCCACCTGCGCCTGCCGTCAGCGTGTAACCAGGGTCAAGGAATTGCAGGCCAGTGAAGCCTTGGTTGCCGACCACAGTGACAGTACCGCCCTGCCCGCCGAACACGGCAAACTGGTTATTTGACGCCTGGCCCTGGGTACCGGTTGGATCGGTCCAGTTGGTGCCTGGGCCCCAGGTACCACTGCCGCCGGTGATAGTGCCGTCAGGGTTGGTGGTGCCGCCGTTCCAGAACTGGATTTGCCCCGGCGTGGTTTGCACCAGCAGGTTCAGTTGGTTGGCCAGCGCCGTTTGCAGGCTCAGATTACCCACGCCGACCGGCAGCGAGCCGAGGGTCAGGCCGTTGTCGGTCAACGCGCCGCCGTAGCGGAACAGTTGATAAACGCCGAGGCCGAAGCCCCCGGCATCGGTAACGTTGAGCGTGCCATCAAGGGTCAGGTTGCCCGCCACATTCACCGCCGTGGTGGATGCGCCAGGCGCGCCGAGGGCGAAGTCCAGGGCAGTGCCCGACGACAACGCCAGCGAACCCACCGACAGCGGCGTCGCCGCCCCGGCCTTGAGGGTCGAGCCATCGGCCATCGTCACAGCACCACCCAGGCTGCCGCTGCCGCCAAGGGTCGCGCCGCTGGCTACCTGCACCGCTGCGCTGTTCAAGGTGCCGTTGACCAGCAAGCTGCCGGCGTTGACGTTGGTGTTGCCGGTCAAGGTGTTGTTGCCAGTCAACAGCAACGCGCCGGTGCCGGTTTTATTCAGCACGCCTGCGCCGGTAAGGTTGCCGGTGTAGGTGCCATCGGTGCCTTGCTCGAAGGTCAGGGCCGCATTGTTGGCAATCGCGCCTTGCAAGCTGTTGGTGTTGCCGGTGGTGGTGCCACCGTTAAGGGTGGTGCCGCCGCTGTAGGTGTTGGCGCCGGTCAACAGCAGCGCACCGTTGCCGTTTTTCACCAGGCTGCCGGTGCCGCTGACCACGCCGTTAAGCGCTAGTGCATTGCTGCCGACCAGGGTCAGCGGCCCACTCAGGCTGATGGCGTTGGCCAGTTGCAGGTCGGTGCTGCCATCCAGCGCCGCAGCGCCGCCGACGGTGAGCGCGCCGCTGCCCAATGCGGCGTTATTGCCCAGGGTCAGTTGCCCGGCGTTCAGGCCGGTGCCGCCACTGTAGGTGTTGGCGCCGTTGAGCGTCAGGGTTGCCGCGCCTTTTTTCAGCAGGCTGCCATTGCCGCTGATACTGCCGTTAAGCGTCAGCGCATTGCTGCCGCCGATGGCCAGTGCACCATTGAGTACCGCAGCGTTGCCGAGTGTGACGGCCGCGTTGCTGTCCAAGGTGGTGCCGTCGGCCGCCGTCAGTGCGCCACTGCCCAGCGCGCTGTTATTGCCGACCACCAGCGTGCCGCCATTGAGCGCAGTGCCGCCGGTGTAGGTATTGGTGCCGTTAAGCACCAAGGTGCCAGTGTCGAGTTTGGCCAGGGTGCCAGCACCACCGAGCGTGACGCCCAACGTTGCGGTGGCGTTCGGGTCGACACGGATCGCCGTGTTGCCGGTGCCGCCATTCACCAGGTTGAGCACGCCCGCCGTGCCGGAGGCCAGGTTGTAGCCATCGGTGACGAACTGCATGCCGGTGAGGTTTTGCGTGCCCTCCACGGTCACGTTACCCGCCGCGCCCTGGAACACTGCAAAGCTGTTGTTCCAGTTCTGGTTGAGGGTGCCGTCAACGTTGGTCCAGTTGGTGGTGCCAGTGCCCCAGGTGCCGTTGCCGCCGTCGATGGCGCCGTTGCCGATCAGGTTGGCGCCGTCCCAGAACTGCACGGTGGTATTGGGCGCAGTCACCAGCAGGTTGACCTTGTTGCTGATGGCCGTCTGCACTTGCACATCGCCCGGAATCACACTGTCCGGCAAACTGCCAAGGGCCAGGCCATTATTGGTGAGTGCCCCGCCGTAGTTGATGATGTTGTAGACGCCGCTGCCAAAGCCGCCGATATCGGTGACGTTGAGTTTGCCGCCCAAGGTCAGATCGCCGCCGACATTCAGCAGCCCGCTGCCACCGCCCACCACCGGCACGCCGAGGCCGACGTCCAGGTTGGCGTTATTACCCAGCACCAACGAGCCCACCGACAGCGTGCTGCCGGCGTTCAGGCCGATGTGCCCGCCATCAGCCACCGTCACCGCACCCGCTAATGAGCCAGTACCGGCCAGCGTCGCGCCGTTGTTCACCACCACCGTGCCACTGGCCAGTGAGCCGCTCACATTTAAAGTGCCGCCATTGACGTTGGCCGCGCCGCTGATCCCATTGGTGCCGCTCAGGTTGAGCACGCCGGTGCCGTTTTTATCCAGGTTACCGGCACCGTTGAGCGTGCCTGCAAAGGTGTTGTCGAGGTTGCTGCCACCCACCGCCAGCGTGCTGCCGCCCGCCACTTGAATCGCGCCGGTACCGGTCAGGGTATTGAGGCTGGCATTGCCACCCAGGTTGAGGCTGGCACCGCTGCCGACGTTGACGCCGGTGGTGTTGCCCAAGGCCGCGTTACCTGTAGTGGTCACACTGCCGCCGAGCACATTGAGTGGACCGGTGAAGGTGTTGTTACCACTGAGCAGCAAGTCCGCCGCGCCATTTTTGATCAACGCTGCATTGCCGGCCAACACACCCGCCAGGGTCAGGTTGTTGTTACCGGCCACACTGAGGTCGGCATTCAAGTTGACGGCGTTCGCCAATACCAGCGGCACGCTGTTATCCAACGTACTTGCTCCATTGACGGTCAAGGCGCCGGAACCCAAGCCCGTGGCATTGCCGACAGTCAGCGTACCGGCCGCGAGGGTGGTGCCGCCGCTGTAGGTATTGGCGCCGTTGAGGGTCAGGTTGGCAGTGCCGTTCTTGATCAGCGATCCGGTGCCATCAACCACACCGCCAAGCGCCAGGTCGTTGCTGCCAACCACGGTCAGCGCAGCATTGAGCGTGGTGTTATTGGCCAGCGCCACTGCGGCACTGGTATCCAGCGTCGCTGCGCCGTTGACGGCCAGGCTGCCGGTGCCAAGTGCCGAACCATTGCCCAGTACCAAGCCACCTGCGTTCAACTGCGTACCGCCGAGGTAAGCATTGTTGCCGTTGAGTGTCAGGTTGCCCGCCCCACTTTTAACCAGGCTGCCAGCCCCGGTGACCAACCCATCAAGGGTCAGGTCGGCGCTGCCGAGAATGCCCAGGTTGCCCGCCAGGTTCACGGCATTTGCCAGGGTGACTGCACTGCTGGTATCGAGCGTGGTGCCTGCCGCCGCATTCAGCGCGCCGGTGCCCAGCGCAGTGTTAGAGGCCAGGATCAACCCGCCGGCGTTCAATGCCGTCGGCCCTGCATAGGTGTTGTTGCCACTCAAGGTCAGGCTGGCGATGCCGTTTTTGATCAGGCTACCGGTGCCGGCCACGCTGCCGGCCAGGGTCAGCGCGTTGCTGCCGCCGACTGTCAGCGTGCCGTTGACGTTCACATCATTGGCCAGGCTGACAGCGGCATTGCTGTCCAGGGTGGTGCCATTGGACGCGGTCAACGCACCGCTGCCCAACGCACTGTTATTGCCGACCACCAACGTACCGCCATTGAGCGCGGTGCCGCCGGTGTAGGTGTTGGCGCCATTGAGCACCAAGGTGCCCGCATCCAGCTTGGCCAGAGTACCGCCGCCATTGAGGGTGACGCCCAGGGTCGCGGTGGCATTCGGATCAACGCGCACGGCGGTGTTGCCGCCGGTGCCGTTGAACAAGGTCAAGGCCCCCGCCGTGCCGCCGACCACGTTGTAGCCGTCGGTGACAAATTGCAGGCCGGTAATCGCTTGGGCGCCGTCCACGCTGACAGTACCCGCCGCGCCCTGGAAGACCGCAAAGCTGTTTGGCGCCCAGGCAGCGTTGAACGAACCGTTGACGCCTGTCCAGTTGGTGGCGCCACTTGTCCAGGTACCGCTGCCGCCCTCGATGCTGCCGTTACCGGTGGTCTGGCTACCGTCCCAGAACTGCACGGTGGTGTTGCCGTTGACCAGCAGGTTGATCTGGTTGCCGATCGCTGTTTGCAGGTCCAGGTCGGTGGCCGGGATATTCACCGGCAAGCTGCCCAGCTGCAGGCCGTTATTGGTCAGGCCGCCGGTGTAGTCGATCAACCGGTAGATACCGGGGCCGAAGCCACCGATATCGCTGACATTCAGCGTGCCGTCCAGGGTCAGGTTACCGCCCACATGAATCAGCGCCGTGCCGCCGGTAGACGGGGCGCCGAGCCCGGCATCGAGGTTGGAGTTGGTATTGAGCACCAGCGAGCCGACTGTCAGGGTGTTGCCCGAGTTGACGGCCAGGTGGCCACCGTCGGCAATGTTGACGGCCCCCACCAGGGTGCCGGTGCCGCCGAGGGTGGCGCCATTAGCCACGTTCACGTTGGTACTGGCCAGCGCGCCGTTGACCAGCAGGCTGCCGGCGTTGACCTGGGTGTCACCGGTCAACACGCTGAGGCCGCCGAGGGTCAAGGCACCGCTGCCGATTTTGTTGAGACCGCCCAACCCGGCGAGTACGCCGCCGAACGTGCTGTCGAGGTTATTGCTGCCGACACTCAAGGTGCTGCCGGTGCCAACAACGGCCACGCCGGTGCCGGTGAGTTCACCCAGGCTGGCCGAGCCACCCAGGTTCAATTGCGTACCACTCCCCAGGTTGACCCCGGCGCCTGCGCCCAGCGCGCCATTACCCACGGTGGTAAGGCTGCCTGCTTGCACATCGAACAGGCCGGAGAAGGTGTTGTTGCCAGTCAGGGCCAGGTCGCCAGTGCCGGTTTTGATCAGATTGGCGCTCCCCCCCACCACACCCGCCAGCGTCAGGTTGTTATTCAGGCTGCCCACCGTGAGGTTGGCGTTGACGTTGACCGCATTGGCCAGCACCAGTGGCGTGCCATTGTTTAGGTTGGCCGCGCCGCCCACCGTCAAGGCGCCCGTCCCGAGGGCTGTCGCGGTGCCCAGGGTCAAGGTACCCGCATTGAGGGTCGTTCCGCCGCTGTAGGCATTGAGGCCATTAAGGGTCAGGTTGGCCGCGCCATCCTTGACCAGCGCGCCGGTGCCCGTGAGCAGGCCACCCAGGGTCAGGTCATTGTTGCCAGCCACCGTCAACGCAGCGTTCAGCACAGCACCATTGCCGATGCTCAGCGCGCTGCTGTTATCGAGCGTCGAAGCACCCCCCACCGTCAGGTTGCCCAGGCCCAGCGCGAGGTTATTGCCCAGGGTCAATGTGCCCGCGTTCAGCGTCATGCCGCCGAGGTAGGTATTAGCACCATTGAGGATCAGGTTGGCTGCGCCATTTTTCGTCAGGCTGCCAGCACCATTGATTGCACCGCCCAAGGTCAGGTCAGCCGTGCCGCCTATACCCAGGTTGCCTGCCAGGTTGATCGCGTTATTGGCAGTGACCGCCGCACTGGCATCCAGTGTCGTGCCGCCAGCCGCATTCAACGCGCCAGCGCCCAAGGCATTGTTGGCGGCCAGGATCAGCCCACCCGCGTTCAAGGCCACAGGCCCGAGGAAAGTGTTACTTGCGCCCAGGGTCAAAGTGGCCGCGCCGTTTTTGATCAGGCCGCCAACGCCGCTGATCCCGCCATTAAGGGTCAGCGCGTTGCCGCCCGCGACAGTGGTGTCGCCGTTCAAGAGCACTGTGTTGCCCAAGGTGATGGCAGCATTGCTGTCCAGTGTCGTCCCGGCCGCTGTCGTCAACAGGCCGCCGCCCAGTGCAGTGTTGCTACCGACGATAAGCGCGCCGCCATTGAGCAAGGTGCCACCGGTATAGGTGTTGGCGCCGTTGAGCACCAGGGTGCCGGTGTCGAGCTTGTTCAAGGTGCCGGCGCCATCGATATTGACCCCGACGGTCGCGGTTGCGCCCGGATCTACACGCATCGATACATTGCCACTGCCGCCATTGATCGCAGTCAATTGCCCGCCTGCGCCGCTGACCAGGCTGTAGCCGTCGGTGACAAACTGCAGGCCGGTAAAGGCTTGCGGGCCTTGCACGGTGACCGTACCGGCAGCACCGGTGAACACCGCAAAGCCACTGGACCAAGGAGAGTTGGTCAAGCCATCGGCGGACGTCCAGTTGGTACCACCGGCGGTCCAGGCGCCCGTGCCGCCATCCACCACGCCGTTGGCGATAGCTTGGCTGCCGTCCCAGAAGCGGATATTGGGCGCCGACACCACCAGGTTGACCTGGTTGCCGACCGAGGTTTGTACCAGCAGATCGCCGAGGCCATAACCCACGGGAACACCGGCTACCGTCAGGCCACCGGTCAGGCCGCCGGTGTAGTTGATCAGGCGATAAGTGCCCGCGCCAAAACCACCGGCATCGGTGACGTTCAGGTTGCCGGCGAGCGCCACGTTACCGCCGACATTGAGCAAGGAAGTGAGGGATGGCGCACCGAGGGCAACATCCAGGTTGCCACCCGCGACCATGTTCAGTGCACCGGCTGACAAGGTATTGCCGCTGCTCAAGGCCAAATGGCCGCCGTTATTGACGTTCAGCGCACCCAATAACGAACCGGTACCGGTCAGCGTACCGCCGTTGTTGACATTGACCTGGGCGCTGGCCAGGGAACCACTGAGGTTCAAGGTGCCTGCATTGATCGCCGTGTTGCCAGTGACGCCATTGATGCCGGTAAGGTTGAGAGTGCCGGTGCCAACCTTGATCAGCCCGCCAGCGCCACTCAAATCACCATCAAACGTACTGGTGGTGTTGACCCCGCCAACGGTCAAGCTGTTGGCGCCACTCAGTTGCACGCTACCGCTGCCGCTCAAGCCGGCCAGGCTGACGTCAGTGGCCAGGTTGACCCCGGCGCCCGCACTCACGTTAACCCCGGAAGTGCTGCCCAAGGCATTGGCATTGAGCAACGTCAGGCTGCCGGAGACCACGTTCACGGCGCCGGTGAAGGTGTTGTTGCCGGCCAGGGTCAGGTCGGACAAGCCATTTTTGATCAGGTTGCCAGCGCCGCTGACCACGCCGTTCAGGCTCAGGTCGTTGTTGCCGGCGACCGTAAGGTCAGCATTCAGCGCAATGGCATTGCCGATGCCAAAGGACGCGCTGGTGTCCAGGGTCGCCGCACCGCCGACGGTCAAGGCGCCGCTGCCCAGGCCATTGGCGTTGCCCAGGGTCAAGGTCCCTGCATTGAGGTTGGTGCCGCCGCTGAAGGTGTTGTTGCCGTTGAGGGTCAGGTTGGCCAGGCCACTTTTGGTCAGCGGCCCTGCCCCACTGAGCACACCCGCCAGGGTCAGGTTATTGGTACCGCCGGCCGTCAACCCGGCGTTGAGCACAACGTTGTTGCCCAGGCTGAATGCCCCGCTGCTGTCCAGCGTCGACGCGCCGCCAACGGTCAAGTTACCCAGACCCAGGGCTGAGTTGGAGCCCGCCGTCAGGGTGCCCGCATTGAGCGTGGTGCCGCCCAGGAAGTTGTTGACGCCGTTGAGCACTAGATTGGCGGCGCCGTTTTTGGTCAGGCTGCCAGCGCCATTGATCGTACCGGCCAGCGTCAGGTCGGCGGTGCCGCCAATGCCCAGGTTGCCGGCCAGGTTGACCGCGTTGGCGAGGGTCACCGCCGTCGTGGCATCCAGCGAAGTGCCCGCAGCCGTATTCAGCGCGCCCGTCCCCAGGGCGGTGTTGGTGCTGAGCAACAAACCGCCGGCATTCAGCGACGTTACACCGCTGCGGGTGTTGTTACCGGCCAGGGTCAGCAGGCCCGCGCCGGTTTTGGTCAGGCCGCCGACGCCGGACATCACGCCGCTCAGGGTCAGTGGGTTGGCGTTGAGCAGGCTGAGATCGCCGGTCAAGACGACATTGTTGTTCAGTAATGAGGCGCCACTGGTGTCCAGGTTGGCAGTACCTGTCACATTCAGGTTGCCGCTGCCCAGGGCATTGTTATTGCCCAGCACCAGGGTGCCGGCGCCCAGGTTGGTGGCGCCGCTGAAGCCGGTGTTGACGCCATTGAGCGTCAGGCTGCCCGCGCCGCTCTGGGTAAGCCCGCCGTTGCCGGTAATGGCGCCGTTCAGGCTCAGCGTACCGGCCACATCGGTCGTCAGGTTGTCGTTAAGCGTGAACGTGTTGGCAAGGCTGACTGTGCCAGGCGCCTGCAAAGTCGATGCGGCCGTGACGGTGACAGCGCCGCTGCTCAGCGCCAGGTCATTGCCCAACTGCACCGAACCGCCGGACAGCGTGGTGGCGCCGGTGTAAGTGTTAGCGGCATTGAGGATCAGTTGACCCGTGCCCGTCTTGGTCAAGCCGCCGGTGCCCGAGAGCACGCCGCCCAGGGTCAGCCCGGTATTGGCGCCCTGGACGGTCAACCCGCCGGTGCCCAACGTGAGCAGGTTAGCCAGCGTCAGGTTATTGGCCGTTGCCTCGATAACCCCGCCATTGGCGGTGATTGCCCCAGTACCGAACGTCGCACTGTTATCGAACTGCGAAATGCCACCATTGAGCGTTGTGCTGCCGCTGACCAACGGCCCCTGCAACGTCCAGGTGCCGCCGTTGATGGTCAGGTTGTTGAAGTTGACATAGGTGGCGCTGGACGCCGTGCCAGTGCCGCTGCTGCCGGTGGCGCCGGGGTTTTGCAGGATCAAGGTGTTGCTGCCGTTTGCGCCGCCATCCACCTGGCCGGTGGGGGCAAACGTCAGGTTTACGCCCAACAGGCCGCCGAGGCTCAAGCCGATACCGCCACCCGAGGACACGCTCGACCCGGTCACCGCCGTAAAGGTGTTGGTGCTGTTTGCTCCCATCGACACGCCGCCGGAAATGGTCCCGCTGTTGACGAAGGTATTACCCAAAGTGGACGCCTCGAAGGCAACCCGCCCGGTGAGCGTGCCACTGTTGGTCATGTTGACCTGGCCGCCACCTTGCACGGCGACCACTGGCGTGTCAGAGGCAAACAACGTAAGACCCAGCAACGAACTGGAGCCGAGGGTGCCGGCGTTGGTGAGGGTGGTGGTGCCACCGACGCCATTCGTGACGTTCAGCGCCGCACCACCCAACGAAGTCAGATTGAGCCCCAGCAGTGCGCCGGTACCGCGGATGATCCCGGTGGCCGTGTTGGTGATATTCACCGTACTGGCCGCGGTATTACCCACCACCACACCGCCACTGAGCACGGATACAAACCCGAGCAGCGCCGGGTCGATGGTGCCGGAGTTGTTCAGTGTGGTGTTGTTACCGGTCAGGTTCAACGCAATGCCGCCCAACGTTGCGTTGAGCTGCGCGCCAGGGTTGACGTTGACCGTCAGGTCATTCACCGCACTCGAGAAGGTGTTCAGAAACAGCGGTAACGACGGCACCCCCGTACACGTCACCGTGGCACCCGCCGTGGGGCTTGCGGGCGAGCAGGCCGCCATCGCTTCGGGGCTTGCAAGGCCCATCACCAGCCCCGCTACGCCGAGGCGAATAGCAAGAGAAAGCGCAGAAATACGAGGTACAACGGCAGTAGCAAGTCTTTTATCCACGCTTAACTCCTTGTGGTCCAAGCCTTTCATCCATGGGTGCGTAGAAGCTCAACTTTATTGACCCACACGCATCGAATTCGAGATACCTGACCGTGGTGACAATTGATCCAATTTGTCGAAACGGTAGTAGACCTACAGAAAAGTCATTGAATTAAATGGTATTAATACTTTCGTAAACTCCCTGTCAGAATGGGATTACAGCCAGCATCCATTGACTGTCGCGACATAAATACAAGTTTCCAAATGTAAAAAAGGCGCTAATAACGCCCTGTTGATTCGCTTTAAAGATCTGGGAGATCTCAATGCCCCATGAAGGCAACCTGTTACAAGCAGCCGTGGTGTTCCTGCTCGCCGCTGTGTTGACCGTGCCTTTGGCCAAGCGCCTGCAATTGGGCGCCGTGCTGGGCTATCTGTTTGCGGGTGTGATCATCGGCCCGTCGGTGCTGGGCCTGGTGGGCAACCCGCAGAGCGTGGCGCAATTTTCTGAACTGGGCGTGGTGTTGCTGCTGTTTATCATCGGCCTGGAGCTGTCGCCCAAACGTTTATGGGTGATGCGCAAGGCGGTGTTCGGCGTCGGCCTGGCCCAGGTGGTGCTCACCGGCGTGGTGATGGGCGTGGCGGCGCTGTGGCTATTTGGTCAGCCGTGGAACAGTGCAATCGTGCTGGGCCTGGGCCTGGCGCTGTCCTCCACTGCCTTTGGCCTGCAAAGCCTGGCCGAACGCAAGGAACTCAACCAGCCCCACGGGCGCCTGGCCTTTGCCATCCTGCTGTTCCAGGACATCGCGGCGATCCCGCTGATCGCCATGGTGCCGCTGCTGGCCGGCAGCGATCACCCGACGACCGAAGCCCAGGGCGTGCAACACGTGCTGCAGATTCTGGGCAGCATCGCCGTGGTGATCATCGGTGGGCGCTACCTGTTGCGCCCGGTGTTTCGCATCGTCGCCAAGACCGGCCTGCGCGAAGTGTCCACCGCCACCGCGCTGCTGGTCGTTATCGGCACCGCGTGGCTGATGGAACTGGTGGGTGTGTCCATGGCCCTCGGTGCCTTCCTCGCCGGGCTGCTGCTGGCCGATTCGGAATATCGCCACGAGCTGGAATCCCAGATCGAGCCGTTCAAGGGCCTGCTGCTGGGCCTGTTTTTTATCAGCGTGGGCATGGGCGCCAACCTCAGCCTGCTGCTCAGCACGCCGTTGATGGTGATCGGGCTGACCTTGCTGCTGATCGGCCTGAAACTGCCGCTGCTGTACACCGTGGGCCGGCTGGTGGGTGATCTCAACCGCGAAAGCGCCTTGCGCCTCGGTATCGTGCTGGCGGCGGGCGGTGAGTTCGCCTTTGTGGTGTTCAAGATCGGCCGCGACCAGGGCCTGTTCGAGCCGCACCTTTACGATGTGCTGGTGCTGACCATCACCTTGTCGATGGCGGTGACGCCGCTGCTGTTGCTGGTGTGCCCCAAGCTGTTCAAACACAAGGCCAAGACCGTGGAGGTGCCGGAGGAATACCGCACCATCGAAAGCGATGCGCCCCGCGTGGTGATCGCCGGCATGGGCCGTATGGGCCAGATCGTCGCGCGGATCCTGCGCGCGCAAAACATCTCGTTCATTGCCCTCGACACCTCGGTGGAAACCATCGAGCTGACCCGCAGCTTCGGCGGCATGCCGGTGTTCTACGGCGACCCGCAGCGCCCGGAAATCCTGCATGCAGCCAAGGTCGACCAAGCCGAGTTTTTTGTGATCGCCATGGACGACCCGGAAATAAATATCAAGACCGCCGCCCTGGTGCGCAGCCTTTATCCGCACATGAAAATCATCGCCCGCGCACGTAACCGCCAGCACGTTCACCGCCTGGTCGACCTGGACGCCTCGCCGGTGCGCGAGACCTTCTACTCCAGCCTGGAAATGAGCCGTCGCACCCTGGTCGGCCTCGGCTTGAGCCAGGCCCAGGCCGATGCACGCATTGATCGATTCAAAAACCACGACCACCAGTTACTCGCCGCTCAACACGCGGTGTATGACGACGCGGCCAAAGTATTGCAATCGGCCCAGGAAGCCCGCACGGAACTGGCGCGGCTGTTCGAGATGGACCGGCTTCAAGAGGAGTCCGACAAGGTGTGAACTTAGGGATGAACGATATTGCGAAATTTCTGACAGAATACGCCGCAATTTCGTTCATCCCTGGAGCGTTTCATGGCCACTTTCACCAAGACCGCCGTCCTGCTGGCCCTTGCGCTTACCGCCGGTAGCGTGTTCGCCGCCAGCAAGTCCCCTGCCACCCAGACCATCTCGACCTTGGGCGGCAAGTTCACCTTCAACCTGCCCAAGGCTTTCGTCGCTGACACGTTGCCGACTGGCAAGGTCGAGGATGGCACCGCCGATACCCAAGGCACGCTGTACGCGAACTCGACCACGAAAAGTGTCGTGATCGTCGCCGAAACCGTGCGCAACGATGGGGCAACCATCAAGGATAATGACCCGCAGTTTCTCGATGGTGCCGTGGCGGACTTCGTCAAGGACCAGAGCGCTGCCCTGCCCGACTTCAAGAAGCAAAACGAGAAGAAGCTGACCTTCAAAGGCCTGGGCCTGCGCCAGGTGGACAGTACGGCGACCCAAGGCGGTGGCAAGACCCTGAACTCCACGTTCCTCGGCGGTTCGGGCAACCATCTGCTGGTGATCCAGGCGATTTCGCGGGCGGATGACGTGAAGGGGCATGCTGAGCTGGTGAAGCAGATTACCGGCGGCAAGTAACCTGGTTTAACAAACAACACACATCAACTGTGGGAGCTGGCTTGCCTGCTCCCACATTGTTTAACCGCGTTTTTACTTCAAACTATTTTCCAGCCAGGCTTTGAGGTCCTGTATTTCAGCCGCGCTCACGGTATGCGGCATGCCCATATACCCATGAAACTCAGGCTTCAGCCCCAGCCCCAGCAACACCTCATTGGCGCGGGTGGCCGACGCATACGGCAGCGCCTGGTCCAAGGTGCCATGGCCGATAAAAATCGCCAGCTTATTCAATGACTCATCAGGCTTGAGCTCAGCCTTGAGCACCGGCAACACGCTGCCACTCAGCGCCGCAATCCCGCGCACCATGGCAGGCTTTCGCAAGCCCACCTCATACGCCATGATCGCGCCCTGGCTGAACCCCACCAGGAACACCCGATCGCTTTGTGTGTGGTACTTGGCCGTGGCCTTGCTGACAAAGCTTTCAATCAGCTGGGCGCTGCGCTGCAAATCCGCCGTCTCACCGTCGTAATCACCCTCGCCGGGCTTCTTGGCAAACCAGCGAAAACCATTGGGATCCACCGGCATCGGCGCGCGGGCCGACAAATAGGTCCAGGTGGACGGCAACGCGTCCTTGATGCCAAACAAGTCTTCTTCGTTGCTGCCAAACCCGTGCAGGAAGATCACCAGGGGTTGGTTGCGCGCATCACTCTGCGTCTGCTCCAGGTAGGCCAACGGCAAGTCCGTGTGCAAGGCATCATCGGCGTGGGCGGCACCGGCGACTAACGCCAGCGCCAGGGCGAACAGTTTGAACATGGGCATCAACCTCAGGGTTTGCGCAACAGATACGTGTCCATGATCCAGCCATTCTCCAGGCGCGCAGCCTTGCGCACCCGTTGGATTTCGTCGGCCACTTCACTGACTTTGCCGCTGATCAGTATTTCATCCGGCGTGCCCAGGTAGGCTCCCCAGTAAATATCCATATCCTGGTCGGCCACAGTGCGGTAGGAGTCCTCGGCATCAAGCATCACCACCAAGGTATCGGCATCACTTGCCTGCCCCGCCGCCAGCCGGCGCCCGGTGGTGATCTCGATGGAGCGGCCGATACGGTTGAGCGCCACCTTATGCTGAGCCGCCAGGGCCTGCACGCTGGTGATGCCGGGGATCACTTCGAACTCAAACTCACAACGGCCGCTGGCCAGAATCGCCTGCAGGATGCGGATGGTGCTGTCGTACAGCGCAGGGTCGCCCCACGCCAGGAAAGCGCCCACTTCACCGTCGGCCATTTGCTCGTTGATCATGCGCTCGAAGGTCAGCTGCTTGTCGCGGTTCAGGTCCTGCACGGCGGTGGTGTAGTCGATATTACCGCGCACGCGCTCGGGGCAGTCGGCCTCGACGAAACGGTAACCGGGCTCGGTGATGTAGGTTTCGCAGATCTCACGGCGCAGGTCGATCAACTTGTCTTTGCTCTGGCCCTTGTCCATCAAAAAAAACACGTCGGTGCGGTTCAGCGCCTTTACGGCCTGCATCGTGATGTAGTCAGGGTTGCCGGCGCCAATGCCGATGATCAGGATGCGTTTCATGGGGTGCTCTCATTGCGGGGCGTGGATTTTGCCATGTTCATGGCACTCGGCGTGAGTTTCCAGGCGCAGGCGCCATACAGTGTTGAAGCGCAGCTCGGTGGCGGACAGCGGCTCGACGTCGATCAAGTAGAACTTCGAGAGGGGAAATTGCATGACGTACAGCAGGGCGGCACGGATCACGAAGGGGTGGGTGACGGCCACGACGTGGCCGGGGTGGCTTTCGAGGGATTTGATCCAGCGCCCAACCCGCGTGCAGAGCTGCTCTACCGATTCACCGCCATGGGGTGCGGCGGCGCTGTCGGTCATCCAGGCCGCCAACGCATCGGGGGCCAATTGATCGATGGCCTGGCCTTTCCAGGCGCCGAAATCAACATCACGCAAAGCATTTTCGATCTGCGCGTCGGCACCGAACAGGCCCGCCGTCTGACGGCTTCTGGCCTCGGGCGCGCTGACTAACCGCGTGGTTTTCTTGAAACGCCCGGCCAGGGATAACGCCGCTCCTTGCCAATCCATCGCGACAGACTCGTCATCGGGAAAACGCCCGCGCTTTTGCAGCGGCGTGACGGCATGGCAAATCAAGGTCAACCGGGTGGCCTGCATCACTCTTCACTCTGTTTCATGGCGCAGTCCGCAGAGACTGGCGAGGTTGTCTCGATATATTACAACACACATGAAACAGGATGCCTCTCGGTACTCAGCAGCCCGTCAATCAAACCACTCCCGCCGCCCTTCAAACGTCCCCACAATCAGCTCCACCACCATCCGCACCGCCTCAGCATCATGCGCCTGGGCATTCACCGCCAGCCACACCTGACGCTGCATGGTCTCGCCCATCAACCCGGGCAACGCCACCAACCCACGGTCGAAGCTGCCCATGTAGTGCGGCAGCAGGCCAATGCACGCGCCGCAACGAATCATCTCCAGCATCAGTGAATAGGCCTGCACTTTCACCACCGCCGCCAAGCGCTGTTCGACCACGCTGTTCCAGGGTTGCAAGGCCTCGACCTGCACATCCGGCTGCCACTGCACCAGCATGTAGTCATCCAGGTCTTCCACACTGTCCGGGCGCGTGGTCAACCGCGAATAGCGCTTGGCGATATGCGGCAAATACTGCAAAAGCGCCAGGCGCCGCGGCGGCTCGGTGGCAAAACTCGGCCCAGGTACCGGCCCGTCGGCATCCGACAGCCATAACACCACGTCCACATCCACCGCCTGCAACGACAATTGGCTGTCGATGGAGATGATCTCCAGACGCACACTGGCATTGCGGCGCAACAACGCGATCAGGTCGCGGCCGAGGATGTCATGCAGGATCGGCTCAGCAACGGCCAGGCGTATCAGCGGCTGTTGCACCATCACCGGCAGGCGCCGCTCGCGAGCCAGGCTCACCAGTTGCGCTTGCAGTTGCAAGCCGTCGCGGCTCAGCGCCAAGCCATTGCCTTGATAGCTGAACAGTGAACGGCGCAGTTGCTCTTCCAACTGCGCCAGGCGCTTGCGCAACAGCGTGGCCTTGATATTCAAACTGCGCGCGGCTTGCATAAAACAGCCACACCGCGCGCTGACCAAAAAGTAGCGCACCACCTCCGGCTCGATCTCCTCTGCCAGGGCCAGCCAGGCGCTGCGCGGCTCGTTTGGCGCGCGATAGGCTGCAGCCCCCTGGGGGCCGGACGGTTCTAAATATGCCATGGGAGACTCCCTGTCGTGTCGGTCGATACATCCAGTGCCAAGCCAGGCCGGTGTTATTCCAGCACCTTGTTCAGCTCGGCACCGTCAATGCTCAAGGTCGCGGTATTGAGCATGCCTTCCAGGTAGGCCTTGGCGATCTGTTCCTGGCGTTGGGCGCGCAAGGCTTGGGTGAGGCGTTCGCGCAGCTCATCAAGGCTGGCGGTGCGTGCCGGTTGCTGGCCGGTCAGTTTGAGCACATGAAAACCGGCCGCGCTTTGCAGCGCATCCGACACCGCGCCGACTTTGAGGCGCGAAACCACGCCACGTACTTCCGGCACCAGTTGCTGCAACGGTTGCAACCCGGAGTCACCGCCTTGTTGAGCGGTGCCAGGGTCCTGGGAATATTGCGTGGCCAGGGCGGCAAATTCAGCCGGTGCAGCCTGGGCCTTGCGGCTCAGTTCCTGGGCCTGGCGGCGCACGCTGTCGAGGTTTTGCGGGTCATTGACGGCGAGGAAAATCTGGCTGACCCGGTACAACGGCGGCGTCATCCATTGGGCCTTGCCGCTGTCGTAGGCCTGCTGCAATTCAGCTGCGCTGGGGTAGTCGGCCGGCACTTGGCTGACCGACAGCATGTAGTCACGGAACACTATCTGCTCAGTGGCGGCGCGGGTCTGCTGCTCCACCTCCGGGCGCTGACGCCAGCCCTGGGCATCCGCCTGTTCGAGCACGGCTTTTTGCGCCAGGCGTGAACGAATCCAGGCTTCCAGTGCGCCACGGTTGCCGCGCAGTTGTTCGCGGGTTTCAGCCGGCAAGCCGGCCAATACGCGTTGCAGTTCAGGCAGGTCGATCTGCTGGTTACCCAGGCGCGCCACCGCCGGGCCTGCGCCTTCGGTGTTCACGCCCGGCGCCGGCTGCTGAGCGGCGACCGGGTCAGCACCCGGTCGCAGACTCAACCCTACCGCCACGACCAGCAATGTCAGCGCACCGGCGCCGACCAGCAGGGTTGGTTTTTTCACAGGACAGGCGCCTCTTCATCCACCGGTGCTGCGGCCGCCTGGGCCTGCAATTGCGCGGCTTGCTGGCTGTAATCGCGCAGGTACACGATAAACTCCTGCAGCAGTCGGTCCCACAATTCCAGTTGGCTGCGCAGGTGCGCGGCGCCCACGCCGGCCACCACCACGTCCATTTCCATCAGCAAAAATTCACCCTGCAACGACAGGCGGGCAAAGCGCCGCGAGGCGTTCCACACCTCGGCCAGCCCCTTGGGCAGTTCACCTTGTACTCGCAGCGCGCAGCTGTAGGTGAAGTCCACGTAGCTGCCCTGCTCGGCCGCCGCGTTACCAAAACGCACGGCAAAACCGATGCCCTGGCTGGCGCTGAGCAGTTGCACGATGCCGTTCTGTTCGGTCTGGTTGACCCGGTAGCCGGCTTCCTGCAGCAACTCGGTGAGGCTTTGCGGGGTGACGCTGGAGATCAGTTGAACATCGCTCATAGTGTCTCTTCCTTGTTGATCATTGATTAAGGGCGGTGTGCGGAGCATCAAACCGATTAAGGTATAGCTCATCTCCAAAACCCTGGGCCAGTTCCTCGAACTTGACCCGCGCGCTGCTGGCGAACGGCTGGCGGATGCTCATCACCTCGGCCACGTCGATTTTTTCGTAAGCCGCCAGCAGTTGCCGGGCCACGCCGTACATCTGTTGATTCTTGGCTGAACATTGCTGCACTTGTGTGTCACGTTCGCTCAGTTGCGCCTGCAGGCGGGCACGTTCGGTTTCCTTGCCCTTGGCCAAAACCAGGAGCTCGTCATAGGCCTTCTTGAACTTGCCGATCTGTTCATTGCTCGCCGTCACCTGGGCTTGCGCCTGGCTGTGCAGGCTCTGTTGCTGGCCGGCCAATTGCTCGGCCGCACCCCGGGCCTTTTCCAGCTCGGCCGTCAATTGCTTGATCTGCGCCTGGGCCTGCTTGGCCTGTGCTTCGGCGGCGATACGCGCGGCACTGGCCTGGGCCTGCTCGCTTTGCAACGCCTGCAACTGTTGGGTGGTGCTACGCAGTTGAGTGCGCAGGCGCTCCTCCATGCCTTCGGCCGAAGCGCCCGTGGCCACCAGCACCAGCAACAGCCCGCCTAAGATTCGCGTGTTCATGTGGCATCTCCCTGCGCATCAAAAGCGCGTGTTGAGTTCCAGTTGCATCACATCCACTTCAAACGGCGCGCCATACACTTCGGAGGCGCTCAACCAACGGGCGCTGGCGTAGATGTTCTTATCGATGCCGTAGTTGCCGCCCACGAAATAGCCCTTGGCGTTGGTGCCGCCCAGGTGAAACGAGGAATCATTGAAGCCATCCGGCAAGGCGTCGGGCTGGATGTATTTGTAGCCGGCCAACAGGTTCCAGTCGCCGCGCTTGCGCATCTCGAACGCGTTGCCGAGGGTGAACTGCACCATCGCCGCATTGCCGCCGCTTTCAAACTGGCCCTTGCTGTTGATGTTGTTGACGATCTGGCCTTCGCTGCGCTTGAGCATCTCGCCCTTGTCGTAGGCCAGGTTGTGGATGTAGTTGCCTTGGGTGCGCAACTTGAAGTCGCTGGGCAGCTCGGCGTCCCAGGCCAGGTTCAGGTCGAGCACGTCGAACTTGGAGGCCAGGCCCACAAACTGCGGCTGCGGGGTCAACCCAGGTGTGGCCGGGTTGGGGGTGATATCGCGCAGCAGGAACACGCTGTTGCCCTTTTGCATAAAGGCCAGGCGCGAGCCGTCGCTGTCGCAGGCGGGTTGGCCGGCCCACGGCCTGCACGGGCTGGAGCGTTGGCCTTCGATATCGTCGAAGTGGTAGTACGCCATCGCACCCTTGAGGCTGTTGCTGCGGTTGATCTTCCAGTTGGCGCCAACCTGGCCGCCGAACAGCCATTTGGTGTCGCTGTCTTCCTTGTCGAAACCGTTGCTGCTGGACGCGTCGGAGGTGTACTCCACGGGGAATACGCCGAGGGTGCCGAATACGCCCCACTCGCTGTTCAGCGCATGGTTGAAGTTGGCCGCAATACCATCGAAGTTCAGGTCCGGCGAGTACAAAATGTCGGTGGAATAGAACGGGTTGGCGAAACGCCCGGCGGTGAGGGTCACGTCCGGGGTGGCTTTCCAGCTCAGGTAACCCTGGTCGAGCCAGATGTCCTTTTTACCGAAGCCGCCGCCCAGGGTCTGGGTGGTGGACACCGGGTTATTGTCCGAGCCGGTGCCGATGCGGATACCGGCGGTCCACTCCGGCGTAATCAGCGCTTTCATGCCCAGGCGAGCGCGCAGGCGAAACAGGTTTTCGCGGTCTTTATTGGCGTTAAGTAATGGCGGCAACTTGGTGTTGGTGTCTTTGTTGACGTCATACGGGCCGCTTTCATTGAGCTTGGCGTAGTCGACGATTTCGTTGCTGTTGTTGCCCGAGAAGTAGCGCGACTCGTCACGCAGGCGAATATCGCCGTCGAAGCTGACACGCGACACCCAGTCCGGGAAAGTATTGGGCTGCGCCCAGTTTTCCTGCTTGGCGGTGGCCATGACTTCGGCCTTGACCTGGTCACGGATCTGGTCACGCACCGCTTGCGGCACGTACTGCACGCGCACATCACCAGGCGCCGCCGTCGGGCCGCTGGCAACCACCGGCGCAGCAGCGGCTTGCCGGGCCTGCTGGGCTTGTTGTTCGGCCTGGGCGATCAGCCCGTTGGCGGCGTCCTGGGTCAGCACACCTTGCTGCACCAGCAGGCGGATCAGGTTGATCGTGACGTTTTCCGACGGTGCAACCGGGGCGGCCGTCGCCTGGCCAACCAGGGTCGCGATGACCATGCCGACCGCCAGGGTCAGTCGATTCACGGGGGAAATCATGTATACGCAACTCCTGTAAAAACCTGCAAGAAATGGGTGTGATCAATCCGGGCGTCGGCCCTTGAGCGACAGGCGCACCGGCATCGTCACGGCTGCTGGAACGCGTTGTGTGGCATGGGTTGCACGCAAGGCGGCGAGCACTTGCGCGTCGGTCTCGGCATCGCCGCTGGACTTCACCAGCTCTGCACGCACAACCTCGCCTGCGGCGCTCAGCCACAAATCGGCCTGCACCGCATACGCCTTTTTGCGTAACTCGGGGTCATCCCTCAGCAGCCGTTGAAACAGCCCCGCCAGGTACTGTTTGTAGGTGCCGGTGCCCAAGCCGCCGCCACCGGAACCGGCCATGCCGCCGCCCTTGCCGGCGCCGATGTTGAACGCGTCGTTGCCGGACTGCGCATCGCCATCGATCTGCATCGGGTTGGCCAAGTCATCGGCGGGCGAAGGCGGGGCTTCTTCCGCCGGCTTGACCTCTTCGGGCTCAGGCGTGGGCACCGGCTCCGGGATTTTTTCTTCAACCTTGGGCTCGGGCTCCTTGGGTTTTTCCGGTGGTGGTGGCGGCGGTGGCGGCAACGGGATAATGGTCGGCACCTTCGGCGCTTCGCGGCGCACGCCACTCATGTCATTGGCCCACTGCCACAGGAACCAGGCCGCCAGGGCGGCCAGCAGCAGGCCAGCGCCCCACTTCAGCGGGCGCAGCAGCTTGTTCTTCACGGGCATGGGCGGGATCGGCATCTGTGCGGTCATGGTTCAACCCTGGCTCGGCTTGCCGGTGACCAGCCCGACCTGGGACAGCTCCAGCCGGCGCAGCAAGTCGAGCACCTCGATCACCTTCTGGTACTGCACCATGGCGTCGCCGCGCACAATCACCGGGAAGTCCGGGTTCTGCGCCTTCTCGATGCGCAGGCGCTCCTCCAGCTCGCCCAGCGTCACCGGGTAGGCGTCGAGAAACACCTGGCCGCCGTCGTTGACGGAGATGGCCTTGGTCTTGGCCTCGGACAGCGACACCGAAGCACTCGCCTTGGGCAAGTGGATCTGGATACCCGACACCTGGGCGGTGGCGGTGAGGATAAACATCACCAGCACCACCATCAGCACGTCCACCAGGGGCGTGATGTTAATAGTGTCGACGGCGGCGTCATCGTCATCGTCGTGGGCGGCATTTACGGAAGCCATGCTGATTCTCCTCAGGCCGGAACGGAGGCGTGGTGGCCGCGCGAGTGGGCGGCTTCACTGAACTGGCTCTCGCCGTGCATTTCCGCCAGGCGGGTGATGAACTCATCGACAAATACGCGCATATCGGCGCTGACTTCCTTGTTGCGCGTGATCAGGCGGTTGTAGCCAAACAGCGCCGGGATCGCCACGAACAGGCCCATGGCCGTGGCCAGCAAGGCGGCCGCCATGCCGGGGGCGATGGCATTGATGTTCACGTCACCGGCCATGGCCGTGCCGAGGAACACCACCATGATCCCCAGCACCGTACCCAGCAGACCGATGTAAGGGCCGCCGGCGATGGCATTGGAAAGGGTCGACAATTTCGAGCTCAGGGCCTGGTTTTCGCGAGTACGCACGCCGTCCATGGAGCAGCGGATTGCTTCGATGGTGGCCGCCGAAACCGATGAGGTATCTGCGCCCTGGGCACGGCGGGTGCGGATCTCCTTGACCGCCACCAGGTACAGGCGCCAGAGCGAAGAGTGGCCCAGGCGCTCGGCCAGTTGGGCGTCATCGGCATACATTTCCAGGCGGGTGCCGATCTGCGCAAAGTGCTCACGGAAGATCTCGTTGGCACTGCTCACGCGGCCGACCTGACGGTTCTTGCGCAGCATGATGAACCACGACTGAACCATCATCGCCACCAGCACCAGGATGATCACCCAGGCGTCAATCGGCACGGCCTTGAGCAAAAAGCCCAGGCTGCCGAAACCGAAGCCCGACTGTTCTTCATCCACGCCATACGCCACCAGCTTGGATTCGGTGCCCTGGGCGCTCGCATCGGCCAGCAGCAACGCGGCCGGACGCGACACTTTCGACAGGCGCAACTCATCCATGGCGCCAGCAAACGGCAGGTGCGTACTGCCCGCCTCCGGCACATCGGCACCGATCGCCGTCTGTGTAGTGAAGGCCGGCACGGCCACGGCCAGGTTCGCGGTTTCACGGCCATTGACGTACAGCGCGACTTTTTCGCCCTCGGCGGTGAACGCCAGGTGTTGCCACTGGCCCGGGTTCAACGGTTGGGTGGAGACCGCGCGCTGGCCGTCGATTTCCACAAACGGCGTGCCTTGGTTCAAGCCCAGCAACAGGCTGTGGGGGCCATCGCGACGGGCCAGGACGATTTGCTCGCCACTGGCCTGGTCCAGGCGCAGCCAGGCACTGAAGGTCAATGCACTGCCGGCGGCGTGTTGCAGGGATGGGCTGGCCGGCAGCATCAGCGGCTGGCCGCCAAACTGCAGGGCGCGGCCGATCACGCCATCAATGCTGGCGCCGGTGGCGTTCAGCGCGGTGTTGCTGTAGGCCGTGGTGTCCCGGGCCGGGGTGCCGTTGGCCCCGTCAAAATGGTAGACGCCGGTGTAGTTCGGGTCGAAGGTCAGTTGGCCGTTGGCGATGGCCGGGGCTTTCTGATTGCCGTAGTACATCCAGATTTCCTGGCGCTGGCCGCCTTCGACCTTGGGCACGTCGACCCAGATCAGCGCCATGCCCATCAGCGGGTCGAAGCTTTCGACCTGGTGATTGAACACGGTCTTGTCATCGGCGCTGACAAAGCGCAGATCACTGCCATCCTCCTTCACCCCATCGAAGGTGAAGTTGCCGGTGTGCAGACGCACCAGCAGCGCGGTGCGGCCCAGGGCTTGATTGATGGCCGCGCCTTGGGCGGTAGTGTCCACGGTAATCTGTTTGCGGTAGTGCCAATCGTCCTGCCACCAGGCATGGGCGGTGGCCGGAAGCGCGAAGCCCAGGCAGATCAACAGGCTCAGAAATAGGCGTTGCATGGTGAAGTCTCCGGGAGAAAAGGTCAGAAAGTCGCCTGCACACTGAAGTGCAGTCGCGAGTCCTGCTTCTGGGTGTTCGGTCCATCGAGCAGCGGGTAGCCCCAGTCCAGGCTGCCGGATAACCATTTGCTCAAACTGGCGCGGGTGCCGAGGCCGACACTGGCCAGGCTGTATTCGTCTTCTTGCTCGGCCAACGGCTTTTGCAGGCGCAGGCGCGCGCCTTCGGCGAACGCGTAGAAGCGCCATTCCTGCACGTAGCTGCCAAGAAACTTGGCCAATGAGGGCGTGCGCATTTCCTGGGAGAACAGGAGGCCCTCGTCCCCCGTGCGCTCTGCCGCCAGGTAGCCGCGCACCGAAGTGGCGCCACCGGCGGAATACTGCTCGTTGGACACCAGCGGCCCGGAGGCCAGTTGGAAACCGCCCTTGGTTGCCGATTGCCAATCACTGGCGAAGGTGTAGGTGTACGTCGTGTCGCCTTTAAGCACCGCAAAACTCGGGCTGGCCTTGTAGCGCTTGTATTCGAATTCCTGGGCATCGCTGCCGTAGCCGAAGAACGCACGGGTGCCGACCACCAGGTTCAGGCCCAGGCTGAGGGCCGATTGCTCGCTGTAGCGATAGCCGTTATAGCCGAAGGTGAACGGCGCATATTTGAGCGGCACCTTGTCGGCATTGCTGCCCAATTTGAGCTGCTCGTCGAAGTCCTTGAAGTCCACGCCGAAGGAGAACGAATTGGCCCAGTTATCACTGGCCGGCAGGTTGTAGATCGCCGACACACCGTAGGAATGGCCTTTGCCCAAGACATTGCTGCCGCCGATGGTGGCGATGTTGCTGTCGGACTGGTAGCCGGAGAACTGCAAGGTCCAGCGCTCATCCAGCGGCGCGCTGTAGGAACCCGACCAGACCTTGGCATTGCTGCTGTCCTGGGGCGCGGTGAAGTAGGTCAGCGAGATGCTGTGGCCCAGTTGCCAGAGATTGTCGTAGCCCAGGGTCGCCACCGTGCGCAGCTTCTCGGTGTCGGCGCTGTAGTCGTTGTTCAGGCCGATGCTGGCGTGCCAGGGGTTCTGGTCTTCCACTTGCAGGTCCACGTCCATGGTGCCTGGCCGCGCGCCTTCGCGTACCAGCGGCGTGACCTGGCGCCCGACGCCCCGGTTAAGCCCGGCGAGCTGGGTTTGCACACTGGCAAAATCCGGCACCGCGCCTTCCTTGAGCGCCGGCACGTCTTCGCGAATTTCCACCGGCGAATAGTGTTTGGCGCCGACCACGCGCACGCGGCCGACCTTGGTTTCGCTGACTTGCAGGTAGACGATGCCGTCATCGACCTTCTGCTCCGGCAGCTCCACAAACACCGACTGATAGCCACGCGCCTGGTAGATCTTTTGCAGCGCATCGCGAGCGCCTTCGATATCACCGAGGGTCTTTTGCGGGCCCAGGAACGGGTACACCGCTTCCTCGATGGCCGCCGCATCCAGCACGGTATTGCCGCGCACGAAATATTCGTTGACGTCGACCCGCCGCGCTGCGCCCTCCTCCTCGGCCAGCGCGGGTTGGGCCAAGGCCCCCAGCGTCAGGCACAGCGCCAGCGTTGACTTGAACAGATGCTCCACACTGCCCCCTGGTTGTCTAAAAAAGTGGCGCGCCTTCACCGATTGCACGGCGTTCGGCCTGCTCAATTGCTGGTGGTCGAAAGATGGCTGTGCCGGGCCAGCCAGGTGTGCAACAAGGCGAAGTTCAGTGAGAACTCCGGCATGTGCAGCAAGGCGCCACAAAACACTTCACCGATGATTTTCTGGATCAATTGCACCGCCTGCGGGTTGTTCAGCAGGCTGGCGATGTCACGCTGCAGGGCGTGCAGGCTCCACACCTTCTGGGTCAGGTCGAGGCCGACAAACCAGCGAAACAGCAGGTTGTAATTGAGCTGCTCGTGCAGTTGCTGTTCGCTGGGCACCGAATACAGCAGTTGCAGCAACAGGATGTGCACCACGGTGTGCGGCGCGATCAACATGCCCGGCTCGGGCTGGAGCCAGTCGCGGTACTGTTCGAGCACGTCGTCGATCTGCGGGCGCAACAACACCAGCGAGTGGCCCGCCGGAATGTAGCTGGAGACTTCCTTCAAGGCGCCTTGCCAATCGTCCTGGGAGACGATCCACACCCACGGCGCGCCGTAGCGGTATACCGAAACCGGCTTCTTGCGCGCGGCTTCGACGATCTTCGACAGGCGCTGATCGAGCTCCTGCATGCCGACTTTCGAATAACGTTCCATAGTTCCCATTGCCCCACTCCTGGCGTCCTGCTGACGGCTTTGGAGGCGACTTTTGATCGCCTGCAGCGCGTTACATAGGCAAGACGGGAGTGGGTGGGGGCTACCGAACTTTTGTCATGAAAGCTTCATTTGGGATTGGTTCGGGGGCAATTTTTGCTGAGAGATTGTAGGGGTGTATATCCGTTATTCAGGTAACGGCGGCTATTGGTTGCGCTCTAACAGCGGGTCACTTTTGCAAGGACCGGAATGCCGGCCAAGTCAAAAGTAACCAAAAGGTCCTCGCCCCAACACTCGGTGCCTCGCTATGGCTCGGCATGCCCGCAATCCGCCAGTGATTTGGGGGGCGATTTCAGATCAAGATCAAAAGCGCAGATCAAAAGACCGCTGACTTCGTCAGCGAAAAGGATGTAAGAGCAACAGCAACAGCAGAGCCACACTCGATCAAAGGTGGGAGCTGGCTTGCCTGCGATGGCATCAACTCTGTGAACCTGATGTACCGAGGTGTCTGCATCGCAGGCAAGCCAGCTCCCACAGAAAAGCAGTTCTTCAGTGTATTCAGATTGGTTACTTTTGGCTGGGCCGGCATTCCGGGCGTTTGCCAAAAGTGACCCGCTGTAAGAGCGGAACCATAGGTCGCCATCACCCAAATAACGGATATACACGCAAAAAAAAGGGGCAATCACCGATCGCCCCAAACCTTACAACGAGAGGTCCCGCAAAAACCCTTACAAACTAATCTGCCTACGCTCCTCGTCAGTCAACCGCGCCCGCGCCTGTTCACTCAACGGCCCCGCGCCCAACACCTGCACCGGACTGCCGGGGTTATACCCCGAGGTCTTTTGCTGGCCCGCAGGCTGCGGTTCACGCTCCACCGGCTCAGCGCCAAAACCCAACACCTCCACCGTCACGATCGAAGCCCTACCCTGCTTCGCCGCCGCCTGCTGACTGCGCGCCGCGTCCTCCGCTGCCTGGGAAGCCGCCGCCCCCGCCGCACTCGCCGAGGTCATCGCCCCAGTGTTGACCGCCGCCGTCACCGGCACCCCGGACGACTTGCCCTGGGTCTGGATATTGGCCGCGTTCACCACGCGCAACGCCGCAATGTTGACGTTGCCCGAAACACGAACCCCCGCCTCGCCCGCATCAATGGTGCCCGCCGGCGCCAACAGGTCGATATCACCGGCCGGCACTTCGGCAATCGGCGCCAACGTCGCAATACCCGCCCCCGCGCTCGGCACGTTCGGCGACAAGGTCACATTGCCCCAGTTGTCATACACCCGCTTCGGCGGGGTATAGAGCACGGTGGTTTTCGAACCCCGACCGGCGTTGATATCACCGGCATCGGACCACGCCAGAATCGAGCCGCCAAAGGTGGTCATGATGCGGCTCTGGCCCAACAGGATGCTGCCCTGGGCGTACAACTGAATATCCCCGGCACCTTGGGTCAGCACCCCCGCAGTCGCCGGCGGCGCTGTGCCTTCGATCCCGAACACCTGCTGCCCGCCAGGGCTGAGCATCTGGATATCGCCGCCAAACCGGGTATGCACCCCGGCACCGCCATACAGGGTGATATCGCCGTCATACACGATCGGGTTGCCCGCCACGTCCTTGCTCGGCAACAACCCGTCGATAGCCGCGCGGCTGCGCAAAAAGCTGCCGGAACGCGGGCCTGCGCTCAGGTTAAATTCACGACCGCCCGCGCGCACTTCAGCGAAATACACCGAGCGCGCAAAAATGCGTTGCTGCTCAGGCCCCAGGCCAGCGAAGTACGCCCGCGCCTGTTCGGCATCACCACTGAAGGCATAGCGTTCCTTGAGCCACTGCAACAGCTCGGCCTCGTAGGTTTTCACCACCTTGCCCGTCTGCCCGGCCAGGGGCACACCGTCGAGCGCTTGGTTGGCGCGGTCCAGGTAAGGCGTGACGAACTTCAGGTAATCCAGGCCGTTAGGCCCTACCCCGGCTTCCAGCACGATAGACGCACCTGGCCGGGAATCCCCCACCGCCACCGGGCCCAGGCTGGTGATGGAGGCTTTGTCTTCCATCAATAGATTACGCCCGGCACTGACTTCCAGGGTGCCGGGGCCGGCGACGTTGAAGCTGCTGTAGGTAATGTCGCGCCCGGCAGACACCACCGAGACATCCTCGGGACGGTTATGCACGAACAGGTTGCCGCGGCTTTCGCCTATGTAGTCGCCGTTGTCAGCAAGCAACGCCGGAAACACCGTGGATGTGCCCAGATACGTGCCTGAGCCGACAATATCGCGCCCCGCTCGCATCCACACCGGACCTGCGGATTCATAGCGGACCTGCCCTTGCCGACCGCTGCTGAACGTGATGATTTCACCACTGCGCAAGCCGACGATATCGCCTTGATTGGCATAAAACCTGGCCGGCTGTGTCTGGGCTGGCGGGCGCGCAAGATCGGTTGGGCTGCGCAAGGCAAACAAGGAAAGATCAGCCTGTATCGCGTCACCGCCCAGGTTGTCGATGACGCGATTGAACCCGTTCCTGCCAACAAAGGCTGGCGCCAAAGGCGTCGCTATGGAACTCAGGCTGTCACCCGACTGGTTGACTGCATAGCCACTGGCGTAGATGGAATCGCCGGCCAACATCGCCAGCCGCCCCTGGCTCGATGGCGCCAGCAATAACGAGTAAACGGGATTATTGGGCAGCGGGCCAACGCCCAACGCGGACGCACCGAGATAGATGCTGCCATTGGCTGCCACCACGCCCAGTTTGGAAGGGAAGATAAAACGCCCATCGGAGCTTGAGTAGTTCTGCCCTTGCAAAGGCGCAAGGATGCCTGACCTGGCAAGCGACATGCTCTGCATGCTAGGCGTCAAACTGCCACCTGCGGAAAAAAGGTCAATGGCCGTGCGATCGGTCCACAGCGAGAACCAGGTGGTCCCATTGCCATAGTCTGTGCCGTTGTAACTGAATGCCTGGGTATTTTCGGTAGAAACACGTCCTGGATCGCCTGTCCCCGCCAGCACCAAGTCACCTCGGGTCGACAGGTTGGCCGTGGCGTCCCCCAACATCAACGTGATACCGCCCGTGGCCGTGCCCAGGCTGGCGGTGTACGGTGAGTAAGCACGGCTGTCCTTGGCATCCTGAGATCCGGGCACTTCACCGTAGTTCAAGGCAATGCCCCCCAGGCTGCCTGCTTGCAGGTTCAATGCACCACGCAGGTTGGTCAGTACGCCGTTGAGGCTGAGCACCTGCGCTTTATAATCGGCTGACAACGTAGCGGATTTATCACGGCTCGCGCGGGCATCCAGCCCGGGGTTCAAATCACCGCCCATGCGCACATCCAGATCACCGCCACCGGTGAGCAGCAATTGCCCGTCGACCACCCGGCCAGTGCTGCCAACAGCCAGCACCAACCCTTCGCTGCGCGGTGCTCTGACTGCACCGGGATCGCCGCGACGAACGAGCATGCCGGCATCGCTGCCCAAGTCCAGGGTCAGGTTGCCACCGCCCAGGGTGCCTACACCTGTGAACCCCACCAGGCGTGGAAGCAGGTTTATCTGTGCGCGGTCTTCGAGTTCGATGTTGGCACCACTGTCGCTTTTAACGTAAGTACCAAAATTGATCCACCAACTGGCAGGTGTCGGGGTCACACCCGCAGTGTTTCCGGTACCTTGGCGCCACAACCAATTGCCCAGGTTCGCACTGTTGAGTTGAGTGCGACCGTCATTGGGCATGATCGCGTCGGTGAGCGGCGTCCAAACATCGCCTGTCAGGCTACCACCCGTGCGCAACAACAAATTGCCGCCCCCATCGGGATACCAAGCGGCATAGGGGCTGCTTTTATCGACAAGCGTTTCATACGCCTTGGCCGCGCTGCCCAGCACCGTTCCATCCGCTGAGGTGGCGCGAGCGCGATCAAACTCAGCGGCGGCACTGCCTGCACGAGAAGCACTGGAGGCGCCGGCGGTATAAATACCATAGGGCGACTTCATCGCCACATTGCCCGCGGCTATCAAGTCCAGATCCCCGGTGCCGGTGCGCAGCACGCTAAAGTGCTGGCTCACGGGTGAGACCCGTTTCACCGGCCCGATGGTGACCTGCTCAGGTATTGCTGGAATCGGTTCGCCCAGGGAAACGCACAAATCAGGGTCGCAGGTGCCTTCGTCCTGAGGCGATACCGGCTGGCCCGGTACAAAGCCGAAGAGTTCCCCGAGGTCGCTCCATACGTACTTGACGCGAATACACATGTCGGGTTCATCACACAATCCCGACTCGGACTGCGACACTGGAGTCCCTGCCTCGTAACCGAACAGCTCGGCGGCCAAATCACTCCAGTACCATGCCCCACCCGGCCGCGCCGGTTGCGCCGGGATGATGATTTTGTCGTGGGTCTCATAGATTCCGTAGTGCGTGTCGGCCAGGGTCAGGTCGCCGGCGTAGGCTGGCTGGATCGCACGGGTATCAGCCGCCTGGGTATCGGCACCGGACACCAGGCGCAATGACCACGACTGCGAGCCCTCGGCCAGCATCGGTGCCACGGCCCAGTTCTGGCGCGCCGTGGCGCCGGTCACGGTGCGCAACGGTACCGACACCGCACCATTGGGCAACTTGACGTCTGTACCATACGGAATCAGCGCCCCGACCTTGAGGGCCATGTCACCGGCCAGCAACACACCGTCCGTTGCACTGCCCGTCACGCCCCCACGGCTGGGCAGTGGCACGCCCGCCGGCCAGGTCATGGCGCGCAGCGAAGCCGCGCCGGCCAAGACCGTGCCCGCCTCCAGTTGTGTTCCGGCCGCCAGCACCACAGGCTGCTGCAATAAGGTGCCCGCGGCGTACAACAGGTTGCCGCCACTGTCGCGCACCGTCGCGCTCAACACCGTGTTGGCCGGCAGGGTCAGTGGCGCGTCGAGTGTGCCTCGGGTCGGCAGCACAGTGCCTTGGGCCAATGCAGTGGCCTGGATCGGTAACGGGTAATTGAGGGTCTTGCCCGTGGGGAATGCGCTGCCGTTGGCGAGTACCACGCCAGGGCCGGGCACAATCACATCGGCACCGAACCCTTGCAGCCCCGGCGTCAGCACCCAGCCGTTATCGTCCGGCGTCTTCGGAGGCGGCGCAAAGCCATCGTTGATACTGCCGTAGACATCCAGGTTGCCACCGGCACGCACCACCAGGCTGCCCACCTCGCCCGAGCCGTACACCGAAGTCTTCGGCGTGTTGGGGTTGACGCTGGCGTAACGGTAGCCGGAAAGGTCCAGGTCGCCGCTCACCACCAGGTCGCCCTGGGTGACGATCTCCACACCTGGGCGCAAGTGGAACGCCTCGGTATAACGGCTGTTATTCAAGCCCGCGAGCTTGCCCTGCATCAGCCCGGCGTTGTTAAGGGCGTTGTTGATGAAAGCCTCGGCAAGCGCGTGCTTTTGCGTGAGGTAGTTCTGGTCAATCACCTGATACGGTCGGCCACTGGCCGACGGTTCTGTGCCCACCGGCGCATCGCTGTAACGGGCCACCGCGTTGACTGCAATGGAGCGGGCGCCCTGGATGTTGACCTGCCCGCTGGCGTCGATGGCCACGTCATTGGCATTGAGCCGCGGTGCGTTCAATTCCAGCGTGCCCCGGGCCACGCCGTCAGAGTGTCCCGGACCACTGCCCGGGGCCGCAGCGGTGCCGTGGCGCAGGTCGATACGCGCGCCATCGGCCAAGGTCAATTGACCATCGCCGCTGTTGAGTTCCACCATCGCCCGGTTCGGCGCATCGATGATCTTGCCGTAGCTGTCGACCCGCAATACGCTGCCGTGCGCATCCAGCAGCGCGCTGCCGGCAAGGGTCAAGCCCTGCTTGCCGGCCAGGCGAATACTGCCGACCCGCTCGCCGCTGGCATCGATGGTGCCCAGCACCGTCAGGCTGCCGTTATCCACCGAGACATTGACTTGATTGGCCTTGAGTTCATCGCCAATCACCAGGTTGCCCTGCTTGAGCTGGAAGCTGCGCGAGCCAACGACCTGGCCCTGGTTCAAGCGCTGGTTCAAGGCGGCAAAGTCCCCTACCTGCTGCGCGCGGATATCCACCCCACCGGCTTTGTACGGCACCAGGGTGCCACCGGCATCGTAATAACCGCTGCTGCCGGCGCGAACCTGCCCTTGCAAGTCGACCTGCCCGGCACCGGCGTCCACCGCCACAGCCTTGAGCAAGCCGCCCTGATTGAATTGCGCAGACACGTCGATCAACGCGCCTGTCGCCTGGCGAATGTTGCCATGACGGCTTTCCAGGCTGACATCACCGCCCCAGCTGTATTTACTCACATCGCTGATTTGCACTTTGCGACCACTGAGGTCCAGGCGTGAAGCTGCGCCAAGGGTCAGTTCTTCATCGGCGCTGAGGGTGAGCTTGCCGCTCGGCAGCACCACCGAGGTATCCAGCGCCACGCTGCGACCGGACAGCAGCAGCTCGGCGCCCAAGGCGTCGATGGCCGCCGCCTCTACCGGCGCTGTGCCGCTGGCCGGGGCCTGCACAGTCAACGCGCCACCGACAGTGATGCGATTGACCGAGCCGGCTTCGCCAGTCAACAACGGCGTGCTGATGTTCAGGTTGCCGCCACTGTAGGCGAAGCCTTTGCCGGCCTCGTACGCACCCTGGGCCTGATGTACCGTCAGGCTGCCTTTGTGGTTGGCCGTGATACGTTCGCTGGCGTTGAGGTTGACCGTGGCAAAGCCCAGCGTCATGCGGCCATTGTTGGCCAGGCTGTCGGGCTGGGCATCGCGGCCATAACCGAACGCGATGCGCCGGGCCTGCAACTCCAGGGTGCCGCTGCCGGTACCCGCCCCATTGCTGATCACGGCTGGCGGTGTGCTGGTGGCGCCACCCCATACCAGGGTGCCGGTCTGGATCAGCGCCACATCACTGGCGCTGCCGTACCCATAGATCGCAGGCGTGGTCAGCAGCAACTCATCGAGCAGCGACTTGCCCGAACTGTCGAGGGTGCTCAGCGTGGTGTTGCCATAAAAATTCAACGATTGCCCGGCGGTCAGCGCCAGGCTTTGCAAGGCCGGTGCACCGCTGGAAGCATCGCCGCGCAGCAGGCGGTCCAGCACCTGCTGGTTGAGGGTCAGGCCCGACGGCAGCACACCCCGCGCAGCGGCGTCGGCCAGCGCTTGGGCACTGCCGACGTTGATCCCACCCACCGCCAGGGCCAGATGGCGGGTGCCATAGCGCACGCTGTCACTCAAGGCAAACCGGTTGGTGGTGGCAAAGGCTATCGAGCCTTCGGAATAGAGTGATGCGTCGCCGCTGCAGGCACTCAGGCTGCATTGGCCGATAAGAATGCTGCCCGGCCCACTGGGGCCGTCACCGTTTACCGGCGCCAGCATCTGCAAACGTCCATTGGAGACTGCCAACACGCTGCGGGTGCCCGGCCGGTAGATAAAACCATCATCGGAGTCATAGGCGGCCTTGCCGCGCCCCAAGGTATTGATCGACGCACCTTGCTCGATTTCAATCGCGCCCGATGACCTGCCCGACACCAGGAACACTTCCGGCGCCGCCAGGGTCGCGTCCTGGCGCACAACCACCGAGCTCGCGGTGATGGCTGCCAGGTCGGACCTGACGAAGTTGCCACCTTGGCCATACACCACCGTCAGTTCACCGCCCACCACCAAACGGGCAGCCCCCAAGGCATTCAAGTCGCTGGCCCGCACCGACGCCATCAATGCAGCGCTACTGGCCGTTGCGGTGTCAGAAACCACTTCTATGTCGCCACTGGACAGCACCGCAATAGTGGCACCAAAACCGCCCTGTGCGGGTTTGAAGCGCCCCTCACCATCAAAGCTGAACCCCAGGTCTTTTTGACCGCCCACCAGTCGCAATCTCAGGGTTTTGGCATCGGCTTCAAGCGCAGCACGTGGCACACCCAGGCGTGCCGCATCCGCGCGAATAAAGTCTGCGTAAGCGGTTTCGTTGTACTGGGAATAACGGCGCAATACCTCAGCCGGAGTGACAATCAACTGGCTCGATAAACTGTCACGAATGTGAGTACCGGCAACCGACAGTAAGCCTTCGGTTGACCAGGAACCGTTATTCATGGCCGCGGCGCTGTGCATCGCGCCGCTGGCGAACGGCGCGGCCAAGCCGTTGATCTCCAACCGAAACGCCCCTGGCAACAGGGCGTAAGTGGACGGCAGCAAGGTGTAGGTCCCCTGTGGCAGGCCAGGCACACCCGCACCGATATTGATTTGCTGGCCGACCAGAGGCTGGGTCGCGCCCGCTTCGCCGCCGCTCGGCGCTACCCAGGGCTGGCTGCCGGGGACAATCGCATAGATGGGGTTGGTGGCCAGGCCCGGTAAGGAAAAGCGTCCGTCCGCTCCGATTTGCACCAAGGGGTTGTAGCGCGCATCCGTGGAACCGCCGCGCCCGGAAACGAATGCCGCGCCAAGCAATTGGCCGCCACCGGAAAGGTCCAGCACTGCGTCCCGTTGCACATTCAGCGAACCGCCCGCCAGTTGCACACCCACCGCCGCATTACCTGTACTGCGGGTGCCGCCAACGCCCAACAACTCTACCTGCTTGCCGTCGTAGCGCCACGTCACGCCGTCGACTGTTCCACCATAAGGCAGCACCAGGCCACCTGCGCTGACAGAGGTCAGGCTGCCCGGCAACAGATTGATCACTTTGGTAGCGCGCGTAATACCACCGTCCACACCCAAGCTGAGACTGCCCATAGGCGCGCGAAGCACACCGCCTTGCTCGATGGTCGAGGCGTTCAGCGATAGGCTGCCGAACACTGAGTAAGGCAGCGCCGGGTCCGTACTGCGCACCCGGCCAATGCGCAACGTACGCGCCGGGTCAAATTCACCGCCGGTGTTACCTGCCGTCACCTCGGCAACGGCCCCGGTCGCCGGGTAAATCTGCGCGGCGATCAGGTTCAGGTCGGCTTGGGTGGTCAGGGCGGTTTGGGTTTTGTCGGCGCTTCGGGCCAGAAAGCGCATATCCCCCTGGCTGACCAAATGAGCCTGGTCAAAGGCACGCCGGTCAATACCGTTGGCCAACGCTTTGGAGCGCTCGGCATGGGCGCCGAAATTGACGCTATCACGCACATCCAGCACGTTCGACGCTTCGACGCTCAACAGGCCAGCCGTACCTTGAGTGGAAACGCCGCCCTGGACCGTCGGGCGCACCAGGCTGTCGGTGGCGCTGTTGTTGTTGCCCACCCCGGCAAGGCGCACATAGGGTGCGGTCAAAAACACCTGAGACGGCTTCGCGGCGCTATCGGTCAAAGCCATGGCCCCTGAATACAGGCTCAGGCTCTGCCCCAGACGCAAGGACACATCACCGTCAAAGCTGATCAGGCCGTTGCTCAGCAGCGACAGGTTGTCGAAACCGCCGGCGCTGACCTGGTTGGCCGTCAGCCGTCCGTACCCGTAGGTCAAGCCGCCCGCCACAGCTTCGGGCGTACTGCCGATCGGTAAAGGCGCGCCTGAATCGGCGGCACTGAAGATCAATTCACGCGCCTGGCGCACACGGGCAACGGCGGTATCGAGGTACAACGGCGCTTCTAGGGCCACGTTCAGGCTGCCACCCGCCGCACCGGCGCCGCCACTGTTGGCGCTAAACGTGCCGTCCAGATAAAGGCCGTTGCTGGAAGCCAGGGAGATGTTGCCGCCACGGCTGGCGACCACCGTGGGGCCAGCACCGGACAGGTCCAGTAGCGCCTGGCTACCAGAGGCGTCCAGGCGTGCGCCTTTGCGCACCACCACAAACAGGTTGGCCGCGCTGGCGATTCCGGTGGCCGGGTCGATCAGCCCACCAATCACGATAGTGCCGCCCTGGCCCACCACACCGTAGCGTCGACCCAGGCTGTCGACGGCCGTGGCTGCGCGTGCGGCCACGTCCAGCACGGCGTGTTCGCCGACCCAGATCGAACGGTCGTGACCTTTGGCCTCAACACCATCGGCCACCGTGGGCTGCACGCTGACGCCACCCAGGGTGATAGTGCCGCCCCAGGCATTCAACGTGCCGTCCACGGTCAACTGGCCAATGCTGCGCACGCCGATGGACTGGCCCGGATCCACGTTGATCACCGCACCCTGGCCAATGCGCGCCTGCACCGCAGCCATCTGCGCCGCAGTGGACAATGCGGTACCTGCTTGCAAGCTCAGGCTCGCGCCTTTGCGCAGGGTCAACTGGCCCTTGGTGGGGGTTTCGCGGTATTGCGGCGGCGTCCAGATTTGCAATGCGCTGCGCGGGTCGGCGCCGCTCACCAGGTTTTGCGCGGTGTCATTGAGGCGGTAAACCGGCGCAGTCACGTCGACCTGAGTACCGTCGGCCACTAACAAACCTTCGTTGCCGGTGATGTCGTAGGCACCAAAGCCTTTGTTGAAGAACCCGCTGTCGAGTTGCAGCGTGCCCGCCTGGGGCGCGGCCGGCTGATCACTGATCAGCACCTTGCCGGCCTGCACACTCAAGCGCCCGCCGCCACTGACGCCATAGCCGAGCAACTCGCCGTTGAGGGCCAGGTTGCCGCGGCTGTCTGCACTGTTGGCGTTGGCCGCAAGCGTGACGTCGCCGCCCTTGCCACCGATCAGCTGGTTCCTGGCATCCAGGGCCGCGCCGGAAGACACGTCCACCCGGCTGCCGGCTGCCAGGCTCACATCGCCACTGCTGCGCAAGGCCACGTTGCCGCCGTTGAGGTAAGGCAACCGGCTGCTGTCGCTCACACTGAGCAACTGGTTGCTCCACAGACCGCTGGTATCCAGCGACACGCCAGCATTGACAACCAAGCTGCCGCGACCACCAAGGGTCACGTCGTTCTTGCCGGTCGGCGTAATCTGCGCCTGCACGTTGCCCAGCTGCAGGCTGCCGGAATGCGCGGTGAGGTTGGCATTGACCTCGATCTTGGGACCAAACAAGGTGATGTCACCGGCGGGCTCCACCTCCAGTGCGCCATTGACCAGAATCGAGCCGGTGCTGGCGACCTTGATCGATCCCAGTTTCGTCGCGCTCAACGCCTCACTGTCCAGATACAACGTCGACACTCGATCAGCCGGCAGTGCGCTGTTCAAGTCCAACCCGGCCGCGACGGCAGCGGCCCTTGGCCCCAGCACCACGTTCTTCGCCGTGTTGGCGTCCGCGCCCAAGGCATACTGCAACTGGGCACTGTCCTTGACGTAGTACGGCACATAGCTGCCCACCACCAGGGCGGCGCCACGGGCCACGGCTTTTTGCGATTGCAGGTAACCGTCCAGGCCTTTTTGCGCAGCCTGGGTCTGGCGCTCACCCTGGTAGGTGTCGCCGACAATTTGCCCTTCCAGCACGGCGCCGGCAGTACTGACGACCAGGCGCCCGGCATCGCGCCCGACGGTATAGCCGGCTTCGCTGCGCTCGCGCGGGGCGATCAGCGGGTTGTAGTAATAGTCGGTCACGCCCCAGCGCTGGCTGTGGTCTTCGTAACCCTTGTAGATCCCGGTATAAAGCAAATCCCCCGGCGCACTGGACAGCTCGTACAAGCGTCCATCAGGGCCTTTGAGCCAGGTTTGCTGGATCTTGCCGGCCTGCACATCAAGGGTGCCGCCCGACAGGTTGATCTGCGAACCCTGCCGGGTCACCACGTCCTTGCCGCTGAACGTCACGGTGCCACCCTGGGCCATCCATTCGCCAATGCCGTGGTTGCGCGTGCCCAGATAGCCGCCCACTTCCAGCAGGCCGCCCGCGGTGTACCAGCGGTCGGTGGCATAGCCATTGGTGCCGGCCGGGACAAAAATCAGGTCGCGGACATCCACCCACACATCGTTGTTGTTCAGCGTTTTGCCGTCACGGTTGACCGCCGCATCGCGCTGCTCGTTACCCTGGATATTGACCTTGACGCTGTTGGACTCCATCGCCAACTTGACGCCGATGGCGCCGGACACGTCGATCACTGCGCCGTCACGCAGCAAGCTGCGCTGTGCCGCCTTCACGCCGACCTGACCACCCGTTGCCAGCGTCAGGGAGCCGCTGCGAAAGTCCACCGTGCCGTCACTGGTGATTTCCACCAGGGATTGGTCGCGCCGGTACACGTCAGCCGGCACGACGTTACCGGCCTGGTCAGCCGCCGGGGTAATCAACCCGGCGCGCTGGCTGTCGAGGGCGTTGCTGCTGTCGAGCACAATGGCGCTGAGGCTGCCCTCGCCCAGGCTTACGCTGACGTTGCTGCCGGTGCCCTTCAAATGCACGGTGCCACGTGCTTCCACCGAGGAGCTTGAAAGCACCACGCCGTTTTGCAGCACCTGCTGGCCGGTCAGGGTGATGTCCCCCGTAGAGGCCTGGATCAACCCCGTGTTGCTGGCCTTGCCACTGCCGGTGACGCTGACTTCGTTGCCGCGTGTAGTGGAGGTGACATTGCCGTCGGTGCTGTAGCCCTTCTTAATCACAAAACTGTCGCCCGCCGCCAGCACAGTCTGGCCGCGTGCAGTGGAAATGCTCCCGGCGTTTGCCACCTCTTTGCCCAGCAACAGCACATAACCGCCACCCGCCGTCGATGTCGCGGGCACCTGGGTCTGGATCTGCGCGCCGCGTTCGACGGTCACATTGCCGGCGGCCTGGGCAAAACTCGGCGCGCTGTTGCTGGCGCTGTACAGGCCCCTGGCGGTGAATTGCTCATCGCTGAACCCGGTGGCTGCCGCCACCAGGTTGCGCACATTGACCTGGCTGCTGCCGCTGAACACCACGCCGTTGCCGTTGACGATCATCACCGTGCCGTCGGCCTTGATCGCCCCCTGGATCTGGCTAGGCGCGGTGCTGTTATTGATCTTGTTGAGCACCGCCCAATCGCTGTTCTGCTGGAACTGCACGGTGGTGTCGCGGCCCACGTTGAAGGTTTGCCAATTGAGGATCGCCTTGTCGGCCGTCTGCTTGATCGACACCAGCGTCTTGCCGTTGGCATCGGTCTGCACCGGCCCTTCGGCGTTGACGAACAGCGGCTTGCCATCTGCGCCAATCACCACATTCAAGCCATTACCACCCAGGCCGTTGTGGATGCTCTGCGGCGCCGCGCCCGCGCTGCTTCTGGCAGCGGCCTGCACGGCCTGTTGCGCGGCAATCGCGGCGACGCTGGTATTGAGGTTCTGCAAGGAGCGCTGCAACTGCTCGTTGCCGCGCTGTTGCTGGGACAACGGCGGCGGCGTTCCCGGCATCACCACACCCGGTCGTGCGCTGCCGGCCGTTTGCGCTGCGCCCTTGGCCGAAAACCAGCCCGAACTGAACGCCTGAGGCTGCGCCGCGTGGGCACCACCGGCAAACACCAGCAGCGCAATGACCTGGGCCAGGGGTTTGAGCAGCAACACTTGACCTGAGGTGGCAGGCACCTTGTCGGCACGGGTAGCAGGCAGCTTCAGTCGGGAACGCATCACTTACAGGTCCTTTTGACGGGTCAGGCGAACGACGGGCACGCAAACACTGCGCGGCCACGTGTCGGGGTTATTGCTTAAGGCAGTTGCCGGGGGGCGCGACCGAACTGTTGTCACACAATGTTCACGCAGTGCGGTTCAACTGGCTGGTTGGGCGAGGAAACGACAAAACCGGCAATGACGCGAAGTCATTGCCGGTTGTGGGGCAAACCCTGTCGAGACGGGGCTTACTGCGGACGGCCAATACCGTTGCAGGTGTTGGTGTCGCCCAGGCGCAGGGCGCTGGTGGTGGCGTAGAAGTTGTCGTGGACAGCTTTCTGCCAAGTAGCGGACAACGGGATGAACGAGTGGCTGCTGGTGGTTGCGTTGTTCAAACCGGTGTAGTGACGGTTCAAGAACACACGGATACGCGCGGTGTCAGTGGTGTCTTTGTAGCACTGGCTGAAGACCAGGTTGGTGTAGCCCACAATGGGGTAGCCTGCGGTAGGGTTAGGAAACGTAGGGACCCAGTTCAGAGGATTTTTGGCTTCGTCGCTGCCAAGAACCGGAGGTACAACACCGTCAAGGCTGGCTTGAACGTTGACTTCAGTCGGCAGGAAACCGTTGACCGAAGCAACAGCGGCAGCGCTGTTGAACTGTGCATAGTCAGGGCTGACGTAACCGATGGCACCGTTGTTGTTGGTAATGGCAGTGGCAACACCTTGACTGCCGGTGACCGCGATGTAGCTTGAGCCGGCCGGAGCGCTGGTGGCTGGGTCAAAACCGATGGCGGTGACGAAGCTGTTGCTGACAGCCGGCACCGAAGCAGGTTTTACCGCCTTGAGGTGGTTGGTCAAGATCTCGGTAGTGCCGCTGGTTTCCTGGCGATAGACCACTTTGATCTGCAGGTTTGGACCCGCAGCCCCGTTGAATAGCACCTGGTTCCAGTTAGTGATTTTGCCGGCAAAGATATCAGCCAACTGGCCACTGCTGAGCTGCAGCGATGTCTTGCCGTCGATGTGGTAAGGCACTGTCACCGACGTGGCCTCGGCCGGGATTTGAATCAACGGGCCGTAGGCGGCACGGCCGTTCACGGCGTCAGCATTATAAGCCGCCAGTTCCGCAACGCTAACGATCGAGTCACTGCCCGCATAGTCAACGGTGATGCCGGCAGCCAGTTTCAGCTTGGTCGAATCATTACCGAAGAAGGCCTTTTTGCCGTCGCCGCTGCCTACACCGATATAAGGGTTAAAACCAGGGACGGTGGCAGAGAGGATGCCGGTAGCCGTGGTCGAAGTGGCCGTGCTGCCGTAGAGTTTTTCCGGCAGGGTGGCACCGCCACCGACCACTGCGGCCATGGATTGTGCGGAAGCCAGTGCTGCAACTACCAAAGAGGCTGCGATCATAGTGCGCTTAAACATGAAGAATCTCCTTTCGTCGTGTTTGTACGTTTGGGTAGAGGGCTCTTGCATGACGCTATGGCTTCGGTCCCAAGCCGTGTTCCGGGGGTGGCTGGGGTTGAGGCCATGGGTAGGCAATTTCGCAGCATCCGATGACAGCAAAAGGAAAAAACCTCGGGAGGAAGCGCTTGATTTTACGAAAGATTCTCGGGTGTTTCGGTCATGCTTTTGAGCGGTTTGGGGGCAAGTGACAGCGGGGTTTCAGCGGGGTTTTGCTGGATGCGGTGTGGGCTGTGTCGCGGTGGGTTGGATGTGACGGAATGAGGAACCCGAGGTTGCAGTGATGCATATAGGGAGCGAGCAGAATCAACTGAATAAAACCGACCCAGATGTGGGAGCTGGCTTGCCTGCGATGCAGATACCTCGGTACATCAGGCACACCGAGTTGATGCCATCGCAGGCAAGCCAGCTCCCACATTTGACCGGGTGCAATCAGGTCACCAGTTGGTTGATCTCGATGATCGGCAACAACACCGCCATCACAATCACCAACACCACCGCGCCCATCACCACGATCATCAGCGGCTCCAGCAATGCCGTCATGCCCATCGCCCGGCGTTCGATATCGCGGGACAAGGTCTGCGCCGCACGCTCCAGCATCGGCGGCAGTGAACCGGTTTTTTCGCCGCTGGCAATCAGGTGAATCAACACCGGCGGGAAGACCTTTTCCACCGCCAATGCAGGCGCCAGGTTAACGCCTTCGCGAACCTTGGCAGTGGCATCGTTGACGCACTGGCTGAGGCGGTCATTGGACAAGGTCTGGCGCGCCGCTTCCAGGGCGCGCAACAGGGGCACGCCAGCGCCGCCGAGAATCGCCAGGGTCGAAGCAAACCGCGCAGTATTGAGCCCCAACACAAACCGCCCGATCAGCGGCAAGCGCAGCACCCGGCTATGCCAATTGAGCCGCGCCAGCGGGTTGCGCAGGTACAGGCGCCAGCCCCAAAACCCACCGACAATCAAGGCAAAACACAACCAGCCCCAGGCGCGGATAAAGTCGCTGGCATTGAGCATCGCCAGGGTCAGCCCCGGCAGGTCCTGGCGCGCCTGGGAAAACGCGCTGACCACCTGCGGCACCACATAGCTCAACAGGAAAATCACAATGCCAATGGACACCAACCCGACCACGCCGGGGTAGATGAACGACGTCATGATCTTGCCGCGCAGGTTGTTACGCTCCTCAATGTAATCGGCCAGGCGCTCCATCACCTGGGCCAGGTCACCGGACTCCTCCCCCGCCGCAATCAAGGCACGGTAAATCGATGGAAAGTCCCGTGGCCGCGCCGCCAAGGCGTCGGCCAAACGCATGCCGCCGCGTACATCGCCGCGCACGGCGGCCAGGGTCTGGGCGATGTGTTTTTTCTCGGCCTGCTCCACCGTGGCACTCAGCGCCGCCTCCAACGGCAGGCTGGCGCCCAGCAAACTCGCGAGTTGCCGCGTGGCCCAGGCCAGATCGTTGTCTGACAGTTTGGGCGTGAACAGGCTGCCGCCGCCGGCCGCCGCTTGATTACCCTCAATCTGTACCTGCAACGCGGTCAAGCCACGGCTGCGCAACTGGGCAAACGCCGCGCTCTGGCTGTCGGCTTCCACGTGCCCGGCTTCGATTTTGCCGCTGGCATCGGCGGCTTCGTAACGATAGCGATTCATCAGGCGTCCCGTGTCACGCGCAGGATTTCTTCGACTGCGGTGGCGCCGCTGCGTACCCAGCGCTCGCCATCCTCGCGCATGCTGAACATGCCGGCGCGACGTGCAGCCAGGCGCAAATCCTGCTCGCCGGCGCCTTGGTGGATCAGGCTGCGCACATCGTCATCAACGCAGAACAATTCATGGATGCCGGTACGCCCGCTGTAACCGATCTGGTTGCACTGCGCACACCCCACCGGCCGCCAGGTGCCAGGCACCGCCGGGTCTTCCTGCTTGCAATGCGGGCACAGGCGCCGCACCAGGCGCTGGGCCAATACGCCCAACAATGACGAGGCCAACAGGAACGGCTCGACGCCCATATCGATCAAGCGGTTGACCGCCGACACCGCGTCATTGGTGTGCAAGGTGGCGAGCACCAAATGCCCGGTCAACGAAGCCTGCACGGCGATTTGCGCGGTCTCCAGGTCGCGGATCTCACCAATCATGATGATGTCCGGGTCCTGGCGTAGAATCGCCCGCAGTGCCAGGCCGAAGGTCATGTCGATCTTGGCGTTGACCTGAATCTGGCTGATACCGGGTAAGTCGTATTCCACCGGGTCTTCGACGGTGAGAATATTGCTGGTGCTCGCATCCAGCCGCGCCAGGGCAGCGTACAGGCTGGTGGTCTTGCCGCTGCCGGTCGGCCCGGTGACCAGCACGATGCCGTGGGGCTGGCGGATCAAGGTATCCAGGCGCGCCAGCAGTTGCGGCTGCATGCCCAGGGTTTCCAGCTGCAAGCGCCCGGCCTGTTTGTCCAGCAGGCGCATCACGACCCTTTCGCCATGCCCCGTCGGCACGGTGGACACGCGAATATCAATCGGCCGCCCCGCCACCCGCAGGGCAATACGACCGTCCTGGGGCAAGCGTTTTTCGGCGATGTCGAGCTGGGCCATGATCTTGATCCGCGACACCAGCGCGCCATGCAGCGCCTTGCGCGGCGACACCACATCACGCAGGGTGCCATCGACGCGATAGCGCACCACGGAATGGGTTTCGTAGGGTTCGATGTGAATATCGCTGGCTTCATCGCGCGCAGCCTGGGTGAGCAAGGCGTTGATCATGCGGATCACCGGCGCGCCGTCCTGGGTGTCGAGCAGGTCGGTGATTTCGGGCATGTCCTGCATCAGGCGGTCGAGGTCGACTTCGTTCTCAGCCGCGCCAACCACGGCGGCGGCACTGCCGGTGTCGGCGTAGGCGCTGGTGAGCAGGCCGTCGAGTTCGTCGTCGCGCACATGCTCCAGGCGTGATTGGCCGAATTGGCGCTGGACCTCGCTGATCGACCAGCCGGGGGTTGAGGAGCAGACGGTCAACACAGTGCCCGTGTCGGTGGGGCGCAGGAGGATGCGCTGGGATTTGGCCCAGACGTAGGGGAGCAAACTCATACACCACCGTACATGTGGGAGCTGGCTTGCCTGCGATAGCGGACTTTCAGCTGAAAAATGTTCAACTGACCCACCGCTATCGCAGGCAAGCCAGCTCCCACAGTTTGATCTTTGTCTGAACTCATGGCTGCGAATTTCCAGAAACCGGCACTGCCCGAATCACCGCCCTTGGCCCCTGCTGCTGCGCCCCGGGAATCGCCTTCTCCACCGAAGGCAACTGCGGCGCCTGCACATCCGGCAGCGCCCAACTGTGCTCCGGCTGCAACCCGCCCTGGGCGCGGCGCATGAATTCATAGCGGTTCAAGGTGATACTGCGCCCAGCGCCACTGTCGCGAATAATGTAGGGGCGTAAAAACACCATCAGATTGGTCTTGGTGACGCTGCGCTTTTCATTGCGAAACAGCGCCCCCAACCCAGGGATATCCGCCAGCCACGGTACCGCGTCATTGCTCTGGCTATAGCCGTCCTGCAGCAACCCGCCGAGCACCATGATTTGCCCGTCATCCAGCAAAATACTGGTGTCGATCGCGCGTTTTTGGGTCACCGTGCCCGCCTCCACCGAGGCGCGCGTGTCGACGCTGCTGACCTCCTGGTAAATATCCAGCTTCACCGTGCCGCCTTCGGAAATCTGCGGCCGCACGTTCAGCTTCAGCCCCACCTCTTCGCGCTGTACGGTCTGGAACGGGTTGTTGCTGGTGCCGCCGCCACCGGTGACATAACTGCCGGTGACAAACGGAATGGTCTGGCCGACAAAAATGCTCGCTGCTTCGTTGTCCAGGGTCAGCAGGTTCGGCGTGGACAGCACGTTGGTGCCGCCTTTGCTCTTGAGGGCGCGGGCCAGCACCTTGAGGTCGAGCACCTTGCCGATCCCCGGAATATCCACGCTGCCGTTGACCAAGCCGATATTCAGCCCTTTGGGCAACACATCAATGCTGGTCTTGCCGGTGGTGACCAGCCCACTGCCGCCCAGGTTAACGCCGCCAAAACCGCCCTTGCCGCCCAGGTTGCCAGCCTGCCATTGCACGCCGAACTCACTGGCGTCGTCTTCGCTGACTTCAACGATCAGGCTTTCGATAACCACCTGGGCGCGGCGCTGGTCGAGCATGTCGATCACTTCGCGCAGGTTGCGGTACAGCGGGTCGGGCGCGGAGATCAGCAAGGTGTTGGTGGTAGCGTCCGCCTGGATCGTCACACCACCGGCGCTGAACGCAGTGTTCTGATCGCTGGGGGTGCTGCTGTTGGCGCTGCTGCCCGAACTGCTCGACTGGCCGTAGCCCGACGACTGCACACCACTGCCGGTGGGCGTGCCGCTGCTGTTCTGAGTATTACTGCCCTGGTTGTTCTGGGAGCCGCCGCCCATCGAGCTGAGTTTGCCACGGGCCTCATCGCTGACCCCGGACTCGCTCTCACCGGTCAACAGCCCGCGCAACGACTGCGCCAGCTTGCCCGCCTGGGCGTTGCGCAGGTACACCACGTGCATATTGCTCGGGTTGCTCTGGGCATTGTCGAGTTTGTAGATCAGGTTACGCGCCAGCTCTGTGCGCTCGGGGCTGCCGGAACGAATGATGATCGAGTTGGAACGCGGGTCGCCCACCACGTTGATCTTTTGCGTCTGGTCGGCACCCTGGGTTTCCAGCAATTCAGCGACCATGGCCGCGATATCGACGGCGATGCCGTTCTGGATCTTCACCACATCGGTGTCGATGGCGCTGGGTGTGTCGATGCCGTCGATAATCTGCGCCACCCGCGCCAGGTTTTCAGCATAGTCAGTGATGACGATGCTGTTGTTGCCGGGGTAGGCGTTGATCGGGTTATTCGGCGACACAATGGGACGCAGCACCGGAATCAGGTTGACCGCATTTTCATATTGCAGCCGAAAGGTACGCGTCTGCATGCCGCTGCTGCCGGCGCTGTAGATCGGCCCGCCGAGCAACTTGGCATCGGCCTCGGGCACCACCTGGGCGACGCCGCCCACATCCACCACGCTGAAGCCCTGCATGCGCAGCGCCGCCAGCAACATCTCGTAGGCCTGATGCGCCGGCACCTGGCCTTCGCTGACCAACGTGAGGTTGCCCTTTACACGCGGGTCCACCAGAAATTGCTGGCCGGTGGCGCGGGACAAGGCACGCACCACCGCCTGGATATCGGCGTCCACAAAATTCAGCTGTACCGGCTGGTCACCCAGCGGGTTGCGCGCCTTGAGCACCGCCGGGGCATGGCCACGGGCGCTGTTGGTCACCGGGTGCTGCACGCGGGGGGCCGGCGCGGGTTCGCGCTGGCGGTCCAGCACGGTTTCGCCGCCGCGCCGCGTGTCGGCCAATGGCTGGCCCAGCTCGCTGTCCACCAGCAAAGGCTTGGGTGACTGCGGGTTACTGCACGCGCTCAGGGCCAGCAATAGCAGCGGCGCGACTTTGCGAAAAGGCGCGGAGTTGGGGACTGACCACTTCATGAAGCTTCCTTAGCGCCAAGCGCCTGATCCATGCGAACGGTCCCGGACACAGTGCCGGCCGAGTTGTCGACGGTATCCGGGGCGCGTTGCAAGCGTGCCTCGGACACTTCCAAAGAAAACGAACGGGGGTTACCCAGCAGCCAGTCCACCACAAGGTCGGCCGGGGCCTTCTCGAAGATCAGCCGCCAGCCACCAGGAGCCAGCGCCTGCAGTTGGTAATGACCTTGCAGGCCGGCGCCGTCGAGGGCTTGGCGCAGCGCGGTTTCATCCGCCTGACGCGGCGCCGCGACGCCCTGCAACAGCACCTGCAAGGCTTCGGCCTGGGAACGCAGCTTCGGGGTTTCGACCTGCCAATAGTCGATTTTTTTTAGCGCCGGCTGAACCAGCACCAGCCAGGTCAGCAGGCTCGCCAGGATCAGCCCGGCACCGGCCAACATGCGTCTTTCACGCACGGCCAGGCCAGTCCAGAACACATGGGACTGACTGCGCACCTGCTGCCACTTATTCATCGTCGTCCTCCTCCGGGGTGACGGTGTTGTCTGCCGGCCCCAGGGTCCAACCTTGCTCATCACGGGTCGCGGCAAAACCGGCTTCCGCCAACGCCGCCTGCCAGTCGCCTTGCGCCGCCGGGCTATGGCTGTCGGCCAACAGGCCCAGGTGCAAACGGCCCTGCTCAAAGCTCAGGCTGTCGACACTGCCGACCATAAACGGCAAGTGGCTGCCCGCCAGTTGCAGCAGGCTGGTAAAGCGTTGGCCGGGATCAGCCGCCGCCCCGCTTTGCCGCGCCGCCAACTGTTGGCGCACCTGCTGCAGAGGGTTGAGGATCACCGGCAGCTCGGGAAAGGCCTGGCGCACCTGTTGGCTCATCAGCGCCTTCAGCCGCTGGCCTTCTTCGGCCTGGCGGGCGGCGTACAGGTTCAGGCCAACGGTCCAGATAACGACGGCCAGCGCCGCACAGGCCAGCGCCCTGCCCCAGCCGCCGGTAGCACGTTGATTGAACTGCCCCTGCAAACCCCAGGCGGGCACTGCGCCGCTCCAGCGCTGCGCGGCCTCGACCAACTGCACATCAAGGGTTTGATCCAGGGCGTGTTGCCCCAGTGGATGCACGGTGGCTTGTTGCAGGCTATGTCGCGTGAGCAAATGCCCATCGTCCAGCGCCGCCGTGGCCACCGGCAAGGCATACGGCGCCGGGTACAGGCCGCGTAGCTTGAGCGGCACCTGCGCCAGTACCTGGCTCAGTTGCGCCAGCCCGGCCTTGGGCACCCAGGCCACCTGCACAAGACCGTCGCTGCCACGCGGGCCGTGAGCCACCTGCATCTGATCGATTGGCCCAAGAATCAATGCCTGCGCGGCGCAGGCCACGGCGGCAGCGGTTTTGGCGGCGGGTAATGGCGGCAACTCCAGGCTGGTCAACAGGCTGTCACGCGGGTGCAGGAAGCAGTCCACTGGCTGGCGGGGCTTGCCCAATTGCTTCAGGCTTTCGCGGCCCTCGGCGATCACCCTGCCAGCGTCCAGCCAGGCAAAGTTCACCGGGCTGTCGACCGTCAGTTGATCAAGTGGCGGCAAGCCAATGCGCAAACGCTTCATACACCCACCCGCGACCAGATCACCTGCGGCTGGCGGTCTTCGGGCCGGTGCAACAACGCCTCGATCGTCACTCGGCGTTGCTCGCGACGGGCCTGGCCCTGCAAACGGAACCACTCGCTGGTAATACCCACCTGCACCGAATCCATCGCCACTTGGGGCATGCGCAGACGGTTAACAAAGTCGCCACGGTTGATAAACCAGCGCCCGCTGTCGCGCTCGGCCACCAGCGCCTGGGCCTGGGCCAGGCTGAGCAGCGGCACCACCGCGCTGAGCACTTCGGCGCTGGCGGTATTGCCGTTGACCCAGGTGTTGCCGGGCAGCACGCTGACAAAAGCGTGCAGGCGCCGCAGCACCTGTGGGTCGATGCCTTCAATACCACTGAGGTCATCGAGGCTGCGCAGCATCGGGTATTTGGCCGGCAGCCGCTCATCCGACGCGCCTTTGTGTACAACGCGCTGGTCATAGGAGCCGATCACCCGCTGGCTGATGCGACGGCTCACGGCCGGGTCGACGCCGATCAGCCGACACAAGCGTTCGAAGTGCTGCAATTGCTCGTCATCTTGTTGCTGGCGATTGACTAGGTTGCGCAGGTTGAACTTGCCCTGTTCATCCTCCAGCCGCCCTTCAAACACACCGCCCTGGGCGCGTGCCCATGGCTGGTCGAGGCGGGTCAACACATCCTTTTTACGCGCGTCCCACAGCAACAGGCGGCTCTGTTCCAGCGCGCCCAGCAACAGCCACTGGCCCTGCACGCGCTGCTGCTCGGCCTCAAGGCTACGGGTGAAGACGGTCTGGCGTGTGAGCATGGCGCCGGCGATCACCGCCACCACCGCCGCGATCAGCAGCGCGCTGATAATCGCCATGCCGCGCTGCTTCGCCGCTGCGGGCGAATGCCTGTTCATGGCGGGCCTTACAACTGCCAGGAGCCGATATCGGCATTCACGCCGTCGCCATCCGGTTTGCCGTCGGCACCCAGGGAGAACACATCGACCTCACCATTGGCGCCGGGGTTGAGGTAGTGATAAGGGTTGCCCCACGGGTCGTTGGGCAGGCGCTCCAGGTAGGCGCGCCAGTTACTGTTCTTGGCGTCGGCCGGGCGTTCTACCAGCACTTTCAAGCCCTGGTTCATGCTTGGGTAGCTGCCGTGGTCGAGGCGATAGAGTTTCAGCGCCTGCATCAACCCACCGATATCCTGCTTGGCCGCCGTGGCCCGTGCCTGGTCGGGCCGATCGAGCACTTTGGGCACCACCATCGCCGCCAGAATCCCGAGGATGACCACCACCACCATGATCTCGATCAAGGTGAAGCCACGTTGGCCGCGCGGGCCTGGCAATGGGGACGTTAGGGGCGCGATTTCCATCTCGACATTCCTTGGCTTGGGTGCATTTCGTGGCGCAGTGTTGCAAGAACACATGTCAGTCGTATTGAAAATCCTCGGGAGGTTTGGTCGCTAATCGGTCAACTGCCGGCGCTAGTCTGCGGGCCTGTTTCCCGGCTTTGAGAGCGCCATGTACAGCCGCCGCAAGGAGCAAGGCTTTACCCTGATTGAAGTGCTGGTGGCGCTGGCGATCATTGCTGTGGCCATGGCGGCCGCCGTGCGCGTGGCCGGGTTGATGACCCAGAGCAACGGCCTGCTGCGCGACAAATCCATCGCGTTGCTGGCCGGACAAAGTCGGTTGGCGGAGCTGCGGTTGGGCGGACAGCTACGCAGCGGCAAAAAGACCTTCGACTGTGACCAGGGCCGACTGAAGCTGCGCTGTGAGCAGACCATCAACGCCGATGGCCGCCTGTTTCAGGTCAGCCTGCTGGTGCTCGATGCCAGCCGCGAAGCGCCGCCGCTGGCGCGTCTGGCGACCCAGGTCATGGCCGAGTGAGTGACGGTAATGCGGGCGCGTCCGGCAACTTGTCGAGGTTGACGCGCAGCTTCTCGCCGCCGCGCTCGATCTCCACGCCATCACCTTCAATGGCCGTCAGCCGCACACCGGGGCCCAAACGCTCGCCGAGCAGGAAGCTGCGCGGCGGCCCATCGTTAAGGCTGAGGATCGCCACCGCGCCACGCGCGCCGGCGAGCACGCCCGAGACTTTGACCTGCAACGCCGAGGGCGCGCTGGCAAACCACTGCAACGCCGGGTTGTCACTGCGCGCCGCCAGCGTCTGGGGCGCGGCCTGGGGCGTGTGGGACTCGGCGGATGTCAGCAGCAACGGCGTCCACACCGCCACCCCGGCCAGGGCCGCCAACAAGGCCAGCGCCTGCACACCGTGGGCGGGCGAAAATCGAAGAGCAAATGCCATGAGCGGAACCTCCTGTCTGTGCGTGCTTTCAGCCTACAGGCCAATTCGCACGTTTTTATTTCACAAGCTCACCAGTTGTTCAGGAGTCGGGCGATGAAACAGCAAGGCTTTACTCTGATCGAGTTGATGGTGGTGCTGGTGATCATCGGCATTGCCAGTGCCGCCATCAGCCTGACCATCAAGCCCGACCCGCTGCACCTGCTACGCAAGGATGCCGAACGCCTGAGCCAACTGCTGCAAGTGGCCCAGGCTGAAGCCCGTGCGGACGGGCGCCCCATCACCTGGCGCGCCGACGCCAAGGGCTTTGGCTTCAACCGCCGCAGTGATGACGGTTCAGGTATCGAGACCTTCAAGGGCGACAGCCAACTGCGCCCGCGCCCGTGGGAACACACGCCGATGCAGGTCTCAATCGAACCCGGGCGGGTGCTCGTACTCGACGCCGAATGGATCAGCCCGCCGGTGCGCGTGGTGCTGTCCGATGGCCAATACAGCCTCAGCCTGCAGCGCGATGCGGCCGGGCTGATGCGTGTGGTGACTCAACCATGAACCCATCCCAGCAAGGCTTCACCCTGATCGAAGTAATGGTGGCGATCATGCTGATGGCGGTGGTCAGCCTGATCGCCTGGCGTGGGCTCGACAGCGTGACCCGCGCCGACCAGCACCTGCAGGCCAGCACGGAGCAGACAGAAGCGCTGTTGCGGGCGTTGAACCAGCTGCAACGCGATGTCAGCCTGCGCGCCAGCGTGGAACTGAGCGCGCCTGGCCCAACCGAAGACGACACCGCCAAACCTGCCGGGTTGGCCGCCGTGACGGTGCGCAGCTCCGACAGCAAGGGTTTTACGCTGGAGGTGATTCGCAGTGCACCGGTGGCCGGAGATGGATTGCAACGCGTGCGCTGGTGGCTCAAGGGCGACAGCCTGTACCGTGCGGCGGCGCCTGCGCGGGAGCGCTTTCCGTTGCCGGCGGCCAAAGGCGGGGTTGTGGTGTTGAGTGGGGTCAGTGATGTGCAGGTGCGGGTGTGGGAGGCGGACAAGGGTTGGCGGCAGTTGAGTGGCAATCGGCGGGAGGATCCGTTGGGCATGGAGATCAGCCTGGTCAGGCAGACGCCCCAGGGGGTGGAGCGGTATCGGCAGGTGTTGGGGCCGTTGCGTTAGCTTTACTGCCTTGGCGCGGTGGGCGGTGGACGGTGGGCGGTGGGCGGTGTACATATCCGTTGCTGCGGTAACGGCGGCCTATGGTTCCGCTCTTACAGCGGGTCACTTTTGTAAAGACACAAAAGTAACCAAAAAGTCTTCGCCCCAACACTCGGTGCCTCGCTGAGGCTCGGCATGCCCGCAATCCGACAGTGATTTGGGGGGCCGCCGCGATGGGCCATCCTTGGCCCAGCGCGGCTAAACCGGCATCCCTGCCGGTTTACCCCCCAAATCCCTGTCAGATTCCGGCCATCGTGTTTAACGGGGCGATTTCAGATCAAGATCAAAAGCGCAGATCAAAAGACCGCTGACTTCGTCATCGAAAAGGATGTAAGAGCCAGAGCAACAGCAACAGCAACAGCAACAGCAACAGCAACAGCAACAGCAACAGCAACAGCAACAGCAACAGCAACAGCAACAGCAA